>JAZKCG010000065.1:54712-85193 GCA_040388175.1 Bacteroidota bacterium | reverse complement strand
TACTACCTCTTTTATTTCGTGTGTATTAAGCGCCTCTTTTTTGTCGTTTTGCAGAAAAGCATTTAATGCGGTATCAATATTAATTACCTCGTCGGGTGTGTTAGTATTTGGGGTAACAGATTGCGAAGTTGTGTTGTTAAGTATGATCAATAAATTATTGCCATTAAAAGATCCCTTGGCATTAATAACAGCCTTTACAGAATCCGGAAAAAACAACTTAGGTATCCTGAAATCGCCGTTGGTAGCCGTGTTCACCGTTGCAGATACCCGCATGTTTTTAACATAAAAATTGATAACACCGCGCGAAACCGGCATCCCGGACGCAGTACGTAATGAACCGGTAATATCAATACCATCCTCATGCAAATATTTTATCGTTGGTTGCTTGTCTGCCAGTATTTCTTTATAACTAACGCGTCTGTAACCTTGGGTAAGCATTAAGACATCCAGATCGGCAGCGGTTTTTTCAGTAATGTTATTGAAATAATAGTTAGGTTTTTCAATATATCCTTTCAGTTCAGACGTAAGTAAAACGCAGGTTAAAATGGTAGTTTCAGCGTTTTCATCATAAGGAACCTTCTTGTCATCTAATACTGTTACTGATAAATTGGCTAATGCGGCTTGGCCGGCTGCTGTTTTAGCATTTACATTAAACGTTACATGATCTCTGGCTGTATAAGTTGTTTTGGGTGAGCTTAATCCAATTTTTAGTTGATCATTGCGCTGAACAAAAACAATCCGTTCTGCCTGTACTTCGCCGTTTGATGCAAAGATGGTAAACTGTACTATCCCTGATGGGAATTTTGATTTTGGTACCGCAGCCGAGTATGTTTTGCTGGTTAACGAAGTTTGCCCGGCGTAGCACACTACTTGTCCGCTTTGACCTAAAATGGTCATCATTTTTCCTTTATTGGCAGCAAAAAACGCGTCGCTTGCAGAAATTGAGAGTAATATCCGGTTGGGGTCTGTATTATTTATGGCCAATGTTATTCCATTATCTTTAGCCTTTGGTAAGTCATAAGTGTTTTGTGATCCATCCGGAAAAGTTAAAACCGCTTTGTAAGTTTTGCCTGATTGGGGTTCCAGGTCAAACACGCCCATACCTAAATGTTGTGCACTAATAGTAGCAACGGTTGTGTTGCTGTTATCAGTAATAGTGCCTTTTACATCAGTACCTAATCCATTAGGGGCTATGGCTTTAAAAGCCACTTTTGATTTGATGCCGTTTATTAACTCGCCACCTTCAGGAAAAAACTGCACATCTGTTGGGGATACAATATTCTTTAAAGAATAGGTGCTGGCAATGGTATTGCTATTGATATCAATACCTGCAGTTAACGTGGCTGTATTTAAGCCGGTTGTTTTGTTGGTAGTAAAATTGATTGTGATATTGCCTTTGCTGTCTGTAGTGCCTTTGCCTTTACCCAAGGTTTCATCGTCAAGATTTTGCGCCCGCCAACTTACTTTTCGGCCGGCATAGTCGCGCCCGTCAACGGTGTAATAATGAATTATGGCATCAACCTTTGCCACATTGTTTTTTACAGATCCTGATAAGGTAATGCTGTTAAAAACGTTTTTATCTACAATAGTACCAACAGGTATGTTTTTGTTAAAAAAATATGCCGGATCAAAATTGCGCATCCAGTTAGTATATGCCCTTATATGATAATTGCCTTCTTTGTAATTTTCTTTAGGTAATATGATATTCCCAAATGCCATGCCGCCTATTACCGGAAGTTTTATAACTTGTACAATAGAATCTTTGCTGCTTATTATATCCACATAAACAATTTTACTCGAATCTGATGGCAAGTGTTTGTTTTTGGTCATATCATCGTTGATAGTCACATCTGCAGTTACATAGGCTTTAAACCATATGGTATCGCCAACAGCATAGTAAGGTTTATCTAAATGCAGGTATACTTTTTCGAACGGATAATCGCTGTTGTATTTGATAGTTTTTGAAACAATGGTTTTTACACTTACGGTGTCTGTTTGAGAAAATGCCGGTAAGCACGATATAAATAATAAAAACAGTAGGGCAACAATTTTTCTTAGATTCATTAGTAAGTTTTATCGTATTAAAAAGATGGATAAATATATCTATTTATGCAATAGTATGTTCAAGCATATTATACTTTAACACTTTTTTACATTTTGTAGTATAAATCAAGCTAAATTGGATAGTAAGAATAACTGATAAGCAAAATTAACATGGGCATTGAAATAGAACGAAAGTTTTTAGTGAATAAACAAAAGTGGGAGCAAGTACCTAAACCTGCTGGCGAGAAATTGCAACAAGGGTATATGTTAAACAATACGGACAAGACCATCCGATTACGTATTACCCCCGTAACGGCTTATCTTACTTTTAAAAGCGGTACTAAGGGCATCAGCCGTAACGAATATGAGTATGAGATACCTGTTGATGATGCAAGCGAGCTTTATGAACAGTTCGTCATTACAGGCTTAGAAAAAACGCGCTATTACGTCAGCTTTGAAGATAAGTTATGGGAGGTGGATGTTTTTTTGGGTGATAATGATGGTTTAATAATTGCCGAGATAGAACTGGATAGCGAGGATGAGGCGTTTGAACTGCCGCCATGGGTAACAGAAGAGGTTACCGGACAAGAAAAATATTATAATTCCAGCTTGTCTGTAAGACCTTATAAAAGCTGGTAAACAAACAAGGCAGGGTCTGTTAAGACCCTGCCTTGTTTGTTATACTTCGGCGTAACCGAAAGTATTATTTACCAGCCACTGCCTTTTTTAGCAGCTCCGCTTGCGATATGACCTTCAGCCGTAGCTTTGCTCATAATTGCAGCCATTTTGTTGCCTGCGCTGTCTTTACCTGTAGCAATGTATCTTCCAGATTTTACATCAATAGTTGGATCGATCATTGGAACGTTTTTAGTTTTTGTTTTTACTGAATAAGCGGTAATGCCGCCACTTGTAGGTGTTGCCATGATAAGTTTTTAATTGTTTATAAAAGTTAACCCTTGTTAGGTGTGAATTGTTTTCACAAACATAGTTTATTGTTGTTAAGTAGTATATAAAATTGAATATTTTTTATCGCTAAAAATGTGGAAAAAGCCCCTTTTTTAAGCTATTTTGTCAATATGTGGAAAACTTATTGGTTTTTAACGGTTGCAAAGACCTTTTTGAAAGCCAGAATTAGCGCAAAAAGAGTGCATGAAAAATAGAAAGACGTATAGGTAATTTTTAACTTAGCCTATAAATACATTTTAACTAATGAGCATTATGAAAAAAAGAGATACTAGTATTTTGTACTTATTACTAGGTTTATACGCGTTAATGATTAACTGGTATTATAACCATTCTATTATTAAGCTGATACTTTGCTATATATTTTGGCCGATATACCTGATTTATGAATTGTTAACAGGCGGCCTGGCCCACGGTATGTGGAAAGAGATACCACTCAGCTATTTTAAATAATAAAGAATTTCACGGATTTATTAAATGATTTCACCGATCCATAATAATCGGTGAAATCAGTATTTAAAATCAGTGTAATCGCAACTATACTTTCTCAACCACAACAGCGGTACCGTAAGCTAATACCTCTGTAACGCCCTGCATTATTTCATTAGCATCATAACGCATACCTATAATGGCGTTAGCGCCTATGGCCTGGGCGTGTTGTATCAATAGTTGATATGCTTCTTCGCGCGCGTTTTCGCAAAGCTCTACATATATAGATAGCCTGCCGCCAAACAACGACTGAAAGCCCCCGGCTATATTACCCGCGACACTCCGGCTACGAACCGTTATGCCCCGTACCACGCCAAAATGTTTAACAATACGGTACCCTTCTAAATTAATACCGGTAGTTATCAATGAATGATCCATAGTTTGATAGATTAAAGTTTGTGCTATCAAATATAAGATAATCAGCTTATGGTGTTATTTGTATTTGCACAAATAAGAGCTTTGCCCGGCAGTTTTTACTTTAAACGATGTATTGGCAGGTACCTCAAAAGATTGTCCGTTAGTAAAAGTTTCCCAGTTTTGCGCACCCGGTAGTAGTGCTACTAACTCGCCTTCAATAACAGTCATGATTTCGTGGGTCGATGTGCCAAATTCGTACTCGCCGGTTTCAATAACCCCTATGGTTGATTTGCCATCAGCGGCAGTATAGGCCAGTGATTTTACCGCGCCGTCAAAATATTCGTTTACGTTTATCATTATGTTTTATTTTGTGGCCGAAGATGGTAAAAAATATTGAATGGTGAGGAGTGAATAGTGAGTGGAGAATAGTGAGTAGTTGGTGGTTGAGGTTAAGATAAACTTACATTTGCCTACTGCCTACTGCCTACTGCCTACTGCCTACTGCCTACTGCCTATTTTATTCCCCCAAAGGCAGCGAAGTAAGAATTCTTATGCAGTATTTCTACTCCCGTAAAACCTACCTTCTTTAACAGGTCCATCTGGTAGTTAACAGAGCGGGGGGTATCTTCATGCGCTACATAGTCCAGCACTTTTTGGCGATACTCAGGCCCGCCCAATGTATCCAGGTAATCGCTATAACGTTGTTGAAATAATCTGTTCAACGGTTCAGTATCATGCGTTATCAGGTCTGATATCCAGATGCTGCCACCGGGTTTTAATGTTTTGTATAACTTACTGAAAACGTTTTCCCAATCGGCATCCCCACGTAAGTGATGAAAGGTAGCTGCAGCTAAAATGATGTCAAAGTTATTGTCAGGCAAATCCAAATTGCGCATATCGTCCTGAATTATAGTTACCCGGCCGGTAGTTTGTGCCGAAACACGTTCATGAGCGCGTTCAAGCATTGCCATGCTTAAATCATTTAAAGTGCAGTTAAGATTAGGTATCTTGCTTAACATCTTTAAGGTATAGTTACCGGCGCCGCAACCAATATCTAACAGGTTTGTAGCACTTGGGTTAACATATTTTGCAGCTTCGGTGCAAAGCTCCATAGTTAATGGGGCATCAATAGTAGTTGCTTGTCCGGTATCTACATTTGAAAAACGCTCTACGTCGTTATCAAAACGGGTCCTGATCTCTTCGTTAGTAGCTTTGTTGGAAAAATTTACTGACATAATAGTTTAGTGTTTGATTTATGTTGTCAAAGCTATTTGATTTTATAATATTTGAAAAATATCAATTTTATCAATTATTGATAGCTATTAGGTATCATAAAAATGGAAATAAGACACTTGATATACTTTAAAGCCGTTGCAGAGCACCTGCATTTTAGAAACGCTGCTGCCAGTTTGTTTATTTCGCAACCACCATTAAGCAGGCAGATCAAAGAACTGGAAGATGAATTGGGCGTGCAGCTTTTTTTGCGTAACAATAAACGTGTTGTATTAACCGAGGCCGGAAAGTATTTTGCTACAACGGTCGACTCCATTTTTGCGCAATTAGAAGAAAGTAAACATACTATCCGCCAAATTCACCAGGCGGCAGATAGTGGCGAGTTGAAAATAGGCTATATCAGCTCAGTATATCAACCACATTTAGCCGAGGTGCTGAAATCGTTGCGGCAGTTTTTTCCATATATAAAGACCAGTTTGTATGAACGGCCAACTATTAAACAAATAGAAGCATTAGAGCAAGGTAAGCTGGATGTAGGTATATTAAGAGCGCCGGTACAATCCGAAAAGCTAACTGTACAAACTTTATTTTTTGATCCGTTTATGGTGGTAATGCCATCAACAGCCCAGAAATTCAACAATAACTTTAAGCTGGCCGAGTTTATAAAGGAACGGCCATTTATATTTTTCAACAAAGAATACGCGCCGCATTACCATGATAAATTAGTTGAAATATGCCATAGGCTTGGTTTTAAACCGGATATCACACATGAGGTGAATAATGTTCACTCCATAGTACAATTGGTGGAGGCCGGTTTAGGGGTATCTATATTGCCGCTATCTCTAAAACAGCAATATGCAGGTTTAAAACTATCGTTTTTTGAACTGGCCGATATACCTGTTAATACAGAAGTGGTACTGGCCTATAAAAAATCAAATTTAAATGGTGCTTTAAAGTGGTTTATTGAAAATTACAAAAACAAGTAATTATTTACCGCCGTATAGTACGTATAAACATTATAGCTGCAATAAATATAATAGCCAGGTAAACAACTTTCATCATCATGCTAAGTAAACAATAAATTGCCGCATGGTAAAACAAAAAGACCCGATAGGAAAGTATCGGGTCTTTTTTGTTGAATATATAGCTGTCGGTTATTTTTGCAATAATACGTTACCCGCTATGCTACCCAATTCATCTCCGGAAAGATAGATCGTATAAATATGCCCGGCTTGAATAGTGGTAGGTATGGTTAATAACACAGTAGTTGTACCGGTATTGTAAACTGAAAAGCTGGCACCCGGCGCAACATCCATATAAGAAGAGTTTATGGCGCTGCTTAATGATGTAACTAATGTTGCACCGCCTGTTATACCAAAATCAATATTAGCTGTAAGGCCTAAATTAAGATTAATAAAACGTACCCGGGCTTTACCTGTTTGCGGTGCTGTAATATCGTCAGTATAAGCGGTTGTTAGTCCACCGAAATAGAAGATGCTGTAGTAAACGTTAGGTTCTGAAGTTAGCGTAAATGGCACAACTGTAGCACCGGTAGAAGCTATTTTAATAGCAGCAGGATGACTTGCAGTACTAATAGCAAAATAACCCACACTTTGGGTGTAGGCTAATGGCGAGGGGTTTGTTTTATTATTATCTACATAAAAATCAATAGGCGATGATGTTTCTGAAGCATTAACAAACTGTATATAAGATGTGCCGGTAACTTCTGTCTTTTTTTTACAGGAGGTAAAGCCGGTAGCCATTAAAAATAGCACTGAGAATATTAGGTATAAGGAAGTTAGTTTTTTGGGGTAAAGCTTTGTTTTCATAATGAGGTAAATATAGGTTTTGAATATAACACCTATAACAATATTTTTTCGAAAATATTATATGGTTATAAGCATTTAAAAACATAATAGCCATTTTTTTATTATCCCTAATAAATATGGCAGGGGTAAACAGATCAATATACGCGGCGCTTTTGGCAAACCTGTTAATAGCGGTCACCAAATTTATTGCCGGTGCTATAAGCCATAGCGCCGCAATGATAGCAGAGGGGGTACACTCTGTGGTTGATACTATTAACCAGTTACTCTTATTACTGGGCCTTAGTTTGAGTAAAAAGAAACCGGATAAATATCATCCATTAGGATATGGCAAGGAACTATATTTCTGGTCGTTCGTGGTTTCGATACTTATTTTTGGGTTGGGTGGCGGTATATCCATTTACCAGGGAGTAACCCATATTTTGCACCCTATTGAATTAGGTGATGCTACCTGGAGCTATGTAGTACTTGCCGCGTCTGTAGTATTTGAGGGTACATCATTAATTATTGCCGCCAAAGAGTTTAATAAATTGCGCAATGGCCAAACCTGGTGGGATGCCATCATTAACAGTAAAGACCCATCAACTTTTTTGGTGTTATTTGAAGATAGCGCCGCGGTAGTGGGTTTGTTTATTGTGATGATTTGCCTTTATCTGAGTCACCGTTTAAATAAGCCTTATATAGATGGTGTAGCTTCTTTATTAGTTGGGCTAATTCTGGTAGTGGTGTCATTGATCCTGGCACGCGAAAGCCGCAGCTTATTAATGGGCGAGGGGATACGCAAGGATACCAAAAAGCGCATAAAGGAAATCACCGAAGGGGATAAAGATGTATTGAGCCTGATGCATTTAATGTCTACCTATCAATCGCCCGAAGAAATATTGGTGATGATGATAGTAGCTTTTAAACCCAACCTGGATACCGCCGAGATTAATGACGCAATAGACCGGATCCGCGAAGAGATAAAAAAAGAATTTGACCGGATCCGTTTTGTAATTATCCAACCCGATGTTTTTGAGGATGAGGTTGACCCTAATGTGCAGGCTTATATATAAATTGCATGCTCATATATATGAACTTATGATCTTAGAAGTAGCCCTATTAAACGTAATCCCCGGACAAGAAGCCCAATTTGAAAAAGACTTTGTTACAGCCGGCCAATATATCAGTTCCATAAAAGGATATACCAAGCACTCGCTGAGTAAATGTATTGAACGACAAAACCAATACTTATTACTGGTTGAGTGGGAAACTTTAGAAGACCATACCGTAAGTTTCAGGCAATCAGCAGCGTATTTAGAATGGAAGCGCTTGTTGCATCATTATTATGATCCTTTCCCGGTGGTTGAGCATTATAAAGCTGTTGTTTGATAATGGTGCCTGTTATCAGTCAAGCGTTAGTAATTGATATTTAACGGCAGATGATGAAGTGCCGGTAAAATAAATAGCATACAGATGCCCCATCTCTAATACAACCGGTATGTTTTTTAATATGACGTTTGACCCGCCCTGGTATATAAAAAACGCGGTGCCCGGATCAAGGTCATAATATCCGGAATATGTCTTGTAATCCAGTCCGCTTACAATTTTAGCGCCACCTTTTATGCCGATATCTACATTGCCAATTGCGGAGCTCAGGTTAACAAAGCGTACGCGACATTTTCCGGCTTTTGGTGTAGCACGATTATCGTCAACCAGTAAAGTCGACTTATCATCAGCATAAAAAATACTGTAATAGTAAGGCGCGGTAACACTAAATGTGCTGGTATGATTTAAAATTGAATTTACTGATGATTTAACCTGCAGCTGGTGTCCACCTGTTTTTATTTCAACATAACCGGTTGATTCTGCATATGCCAGCCCGGTATTGTTTATTTTGATATTGTCAACAAAAAAATCTTGTGTTGCAATACCTTGCGCGGCATTAACAAAGGTTACGTAACCTGATGCAGGGTTAGCAACGCTGTCAATTTCATTTTTTTTACTGCACGATGAAAAGCTAATACCAATTAGCAACGCCGGTACCAGCCATATAATAGCCTTGGGTTTAATCAAAATAGTTTTCACTTCTTTAGGGATAGAAATTGGACTGTTATCCAAATTTAAAACTAAAGTTTTGTAAAAACTATATTACAATTAAAAAAAAATATGCGCTTAAGCTAACTCTATCCAAACAGGCGCATGGTCGCTTGATTTTTCCCAGCCGCGAACATGTTTGTCTACCCCGGCAGCCAATAAACGCTCATCAACCTGTGGGCTTAATAAAAAATGATCTATTCGCAGGCCCGCGTTACGGCCATAGGCATTCCTGAAATAATCCCAAAAAGTGTAGATGGTTTCGGTAGGGTATAACTTGCGGATTGCATCCGTCCATCCTTGCGCTACCAAACGGTGAAAAGCCTCGCGTGTTTCAGGCCTGAACAGGGCATCGTCCAGCCAGCGTTCGGGTTTATATGCGTCCTGTTCTGTCGGTATCACATTATAGTCGCCGGTCAATACCACAGGTATCCCGCGTGCCAGTAACCCGGCTGCATGCGTAATAAAACGCTCGAACCATTGCAATTTATAATCAAACTTAGGGCCGGGAGCAGGGTTACCGTTAGGCAGGTAAAGGCAGCCGACTACTACATTGTTTATTAAAGCCTCAATGTAGCGGCTATGCTCGTCGGTTGGGGCGCCGGGCAGGCCACGTTTTAGTTCTTTGATCTCGCCTTTAGCCAATATAGCTACACCGTTCCAGCTTTTTTGCCCGTGCCATATGGCGTTATAACCTGCGTCTGTAATAGATTGTTCGGGGAATTTTTCTTGCGGAGCTTTCAATTCCTGCAGGCAAACTACATCAGGCTGGGTTTCTTCCAGCCAGCGAAGCAATACGGGTAATCGCCCGTTTACGCCGTTAACATTGTAGGTGGCTATTTTCATAAAGCTAACTTACAAAATAATTTTTTCGGCTAACAACTTTATCTATTGATATGGTGGCGCTATTTTGTCAGAAAATGGGTGTTCCAAATATGACCTGTAAGTCATATTTAGTGATCCAAACTGTTACAGGAAACTATCATTAAAAAGTCAAATATCTTGTTATCAGTTATTTGCAAAATAATGCTGATCCAAAGTTCAAAACTGTTACACATCCATAGTGGATCACCTGAAGTAGAAATGCTATCCACAAAACGCCGAATTTTCAACAATCCGCATAAAGCCCAATCATTGCATTAACTTTACCGGTCACATAAAAAGCAATAATCCGTTTGGCAAAAGACGCTACAAAAGAAACACCCTTAATGCAGCAGTATAATACCATTAAGGCTAAGTACCCCGGTGCTTTGCTGCTGTTTCGTGTAGGCGATTTTTACGAGACCTTTGGCGAAGACGCCATTAAGGCCGCCGGTATATTGGGTATCACCCTTACCCGCCGTGGTAATGGCGCTGCTACTTTTATTGAGCTGGCAGGCTTCCCGCATCATTCGCTGGATACCTATTTGCCTAAGCTGGTACGTGCCGGGCAGCGGGTTGCCATTTGCGACCAGTTAGAGGACCCCAAAACCACCAAGACCATTGTAAAACGCGGCGTTACTGAATTGGTGACCCCCGGTGTTGCCACCAATGATCATATCCTTAATCAAAAAAGTAACAACTACCTGGCATCGCTGTATTTCGAGAAGAACAGCATCGGCATAGCCCTGATAGATATCTCAACCGGCGAGTTCCTGACCGCACAGGGTAATAGCGACTATATAGACAAGCTGCTGCAAGGCTTTAGCCCCAGCGAAGTGATCTATCAGAAAAGCAAACAAACCGAATTTAAAGAAAACTATAGCGACCGCTACTATACGTATACCCTCGATGAATGGCCCTACAGCGGCGATTACGCACACGAAACGCTGTTAAAGCACTTCGGTGTTAAATCATTAAAAGGTTTTGGTATTGATAAGCTCAACCTGGGTATAGTGGCCGCTGGCGTAGCGTTGCATTACCTGAATGAGACCGAACACCGCAACCTGCAACATATATCGGCCATAAGCCGGATAGAAGAGGACAGGTATCTATGGCTTGACCGTTTCAGTGTGCGTAACCTTGAACTGATCGGTTCGGCAAATGAGAACGCGCATACGCTGGTAGAGGTATTGGATCAAACCAGTTCGCCAATGGGAGCAAGGCTGCTGCGCCGCTGGATAGTGATGCCGTTGAAAGAACTTAAGCCCATTAATGATCGCTTAGGTGTTGTAGAATACCTGATAGGCCAGGAAGAACTGCGTGAAGAACTGCAGCAGCAGATTCGCCAGATAGGCGACCTGGAAAGGCTGATATCAAAGATCGGCTTGCAAAAAGCTAATCCAAGAGAGGTTTGCCAGTTGAAAAAGGCATTGATAGCTATTGAATCGATCAAGGCGTTGTGCGAGCAGTCCATAAGCCTGCCTTTAAAAGCAATTGGCGAACAGCTAAACCCATGCAGCCTTATAGTAGAAAAGATAGCTAAAGAACTACATCCGGAGCCGCCGGTAATGCTGGTAAAAGGTTCTGTGATGAACGATGGTATTAATGAAGAACTAGACCGATTGCGTAAAATTGCTTTCGGTGGCAAGGGTTACTTATTAGAGATCCAAAAACGGGAAGCGGAGAGTACGGGGATACCATCATTAAAAGTATCCTTCAATAACGTGTTTGGCTATTACCTCGAAGTAACGCATACCCATAAAGAAAGAGTGCCTGCGGATTGGATCCGTAAGCAAACCCTGGTAAATGCCGAGCGTTATATCACTCCCGAACTAAAAGAATACGAAGAACAAATATTAGGTGCCGAAGAAAAGATACTCGCCTTAGAGACCAAACTCTATAACGACCTGCTCTATGCTTTGGCCGAATATATCAAACCTATCCAGCTAAACGCGCAACTAATAGCCCGGCTGGATGTATTGTTGAACTTTGCTACCATCGCCATTAAAAACTACTATGTTAAGCCGGAGATGAATGATAGTAAGGTGATCGATATAAAAGGCGGCCGCCACCCGGTGATCGAAAAGACCTTACCGCAGGGAGAGGATTATATCACCAATGATGTTTTCCTGGATTCTGAAACCCAACAGATCATTATCATTACCGGGCCAAACATGGCGGGTAAATCGGCTTTGTTAAGGCAGACAGGATTGATCGTACTGATGGCGCAAATGGGTTGTTTTGTGCCGGCAAAATCAGCATCGCTGGGCTTGGTAGATAAGATCTTTACCAGGGTAGGGGCATCTGATAACTTATCATCAGGCGAATCGACCTTTATGGTGGAAATGAATGAGACCGCCAGTATCCTGAATAACCTGTCAGATCGTAGTTTGATCCTGTTAGATGAAATTGGCCGTGGTACTTCAACTTATGATGGAATCTCGATAGCTTGGTCAATAGCCGAATATCTGCATAATCATCCAACGGCAAAAGCAAAAACGCTGTTCGCCACCCACTACCATGAATTGAATGAACTGAGCAATAGCTTTAACCGGATTAAGAACTTTAATGTTACAGTAAAAGAGATCGGCCACCAGATCATCTTCCTGCGCAAGCTGGTGCCGGGGGGGAGTGAGCATAGTTTCGGTATACACGTGGCCAAATTGGCCGGTATGCCGCAAAAGGTATTGAGCCGTGCTAATGAGATACTGAAAAAACTGGAAAACGAACGTACCGGCGGAGAACATATTAAAGAAAGCATCCGGAAAGTACAAAAGCAGGCCGTACAGATGCAGATGTTCAGCATTGACGACCCG
The DNA here is from genome assembly GCA_040388175.1 of Bacteroidota bacterium. Lineage (GTDB taxonomy): Bacteria > Bacteroidota > Bacteroidia > Sphingobacteriales > Sphingobacteriaceae > Mucilaginibacter. Next base: position 72,529 of record JAZKCG010000065.1, on the reverse strand, counting down.
GTGCTGGTAAAGATCCGCGATACGCTGAATAACCTCGACGTAAACACCCTAACCCCGGTTGAAGCTTTAATGAAGCTGGACGAGATACAGCGGGTGATAAAAGGGTAGGTTGATTTCGGATTTCGAATGTTCGATTTCGGATTTATTAATGTAGAGACGCAATACCTTGCGTCTAACTATGTTGATATGTTTAAAACATCGGCAACTCCATCAGATCAATTCCCGTTACTTTTAGGTTATGAAGTTAAACCGCTATGCGTTTTTGTTGGGTACTGTTGTTATCATACTATCGTCTTGCCATAGTAAAAAGGCAGTATTAAAGGGCGATCCCGGCGAAATTGTACAACCACAGGCCAGCATAGCCGATAAATATTCCCAGATAATGGGCGTTAAGTCAACCGATATAACCAATGGCCGTTTATATAACTTTATTGAGCTGTGGGCCGGTACGCCGTATAAATTTGGCGGGTTAGATAAGGACGGTGTGGATTGTTCGGGCTTAACATTACTTTTAGAACAACAGGTATTTGGCATTAATTTACCACGCATTACTTACCAGCAGGTAGCTGTTATCAAGCGTAAATATGAAGAGGAATTAAAAGAAGGCGATTTGGTATTCTTTGATTTTGACGGTAAGCAGTTTAGCCATGTGGGCGTGTACCTGCAAAATGGCTATATTGTACACGCCAGTTCCACCAAAGGAGTAATTATAGTACCGTTGCATGGGGCTATGTACAAATACTTTTCAAGGGCAGGTTCCATTATAACAGATTCTCTCACCGCATCAGCACAGAACTGATCGTGTAATTCTTTTCTTATTGTTCGATCTTTATCCATACTTAAATATAATTCAATATTTTTGTGCCCGATATGTCGAAACAAGATTATTCATTCTGGACTAAATACAAACGCTTTGCCGGTACTGAGATATTACTTTATGTAATTATGGTGGTAGGTATTATACTGGGTATTTGGATATTTAGTTAATTATCTTTTACAAGCGATACATTATAATTATCAGCATCGGCTACCTTCTGGTAAAAATCAACTAAATCCTGGTAAGTATCTTTGTTATAAGTTCCATCTATCAGTTGCATTTTACGTTTATACACTAATTGATCGTCTTTCAATTCCAACCTGGCTATATAATTGCCAAAGGGTTGTTTCAGGTCAATATTTAATGGGATCTTTTCTAAATGATAGCCTTTTGGTATGGTGAAAATTATGTCATCCACATCAGTGTATCCGTCATTGATATAAACGTCCGTTTGCCTGTTTCTTATTTCGCGAGGCACTGTATTATGTCGGTTTGCAGGGTTTACCATAAAATACAGTTTATTAGAACTATTTGAAGCATAATCACGGCCGGTAAACTTTAAATACTCGTTAGTTATTGGTTCAGGGCTTTTTTGCTGATCAAATTTAACCTTTTCTATCTCCATGTTATTGATAGGGTATACTTTGGTTAATTCTTTAATTTGCTCAGTTTGCGACAAACTCATTAATGTCTCTCTGTTGTTATACTGTAAGCCTTTAAAAATAGTTTCCATCTGGCCAGACAAATTGCCTGTCTCGTTTATTAAAAAGCTGCCTTTGCGAATTTGTGTGTTGTTTTGTGCAAGGTATTTAGGCGTATGGAGCAATATACCTCCCTGCGGAGTGCAAGCCAATACAGTCCTGTTGTCTGTAAAATCACCTAAAAAACCAAAAGGAATTTTTTGATTAGTACACTCTAACCAGGTGGTGTCATTTTTAAAAGGTATACATAAAATAATATGATTACCCTGGGCCATGCTGGCAAAATCGGTAAGCATGCTTACTTTATCACCCCCTGCTTCAACAACACAGTAATAAGAATTTATATTAACAACTTTAAGTAAGGCCTGCATATAATTAACCAAAGCCTTACAATCGCCATAATTCAACTTATCTACATCGCTTGCCTTAAATGGTTGATATCCACCAATGCCCACTTGCACACTCACGTAATGAGTTTTCTGCTGCAAGTATTCATAAATTTTTTGTGCTTTTTGTTTGGGGTTATTAATTTCTTTAGTAAGCTCCTTTACATAGTTAATGGTTTGTTGCGGCAAAAGATCTCTGTTTGTTAAAAGATTGTCATACACCCATTTGCCTAATTCGTTCCAATTGCTAAATGCTCCGTTTATCCCTTCATAACTAAATTTATCTGGTGCTATCTTTACATAGGCTGTTAAAGGGGAGGGATATTGGCTATACGGTTCTTCTCTGATTGCTTTTACGTTATTTAATTGCCAGTTATAGGTTTTTAATCCGTTTGCTGTTATAATACTTTCTTTTTCAGGAAGATTTTCTTCTTTGTACCTGATACTAAAAGTTGGTTTACAAATAAAGGTAAACGAGCTTTTTTCTATAGCTAAACCGTTATTATAGGCCGGATGCCAATCCGGAAAATTTAAAGATTGTTCTGATCTGGTTTCATATTCATATTCAATAGTATATGGATAATCTGTAACACTTGGTAAATAATGTTCAATACGCGAATCTTCAAATAAAGAGAAATCATTAGCTGCATTTACGTCAGAGAAATCTTTTTCAGAAAACTTATTGATCTTATTACCGGAAGCGTCGTAAACTATACCTTTAATGTATTTAATTGTATTTGTTTTGTTGTGCCATACTACAATACGTGCCAGGTCATTACCATTTTTGTTTAAAACAGTTATGGCACATTTAGTATGGTATAAAGTATTTTCAGCAGATTTAACCTCTATTGTTTCCTCTTTATTGCGTACAACGGCACTGGCATATGGTAATAAATTTTTTGATATTAGGTTAACATTATAGTTTTGTTGCGCTAAAGTGTCATTTGTTATAAAAAGGAAAAGTGCTATGATTAAGTATCTCATATTTTTTTCTTGAATAACATTTCTGATTTTTCTGATAAAATTATTTGATTGTAAAGCTCCTTTAAGGAAGGGTATTCTTCTGGTTGATATATCGATTTTTTAAATGAGATGGTATGCAAAAAAGTAAAAGAATTGCCGGAATCTTCGTACAATACTTTAAAGCTACCACCCTGGTTCGGTAATGTTAATGCTATATTTTTTGGCTGATTATCAATAGTATACCCTTCAGGTAATTGCATGTTTAGTATGAATTTTGTTTCAGAAGGCATTCCCCAATCAACCGGGTATACCCGTTCATTTAATTTAAACGGATTAGTTGTTATCTTGTCGAATATATATGGGTTAAAACTAAGCTTGCTGTTTTCAGCATCATTGTATGCATTTATCTCAATAGTATAAGTCTCCAACACCGGCAAATCCAAACTGTCAATATTTAATACTTCTGATTTGGTTATTTTAACTTTAGGCAGTTTCTCGTCCATGTTCTCCACATACTCATCAATAGAGTTGAATTTTTTTACCGCACTGCGTGTCTGGTAGGCTGCATATCCTCTTGAAGATATGGAAAGTGTTCCTTTTAGTTTTCTATCTGTTTGTAGGGCCAATTGTAACCAATACGATCTGTTTTCATATTGGTCTGTGTTAATATTTATCCAATAAGATGGCTTATTTAAATTCATAACCCGTCCCTGATCATTCAAAGCTCTTAACGGCAACATCCCGAATGATAGTAAAGGATCTGTAGCATCCAATAAATATGTTTTACCTGCAATGGTTACCTGTACAATTAAATAATTAAACTCTGTTATTACCGGATATAATTTATTTACATATCCATTTTCCCTGGTTGATAATAATACGGGTTCACTGTTTATACCAGCCCCGTTAAGTGCGGCAATTAACGATAAATTTACTTCGCCTACATTACCTGTATGTTTATCAATTGCTTTACGTATACCGTCTATAGTAAAATAGGAGTGAAAACCATTCCATTTTATTGTTTTTTTTATAAATGCATAAACTGCTTTTGCTTTATCTAAGGTGTCTGTAATCCCGGCGATTACCGGTAAGATGCGGTCTTTTAACAGATCTTTTCTTTTGATCTGCCCACCAAAATCGTCAGCATGTTTAAGTTGATAATCAACGTCACTCCATTGTTTGGTAAATTTTGCACGCGCATTAGTGTATGGGTTGGTAACTTCAGTTAACTCAAAATATACGGCCGATTTGAAGTTTTTTGACGCGGTCATATAATCTTCTTCAACAAAGGCAGGAACGTCATCCATTTCAAAAACCATATGTGAGCAATCGGCTTTTGATCCATGCGATGCAAAGCAGTCCCGTTCAACATCCGAAGTGTTTTTGATGAGTTTAGTAAACCCACGTAAAGAGGCATTATATATCCAAAAACCCGGTATGTGCGTTTGATATTCAGATCTGACCTTAGGTATTTCGCCTTCAAATTGCCAGTCATGCAGATCTTCATAATAAGGAGATGTTTTGGTATAAGAGTATTCTATTATACACCCGTTTTTTAGGCCCGGCATTACAAATTTAGCTGTAGATACGTTACTGTTTTCTTTAACGCGAAAAACTTTATCTGCATTTAATACCTCTGTTTTATAGTTGCCGGCATTATCCGCATACACTGTCTGTCCCTTAATATCAGTAATGTCTTCGTTTGATTTATCTGTATTGTAAATAGGGATCTCTATGGTTCCATATTTGAACGCAGATGCATCAAATATTTTTATTTTACATGGTATTTATAAACCAATTTAACCTGTTCAGAACTGTTATAGGTATCAAGTATTACCTCAAGCTTTGAGTCGCCATATTCATTTAAAACTACCGCATGTGCAGAAGTGTCTTTAGCATAATTTTTCATTTGCATTTCTGCTGCTGTCCACTTGTTTTCATCAAAATTTTGCGCTTTAATAGTTGATTTAGCAATTAATAGAAGGGTAATAACGAATAGCAGTTTTTTCATATATATGTGACTGGTTTAATCGATGTGAAATTAATATTTTTTTACTATTGAACTAAATAGATTAAATAGTTTTCTGCGCTGATTTTTTTTTAAGACTTTTGCTGCCATAATTATACCCATTCAATAATATGAAATTAAACTTAAAGCGCCCGTTAGCATTCTTTGATATTGAAGCTACCGGCATTAACATTGGCGTTGACCGTATTGTTGAAATATCAATAATTAAACTAAATCCTGATGGGACCGAAGAGGTGAAAACCTGGCGCGTTAACCCGGAGATGCCTATCCCGTTAGAAACATCATTGATACATGGTATTTATGACGAAGATATAAAAGACGAACCTGGTTTTAAAGTTATAGCGCCGCTGATTGCCGAATTTTTAGATAATAGCGATCTGGCAGGTTATAACTCTAATAAATTTGATATACCCATGTTAATGGAGGAATTTTTAAGGGTTGGCGTTGCGTTCGACCTGGATAACCGTCATTTTGTTGACGTGCAGAATATCTTCCACCAAATGGAACAACGTACTTTAAAGGCCGCTTACCAGTTTTACTGCAAAAAGGATATTATTAATGCCCACAGTGCAGAAGCGGATACCCGTGCTACTATGGAAGTATTACTGGCGCAAATAGAACGTTATGAGAACCAGGAGTGGGAAGACAAAAAAGGAAATAAGAGCATCCCCGTTGTAAACCATGTAGAAGGATTACACCAATTCACCAATTTAAACCGACCGGTTGATTTTGCCGGACGAATGGCTTTTAATGATAATGGCGAAGAAGTATTTAACTTCGGTAAACATAAAGGTAAAAGGGTAGAGGATGTATTTAATATCGAACCCAGTTATTATTCATGGATGATGAACGGTGATTTCCCATTGTATACCAAGCGCAAACTGGAAGTGATCTATAAACGCTGGAACGATAAACGCCAGGCAGATCGCCAACAGAAAGCAACACAACCTAAACCTGTTGAAAATTCAGAGAAAAAGGATACCGTAACGCCAAATATCCAAAAAGATCTATTTCAGCAACCGGTTCAACAAAAACCATACAACAAACCTTACGAGAACAAGCCTTTTAAAAAGAAAGAAGAACCAGCCGCGCCCGTTAATGAAGATATGTTAAAGTTATTGGCTGATAAGTTTAAGAAGGGATAGTTTAGTGATTAGAGATTAGTTAATTAGAGATTAGGTTTTGCAGGATGCGACAATTTATACCCTGCCAACTGATCTCTAACCTCTGATTAACTAATCTCGGAACTTTAAAAACTCAATATTCCTTTTCAATCCGCCAAACTTAGTACGCTTAACGGCCGAGTTCTTAAATACTTTCTGAAAAACATCTTCTGTGATATCCTGTAGGTCGTTGTGGTTTAAGCCTAACAGATCGGGGTGCGCGTCAAAAGCGGGTTCATTGTGAAGTACAGAAAATTTATTCCATGGGCATACATCCTGACAAATGTCGCATCCAAACATCCAGTTATCCATTTTACCCTTAAATTCCTGCGGTAGCTCGTTTTTAAGCTCGATAGTGAGGTAAGAGATACATCGACTACCATCAACCACGTAAGGGCCTACAATGGCGTCTGTAGGGCATGCATCAATGCAGCGCGTGCAGGTACCGCAGTGGTCGGCAGTAGGTTCAATATCATATTCCAGTTCAATATCCACGATCAGCTCACACAAGAAAAAGAACGAGCCTGTTTTTTGGTTAATAAGGTTAGTGTTTTTGCCAATCCACCCTAAGCCTGCCTTTTTCGCCCAGGCTTTATCTAACACCGGTGCCGAATCTACAAATGCGCGGCCACCAACTTCGCCAATCTTTTCATTGATGGTAGCAAGCAATTGCTTTAGCTTGTCTTTTATTACGGTATGGTAATCCTGCCCATAAGCATATTTGGAAATCTTGGGTGCCGATGGGTCGGTCTGGATGTTTTCTGTATAATAATTAAGGCCTAATGATATGACAGACTTTGCGCCATCCACCAATAAACGCGGGTCCAACCGTTTATCAAAATGGTTTTCCATGTACTGCATTTCGCCATGCATGTTTTTATTTAGCCATGATTCTAACCGGGGAGCTTCCTGCTCTAAAAACTCAGCTTTGGAGATACCACAAAACAGGAAGCCGAGTTTCCTGGCTTCTGCTTTAATAAGTGTGCTGTATGCCGACCTGTTTTGCTGCATTTATGCAAAGATAGTATAAATAAAAAACAGACCTTTTAATTGACTGTTGTTTATGATATAACAGATAAAGCCATGGAAACTACAAACTATAATGACCCGAAAGATGAACAGATCACCAACGACGACAATGCCATAACTAATAAAGATGGCAATAACGATCTTGAAAAAGGTGAACCACAGGTAGACGAGGCAGATATTGATGTAGATAAAATAGCCACTCCTGATGATAATATGGGCGACCCAACACCACTTAAAGAAGAGGATGAGGATAAGTCTAACAAAGGGCAGGGGCCTAAAGGCGAAAATTTATAAATGGGTGATCCACTTTAGGTGATCCACTCCGGCTGGTCAAAATATATATAATACGTTAATCGGTTTATATACAATACTTTGATATATTTATTTGAAGCTTTTGTAGTGATCCGCTCAATTTGGTAATTAACTTATTTACAATACTTTAGGTAAATAAGATGATCCAAGTGATCCACTTTTTTATCTGGATCACTTAAAGTTTTTTGTTAAATATTAATAGCAAGAAAGGCCACAGTTTATTGCGGCCTTTCTTGTAAAATTTTATTATCCCCCCTTCTGGGAGTAGGAGGTTAAAAGCTATTTCTGATACTATTGCTTAAAGTTTTGGCTGTCCAATAGCCGCTATCCAAAATTCTTCTTACACACATCAACGGATCATTAGGGTCGCGTTTGTCTGCCAAGGCGAAGGCTATTTTAAACCCACGTTTATGTAACTCAGGGAAACCTGATTTATTCCAGATGCCAAATGGATAGGCGAAGTAAGTTATCTTCTTGCCGGTGATTTCTTCCAGTTTTTTGGTCGGTTTGTCAACTTGTATTACCCAGTCGTCTTTTTTAGGGTTAGGGTCATGTTTGTATTTGCTGGTCATGTGGTGATCCCAGGTATGGCTGCCAATAACGTTACCTGCGTCTGACAACGCTTTAACCTGCTCTTTGGTCATATAGTGCGGGCGGCCGATAGATACCGTCATCACAAAATACACCGCTTTAAAACCATATTTCTTTAACTCGGGCGCGGCAATGGTGTATTGATCCTCGTCGGTATCATCAAACGTAAGCATGATGGGTTTTTTAGGTAAAGCGGCACCTGTGGTTAAGTAAGCGTATAACTGATCAGGTAGTATGGTATGATAACCACTATCGGCCAGCATTTTAATATGTTTCTTGAACTCTGCTATCTGTACAATATAATCTTTGGCGTTCTTAGAATCTTTCGGGCGCCAATCGCGTATCTGGTGATAGCATAAAACAGGCACTTGCTTACGCGCCATAATAGCCGTCGCGTTTGATTGTGCCTTAGCAGAAATATTTAGCAATAAACCAAGGGATAATAGGGGAACAAATAATTTAGACATTGAACTGGTAATATGAAGTGTAAAAATAGACCTGCGAAGTTGTAAAAACTACGCAGGCCCAATAATGTTTTATTAAGGTTGTAAAACTATACGTTTACCCTGGATGATAGATCTTTTTGCAGCATCTAAAATTTCCATGGCTATCATGTTATAGCTTAAACATGCCTGGTCGTTTTCGCCGGATATTTGGCCGCGTAATACCGCGGTCAGATAAACCAACGGATCGTTGTTTGGCGATGGGATAGCTTTTGGTTTATTAATAGAGCTATAGTTGTTTTCTTTAACACCCGAAGTGCGGAACCGTACATTCTGTCCATCAAAAGCATGTATAACTCCGTTTTCGCCCCAAACTTCCATGTCTTTCAAGTTTAAAGCCCAGTTCCATGATGCTTCAATTGAAGCTGTGGCAGTAGGATATTCAACTAATATGGTGGCATCATCCTCAACTTTTGGATAAACAGAAGGCTTGTAATGTTTAGCGATAGCGGTTACGGCTATCGGCCTTTGGCCGTGCATTAACCAGGTAGCCAGGTCGGCACCATAGCAACCAAAGTCATTAAGTGCGCCTGCACCGTTTGCCGATGGAGAAGGGTCTGTTAGCCAGGCTAAAAATTCAGGGCTGCAACCTATTTCTTTAGGTCCGCGGTGCCCGTCACGGATAACCATTTTACGGATCTTGCCAATACTATCCTGGTTTACCACATTGTAAATGTATTGGAACGATGGATACCAGGTAGTTTCATAATTAACCAATAATTTGATATTGTATTTCTTGGCTAATGCTTCCATCCGTTTGGCCTGCTCTAAAGTAGCTGCCAGTGGTTTTTCAACCATCACCGGGATATGCAATGGCGCGCAAATTTCAACAATATCAACGTGTTTACCAACGGCGTTATAGCCCAGCATAACCTCAGGCTTGCGGGCCTTAATCATTTTATTTACATCATCAAAATAAAGTGAATCGGGCAGATTAAAACGCTTTTTGTATTTCTCCCACAAAGCTTTGCTGGGTTCATAAACACCCACCACGTTGGCGGTACCCCGTCTCATCTGGCCAAAGAAGCCACTGATATGGTCATGGTTTAACCCATAGATACCTAACCGCAGGTGTTTGTCCTGGGCATTGGCTATAGTTAATGTGCCAGCCGCTAAGATCGCTAATACAATAAGCTTTTTACAAAAGCCCGAAGTTCTATTTTTCATTTGATAATGAATAAGGGAAGCTTGATTCTTTAATACCTCTTTGTTTATTAGGCTGGTTAGACATGGTGAAGTTTAATACACCACCTTTTATCAGTTCGGCATGGGTTAAATAGTTAAAATCGTATGGCTTACCATTTACAGTTAACGCTTTGATGTATTTGTTATCGGCGCTGTTGTTTGGTGCGTTAATAACCAGTTTTTTACCATTTTCAAGATTTACGGTTAAGTTTTTAAACAAAGGCGTACCTATTACATATTGTGAACTGGTAGGGCATACCGGGTAAAAGCCCATTGCCGAAAATATATACCATGCGGAAGTTTGTCCGTTATCTTCATCACCGCAATAACCATCAGGGGTTGCTTTGTATAATTTGTTCATAGCATCACGGATATGGAATTGTGATTTCCATGGCTCGCCTGCAAAGTTATATAAGTATAACATGTGCTGGATAGGTTGGTTACCATGTGCATATTGACCCATGTTAACGATTTGCATTTCACGGATTTCATGGATAACACCACCGTAATAGCTATCATCAAATACAGGCGGGATAGTAAAGATAGAATCCAGTTTGTTGATGAATGCTTTTTTACCACCCTCTAAATTAACCATACCCTGGATGTCATGCAGCGCTGCCCAGCTATAGTGCCATGCGTTGCCCTCTGTAAACGCATCACCCCATTTTAAAGGGTTAAAAGGAGTTTCCCATGAACCGTCTTTGTTTTTACCGCGCATTAAACCAATTGATGGGTCGAACAGGTTACGGTAGTTTAAGCTTCTTTTTTTGTAAATATCGATCTCTGATGCCGGTTTGCCTAAAGCTTTACCTAATTGATAAATCGCAAAATCGTCATAAGCATACTCTAAAGTACGGGCCGCGTTTTCATTGATCTTAACATCATAAGGTACATAGCCTAAGGTATTGTAATATTCAACACCACGGCGTCCTGTTGCTTCAGGGCCGGTATTGTTAGCGCCATGTTTTAAAGCTTCCCAAAGGGTGTTAATATCCTGGCCGCGTATACCTTTTAAATAAGCATCAGCAACTATAGAAGCAGAGTTATTACCGATCATACAATCAGCATATCCCGGGCTTGACCACTCTGGTAACCAGCCGCCTTCTTTATAGTCATTAACCAGGCCCATTTGCATTTCTTTATCAATGGATGGATAAACCAGGTTCAGAAATGGATATAATGCTCTGAAAGTGTCCCAGAAACCGGTACCTGCAAATTTATAACCCGGTAAAACCTCGCCATTTTGCGCGCTGTAGTGTGTAGGTTGGCCTTTAGCATCTATCTCATACATTTTATGAGGGAAGAAAAGCATACGGTAAAGTGATGAATAGAAGGTACGCGTTTGATCAACTGTACCACCAGATACCGATAAACGGCCTAATGTTTTGTTCCACAAAGCGCGGCCTTTTGTCGCTGTAGCGTTAAAGCTATCGTTACCTAATTCTCTTTTTAAGCTAAGATCGGCTTGTTCTATACTGATAAATGATGAAGCAACACGCAGGTTAACAGTTTCGCCGGTTCTGGTTTTAAAACCAATGGCCGCTAATGCATGGTCGGAAGTAGACTCTAAGCCGCCGTTTAAAGTAGCAACCTCTGCTCTGTTACGTGCGCCGCCACGGCCAGTTTTTTCTTCTTCGGTTATGCTGTAAGTTTTTGATAAAGTAAATGGCTTATCTACATAAATTACAAAGTAGTTTTTAAAGTTTTTTAATTTACCGGCAGCATAACGTGTAGAGTAACCTACGATCTTGTTTTGACCCGGGATAACTTTAATGTATGATCCCTTGTCGTATGAGTCAACAACAATGAATGAGCTGTCAGACTTAGGGAAAGTAAACCTGAATTGTGCAGCACGCTCGGTAGGTGCTATTTCGGTAGTAATATCATGATCAGCTAAATAAACGCTGTAGTAATATGGTTTAACTACTTCTGCTTTGTGCGAAAACCAGCTTGCACGCTCAGTTTGCGTAACCTTTAAATGTTTGGTCATCGGCATGATCGAAAACTGGCCGTAATCGCCCATCCATGGTGATGGCTGGTGTGTTTGTTTAAAGCCAACTATCTTGTGTGCGTCATAAGTATATGCCCAACCATCGCCATTTGGCCCCGTTTGCGGGCTCCAGAAATTCATACCCCATGGCACAGCTATGCAAGGGTAAGTATTGCCGTTAGATAGATCCGGTTTTGAATCAGTACCCATTAACGGGTTAACCCAATCAACAGGGTCAGTAACTTTTGTTACCATTTGGGCAAAAGTATTACTGCATATTAATAACGAGGCAAAAAGTAATATTCGTTTCATAAAGAGTTCTTTTATTTATTTAACTATGGTATTTGTTTGGTTATAATTTTGGTGTTAACAGTTTAATTGTGACGGCAATAGTAATAATAAAAACTTAAAACAAGGAAGCATTTCCACCCAGTTTTATTTTACCTAAGTGCCTGTAAGCGCTCTCTGTAGCTTCGCGGCCACGGGCGGTACGCATCAGGAAACCCTCTTGTATTAAAAACGGCTCATAAACCTCTTCAATAGTGCCTTCATCTTCGCCAACCGCGGTAGCTATGGTCTTTAAACCAACCGGACCGCCTTTAAATTTATCGATGATGGTGGTTAGTATCTTATTGTCCATTTCGTCTAAGCCATGCTCATCCACATTTAAGGCGTTAAGCGCGTATTTGGCAATGGCGGTATCGATATTGCCGTCGCCTTTAATTTGCGCGAAGTCGCGTGTGCGGCGTAGCAAAGCATTGGCTATACGCGGTGTACCCCGGCTGCGACGGGCAATTTCATAAGCGCCCTCATCATTAATGGGTGTTTTTAGTATGGATGCAGAACGTAATACTATAGTGGTCAATAACTTAGCATCATAATACTGCAATCTTGAATTGATGCCGAAACGCGCACGTAAAGGAGCCGTAAGCAAACCTGAGCGCGTTGTGGCGCCAACTAAGGTAAATGGGTTAAGTGAGATCTGTACAGAACGGGCATTAGGTCCGCTCTCCAGCATGATATCTATCTTAAAGTCCTCCATTGCAGAATAAAGATATTCTTCTACCAGCGGGCTTAAACGGTGTATCTCGTCAATAAATAAAATGTCGCCGGTCTCCAAATTGGTTAGTAAGCCGGCAAGATCACCGGGTTTATCCAATACGGGGCCGGAGGTGATCTTTATACCTACACCCATCTCATTAGCAATAATATGCGATAGGGTGGTTTTGCCCAAGCCCGGAGGGCCATGCAATAATACATGGTCAAGTGCTTCGCCACGTTGGCGGGCTGCCTGTACAAAAATCCTTAAGTTTTCTAATATTTTAAACTGACCGGTAAAATCCTCGAATGCCTGTGGGCGTAATACCTTTTCGATATCACGTTCGGCAGGAGACAGGCGTTCACCGTCAGGGTCAAGATGCTCGTTCATTGATGACGAAATTACTTTATTATTTCGAATTTCGGATGTTCGATTTCGGATTTAATAAAGCAATTTACAAGTTCATTTTAGTTTGAAATAGAAAATAAATTCGAAATCGAACATCCGAAATCCGAAATCAAATTATCCCTCCGGATATTTCCGGAAGATACTATTTATACGCATCCTGATAACACCCAGGATAGCTTCCTTAAATATTCCTTTTGACATTTTTGAAGTACCTGCAGTACGGTCTGTAAATATGATGGGTATCTCGGTTAACTTAAATCCATGTTTTACGGCCGTATATTTCATCTCTATCTGGAACGCGTAGCCTACAAATTTAATTTTGTGTAATTCTATCGTTTCCAAAACAGGTCGTTTGTAACAAACAAAGCCGGCTGTGAAATCCTGGATATTTATACCGGTTATAAACCTGACATATACTGACGCGAAATAACTCATTAATACCCGGCCCATTGGCCAGTTTACCACATTTACACCTTTAATATAACGTGAGCCTACTGCCATATCAGCACCTTCAACACAAGCTTCCCTTAGCCTGATCAGGTCATCCGGATTGTGTGAGAAATCGGCATCCATCTCATATATATAGTCATATTGATGCTCGATAGACCATCTAAAACCATGTATGTAAGCGGTACCAAGTCCTTGTTTACCTGCACGTTCTACCAGGAAAAGTTTATCAGGATATGTTTGTTGCAGATCCTTAACAATAAGTTGGGTACCATCCGGCGATCCATCGTCGATAATAAGCACATGGAATTCAAAAGGCAATGAGAATACCTTGTGGATCATCCGCTCAATGTTTTCCCTTTCGTTGTAGGTGGGTATAATAACTATGCTATCAGGCACTTAGAAGTTTTTGGTTTTTAAAATAAATAGTCCGCTAAAATATAAGATTTTAACGTTTGTTGAAAATAAACGACGAAGCTAAAAGGTTATGACCGAATAACCAAATATAACTAACGTCATTTAATTGTTTAAAGTCTAAAACGACGATTTGTTTTTTACCTAACCCCATGCATCATCTTCTTTAAGATACCGGATATTGAAAATAATATAACAGATGCTAAACCAGCTAAGATCACAAAAACCATAAAAAATTCATATAAATTATGTATTGTAAATCCTGCGAATGTTGGGTAGTGAATATCTATTTTCTCTTTTGTTAAGAGAGCTATTTGCTGTGCAGTAGCTGTTATCTTACCATCTAATATACCTTTTAAATCAATGCCCTTTGATGTTGCCAATTCATATTTATCACCTGTAGGTGGGATAATAGCACCTAATGTACCTGCTAACGCATAACCTGCAGCATTACCTAAAAACCAAACGCCCATTAATAATGAAGAAAATCTTTTAGGGGCCAATTTGGCAACAAGTGATAGGCCAATAGGCGACAAGCAGAGTTCGCCGAGTGTATGAAACAGGTACATAACTACCAGCCATATTACGGCCAGCTTACCGGTATTGCCAATTTCTTTTATTTGTATAGCTATAATGTAGTAACCAACAGCTAAAAGAAATAGTCCTATAGCTTGCTTAACAGGTGATATGGGTTCTAAACCTCGTTTTTGTAATTTTAACCATAACCAGCTAAAAGGAAGAGCAAATATAATAATGAAAAACGAATTAGCGTTCTGTACAGCACTTGGCGGCATTTGCCAGCCAAAAACATGAGTATCTGTTTGTCTGTCGGCCACAAAAGTAAGCGAAGACCCGGCCTGCTCAAACGCAGACCAAAAAAATATCACAAAAAAGGCCACTACATAAAGTACAGAAATACGATCGCGCTCAATTTTGGTTATAGATTTATCTGTTAAAATTAGTACAGCCAAACTTATACCGGAAGAGTAAATGAATGGATATATCCAGCTTTTGATAGGATTAGGGTCTATCGACAAAAAATGTATGCCAAAAAACAATACAATCATTAAAACTATAACCGAAAAAATAGATGTGTTAGAAAAATTAGCTTTTTCAACCTCTCCTGTTGGACTAAGTACAGATCCGTCATGTTTTGGTTTTGCACCAACTGCTTTACCATCAGGATCGGTAACATATTTATCTTTAAGAAATAGAAACATTAAAGTGCCCACGAACATGGCCATTCCCGCGGCCAAAAATCCCCATTTAAATGCTTCTACAATTCTTACTTCGCCGTGTTTAACATCGCCTAATAGGGGGCAAATAGACATACCTAATAAGGCACCCATGTTAATACCCATGTAAAATATAGTAAATGCCGAATCAAGACGGTTGTCGCCTTTTTTATATAACTGGCCCACCATTGACGATATGTTAGGTTTGAAAAATCCATTACCTAATATAATGACACCTAATGATGCCCACATTATCATCTTTGATAGTTCAAGATTTGAAGCATAAGTATAACCACTTGTAAATAAAAGTAACTGACCAATGCCCATTACAGTACCTCCAAGGATAATGCAATTTCGATTACCCAAATATCTGTCGGCAACGTATCCACCAAGCATGGGGGTGAGGTAACATAAACCCAAAAAGCCGCCATAAATAATAGCAGCGTCTTTATCAGAAAAAGCAAGTGCATTGACCAAGAATAATGACAATAGGGCCCGCATCCCGTAAAAGTTGAAACGTTCCCACATTTCTGTCGAAAAGAGAACATACAAGCCTTTTGGGTGGCCTTTTTCAGTTAATTCTGTTGATACAATTGATGGTTCTGCACTCATAATTTTTAAAGTTTGTCTAAAATACTATAATTCTCTTAAATAAAGATTATAGTAAGTGTATAGTATAATTTGGTTAGTATTAGCGGTTTATTATTGTACGGCTTTCTTTTTAACGGGAGCCGCTTTTTTAGGCCGTTCGGTTGATTCTTTGGGGTCGATATAGCTTTCGTCCTGCTCATTAGGTACATTTCTCATGTCAAGATTGTCCACAAATTGCCACCTGCCATTACTTAATCGATAACCGTTGTAAGTAAGGTCTGGGCCATAGGTTTCAGGTCTGTCTTTTGATTTTTTATCAGGCGGAGCCAGGTTGTCAAATACAATTAAATGCTGTGTGGGTACATATTTTAACAACATAGATGCCTGGCGGGTGTATTCAAAAACCACGCGGTTCCTTCTTTTGCCGTTGCCATCAAATATAGGCATGCCGAGTACCGGCTGGTAATTATGGAAAGACAGTACTTCAATAACTTTTTTAGTTGATCTGTCGGTATACCCCTTCCATCCCAATAAAACATAATATGGGGTTGTAGCTTGTATTGGTATAATAGTATAATATTGCGCGCCATACCATTTGCGGTTATCTGTTACTGAGTCTTCCGGGTTTTTAAGCAGGGGAGAGTAATCTTCCAGACCATATAATTTTAGCGGACCGTTTGTATTGGCTTGTATGGCGCCATAGAAACGATAGCTCCCATCGTCGTTAGCTACATGCCAGCTAAATATGCGGAACTTATCGTCGGGTGATTTGACCAGCGCGATGGTCTTTACAGAATCAAAAGGGAAATGAAAGGAGTTTGGGGTTTTTAAAGCCGTTACCAATGTTTTAATGAACTGATAGTTGGCGTTTTTACGTACCAGGTCATTATCATTATTTATTAAGGTATTACCCAGTTTTTTTAAACTATCCTGGTAAAAGTTTAGTTGTTTTAAACTACTATCATCAATACGTTGCGCGTAGATATGCGACACGAATACTATTGAAAACAGTATTACGAAAGATCTTTTTAGTACCATCAAAATATTAATACCCACTTGGCCGTAAATATAGCTGATTTTTGTATCTAACGTAAATTTTCAATAACAATTGCGCTGGCGCCACCACCACCATTACAGATACCAGCCACGCCATATTTGCCCTTATTTTGTGTCAAAACACTTAGCAGGGTAACCACAATACGTGCGCCTGATGCACCCAGTGGATGGCCCAGCGAAACGGCCCCGCCATTAACATTTACTTTTGCAGGATCTAATTCTAAAGCCTGATTGTTAGCGATGGATACTACAGAAAAAGCCTCATTGATCTCATAATAGTCTATCTCTTGGGATGTTAATCTGGCACGGTGTAGTGCCAGTGGTATTGCCTTTGAGGGCGCGGTTGTAAACCATTCGGGCGCTTGTTGCGCATCGGCATAGGCTACTATTCTGGCTATGGGTTTAATGCCCATCGCTTCGGCTTTTTCTTTGCTCATTAAAATTACAGCTGCGGCGCCATCGTTTAAAGTCGACGCGTTTGCGGCAGTAACTGTACCGTCTTTCTTGAATACCGGTTTTAGAGTTGAGATCTTATCAAATTTAACGGTTGATGGTTCTTCGTCATCGCTAACTATAGTAACCTCGCCTTTTTTGTTTTTAAGTTCGACAGGAGTGATCTCGTTAACAAACTTGCCGTTGTTTTGTGCGTTTATCGCCCTTTTGTAAGATTCAATAGCATAAGCATCCTGTTCTTCACGGCTGATATTACATTCGGCAGCGCAAAGTTCGGCTGCCGATCCCATGTGGTAATCGTTATAAATATCCCATAGTCCATCTTCAACTAAGCCATCTATAAGCAGGTCATTACCCAATTTATAACCTGTGCGTGCTTTTGTTAGGTAGTAGGGGACATTGCTCATACTTTCCATGCCCCCAGCCACCACAATATCATTTTGCCCGGTAGCGATGCTTTGAGCCGCCAGCATAATGGCTTTCATGCCAGATGCACAAACTTTAT
>JAZKCG010000065.1:46464-54702 GCA_040388175.1 Bacteroidota bacterium | reverse complement strand
AATAGGGTAATCCGGCAAATATCGCAGCCTGCGTAGCCGGTGCCTGCCCTAAATTGGCCGACAGTACATTCCCCATAAAAACTTCCTGGATCTGTTCAGGTTTTAAGCCAGATTTTTTAACAGCCGACTTGATCGCAATAGCACCTAATTGTGTAGCGCTTAGGGTTGTCAAACTACCGCCAAAGCTGCCGATAGGTGTACGTGTTGCAGATACGATAACTACTTCTCTCATTCAATAGATCTTAGTGCTGCAAATTTATTGTTTTATTTTGATAATTATTATGCTTGCATAGTAATTGTTAATCTTCTTTCTTCTTCTTGTTTGTCTTTTTACGCGCAAGCAAAGCTTGTTGCAGTAAATATTCTATCTGGCCGTTGGTGCTTCTAAATTCATCAGCCGCCCAGGTTTCTATTTCCTTCAGCATGTCGGGGTTTACCCTCAATATAAATGCTTTCTTTTCGGCCATAATTAAACTACTGCAGCTGCCTGCGCTTGTTTTACTACTACTAAATGCACACCAATTAAAGCTACGGACAATGTATTTTTTAATGTGGCAGGATCAAGATGTACCGTAAATGGGCGCGAATACTTACTACAACTCGTTATCTCTATCTGATCGCCATACTGCTCACTTGTCCAGTTCATTTTTCTTGAAAAAAAACCTTTTCCTCTTTTTAATAAGGCATTAAAGCCATTATTCATTTCAAGAGACGTTTTGGTGCCCCAATTATTCCTGGTAATCTTACCCACAACTTCACTTTTATCTGCATTAATAATCAAAGTTTCTTTACACCAAAAACCAACAGGTCTTATTATCCACCGTTCGCCGGCAGTCTCAATATTTTTATCGCGGTTAAACATGCCGTTGCAGGATAGTTGACCATAATTAAATTGTCCGTCGGTCAAGGTATAAACAGCTCTAAACAATCCGTTGCGCGTTACCACTAACTCTGTTGTACGTAGCTGGTCAAGTTTCCTATAGTCTTCCATAATCAATGTATTGCTCTTTTACGTCGTCTTAAAATAATTAAATGCGCGCCTAAAAATATGATCAACGGTATTACAGTTGACGGCGTATTGGTTGAATATAACTGAACATCGGTAGTTAGTGTAAACGGGAAATTATTTTGAATACTCATAATCTTTCCATAACCATCCGACTCCCAAACATACTCACGCGAAAAGAACGATGGACGATAAAACCGGGCGCTAAAGCCACTTGTCAAAGTCAGGTTTCGTGTGCGGCTCAATAATTCACGGGTACATTCGCCAATTACTTCGCCATTATTATTGGTAATTAAAATGGTTTTACTAAAGATAGCTTCAAAACTAAATTTGATGGCACAGTGAGCGGTTATTGCTGTAGCATTACGTTTTGATATACCGCTATAAGTTAATTCGCCGTAATCTTTAACGTTATCCGTCAGCTTATATACCGGGCTCCACCATCCCTTCCTTAATAAGGAAAGTGTGTTTGTTTTTGCCGGTTCTAATTCCTGGTACATGATCTTAGTGGTATAAAGTACCTGTGTTAACAATAGGGCTTACACTTCTGTCGCCGCATAATACTACCAGCAGGTTGCTTACCATTGCTGCTTTACGTTCCTCATCAAGCTCCACAATGTTCTTTTCTGATAATCTTTGCAAAGCCATCTCCACCATACCAACCGCGCCTTCAACTATTAACCTGCGGGCAGATATAATGGCCGATGCCTGTTGCCTTTGTAGCATAGTATGTGCTATCTCCGGCGCATAAGCTAAGTGCGATATGCGAGCTTCTAATACCTCAATACCGGCACGGTCAAGGCGCTCATTTAACTCCTTTTCAAGTAAAACGCTCACTTGTTCGGCTCCACCTCTAAGCGTAATGCTTGCGGTTTCGTCCTCAATGTTGTCATAAGGGAACGAATTGGCCAGGTGCCTTACAGCGGCTTCGCTTTGTATGTTTACGTACTGCAGGTAGTTCTCTACCGCGAAAACAGCGCTTGCTGTATCTTTTATTTGCCATACAATTACGGCAGCTATTTCAATTGGGTTACCCACACTGTCATTTACCTTAAGCTGTTGCCCGTTAAGGTTAAACGCTCTTAGCGAAACCTTCCTTTTAACAGTAAAAGGATTTACCCAAAAGAAACCGTCCTGTTTAATGCTACCTACATATTTACCAAAAAACGTAAGTACTTTAGATTCATTAGGATTTACGACGACAAATCCCGGTAAAATAAAGAAAGCTATAAAAAGACATATAAACGTAACCGCTATACCACTTTGATTCATAGCCGGGGCCGCAATGCCTATAAAAGCTAATAATAAAATTAATCCGGCAGCACCAACGCCGGATGTAGGTTCAAGGATTTTTTCTGTATTCATGATGGTTTTGATTTTAAAATGATATCACAAAGATATCATGTTTGTTTTGATAAAAGCAATAAAAAAAAGCATATCGCATAAAATATATTATTTTTGAGGCGGTTAACTCAGCAAATGGCTACACTTTCTACTTCGCGCCAAAAGGCTTTACTGCGCAAATACGCCCGTAACGTTAAATTTTTAATGATGGTGGTGAGTATTTGCCTGATCGTTTATTCATTACCTAAACAGGCAAAATTCAGCTACGAAATTGAAAAGGGGAGGATCTGGAACCAAAAAGACCTGGTATCACCTTATAACTTTGCCATACTAAAAACACCAGCCGAAATTCAGAATGACAGGAAGAATGCACTGGCAAGTACTACACAGCTTTACCAATTCAATGCAGCCATTGCGCAACAACAAACAGATGGTTTTAATAATGACCTGGAGATAAAATGGCATAATGCGGGTATTGACGACAGGCAGAAGACCAAGTATATCCAGGCCGGTGAAAATTTATTGGCTGATATCTATAATAAAGGAGTAGTAAATTTAAACTCCAAGTATCAGCAAGGACAGAATTACCCTATAACCGTATTGGACAAAAATGTAGCGACTGAAAAAAATACAGCCGGGTTGTTTACAAGGGAAAGCGCTTTAAGCTATTGTAACCAGATTTTAAGTAATCGGACAGATTTGGATAAAACCTTTTTGTTAGATCTGTTACAAAACAGGATACAGGTAAATATTATTTATGATGATAAATTAACCACCCGCTTGCAAGCCGAGGTGTTGGATGGTTTATCATTAACCCGTGGTATGGTGCAAAAAGGCGAGATTATTATATCAAAAGGTTCGGTGGTGAATGATGAGGCTTTTCAGAAATTAGAATCCTATAAAAAAGCTTTCGAAGATAATGCCCGTATAAATGGCAACCCAAAACTGGTGCTGTTGGGGCAGTTTTTACTGGTATCTATTACCATAGCATTGCTCATGATATTTCTTTTCCTGTTCAGAAAAGATATTTATGCCGATAACAGGCTGGTAAGCTTGATATTGCTGGTAATAACTGCCATGTTGTTTGCTTTATCTATGGCTATAAATTGGCAATTGCCTAACCTGTATTATATACCATATTGTATAGTGCCCATTATTATTCGTATTTTGTTTGATACACGTTTGGCGCTAAATATACATTTGCTGGTGGTGCTTATTGCCGGTTTCTTTGTACCTAATAGCTTCGAATTTGCTTACTTCGAAATCACCGCAGGGATGGTATCTATCTACAGTATCAAAAACCTGGTACGTCGCGAGCAGTTCCTCATTTCGGCGGTAATTATAACCTTTACCTATTTTGTATCCTTCCTGGGGATATCATTAATAAGAGAGGGTAGTTTGGTTGATATTGACTGGATGGACTTTTTACCGTTCCTGGCCAGTGTTTCATTGACGCTGTTAGCTTATCCACTGATCTATTTGTTCGAAAAGATATTTGCTATAACATCAGATATTACCCTCATCGAGCTTACCAATACCAATGCGCCTTTATTGCGCGAAATGGCGTTTACCGCGCCGGGTACCTTTCAGCACTCTTTACAGGTAGCTAACCTTGCCGAAAACGCTATTTATGCTATTGGAGGCAACGCATTACTGGTTAGGGCAGGGGCATTATACCATGATATTGGTAAAATGGAAAACCCGCTGTTCTTTGTGGAGAACCAGAGTTCTGGTTTTAACCCGCATGATAAACTACCGTATGATGAAAGTGCGCAAATTATCATCAGGCACGTATATAAAGGGATCGAGATGGCTCAGAAAGCCAATATACCTGATATTGTTATCGACTTTATACGCACGCACCACGGTAATACCCGTGTCGATTATTTCTACCAGTCGTTTTTGAAAAACTTTCCTGAAAAGATCATCGACGAGAACACTTTTCGGTACCCGGGGCCCATTCCTTTTTCAAAAGAAGCCGGTGTTTTGATGTTGGCAGACTCTGTTGAGGCAGCTTCACGCTCTTTAAAGGAGCCTGACGAAAAATCTATCAGCGCGTTGGTTGATCGTATCGTTAAATATAAATTAGATCAAAACCAATTGAATGACAGCGATATAACACTAAAAGATATCGAAACTATCAAGTCCATCTTCAAAAGGATGCTCATGAGTATTTATCATGTACGCATAGATTATTAGTGGATAGTTCTTGGTTAAGTGACTGATTAAGTGAATGGTATGATCATTTATCAAAAAGAGGTTAACTATTTCCTATTTTTTTTTTGAGGGCTTAGCCTAATTACTATATTTGCAGTCCCTGAAAAAGGGGTTTTATTGAAAACAAAATGGTGAGGTGCCTGAGAGGCCGAAAGGATCAGTTTGCTAAACTGACGTACGGGAAACTGTACCGAGGGTTCGAATCCCTCCCTCACCGCTGATAGCAAAGCAAAGCACACAAAAAGCCTGCAAATCAAATGATTGCAGGCTTTTTTTTAGTCAAAACCCTGTTTTATCCATCAATTCGCATATAAAAGGTGCGTAATTCGGTGAGTAAAATATCTGAAATTCTTATTCACCGATTTGTTTATATCTATTTTATTATCAAGCTGTTCAGTCGTTGAACAGCTTGTTTGAGATTACTTGCAAGCTTAGTTTTTCATTAATTATGAAAACCACTTTCAGCTTGTTTTTTTATTTGAAAAACCCAAAAATCCAACAATATGGCCTTGTTGCCATCTATCTGCGCATCACCGTCAATGGGAAACGCGCCGAAACTAATAGTCTTTTGTATGAATAATAGATAAATTATAAAACAGGCAAAATCATGGTGTTAATCTTTTCTGTTTTTGTTGTACTTTTATAGTTAGCCTTGAATAAACCTGGTTCTTGTAATATATTTAATATCATTGGCTAACAATGCCCTAATAATATGCATGGTAAAGAATTTTATCATATCCAATGCGGTTTGGTTTATGTAGATAAAAAGATAAGATTTAAGTATGAGAAATAGGCCATATAGGGATCTGGCCGATCAGACCTTGATTGATTTGCTTCAAACAGGCGATCAGGATGCTTTTTCTGAGATATATTGCCGTTATACGCAACCTTTGTATATACACGCTTTAAAAATGCTGAAAGACAGGGATGAAGCTAAAGATGTAATTCAGGAAATTTTCGCTAAACTTTGGGTGAAAAGAGAAGACCTGGTTTTAACCACTTCATTATCATCCTATTTATACACCGCTGTACGTAATAAAATTTTTGACGCCATTTCGCACGAGAAAGTGGTAGCCAGATATCAGCAATCTCTGCAAGTTTTTATTGATAAGGGTGAATTTATAACCGACAACTGGATACGTGAAAAAGAATTGACTATATTAATTGAAAAGGAAATTGCTGAGTTACCACCTAAAATGAGGGCCGTTTTTGAGTTAAGCAGAAAGGAGCATTTATCTTATGCCCAAATCTCCGAAGAATTAGATGTTTCTGAAAACACTGTTAGAAAGCATATTACCAAAGCACTTAAAAAATTGAGAGACAAACTCGAAGTTGTAACAATCATTATTCCCTTGCTGATCGAAATGGTCAGAACAATAAAGTATAAAATATAATTTCCGATTTTTTTTTAACCAAGTACTACTACCTCATGAGTTAGTCGTCATAACTATAATTGGGGTGGATAAACCTTATTTATATGATAGAAAAAGACGCTCAAAAGCTATTAGAAAAGTACAGGGCCGGAACTTTAAGTACCGAGGAAAGGGCTTTGCTTGAAAGCTGGTATATTGACTATTATAAGAATAGCGCTAAACCGGTGCTTTCTAATGTTGAGTTACAAAATGATCTGGATGATATTTACAGATCATTCCCTTTACATGAGAAACTTGAACCAAGATTACTGGGTAAACCTATGGCCCGGCTTTTATTATATGCCGCATCTGTGCTCGTTTTTTTAGTTGCTGGTATATTCTTTCTAAAAAATAAAAGGAATCAAAATCTGTCTGCTGCTCATCAAAAGGAGATAAAGCCAGCCAATGGAAGCGCTGTTTTAATTTTAGCAAATAATAAAAAGATTATTCTTGATAATAACACTGCGGGTAATGTGGCCCAGGAAGGTGACATTACGGTTAAGAAAACATCCGAGGGCCTTTTAACCTATCAGGTGAATGATAAAGATATGCCGAATGATGCACCTGTTGAGTTTAATACCATTTCAATCCCTCAAGGCAGAGAATACCAGGTCGTACTGTCAGACGGTACAAAGGTTTGGTTAAATGCAATGTCATCTATCCGGTTCCCAACTGCATTTAAAGGTAGCCTTCGTGAGGTTGAAATAACCGGAGAGGCTTATTTTGAAGTTGCTAAAAATGCAAAAATGCCTTTTCGTGTTATCTGTAATTCTCAAACAGTTCAGGTTTTAGGAACCCATTTTAATATTAACGCTTATCCCGAAGAACGTACTGTTGAAACTACTTTGTTAGAAGGATCGGTGAGGGTTTCTTTAGCCGATGGCCAGTTTAAAATTTTAAAACCGGGGCAACAGTCGTCCATACTTAAACAAAACAACTTACTAACCGTACAGGATTGCGATACAGATGAAGCGGTAGCCTGGAAAGACGGCTATTTCCAATTTAAAGATACAAACTTAAAAAGTATTATGAATGCACTTTCCAGGTGGTACAATGTGGAAATAGTTTATCAAAATATTAACCCCGAGCTAACATTTGGGGGCAACATATCACGTTCAAAAAACTTATCGCAGGTATTAAGAATATTAGAATTAACAGGGAATGTACAATTTAAAGTAGAAGGAAGGAGGGTAACTGTTATGCCTTAAATTTTACTTTCAAAAAAAACAAGGTTAGCTTTTACAAAAAAGCCTGAAGTGCTCTAACACCCCAGGCAATATATTGGGCTACCATTATTATTGGCTTACTACACCTAAATTATAAACCCAACAAAAACCAAATTTATGAAATTTTATTATTTGATGGTGAATAGAATTTTCTATACTCATCGCAAAGTACTGATGATCATGAAACTTACGCTCATCCTAATTGTTTTTATCATGTTCCGGGCTACTGCCGGGGGATATGCTCAGAAAATTAATATCACGGAGCAAAATATTTCTCTCGAAAAAACATTAAAAAGGATCGGCAAACAAAGTGGATACGATATTTTTTATAACTCAACGCTCATTCACAAAGCCAAGCTTGTAAATATAAACCTTAAAGATGCAAGCTTAATAGAAGCGTTAAATCTATGTTTTAGCGGTCAGCCGTTTAGTTATACTATAGATGCAAAAGCTGTTATTATAAAGGAAATACCCTTAAATACCCAAATTGCCCTGATGCAGGTAAAAGGAAAAGTGGTAGATGAAAAGGGCGATCCGCTTCCGGGTGTAACCGTGAAAATTAAACAAACACAACAAGCGGTATCAACCAATATGGCTGGCGAGTTTGTTTTTGCGGATGTACCGGCTGATGCCATACTACAGTTTTCTTTTATAGGTTACCAAACTAAAGAATTACCAGCCAAAGCAAACCTTGGTACAATACAATTGTACGTTACCGATTCTAAGCTTAATGAAGTGGTTGTTGTGGGCTACGGAACTACTAAAAAAGGCGATTTAACAGGTGCTGTTTCTTCTCTAAAACCTACGGAAACAGAAGGTGCTACTTTTACTTCGGTAGATAGGTTGTTTCAGGGTAAAATTGCCGGCATTAATGTTTCAACAACTACAGATCAGCCAGGAGCTGCCGTTTCGGTAATTATTCGCGGTGCAAACTCTTTACGTGGCGATAACCAGCCGCTTTATGTAATTGATAACGTGCCGCAACAATCTACCGCAAATACACCGGGTTCGCCTTTTGGTAGTTCAGATGTTC
>JAZKCG010000065.1:0-46454 GCA_040388175.1 Bacteroidota bacterium | reverse complement strand
TAAAAGATGCTTCGGCAACAGCTATTTATGGCTCGCGCGGTGCAAATGGTGTTATCATCATTACTACAAAAAAAGGTAAAAAAGGCCGTGCCAAAATTAACCTTAACTACAACACAACGGTTTCAAACATAGCCAGGAAGCGCGAATTGCTGAATGCTACTGATTATGCAACTTATATAAACAGCCAAAATATTGCTGGTGGTACAGTACCGAGCTATTATTTTGATGGAAACGATGTGCGCTTTTATCAAACCGGAACTACTGGCGCCGCTTATAACCCATCAGATCCAACTACCTACTCTGTTGTTCAGCCTACTGATTGGCAAAATGTAGCCTACCATCAGGCAAAATCCGAAAACGTTGCTTTAAATGCCAGCGGTGGTTCGGATAATACTACTTACTATTTATCTGGTGGTTATAAAAACATACAAGGCATTGCGGTTGGTGCAGGTTTAAGACTGGGTACTTTCCGTGGATCATTAATTTCTAAGCTTACAGATAGGCTTGATCTTAATTTGGTTGTAGGTGGCTCGATGGGTCGAAATACTATGCAGCAAGGTGGCGATGTTTTAAGGGGTACAGGTAATGGTAATATCACCAGGGATGCGCTATCAAGCCAACCTTTTATATTGCCCCCTAACGCAATATCAAACGATGAAAACCGCACCAGTGTATACAGCTGGCTAAATGATTATGATGATATAACCACTAACGGTAATTTTAATGGTTCGCTTAATCTTAAATACAAGCTTTCGAACGTTTTTAACTATAGCGTAAGGGTTGGTGGTGTTAATAGTTATAGCGATAGGGGGCGTTGGTTTGGCACATCATTGTTTCCGGGTTACAATAACAATGGTAGCTTAGGTATCACTAATGCAAGAAACACAAATTACACCATTGAAAACCTTTTAGGGTTCAACAAAAAATTCAGCCCTGTTTTTAAATTTGATGGTGTTATAGGTGCAACCTACGATACTTACAGTACCCTTGTAAATAATTACACCGGTATAAATTTCAACATTTACTCTCTGCGTACAAATGGATTGGCACTTGCAAATTCAATTACGGTAGCAACCCCATCTCAATTAGACTATCAAATATCTTCGTTTTTAGGTAGGGCTAATTTTGATTTCTTCGGTGGAAAATATCTGGCAACAGTAAATTTCAGGGCCGATGGTTCAAGCAAATTCCAAAAAGATAAATGGGGTTATTTCCCAGCTGCTGCTTTAGCATGGAAATTAGATCAGGAAAACTTTATCAAGAAAATCAATTTTATCGATCAACTTAAACTTAGAGTTGGCTGGGGTATCACCGGTAACCAAAGTATTTCACCGTATTCTACTATTAACCAGTTTGGTACATCAAATATTTCTTATGCCGATCAAAATGGCAATAAGTTATTAGCTGCCACAACTTTTGGCGTGGCTAATCCTAATCTTAAATGGGAAACTACCCAATCTGATAACTTGGGTTTAGATTTTGCGTTTTTAAAAAGCAGGATATCTGGTTCGATCGATGTTTATCGTAAAACTACCACCGACTTGCTGTTAAATAAAAGCATACCCCCATCAAACGGGTTCACCAGTTTGTTGGTAAACGAAGGATCTCTGCGTAACCAGGGTATTGAGTTATCCCTTAATGGTGAGGTGATCAGAAACGCAGTTGTAAAATTCTCTTTATCTGGTAACATCGCGGTTAACAGGGCAAAAGTTATAAATGTGGGTCAGCCTATAGGTCAATTTGGTGCAAATGCACTGAGCGCCTTTTCAGGAAGTGCAATAGGCCAATCTTTTTACCAGGATTATACGAATATTTTTGCAGCAGGTTATGCCCCAGGTATGTTTTATGGATATAAAACGGCTGGTATAATTCAAAACCTGAGTGAGTTAAATTATACTGCTTCTGATGGCACTACCAAATCTACCACTTATGCGATAATAGCCGGTGGTGGTGCTCCAAAAGTTGGCGATGTGAAATTTGTTGATGTAAACGGCGATGGCGTTGTAAACGCAAACGACAGAACCTTTATCGGCAATCCAAACCCTAACTTTACCTATGGTTTTGGCTTAAATTTTTCTTACAAACAGTTAACACTATCTACAACTTTTTATGGAGTTTCAGGTGTTCAACGTATCAATGCTAACGATTATTTTGAAGATCAAACTATAGGTAATAGCAACATCAAACAAAGCGTTTATAATAACATTTGGACAGCGCAAAATCCGGGTAACACAACCCCGCGTGTAGGTGCTTCAAGTATCACAGTTATTACTGATAGAATTGTTGAAGATGCGAGTTTCTTGAGGATGAGTGATGTAACTGTGTCGTACACACTGCCTGATAAGATCACAAACAAATTAAAATTAGGCCGTACAAGTTTATATGTTACGGGTAAAAACTTGCTTTTGTTTACTAAATATACAGGGTACGACCCTGAAGTAAACTCGTTTGGATTTGATGGTTTGCGTCAAGGTATTGATTGGAATGGATTTCCAAACTCAAAATCATTTATTTTAGGTATTAATGTTGGTTTTTAAAAAACATTGTCATGAAAAAGATATTACTATCACTTTTAATTATAGGTACTTGTGTTAACTACTCGTGTAAAAAAGCACTTTTAGAATCACCTGCCTACACCCTTAATCAACAAACTTTGTTTACAGATGCGGCATCGGCACAATTAGCTCTAAACGGCTGTTATGGCGATCTGGCTTCACAAGGAGTATATGGCCAGGCCTTATTTATGATCTCAGAAATGGGTTCGGGAATGGGATGGCTCAAAAAAACAGGCGATGAGTTATCAAGCTTAAATATTATTGCCAGTGGTGGCGGCGGCTTTGTGCCTATGCTATGGAACGGCCTATACCAAACAATAGGCCAATGCAATATATTTATTGATGCTGCCCAAAAAAGCAGTTTATCAAATAAAGCCAATATGATTGCCCAGGCTAAATTTATCAGGGCGCTCTGTTATTATAATTTAGCGTTTATTTATGGTGGTGCCCCTATAAAAACCGCTCCTACAACACCCGAAACAACAAATGTTGCAAAATCTACTAAACAACAGGTAGTTGATCAGGTAGTTGCCGATTTAGTTGCAGCAGAGGCAGACCTTAACACTACACAGGCCGATGCATCTGTACCATCAAAAGTTGCTGCTAATGCTATGTTGGCTAAAGTATATTTTTTGCTGGCCAGTGCTGATGGAACAGGTTCTCCAAATTGGGCCATAGCAGAGCAGTATGGGAATAAGGTATTTACCATTCTAAACAATAATATACCGCTCGAATCTAATTATGCAAGTTTATTTGATGTAAACAACCGTACATCAAAAGAAGCGATCTTTAAACTTAACTATTCTACGCTTGGACTAAATACAGCTTTTAATAAAGGAAGCTGGGCGTTTTCGCCACTTAGCAGTACTTTAAAAGGAACTCACTTTGATGTTAGGGGTGCTTCACGTGCTTTTTACAGCTACTTTAAAAAACAGCACACCGGCGATCCTCGTATCGATGCAACATTCTTTCATGTAAGCTATCCAAATGCATCTACAGGAGCAGCAATTACGGTATACCCAACAGTTACCACCTATGTGCAAACTGGTTATCCTTTTATTAAAAAATACTATGATCCTAATCAAGTAGGGCAGATAAGCAGTAAAACAAATTACGTTTACAGATATGCTGATTTTTTATTATTAATGGCAGATGTGGAAAACGAATTAGGTAAAAGTGGTACTGCTGTTACCTATCTAAATCAGGTGCTCACAAGGGCTCGTACTTCGGTTACTCCTGCGGCAGCACAACCGCTTAATCTTACTTTGGGCGCTCAGGCACCTACGCCTGCGCTTGCAGGGCAAATAGTAGACCAGGCATTTCTACGCCAATTTATTTTTGACGAGCGTTTATTTGAATTATTTGAGGAAGGACATTCATTTATGGAAGCCCGTAGAAGAGGGATTAGCTACCTTGGCCAAATTACCGCAAGGCATAATGCACAGGCCGATGCCATTGCAGGATTTTCGATGCCAGCCAATAACTGGACAGAATATCTTTTGCCAACTTCAACAGATGGTCTTACCAAGGCGATGTTAATGCCTATTCCGCCGGGAGAATTGAATACCAATACTGCCCTTACTATTAAGGATCAAAATCCGGGTTATTAAAATATAACTATTACTCCGGTTTGCATTTTTAGCAAACCGGAGTTTATTGTTTTAAAGGAGACCCGATTATTAGTCAATATCTTGTTTTCTACATTGTAAATACGGCCTAATGTATATAAAAAAAAAGCGAACAAGTGCCCTTGTTTTATTCCTGTTGTTTTTTGTTTTGATAAAAACAAATGGGCAGGTTAGCATCATACCAAAACCAGCTATTGTTGATCTCCAAAAAGGAGAGTTTGTAATTGATGCCCATACTGCAATTCAATATCCGGTAGGCAATAAAGACCTTGCTTTATTAAGCAGTTATTTCTCAAATTATATCGAAAATATTTCGGGCTATAGTTTGTTAGTCAATAAAAAAGGGAAGAAAACCATCCATTTTATTTTAACTAAGATAGATAGCTTGGGCAAAGAAGGGTACCAGCTTAATGTTTCAACAGCTGCAATTTTTATTAAAGCGAACAACAAAGCAGGATTATTCTATGGCTTACAATCACTGATACAAACCTTGCCTGCTGTTAGAACAAATGAAACGCTTCAAGTTCCGGCAATGGATATAACCGACTATCCCCATTTTAAATGGAGGGGACTTATGTTAGATGTAAGCCGGCATTTTTATTCGGTACAAGCCATTAAAGAAATTATTGATCTGATGGCATTGTACAAGATGAATGTTTTTCACTGGCATTTGTGCGATGACGAAGGCTGGCGTTTGGAAATTAAAAAATATCCACGACTTACATCGGTAGGCGCCTGGCGCAAAGAGATTCCGGGAAGTGTTTTTTATAAAAAGGATTCTACTTTAAAAGGTAAAGCATCTGTGTACGGTGGTTATTATACACAACAACAGGCTAAAGAAGTGGTAGCTTATGCGCAAGCAAGAAACATAACCGTAATTCCGGAAATTGAAATGCCGGGGCATTCAGGTGCGGCATTAGCCGCATATCCTCAATTTTCGTGCACGCAGCATGCCCAGGAAGTGCCTAACTCCGCCATATTTAATGGTGTTGTTAATTTGGCTAAAGTTAATTTTAATTATTGCGCAGGCAACGATAGCTCTTTTCTTTTTTTGCAGAATATATTGAAAGAAGTAATGGAAATATTCCCTTCTGAATATATACATATAGGAGGCGACGAAGTAGATAAATCTTACTGGAAACAATGCCCTAAATGCCAGCAAAGAATCCAAAAAGAAGGTTTAAAAGATGAAGAGGGGCTGCAAAGCTATTTTATACATCGGGTGGAAAAGTTTCTTCTCGCCCATCATAAAAAATTATTGGGCTGGGATGAAATTTTAGAAGGTGGATTAGCACCTTCGGCTACGGTAGTAAGTTGGCGCGGTGAAAAAGGCGGAATAGCGGCTGCAAAGCTGGGCCATAATGTGATCATGTCTCCAAGTGATCCACTTTATTTTAACCGCTACCAGGCCGGCCCAGAAGGAGAACCTTATGCAGCAAAATATTCCATCAATACATTACAAAAAGTATATAACTATAATCCATATCCAAAAGCATTAAGCGGTATGGAAAGAAATTACATATTAGGTGGACAATGTGGGCTTTGGACCGAATTTATTTATTCGGTGGAGGACCTGGAATACATGCTATTGCCCAGGATGCCTGCTGTTGCAGAAGCACTATGGTCTAAACCCGAAAATAAAAACTTCGATGATTTTGTAACCCGCTTAAACCAATGGCATTTTAACAGCTGGCAACAAAAGGGGATTCGATTTTATCAGGGTAATTGGATTGAAAATATAAAGAGAAAATAACGGGAATTGGGATTCATGCTAATTGCGAATTAAAAATAGCTGCAATACGGAGAATTTGAAAAATTCCATAGAAATTAATTAAAAAAACTACTACTATCCCGCGTTTTAACCGTCTTATTAAAAAAGACGGGTTGCCCCGGCTCGCTACTAATGAATTTATTAATATAACACTAAGTTAGAATGTACAAAAGTTTAGTTAAAATTACCCAGGTGGCTCTGAATGGTGCACCTAAGCTTATAGCTGTGGCTATACTGGGTTTTACCCTGAGCAACCAATGCCAGGCTCAAAAAAAGCCTAACATCGTCATTATAATTTCAGATGACCATGCCTATCAGGCCATCGGCGCGTATGGAAGCAAACTAATGCAAACACCCAATATTGACCGGATAGCCAAAGAAGGGGTAGTTTTTAATAAAGCCTATGTAACTAACTCAATTTGCGGGCCAAGCAGGGCAACCATTTTAACTGGTAAATACAGTAATAAAAATGGGTTTACAGATAATGAGCACTCAAAGTTTGATGGATCGCAGGATTCTTTTATAAAACAATTGCGGGCCTCGGGTTATTTAACAGCCTGGATAGGTAAGTGGCATTTAGAAACCCAACCACAAGGGTTTGATTATTGGCAAATTTTGCCGGGCCAGGGTCAATATTATAATCCTGATTTTTTGATGATGGATGGTTCAAAAAAACAAATAGATGGTTATGCCAGCAATGTAATTGAAGATGTTACTGAAAATTGGTTAAACGCCCGTGATAAGACCAAACCATTTTGCCTGGTAATAGGTCATAAGGCAACCCACCGCACCTGGTTACCCGATACAACTGATCTGGGCCGTTTTGATAAGGTGACATTCCCCTTACCACATGATTTTTATGATCAATATGCGAACCGTGAGGCAGCAAAAATTCAAGACATGACGATCGCCAAAACAATGATCATGGGCTACGATCTAAAAATGTTTCCTGATCCTGAGTCAGAAGATAGGGAAGGTACCATTAAACGGATGAATACTGCCCAGCGGAAAAGAATGGATGCTTACTACAAGCCTATATATGAAGATCTAAAAGCCAGAAACCTAAGCGGAAATGCTTTAACCGAATGGAAATATCAACGCTACATGCGCGATTATTTAAGCACGGCAACATCGCTTGATAGAAACATTGGCCGTACTTTAAATTATCTCGACAAGCATCACCTTACTAAAAATACCATCGTGATCTACCTATCAGATCAAGGCTTTTATCTGGGCGAACATGGCTGGTTTGATAAACGCTGGATATATGAAGAATCATTCCGCACGCCAATGGTAATGCGCTATCCGGGTAAAATAAAACCCGGAACAAAATCAAACGATTTTGTGCTGAATTTAGATATCGCACCAACAGTTTTAGATGCTGCCGGTGTGGCTATACCTAAAGGTATGCAGGGCCAATCCATGTTACCTTTATTTGCAAAAAACAAGGCTAAGGGCCGGGATGTAATCTATTATCACTATTATGAAAATGGCGAACATTCTGTATCGCCGCATTTTGGTATCAAAACCAAACGTTATAAGTTGATCCGTTTTTATACCCGTGTAAATAATTGGGAGTTATATGATTTGCAAACCGATCCGCACGAAATGAATAATTTATATGGAAAAAAGGGATATGAAAATCTCTCTATCAAACTTAAAGCGGAGTTAAAACACCAGATAGATAAGTTTGAAGATGAAGATGCCGCTAAAATATTTTCAACTCCAATATAATAAAAAGAGCTTTATTGCCAGGAACTATGGGATCTCATCGCATGCAGAATGTTATATAAACTCACAGCATGTGTAATTCCAGTATTTATCGGGAGAGATTGCGTCGTTTCTGGCAATAATGCTTCTTGTATTTTGGGCATCAAAATTATCTTAAAATCAAAACAGATTACCAAGTATATGAAATCTCTAAAGTCTCCGATGCTTTTTATTCTTCTGTTTTTATGTGTAAAGACAAATGAGCTATACGCTCAGCAAAATGAAAAGGAGCAACAACCTGCGGACAGATCAACACCCAGCTTAAAATCAGATCCAAAAACCTGGGAACTGGTTTTTTCTGACGAATTTAACACAACTGGGAATATTGATAATAGTAAATGGATCTATTGCTTCAGATCGGGCGCTCCCTGGGCGAGGTTTTTAACGGCTACTCCAAACTACGCTTTCACAAATGGAGGTAATCTGGTCTTGAAAATGGATAACAACGTCATCAATGGAGATGATGTCCCTTATCATTCAGGCGGTATTCAAACTGCCAAAAAATTTAGTTTTATTTACGGTAAGGTGGAGGTTAGGGCTAAATTTAAACAAGGACAGGGATCATGGCCTGCAATTTGGATGCTGCCTGAGAAACCTGTTTCGTGTGGCAATTGGCCAAACAGTGGCGAAATTGACATTATGGAACATTTGAATTATGAAAGTGTTACTCACCAAACCATTCATAATAGAAAGGTAACAAGTTCAGACGGAGGAAGTTCAGCCACACATCGTAGCGCTTTAGCCGACACGGGTTATAACACCTACGGTATTATATGGAACCCGGCCTCCATCCAATTTTATGTTAATAATATATTGGAATACACTTATGAAAAGACCGAAAGCGCTACTTTTCGCGATTGGCCGTTTGATAAGCCATTTTATCTCATTTTAAATCAATCAGGCGGCGCCGGATGGCCCGGGCCTATAACCAACATCGATTTACCTTTTGTTATGGAGGTAGATTGGGTTAGGGTGTATAAGCAAATTGAGCCTAAACCTAACACCGGGGTTCCGTGGCAAAAGCGTTAGATCCGACAAGAAAAGTGGTGAGTAATTCGGTGAGTAAGAATTTAAATCCACATAACATATTGAAATTCAAATCGGTCTGAGAGGTTTGTAATTTCCTCCCTCACCGCCAGTAGGAAGTCTAAAACGCATCAAAAGCCTATAAATTATTAATTTACAGGCTTTTTTATTGTGTTGATTTTGAGTTTTACAATAATGGACTTCGGTTTTCAATCAACAATAAGCCGTCGCTAATCAATTTATTCAACTCAGGTTCTTTTTCAGCCTTTTCAAGCAGGAAATTTGAGATTTCATTATTAGGTTGTATTTCCAGTATCTCCAGGGCACAAAGCCAATCTTGTGGATTGCT
Source organism: Bacteroidota bacterium (assembly GCA_040388175.1). GTDB lineage: Bacteria > Bacteroidota > Bacteroidia > Sphingobacteriales > Sphingobacteriaceae > Mucilaginibacter. The sequence continues at coordinate 37,355 of JAZKCG010000065.1, read as the reverse complement.
TTGTTGTAATTGTTCCCAAACATCAACAAGCTTGCCCTTGTCTGCGATATTTTCCCTGCAATTTCTTACCTGTTGATATAATTGGTGCAGATTCATCTGTTTTGGCGAGTACTGAGGATGGTATGTAGTAGTTTTTGGCTTGTAGCTAATTTCTTCAAACGTGTTTTTATCTGCAGCGCCGCTAAAAACAGAAATAATATTCTGACCTATAGCCATATCATAAACTCCCCACGAAGGGTTAAACAAACAGCTTCCGTTTTTATCAATAACAGAGCAATCTGTGAAGGAAATTAATATGTTTTTATTGTTTTTACGCACTACGTTTATAACTGTACCCACCACCATAATGCCATTTTCAAAATGCAAAACACGCGACTGTCCAATGTCTATAGTCTGGTATTCTAACGGAATTTTTTCGTCGATCAGTTTTCCGATAGGCGAGCTATAACCGTCTTTATGATAAGTTTTCCCATGGCCATCCAACTGCTTGCCATCAAAAGCTAAAGCTGACGGACCGGTCATTTTTATAAATGCGGGGTTGTCTTTATACTGTTTAAAATCGGTTAAATTCCCGCTAACCTGTAAACCTGAACTGTATACAACAGTACAGGTATTGTTGCTCGCCATCGCTTTTTGTAAACCATCAACACCACCAGTTCTGAAGGCCATTTGATTTGCAAATTGCTCTAAAACGGCTATCAGGTTTTGAAAAGTTTCGGTAACAAATAATTGTTGCTGCGGTTGGGTAATATCATAAGGGTAATTTACCGCATATTGGTTGTACCAAAGCTTTTTTACATCGGCCTGCATGCAGGTAGCGCTTTCGCCGATAGAAGATAAAAGGCCCGCGCCATAAATCTTTGGGTTTTCAAGTGTGCCTATCAGTCCATATTCTACTGTCCACCAATGTAAACGGCTTAATAGCGCCATTTCTGACGGCTCCCCCATGTTTTGCTGGCAATGAGTTAACTGGTCTTTAGCTTTTTTTAGTTCGACAGGATCTGCATCCGGCATTTCTTTTAAGATAGACAGCGCACGTATAGCCTCATATAATTCATAGTCCTGTGCCGAATACATTGCTTTGGCGCCTATCGACCCAAAATAACTTAGGTACTGGTGATAATCCGGATCGGCGATAATAGGGGCATGCCCTGCAGACTCGTGAATAATATCGGGTGCGGGTGTATATTCAATATGTTTTAACTGGCGGATATCAGCAGCAATAACCAACACACGATAAGCCTGATATTCCATAAAAGCTGCCGGTGGGATAAAGCCATCAACGGTAACAGCACCCCAGCCAATTTTGCCAAGCGCGTCATTCATCTCCTGCAAATTGGGGATGCGCTCAATGCTTAATCCCGCTTTTTCCAAACCGGGGATATAAGGATAATAAGCCACATCCTTTAAATAGCTATAGTTTTGTCGCATAACATATCGCCATATCGCCTGATCTATAGGTGTATAACGTTCATAATGCTGTGGTACGATATACTGCCTTAAATGTTTAGGTAAAGCTTTTACCTGTGGATTATTAAAATATTCAAAGCTATCCATGGTTGATTATAAATTTCCTCTGAGTTCTTGTTCGCGCTCTATCGCCTCAAACAGCGCTTTAAAATTACCTGCGCCGAATGATTTGGCACCTTTGCGTTGTATGATCTCAAAAAACAGTGTCGGCCTGTCTTCTACAGGTTTGGTGAAGATCTGTAACAGATAACCCTCATCATCCCGATCAACTAAAATCCCCAACTTTTTTAACGGTTCAATGTCTTCATCAATTTTACCTACCCGCTCTTCCAACTCGTCATAATAAGTTGTGGGGACGCTTAAAAAATCTATACCCCGGCTTTGCAGGTTAGTTACAGTTTGTACAATATCATGGGTAGCTAATGCTAAATGCTGTACACCTTCGCCTTCGTAAAACTCCAGATATTCTTCAATCTGCGATTTTTTCTTACCCTCGGCAGGTTCATTTATAGGAAATTTAACGAAACCATTGCCATTACTCATTACCTTGCTCATCAGGGCAGAGTATTCGGTCGAGATCATTTCATCATCAAACGTAAGTATGTTTTTAAAGCCCATTACTTCTTCATAAAAATGTACCCAATGATCCATTTTATGCCAGCCCACGTTACCTACGCAATGGTCTACATATAATAAGCCGGTAGGAGTTGGATTATAAGCTGATTTAAGGGCTTTATATCCAGGTAAAAATAATCCGTGGTAGTTTTTGCGTTCGATAAATAAGTGGACTGTTTCGCCATATAACTTGATCCCACTGGTGCGTACTTCGCCAAATTCGTCAGTAATAGTTTGGGGTTGTTGATAAGCCTCTGCGCCCCGTGCAGTAGTTTGTTTGAATGCGTCATACGCATCATCAACCCATAGTGCCAGTATTTTAACACCATCACCATGCTTTTTAATATGTTCGGCAATAGGATGATCAGAATGCAGGGGAGTGGTTAATACCAGCCTGATCTTGCCTTGTTGTAAAACATACGATGCACGGTCGCGCACGCCTGTTTCGGGCCCGGCATAACCCAGATCCTGGAAACCGAAAGCTGTTTTATAATAATGTGCCGCTTGCTTGGCATTGCCTACATAAAACTCAACATAATCAGTACCGTTTAAGGGTAAAAAATCAGTCTTTATATTTTGTTTATCTATTGTTAGTGTTTCCATGATTTGTTATGCTATCCAGCTTTTATAATAATTTTCGTCTTCTATTTTTAAGGCATCTTCTGTCAACATTAAGGGCCTGAAAGGGTCAATCATCACCGCTAATTCGTCTGTTGATTCTTTGCCGATAGATTTTTCGACCGAACCAGGCGCAGGGCCGTGAGGTATTCCGCCGGGATGCAAGGTGATTTGTCCCTTTACCACGCTTTTACGGCTCATAAAATCGCCATCGACATAATATAACACCTCGTCACTATCTACATTGCTATGATTATATGGGGCAGGTATAGAAAGCGGATGATAATCAAATTTGCGCGGCACGAACGAACAGATTACGAAGTTATGCCCTTCAAAAGTTTGATGTACCGGTGGTGGTTGATGCAGACGGCCGGTGATGGGTTCAAAATCATGGATAGAAAACGCCCATGGATAATGGAAGCCGTCCCATCCTGCAAAATCAAAAGGGTGGGTGCCGTAGATATAAGGATAGATAAGCCCCTGTTTTTTGATAAGGATCTTGAAATCGCCTTTTTTATCATGAGTTTCTAAGTTTTCGGGCCGGCGGATATCACGTTCGCAATAAGGCGCGTGTTCCATTAACTGCCCTGCACTGTTTAAATATCGTTTTGGTGGGCGTATAGGGCTAAAGCTTTCGACAACGAATAAACGGTTGGCTTCTGTATCAAACTCTATTTGGTAAATGGTACCTCGTGGAATTATGAGGTAATCGCCGTAGGCGAATTTGATATTGCCGTAGCCCGTTTTTAAAGTACCCGTGCCCTCGTGTATAAAAAGAACCTCATCTGCCTGGCTGTTTTTGTAGAAATAGTCGGTCATTGATTTGCGCGGGGCTGCCAATGAGATATGCAGATCGCTGTTTACCAGTACAGGTTTGCGGCTTTGCAGGTAATCGTCTTCGGGTATAATATTAAAGCCGATCAGGCTGGTATGTTTGAGGTGTTTTTCACGGGCTATTTTTGGCTCAACCGAATATGGCTCGCCTAACTCTTTAACCATTGTTGGTGGGTAAACATGGTAAACCAACGAGTAAACGCTTGAAAAACCTTCGGTCGATACCAGCTCCTCTGCATATAAAGTACCATCCGGCTTCCTGAACTGGGTATGCCGTTTGTGCGGGATTTTCCCTAAGGTATGATAGCTTGGCATAATTTATTGAGTTAATGTTTCATTAATAGGTTTTGGTAACGCAAACAAACTATCCGGCGTTACGCGGGTATACCAGTCGCCGCCGAGACGGGCAATATGGTCGAAATTTTCTTGTATAGGTTTGCCCGTTTCATCCAAAAGATCTTCTCTGAAATGGATGGTCTTAACCTCGGCCAAAACCAGATTGCCTGCACCGGGGCCATCGCCTAAGGCAATGATCTGTTTAACCACACACTCCAATTGTACCGGCGATTCTGCAACGCGGGGAGGTTTAATATGCAATGAAGGTAATTCGTTCAATCCGACTTCAATAAATTCGTTTATGCCTTTAGCATACTCGGCGCTGGCCTGGTTTACTTTATAAATTAGGTTATGATCTACTATATTGATCACACATTGAGCTACTTCTTGTACATTCTCTAATGTGTGTTTGGTAGTATTATCCCTAACTCTGCGTGATGGCGAAAAGATGCATACCGGCGGATTAGCGCTAAATAAATTGAAAAAGCTAAACGGGCTTAGATTAACGTTACCAGCCTTGTCTACAGTTGACACCAGCGCTATGGGGCGCGGCGCAATGGCGTGCAGCAGATAGCTATGTACCTGGCCCACGTTCATGTCTTTGATCTCGAAGCTTTTCATCGGTTATTTCTTTTGTTTTAAGATAGACCAATCGGTTTCTTCTGCTACAATCGTATTTTTAAGTATCCCCAGGCCGGTAATTTCCATCTCTACCTCGTCGCCGGGCTGCAACCACTGAGGGATATAATTCTTGTCATTTAAAAAGCCGGTACCGTTAAGTTCCAGAAAGCAACCGGTACCAACCGTTCCCGACCCAATAACATCACCAGGATATAAATTGCATCCATATGATGCACGTTCAATTATTTCGGCAAATGTCCAGTCCATATCCGCCATATTACCGCGCGAGACTTCTATGTTATTTACCTTGCAGGTCATATCTAAATTATAGGCATTGCCAACGTGTCCGGGTTTAGGGGCTATCTTATGTTGTTCCAATTCATCAGGCGTTACCAGCCATGGGCCAATAATAGTTGCAAAATCTTTTCCCTTTGCAGGGCCAAGGTTTAATAACATTTCTTCCATTTGCAGGGTGCGGGCACTCATATCATTCATAATGGTATAACCTTTTATGTAGCTATCCGCATCCGCTGCTTTTATATTTCGACCCTGTTTACCAATAACAATAGCAACCTCCAGTTCAAAGTCCAGTTTCTCAAAATGATCAGGCATACAATAAATAGGGCCGGGTCCATAAATTGCCTGGTGATTGGTAAAATAGAAGATAGGATATTGGTCAAACTCTTTTATCATTACCAATCCGCGATTACGGCGGGCCGATGCTACGTGCTGGCGAAAAGCATATCCATCGCGGCAAGATGCGGGGTGCGGTACCGGGGCCAAAAGCTCGTAAGTGTACACCGGCTGATTGGTCTGTAAATCATAAACTTGCTCATTTACAACTTTGCCTTCCCGCTCTTCGTTATCGATTTTATAGGTTACCAATTTCATAACCTAAAGTTCGTGTTTTACAGGACAAAAATCATTACTTTGATAAATAATCAGTTGTTTGTCCGGTAATGTGACAATAAGTTGGATTTAATCCGAAAAATTAACTTTATTTTTGCTTTAACCGAATTGTAACCGACATGCTTGATAAACTGGATCAAACCGATATACGCATCCTGCAAATTTTACAGGATAACGCCCGCCTAACCAACAAAGAAATAGGCGAGCAGCTTTTTAAAAGTGCCAGTACTATTAATGATCGCATCCGGCGGATGCAGGATAAAGGGTATATCAAAAAATATGTTGCCGTACTTGATCCTAAAATGATAAACCGCGGCTTTACCGCTTTTACCCATGTGCATTTAAAAGATCATAGTAAAGAAATTATCTATCATTTTGAAAATGAGATAGTCAAACTTCCCGAGGTGTTGGAATGCTATCACATGTCTGGCCAGTATGATTTTATTCTGAAAGTAGCCGTGAAAGACCTGGACGCTTACCACGTTTTCCTGATGAACAATCTATTCGAAAAGTTCTCGATCGGTTCTATAGAAAGTACATTTGTAATGCGTGAAGCCAAAGCCGAAATGGCAGCGCCAATACTTCCGTCGGTATAAATTAATAAAGTGTAAGCAGTGTTAGAGTACTTCAAACTACACCAATAAAGTTGAGAAATAGGATGGATTTTACACGCCTGAACGAAATTTTATACTGGTATCGTATAATATTTTCAGAGATATGACGCGTTCCGTGCAAATTTACCGTACCTTGCGTACTTATTTAAAATAATCATGGCAACAGGAACAGTAAAATTTTTTAATGAATCAAAAGGCTTCGGCTTTATTACACCAGATCAAGGCGGCAAAGAAGTTTTTGCACACGTAACCGGTCTGATCGACGAGATCCGCGAAGGTGATTCGGTGTCTTACGAAGTAGAAGACGGCAAAAAAGGACCAAGTGCAGTTAACGTAAAAATAGTTTAAGTTTGGCAAAATCGACAGCAACATTCAGTAAAAAGGAAAAAGAAAAAAAGCGTCTTAAAAAGTCGCAAGACAAAAGAGAAAAAGCAGAGGAGCGCAAGTCGAATTTTGTCAAAGGCAAAACCCTGGAAGATATGATGGCCTATATTGATGAATATGGGAACATCACTTCTACACCTCCGGATCCAGCCAGAAAACTAAAAGTCAATTCCGAAGATATCCAGATCGCTATTCCTAAACAGGAAGAGATCATACAGGAGATTGTTCGCAACGGTATCGTTGGTTTTTTTAATGAAGCCAAAGGCTACGGGTTTATTAAAGATATGCAAACGCAAGAAAGCATATTTGTTCATGTAAACAGCCTTTCAGAACCCATTAAGGAAAACAACAAAGTTACCTTTGAAATTGAACCTGGTGCAAAAGGGCCAACAGCCGTTAAGGTAAAACTGTCTAAATAAAAAAGAACCGGCAATTTTTTTCACAACAATTGCCGGGATTTTTTTTACGATTTACTTCTTAGTTTACCCCATTTTAAAAACGTACTTCCCCAGGTAAAGCCTGCCCCAAAAGCAGTTAACAATATCTGGTCGCCGTATTTAAAATCTTCTTTGTAATCCCATAAACAAAGAGGGATTGTGGCTGCGGTTGTATTACCGTACCGCTGAATATTTATCTTGAATTTTTCTAAAGGCATGCCCAACTGATCGCTTATTGACTTAATAATGCGCAAATTGGCCTGATGGGGGATAACCCATTGAACATCCTCAAGCGTAAGCGAATTTCGTTTCATGATGGTTAAACACGTATCGCTCATTTCTTTTATGGCTGATTTAAATACCGTTTTGCCTTCTTGGCGTACATAATGTTGTTTCTGTGCCACGGTTTCTTCGGATGCAGGGAATAAAGAACCACCTGCAGGGATTGAAAGGCAGGCTGTGCCCTTGCCATCTGTTTTAAATATATAATCCTGTACGCCCATATTATTCGCCGAAGGCTCTAATAAAACAGCGCCTGCTCCATCACCAAATAGTACACAGGTATTCCTGTCCTCATAATTTACTATTGCACTCATCTGATCTGCACCTACTACCAATACTTTTTGATAACGGTCGCTCTCAATTAAACTTGCGCCCATAGAAAGCGCATACAGGAAACCGCTGCAGGCCGAATTGAGGTCGAAGCCCCAGGCATTTATAAGTCCGGCTTTTTCGCAAACTATACTTGCAGCCGGCGCCAGCATATAATCAGGGGTAGAGGTAGCCAGGATCAGGCAATCAATGGCCGATGCTTCAAGCCCTGATGTTTCCAGCAGGTCATTAATAGCCGCAACAGCCATATCAGAAGTGGCCAAAGATTTATCAGAAAGTATACGTCTTTCTTTAATCCCGGTGCGTGAGGTTATCCACTCATCAGTGGTGTCAACCATCCGTTCTAATTCTTTATTATCTAATATAGTTTCCGGTACATAGCCTCCAATGGCTGTAATTTCTGCGGTTTGTATGCTTTTTAGTTTCACAAGTGTTAGTCAATGTTATCGGCCAAAGTTAATTAAGACTTTTGACAACGGTAGGGGCGGGTTGTTAGTTTAGTATAACTGCTTTATAGTCAATTAGTTTTTATTTAAAGAAAAGTAATTAATGGGCTGTATATCTAATAAACGTTTGTTAATTATATTTTATATCAGGCAACAATCACCGTGTTTTGATGTTATTTCAAATATAAACGGTTAAAAAGTCATGGAAAATTATCCTATCACGGTGAGTACTGATAATGAGACCTACTATTTTGAAGTGGGCGAATACTTGCATCATGATAATGAAAGATGCAAGTATAAAGTATTTATTGATGGTACGCTGGTAGCCAGTTTTGAACAAGACGATCATCAATTCCTTCATATTTGTCAAAACCCCGGCAAGATGGACAAAGAATTATTACACCAGTTAGCTGAGCAAATAGAAGTGCATCATCCTTTTGGTATTAAACCGGGTAATAAAAATTAAAAGTTATGAGATCTATCTGGAAAGGTTCCATCGGTTTTGGGTTGGTAAGCATCCCTATCAAATTATATTCTGCTATTCAAACATCTTCGCTTGATCTGGATATGCTGGACAGCCGAGATCATGCTAACATTAAGTTTCAGCGTGTTAATGAGCATACCAAGATGGAGGTGCCATACGATAAGATAGTTAAGGGGTATAAGTATAATGATGAGTATGTAATAGTTGAAGAAGCTGACTTTGAAGCGGCCGCGCCCGAAAAAAGTAAGGTGATAGAGATAGAAAGCTTTGTTGATATTACTGCTGTTAATCCTATGTTTTATGAAACATCCTATTATGTCGAGCCTGAAACTAAAAATAGTAAAGCCTATGCGTTATTGATGGAGGCTTTAAAGAAATCGGGCAAAGCAGGCCTGGCAAGATTTGTATTGCGTAATACAGAGAGTTTATGTATTGTACATCCGGTTAAGAAAGCCATGGTGGTTACCCGCATCCGTTTTGAGCAACAGATCCGTGACCAGGATGAATTAAAATTAGACGATAATGTTACAGTCAGCAAAAAAGAACTGGATATGGGCTTGGCGCTTATTGATCAATACACAGAAAAATTTGACGTTTCAAAATATAAGGATAACTACCATACGGAGTTATTACAGCTAATAGAGGCCAAAGCAAAAGGTAAACGCCCGACCATTAAAAAACTGAAACCTCAGGCCAACAAAAGCGATGATCTATATGATCAGTTAATGAATAGCCTGCAAAGCAAAAAAGGCGCATAAAGACGCAATACTTTGCGTCTCTATGAATTAAATGTTTCCTTTGCTTTTTTTAGTGTTTTCTCCAAGTCTATACCTGTACCCAATACACCATGAAATAAGTCGCCGGTTTCTTTTAGACGGTCAATAGTATTAAATATGTTAAATTGTTGGATAGTTAGCCTGGGTTTAACTTCATCCCAACTTAAGGGCATTGAAACAGTTGCGCCCGGTTTTGGCCGTAACGAATAAGGGCCGGCAATAGTTGCACCCGGACGGTTCTGCAAAAAATCAAGATACATTTTTCCTTCACGTGCGGCCACGCTGCGTTCCAAACTGGTAAAATCCGGAATTTGCTGATGTACGATCTTTACTATCAAATTTGCAAATAACTGCGATTGCTGGTAAGTGTATTTAGCCCCTAGCGGGATATAGATATGCATACCCGTAGATCCGGATGTTTTTGGATAAGCCGGTACATCAATTGCATCTAATACCTTTTTTACTTCTAACGCGGCTTGTACCACCTGGTCGTAAGTATGTTTGTCTGGGTCAAGATCTATCACACAATAATCAGGGTTATCCGGCGACTGCACCCTGCTAAACCATGGATTGATCTCTATACAGCCTAAAGAATTCATCCATAGTAGGCTGGCTTCATCAGAGCCAACCAGGTAGTTGGTTTCTTTACCTTCATCTGTTACACGGGCGAAGGTTTTCGCCCAATCAGGTGCTTTATCCGTCACGTTTTTTTGATAAAAACTTTGACCATGTATACCACCCGGGAAACGGTTAAGCGACATGGGCCTGTCTTTAAGATAAGGCATCATATACTCGCCAACCTGGTAATAATAGTTAAGCATCTGGCCTTTAGTTATTTTATCCTCAGGCCAGTATAGTTTAGTAACGTGATTGAATTTAAGTGTGTGCTCGCATATCTTTTTAACTTGAGTATCTTCTGTGGGATTAAGTAATGTTTTACGTCCGGTATCCTTTACCGGGCGGATAGCAGCATCATGCACCTGGGTTTTCTGCTCTTTTGCGTTAGTTTCTGTATCTGCTTCTTGTACAGTTTCTGCAGTATGTACCGGTGTTTCCAATACAATCTCAGTCGCTTTTTTATCCACGCGCATCCCTTTAAATGAAGCCTGCCTCAAAACGCCATCGCCGGTAATTTCGGCAAAGGCAACCTCGCAAACCAATTCGGGTTTAAGCCAAGTAGGTTTGGCGCCCAGGCTTTTGGGTCTGAACCGATTGGGCTTATCTACATCAACCTCATAATCAAATGGGCTTTTATCAGTAATGAGCGGTTTAAATTGTAGCATCATCTCTTTTTGTAACTTATCAGGAAATCCGGTTCCAACCTTACCAATAAATTGCAGCTTTTTAGCTTTATAAACACCCAATAGCAAGGCAGAGAAAGATTTACCGGTGCCTTCATTTTTAGTAAAACCAGTTATCACGGCTTCCTGCATCCTTTGCACCTTGATCTTTAACCATTCTTTCGACCGCAGATCGGGCGTATACGTACTATCTGCTTTCTTCGCGATGATACCTTCCAGCCCCATTCTTTTGGCGGCATCAAAAAAATCTATACCATTAGCATCAAATATTTTATTTTGGCGGATGTGGTCATTATCTGCAGGGAGTATCTCTTTTAAAATAGCCTGGCGTTCTGTAAGCGGTAAACCGGCCAGGTCTTTGCCTTCATACCAAAGGATATCAAAAACATAATACACCAGGTTCCCATCAGCTTCGCTGCGCCAATTTTGCATCGCGCCAAAATCAGAGATACCTTTTTCATTCAACACCACTAATTCGCCATCTAATACAGCGTCCATATCCCAGCTCTTTAAACCATCATTTATAGGATAATATTTATCGAAAGGCAGGTTATTACGCGAGATCAGTTTTACTCCGTCTTTTTTACTTAAAGTAGCTACAGCCCGGTATCCATCCCATTTTACTTCGTAGCGCCATCCGTCCTCATCAAAAGGTTCATCTACCAGAGTGGCTTTCATGGGTTTGATATTGGCAGGGGCTTTTGCCTTAGGTGCAGCTTTTAGGATAGCTTGAATATCTAACCATTCGGCTGGTTCTGTTTCTACTTTATCCGCCAGTTTATCATCTGGCGATACCTCTTCTTCGTGCCCGTGTTGCCAAACTTTCTCACTTGTCTTCTCCATTGTTTCTATTGTCTTTCCGGATAATACAGACTTATCTTTCTTAGTAATATCGTCCTTACTGGCAAATTCGTCATTATGTTTGATCATCAGCCAGCCGTTCTCGCCCATGCCATGGGTTTTTACCAGCGCAAATTCGCCATTTAACTTTTCGCCATGCAGTTTGATCTTAACAGAGCCTGAATCCAATTGCTTTAACAGGTGTTTTTCCTGTGCTTTCTTTCCTTTTATCTCTTCGATAGGTTCATAAGTACCTTCGTCCCAAACTATTACTGTGCCGCCGCCGTATTCGCCTTTGGGGATGATACCCTCAAAATTTAGATAATCAAACGGATGGTCTTCTACCATCATAGCCAAATGCTTTACTTTAGGATCAAGCGATGGACCTTTGGGTATAGCCCAGCTCTTTAATACGCCATCCATTTCCAGCCTGAAATCATAATGAAGCCTGCTGGCATCATGCTTTTGCACCACAAATATCAAATGATCTTTGTCTTTGCTTTTTCCGGTTTTGGGTTCGTCAGTTTTGCTGAAATCGCGTTTAGCAACATATTTGTCCAATCCGTTATCTGCTTTGGTTGATACTTTGGTAGCCATGCCTATTCATAATTAGATAACTAATTTATAACAAGCGGCGTGCCATAGTTTAATGAAGGAGTAAGGTAGTGAATTTTAGTTTAATGCCCGTTTTCTATGATCGGTAGGAGTGATGCCTGTTTTTTCTTTGAACAGTTTTGAAAAGTAAAAGTAGTTTTGAAACCCAAGGTCATAGGCTATTTCTTTGATGGACAGGTCGGGATTGTTCAATAATTCTTTGGCCCGCTCTATTTTAAGCTGAATATAATATTGACCTGGCGATAATCCGGTATAGTTCTTAAACACTTTTCTGAACCAGGAATAACCAACCTGTAGTTCTTCTGCGGCTTTTTCAGGCGAAAAATCGGCAGCTATGTTAGATCTGAACAACAACCTTGCTTTTTGAATAATCAACCCCTTATCCTCCGAATCCATAGCGCGTTGTTTAACGGTGGCGTGAACCATACCGATAAGGTGCAGGGCTGCGCCTGATATAAATGGTTGATAGCCGCTGTATTCTTGTTTGGTGGCTTCGATGATAGTATTGAACAAGTTGAACACGGCTTCATTAAACCCAATATAAAGCGTAGGGTTATCAGGTCTGATAAAATTATTCGTCGCCAGGTTATCTATAATATCACCTTTTAAACCTATCCAGTATTCATCCCAGCCGGTTTCCTGGTCAGGTTTGTAGCGATGCCTTTCTCCGGGGAACAGGATAATGATGGTGCCTGCCTTTATTATTTGTTTGCTGCAATTGTCTGATTCAAATATACCGTTGCCACGGGTAATGTAAATAACCTGGTATTCGTTCAATACACGCCCGGCGTTCCAGTTAAAATAATGATGTGCCGGATGATCTTTACCCGGATACGAATCGCTTGTGCCGATATGGGTACAACCTGCATTTAACACACACATGCCCCAATCTTCATCTTCGCGGCTTACAGGTAGGTACTTATAATAATTAATCATTAGTATATAAATGGGGGCACAGTATTGTCAGTAATTTTGTTTCACTTCATTTTGTTAATTAACTTATTATCAATTAGTTAATAAGTAATTTTGTTTCACGCGTTTCCTATTTATGGTGAAACAAACATTATTTACCCATGCGGATATCAAATCGGATCACCCTGTTCTGCTCAATCGCAAAGCTGTTGCCACCATCCTTGCTATAACTTTCAACACCTACAGGTTTACCTGTATCATTATAAGCAAATCCGTAAGCCCCTTTTGTAGTGCCCGACTTAATGACCATACAATAACTCTCTCCTTTTTTAACGGCTAGTTTAGTGCGAATGGCCACTTTCTTAGCTGACCAGCCAATGGCGCTTTCATCAACAGAAATCGTACTTAATAGCGATCCGATTAGCTGCCCTGCTTTGTTGGCCTTATATAACTCTACCTGCAGGGGTGCGTCAGGGTAGCCGGTCTTAAAAGTAGTCAGGTTGATGGTCGATAATATCCCTGTACTTGATGCTGTAAATGATTGCGACCGTACGATACCGTTCTTAATATCGCAATGCGTTATAAACTCAGGTTCTTTAGTATTGTGAGTGACCTTATTATTGGTTGCGGGTATAACATGTGCCTGTTCACATACCAACGGATTGATCGAACCATCGGCAGCGAAGGTAAGCGGAGCCCAGTAATAATTGGCTAATGCTTCATTCTTGGCCGCATTGTTCCACAGGTCGCTGCCAAATAGGTATATGGTATTGTTACCGATCTTTATGGTAGATACGAACGATGGTTGCCCGCCACATGAGTTATCACTTATTCTTTTAGCTTCAGACCATGGCCCTAACGGCGATGGTGCTGTTTTGTACGCGGCACCAGTACCCGAGCAATAACCGCAATTTGGGTCAGAATAGACCACATAATACATCCCGTTACGTTTAAACATTCCCGGCGCTTCGGTCTTACCGTTGGTCACCGATTTAACTAACTGGCCGGTACCGGTAAGATAGTCGTCTGTTAGTTTCTCAACTATAAGCGAGCCTTGTGTGCGCCAGTCGGTATAAACCAGGTAAGCTGTGCCGTCATCATCCACAAAAGTATCATGATCGCCGTTATTTAAACCACCCGCTGGTGCATCGCTGTTAACGGTTAGCTTGGGCTCGGCAACTTCTTTAAAAGGGCCTGTCGGGTTCTTACTGGTAAACACCCTGTAGCCCGATACATTGTCGTAAACGTTGATCCATAATATATAGAGATCTGTCTTTTTATTAAATATAACATGTGGCCTGAAACAGCCGTAGGTTTTACCATCGCAACGGGTTTGCCATACAGACGTTGTCGCATCAAACAGGAAACCACGGTCCGTCCAGTTTACCATATCTGTTGATGTATAGGTTTTAAATCCGCAAAATGGTGCTGTTTTGTTTCCCCATTCAAAGCCGCAGTCATAGCTGGTGCCATATAAATAATATACGTCGTTAAATAGGGCTATCTCGCCATCGTGTGCATCAACAGCATCTCCAAAGGTACTAAACCTGGTTATCTGTTTGCCGTCCTTGTCAGAATTAACAATGGGGTTGGTAACCCTCTTTTTGAAATTACTTTGTGATGCCGCCTGTTTAGGCAACATACAAACAGTGGCTACAGCTATAAAAGCTATGGTGATGTACTTTAAAGGAAACATATAATAACAGGTTTAATGATCATCCCATCAGAATAAAAGGCAGCTGATCGGTCACTAAATTAATTAAAGATCCATAATCCGGTTTATACAATTTGATAATTATGTTATGTTTTGTGACATGCGTTCACCTTATAGCTTATATTTAACAAATAGTTTGGTATCAAAAACTATAAATCAATTATCAAAACCTGTATTTCAGTTTGTTAGTATTAAAATATTTTTGATGACCAATTAAGCCCATCGTGTCCGATAAACCAACGTACTGATATGTTTACCATTTGCTATAAATTGATCCTAAATGAGAATGACCTATCGTATTAAATTCTTTTGTATCGCAGTACTTGCTTTATTAGCGGTTAGTTCTGCCAATGCACAGGTAAGTAAACTTAAACAGGGTTTCCTTCACCCGCCTGATAGCGCCAAGCCAGGTGTTTACTGGTATTTTATGGATGGCAATATGTCTGCCAAGTCAATAACCGAAGACCTTGAAGCCATGAAAAAGGCTGGCATAGGCAACCTGATATTCTTAGAGGTGAACGTAGGTATACCGCGCGGACCAGTCGACTTTTTAAGTAATGAATGGCAGGATATGTTTGCTCATGCCGTACGTGAGGCTAAACGTTTAGGTATTGAAATAACCCTGGGTATTGGTCCGGGGTGGACGGGCAGTGGCGGTCCGTGGGTGCCTGCAGCACAGTCGATGCAGCATTTGGTTAGCAGTACTAATACTGTTGCAGGTGGTGGTCAGCAAACAATAAAACTGCCTGTTCCGGCACCAAAGCCGCCTTATTTTGGTGAAGGTGCATTTACACCTGAATTAAAGAAGCAATGGAATGATTTTTACGAAGATGTAGCGGTATTGGCCTATCCAACGCCATCTGTAACGGCACCTAAAATAGCAGATATTGATGAAAAGGCATTATACTACCGCGCGCCCTATTCATCCGCTCCACATGTGAAGCAATATTTACCGAGTGTTGCCGAATATACAGAGCCATCTAAAGATGCTACCATAGCAAAAGCTAAAATAATTGACCTCACAAATAAGTTAAAAGCTGACGGCACGCTAAATTGGAATGTCCCGCCAGGAAACTGGACGATAATGCGTTTGGGAAGGCGGAATAACGGTGCTATAACCCGCCCTGCGCCTGTACCGGGCTTAGGTTTCGAGTCTGACAAGTTTGATACCGTGGCGTTGAATGCCCATTTAGATAACTATGTAGGTAAGCTTTTAAGAAAGACAGGCAAACCAAGTGTAAATGATGCCGGCGGATTAAAAAAACTGCACATGGATAGCTGGGAAATGGGGTCGCAGAATTGGACACCCACCTTTCGCGAAGAATTTAAAAAACGCAGGGGGTATGATCCGTTGCCATATTATCCCGTTTATGCAGGCAATATTGTTGAAAGTGATGAAATAAGCGAACGCTTTTTATGGGACCTGCGCCAAACAGCACAGGAGTTAGTATTAGAAAACCATGCAGGTCATGTAAAAGCATACGCGCATAAACTCGGTATGAAACTATCTATAGAACCATATGATATGAACCCAACTGCCGATCTGGAATTAGGGTCGATAGCAGATGTGCCGATGGCCGAGTTCTGGAGCAAGGGACTGGGCTTTAATTCATCTTTTAGTTGTATTGAATCAACCTCTATAGGCCACGTAAATGGTAAATCGTTAATACCTGCCGAAGCATTTACAGCGCAAAATGGCGAAGGCTGGAAACAATATCCCGGCAGTATGAAGAACCAGGGCGACTGGGCCTTTGCTACGGGAATCAATCGGTTTGTGTATCATACATTTCAAAATCAGTTCTTACCGGACTCGTTACGTCCGGGGGCTACTATGGGGCCTTACGGTGTGCATTGGGATAGGAACCAAACCTGGTGGCCAATGGTGAGTGCTTATCATAGCTACATATCGCGTTGCCAGTATGTTTTGCAGCAGGGAAGGACCGTTGCTGATATCTTATACCTTACACCCGAAGGATCGCCGCATGTGTTCAGGCCGCCGTCTTCTGCAATGGATGGCGATGTGGTGATACCGGATCGTAAGGGGTATAACTTTGATGGATGTTCGCCTGGGCAGCTTTATAACGCTAAGGTGCAAAACGGTATGGTCGTATTCCCGGGTGGGGCAAGCTATAGATTGCTGGTGCTACCTGCGGTTAAGACCATGACACCTGCCCTGCTTCAAAAAATAACAGCTTTAGTAAAAGATGGTGCTGTTATAATTGGTACTCCACCCATAAAGTCGCCGGGGTTGTCAGGTTATCCTTTATGTGATCAACAGGTAATTACAATGGCAAAAACGCTTTGGGGAACTTTGCAAGAACCAGCACAATCCACCATTCACCAATTTGGTAAAGGCAAAGTAGTTTGGGGCGGCGAATGGGGTAAACAGATCAATGATCTTTATCCTGAATATGAGCTTACAGCGCAGTTGTTAAAGTCGATAGCTGTCGAGCAGGATTTTACCGCAAATGGCAACCTGCGTTATACACATCGTACCATGAATAATATGGATGTGTACTTTGTATCTAACAGAACAAATGAAATACAGGAAACAACCGCGTCTTTCAGAACACAAAACGGAAGCCCTGAATTATGGAATACTGTAACCGGCGAGATCAGGCCGCTATCGGTATATTCAATTAAAGGGAAATTGACCCATGTGCCTTTAAAATTAGATGCTTATCAAAGCTGTTTTATTGTATTTACAAAGGATAAAAAGATCATATCCTCAAAACGGAAAAACTTTAATACAGATAAACTGATCCAAACATTAACAGGACTATGGCAAGTAGCTTTTGATCCTAAATGGGGCGGTCCTAAAAATATTCAATTTAATGAATTGGTTGACTGGACACAACGGCCGGAAGATGGTATCAAGTATTATTCAGGTACTGCGGTATATCGTAAAGCATTTGATGCAAACACAAGTTTTTCATCGCAAAAAGGCAAACACGTTTATCTTGATCTTGGCGAAGTTAATAATATGGCTCGTGTTAAATTAAATGGCAAAGATCTGGGCGTAGTTTGGACAGCACCGTGGCGGGTAGATATTACCAGTGCTCTTTTGAATGGACATAACCAGTTAGAAATAGAGGTAGTAAACTTATGGCCAAACAGGCTGATAGGTGATGATAACCTTGCTGACGATGGTATAAAAAATGGCAAATGGCCGGATTGGTTAACAAAGGGACAACCCCGTACAAGTAAACGTTTTACGTTCGCGTCCGCCAAGTTTTATAACAAGGATTCACATTTGTTAAAATCAGGATTGGTTGGGCCCGTTACTTTACAACAGAATTAAAATAAGAGTTAATAGAAAATGATAAATAGCAATCTGAAAATAGGGTTATTCGGGATAGGGTTAGATGTGTACTGGGATCAATTTGAAGGCCTTAAAACAAGTTTAGAGTCATATCTTGATATACTGAACCAAAAATTCTCAAAGCTGCCCATAACGGTTATAAATGCAGGATTAGTGGATACGGTAGATAAGGCGTTTGAAACTGGTAAATTATTCCGCCAGGAAGACGTCAATATCATTTTTTTATACGTGGGTACTTACGCGTTATCATCTACTGTGTTGCCTGTTGTGCAAAAAGCAAAAGTGCCGGTGGTAATATTGAACCTGTCGCCCGATGCCTGTATCGATTACGAACGTTTTAATAAACTGGATGATAGAACCGAAATGACCGGCGAGTGGTTGAAGTTTTGTTCGGCGTGCCCTGTTCCGGAGATCGCAAATGTATTTAAGCGGACAGGTATCAAGTTTCAGCAGATTACCGGTATGCTGGAGAATGATCCTGAAAGTTGGAACGAGATACAGGAGTGGATTGAAGCGGCCAATGTAGCCAACGTTATGCAAAATAACCGCATGGGGTGCATGGGCAGCTATTACTCGGGTATGTTAGATATCTATACCGACCTTACCTTGCAGATCAAATATTTTGGCGGCCATTTTGAACATATTGAGGTGGATGAGTTAACGGCGATAAAAAACAAGGTCACTGCTGATGAAATCAACAAAAGGATACTTGAGTTTAAAGCCAATTTTGATATCCAGGCTGATTGCCTGCCTGATGAATTAGTACGTGCTGCCAGAACATCTGTAGCCATGGATAAGGTAGTCGCTCAATACAAATTAGGCTCGTTTGCCTATTACCATAAAGGTACGGGTAACCCGGGTAATGAGGATACCATGAGTTCGATCATTTTGGGTAATTCCTTACTTACCGCCCACCATATTCCTGTAGCCGGTGAGTATGAAATAAAGAATGCACAGGCCATGAAGATTATGGATAGTTTTGGTGCAGGTGGCTCATTTACCGAATATTATGCCATGGATTATGCTGACGATGTAGTACTGATGGGGCATGACGGCCCTGGCCATATTGCCATCGCCGAAGGAAAAACAAAAGTAAAACCTTTACAGGTGTACCACGGAAAAGTAGGAAGCGGTTTGTCTGTAGAGATGGCGGTAAAGCAAGGCGCTATTACCTGCTTGTCGGTAGTTGAAAAAGGAAACGGGGAGTTAATGCTCTTAGTTGCCGAAGGCGAATCTGTAGCAGGGCCTATATTGCAGATAGGTAACACCAATAGCCGGTATCGATTTGCACTTGGTGCCCGCAAATTTGTAAGCGATTGGAATAGTTATGGGCCAGCACACCATTGCGCGGTAGGTATTGGTCACATCGCTTCGAAGCTTCAAAAGCTGGCAATGATATTGGATATGGAGATGGTTAAGGTTTGTTAATCGATGCTGATTAATAGAAATCATAGCAGCGGCGGGCGCCTTCAAATTTTTGATAACTATCTCTGTTAGGATTTGTGGTTTGATAACTCAGGCTACCTTCTGTGGTTCCGCTGGTATTACTATAATTTAATTTAGAGGATGGTATATCGTGACTCACACCCATACGGAACTTCTCGCCCGAACTGCGGTCAACAAATAAGTCAAAAACCAGCGAAAGTACTATAGCGCTTGGGCCGTCTGTATTACTCCTGTACCATAAACCTGCGCTAATATCACGTCGTTTATATTCAACACCGGCTGCCATTGATTGCGCTTTGGTTTGCTTGTAAAATACAACTGACGGTATGAGACTTGATTTATCGGCATCATTGTCATCAAGTTCAGGAGACAGGTCCAGTTTATAACTGATATGCCCGGTTGTGCGCATAGGTAAAGGTGCAGGTGCCCCGGTAAATGATTCGTTAGGTTTATTGATATGTTGCAAAGCAGATCCTATCATAAAATTGCCTACTACCAGGTTGATTCCCAGTCCTGAATCAAAATAGAATTTGTTATTATAAGCAGGTAATTCTGCTGAGGACACAGAATTAGGGTCATATCCTGATAAAGCATCTATCTGATCGCCGAAAACCAGTTTGCTCCAGTCGATAGATCTGTTGGTGACACCCGCCTGTAATCCAAATGAAAGAACGTAGTCTTCAGAACCCACGCTATAGGAGTAAATACCAGCGATGCTGTTTTTTTTCAAATAGGCACTGCCTTCACTGCTTTGTGTAAACATTAACCCGATACCGCCACCAAACCTGGGGATACTGTAATCAAACGATGCTGTAAAATAGGATAGGTGACCCGGGGTGATAGAAGTATATTGATTACGGTAAATAAGGTTTACCCTGAAATCGCCCTCAAACTGTCCGTTTAAAGCCGGGTTTAAATAAACCGGCGAGTTAAAAAATTGGGAGTACATATGATTTTGCCCATAACTATATAACCCGGATAACAACAGGATGTAGAGTAACGAGCATTTTTTAACCCAAACCATCATCCTTTAGCTATCTTATTAAAGTTAAATACCCCACCCGCTTTGGCGTTGAACCTTTAAACGACATCCCTTTCCATTCTGTGCCATTTAAAAAAGTTGCGGTTCCCTGCCATTCATACACCCCCTGTTGTGCAGGTGCGCCTTTAAACGTACCGTCCCATCCTTCGGTAGGCGATCCCCCGCTATCCAATTTGGTTGTTTCCCAAACAAGTTGGCCCCAATTGTTAAATATGCTTAAACGCCATTCTTTAATACCAACCCCTTTGGCTTTAAAGGTTTGTAGCGTGGTGTTAAGGCTTGTAGGTATGAAGGCGTTTGGCAAGTACAGCGTCCCGGCTAAAATACTTCGGTCTATGATGTTTTTCTTGGATACCACAGCGCTGCAACCAAATGCCGGGTTGGTAGCTGTCATCGTGACCGTATAATAGGAATTTTGGGAATCGTAAAGATGATTTGGCGGGGTAAAACCATGAGCAATGGCCGAGCCGTCGCCATAATCCCAGTCATAAGTTAAAGTGCTTGCCGGTTGATTAGGCTGATCTTTGGTTAAATTGATAAATGAGGCCACTATCTTACCATTTTCGGCAGTAGTTTTTACATTAAAATCAGGAACAGGAACAGGGTAAACATCTATCCTGGTTTTAACAGATTCTAATGATCCGCAATTGTCAGACGCGGTAATGCTGGCATAGTAAGTACCGGGTTTTGTAAAAGTGTAGCTTTGTTCGCCTTTACTCCCGGCAAAAGTTTCTATCAGCTTTTGATCGCTATCGTAAATATTATAATAGAATATATTTCCGCCCGATGAGATATTGACCAGCGTTATAGTAACCGGCGCGCACCCCTGAATCTGGTTGTTTTTGACTACCAGGTTAGGCACAAAACTAATTGGCGATATGGTAATAGGTATATGTATGCTCTCGCCTTTATTATTACAGAAACCAGTGGCTATCATATAGAGATCATAGACTGTACTTACCGGAGTACTAATAGGATCGAACTGAACGTCGCTCTTATCTGTTTTTCTTATAGTTTGAATTAATGTTGTGCCTTTATATAAGTAAAAATCATATTGTGTATTGGTGCCCGGCGAGGTGTTTTTAACGATTAACGCAAAAGCACCACAACCCGATGCTTGGAGTGGCGTTATCTTAGCAACGGGAGTTTGCGGTCGTATAGTTATTGGTACGGTGATAGCAGCGCGGTCAACGCAATTACCAACAATTTTTAAAGAAACAATATACGTGGTATCCCTGCCGCTGGCTAAAGGTGTAAACGTGTGTTGAGGGTTGGTTATAGTTGATGTTGCCGACCCGTCGCCAAAATCCCAAACAAATGAAATCCCATTAGTAAAGTTTGAAGTATTTGTAAAGTTAACTGTAAATGATCCGCACCCCGTTTGCTGACTGGCAGTGAAATTGGCAATGACATCAGGATTATCTGTAATTGTCACAGTGCTTTGCGTATTGCCACAAGGCGGTGGGCTAACTATCGTCCAGGTGAATTTGTAAATATTGCCCACTATTAAACCTGTAACCTCGGTGTTGGGGTTGGCTGGGTCTGTAATTACTACAGTCGGGCCGCTGGTCTGCGTCCATGTTCCGGTAAATGGTGCAGGGTCGTTGCCGCTTAATGTAATAGTAGTAGCACCGCAAAGTTTTTGATCAATACCCGCGTTTGACGCCACTGTATTTGGATTAACCGTAATGGCAGTGGCTGTTGAAAATAACACGCCACAAACTCCACTTTGTACCGCCGCACGATATTGCGTGGTTTTTGTTAAATTGCTATAAGATAGTGTTGCCGTAGTATTTACAATAGGTAACCAGGTGGTACCATTATCAATTGATGATTCCCACCTTACTATACTTCCGTTTTGGCCGCTTAAAGTAACGGTTCCTGTATTACCACCACTACAAACAGTTGTTGCTCCTGCAGTGATACCGGGTATGGTTGGTGCATCATCTTTTATAATAACGCTATTACTGGTTGATGTACAACCGGGGATAGTAATTGTCCAGAGAAACTGGTAAGTATTTCCCGGTACTAAACCGGTTACCGGCGTCTGCGGGTTAGTAGGCGATACAATTACTGCAGTGTTTGGCCCGGCAATTTGAGTCCATGTACCCATTCCGGTTGGTGGGGCGTTGCCGTTAAGAGTATAAACGGTAATGTTACATTGCTCGTCGTTAGGGCCGGGGTTAGCTATAACAGGCATTGGTTGTACGGTTACACTTACCGTTACAGGCGTACCGGGGCATGTACCGTTGTATGGCGTGATAATATAAGTGACTGTCCCGGGCAGCGTGCCGGTATTAGTTAAAATATCATTTATTGCAGTTGTAGTAGTCGCGACAGTTTTTTTTGTATTGCCGGTAATTGAGCCGGTTACCGCACTTGTCCAGGTATAGGTGGTTCCTGTAGTATTTGATGTTAGATTAATAGCGCTTGGGTTGCCGCTGCATATTGTACTGTTTGCAGGTATAGCAGTAATAGTAGACAACTGTTTAACAGTTACCGTTAAGGTAAAAGGCGTGCCGTTACAGCCATTAGCTTGTGGTGTTATGGTATAAGTTATAACAGCATCGGCAGTAGCCGTATTGGTAATGGCATCATTAATGGTGTTGCCACTGCCCGGATTAAAACCTGTAGCCGTCCCTGATGTTAAAGTAGCGGTCCAGCTATAAGTACTGCCTGTTACAGCAGATGTTATGGAATAGTTGACCACATCACCTGTACAAATTTGTTTAGTTGGCGAACTGCTGATTGTATTTACAGGATAAATATTTACGGTTACATTTTGCGGAATATCAGCACATTGACCGGTTAATGCCGTTTTAACATCCAATGTTACAGTAGTTTTACCGGCAGCTATTTCTGCTGCAGTAGGAGTGTACACTGGCGTTAATGAAGTCGGGTCAGAAAATGTGCCTGATCCTACCCATTGAAAACTGGTGTAAGGCCCCGCGATGGAACCGGTTAATGTAACAGGGGTTCCGGGGCAAATATTTGTTGCCGATGGGGTTACTGTTACCACCGGTGCATTTTGAAAGGTTAGTAACTGTTGTTTGGTTACTGTGCCGCATATAGTAGTTACAGTTACACTTACAGTATATGTTGTAGGGTCGTTAAATATTATTTTAGGATATTGATCGCTGGCGGTTGACCCGGTTGCAAAACTATAGGCACCACCCGTAACTGTCCAATTATAGGATGATGGTGACGGTACTGAAACACCGGTTATAACAGTTTTAGTAGGCCCCGGGTTAGGATTGAAGTTATAAACTATATTAGTGCCGCATAAAGTAACATCGGGTGATAAAGTAACGGCAGGAGGGGTGTCAACATTGATAGTTTGTACGCCCGAAGTAATAACACCACAACCCGTGGTAGATATCCCTAAGGTTATTTTATAACTGCCGGCCTGTGTAAACACAAATTGTGGCTGCGGAGAATTAGCATTAGTACCACCGGCATACGTTACGGGTGCCGGGCCGGTAACGGTCCAGATATTGGTATTTGTATTATTACACCCGGGGTCAACAATCGAACTGTTTGTCGGTATGATAGGAGCCAAAGAGCAAATAGGAGACGCCGGTAAGGTGAAAATGGGCTGAGGTGGATCTTCAATACAAATAGTTTGGGTTAGGTTAGCCGCCGAACAAATGCCTGAACTACTGTTTTCTAATTCCAAAGTTATGGTATGGTTTCCCTTTGTAGTAAAGGTATAGGTAAAGTTTTGGCTTAATGTGCGCGAAAATACAATAGGCACACCATCTACATACCAGGTATACCGTGCATTAGGGTTAGTACAACTATTTGAACTGGAGCCTGCATCCTGCCCGGGATCTGATGTATTGGTAAATACTATAGTAGAATTGGTACAGCCTGCAGGTGGGAAAGTGAAATCATTTCTCGGTGGCCGCAACACATTTGCGTAACTGGTAATAGGCGATACCGCCGCGCTGCAATAAGGGCTTTTAGGGCTGATATCTATTTCGAATGCATTCATTTTGCCATTGGCAACGTGACCGCATGAGCCGGAGGTATAGGTATGCGAGATTTGTCCACCAAGACCTTGTATATCGCACAGTGTGTAATTGTTGCTGGAACCATCGCCCCATGTTACATTATAAGTAGTGCCGGGATAATTCTTTTGTATCCCATTAACACCGGCTATATCCACAAAATAACTCAGGGTTGCCCCCGAGTTGGCTACTAAACAGATAGTGCTGCTGTTTTGAACCGCGAAACTATTATTAACCACGTTGTTTAATAACGTGTACGCCTGTGTGCCTATGGTGGTACCATTAGTAGCCTGTGTTATAATAGTATAATTGGTGGTTTGTGCGGTAAAACTACCATTGGGTGCAAGTGTTACTGTTGCATCAGAAGTTTGGTCTGATTCATTCCAGAAATTAGTTGTGGTTGGTACACCGCCGGTTGATGCACTGGCAAAATTAAATTTATTACCAG
Organism: Bacteroidota bacterium; assembly: GCA_040388175.1. GTDB lineage: Bacteria > Bacteroidota > Bacteroidia > Sphingobacteriales > Sphingobacteriaceae > Mucilaginibacter. The sequence goes on along the minus strand of JAZKCG010000065.1, from coordinate 12,549 downwards.
ATGCGCCGTTGCACACCCCAAAAACATGGGTATCTGCGCCTAAAAGTACCCCATTAATTCCAGCTGTAACCACAGTACCTGCTATTACGGTAAATGGAGCAGAAGCGGCAGTGCTAACTGCTGGTGAGGTGGATTTTATCACCATGGTATAGGTGCCGGGTGCTGTTCCTGCAGGTATTACGCCATTTACATAAGTACCATAAAACCCGGTAAACGTTCCTATAGGAGTGCCAATAGTTACACCTGCCGGGGTAGCAAGATATAGTTGAAATACGTTGTTTGGTTGGATACATCCACCTGCACCAATAGTAAACGGAACGCCAACGCTGGATCCCGGGGTATAGGTACCATTAGAAAAGTCGTGAATGGTTAAAGTTTGCGCTTTTAAAGACACCGAAAAAGCCACTTCAAGAAAAAGGAATAACAGAAGGGTTTTTTGTGATAGTCTTTTCATTTCCAAGGGGTGGGAATTTTTTACTTTATACGAAATGCAGGGTTTAATGTTTCAAGAACAGCGAAACAGGGCATTAAATTTTACAGCCGGAGATTATTAAAAACAGGCAGGTTGCATAGTGTATATTTAAAGAGTAGCGTTTTTGTTAGAATCCCCCAAAAAATTGATAAATATGCCCTGATTAAGGGGGGGATATAATAAAAAAAAGCCAATCTGAACAAGATTGGCTTTAGTAGTAGAGTAATCTACAGTATTTAGTTATTGTTTTGATTTAAGTGCTTGCGCAATTGTTTTCTGGGCTAAAGGCTCCATAATTTTATAACCGTCGAGGTTAGGGTGAACACCGTCTTTTGAAAGTGTTTTAGGTAATCCGCGGTTCTCGTCAACCATGGCGGTAAAATAATCAAGGTATATAAAGTTGTTTTTAGCGGTATAATCCTTGATCCAATCATTTAAAGTTTTCACTTTCTCTTTAGGATCAATGCTTGGCTTCCATGGAAATGCAGCGGCAGGTAAAACCGATGAGATCACCACTTTTATGTGGTTGGCTTTCGCCAGTTCGGCCATCGAAATGATATTGCCCATTACATCTTCTAATTTCGATGGGCCATTATTTTCGGCTATATCATTAATGCCTGCCAGTATAACTACTACTGCAGGCTTTAAATTGATCACATCCTCGCGGAAACGTAACAACATTTGGCCCGTTGTTTGTCCGCTTATACCACGATCAACGTAACCATTGCTTTTAAAGAAGGTCGAATCATTAGCTATCCAAAAATCTGTTATAGAATCACCCATATAAACCACGCGTTTTTCACCTTTTGCAGTTTCGGGTAAATTTTCGTTTGCTTTGGCGTAATGTTTAATGTTAGGCCAGTCCTGTGCATTTGCAGATATCGCAATAAACAGAGAGAAAAATATAATTAGTTTGGTTTTCATGCTGCCAATTTAAATAAATATTTGCCACATATGCAATGACATGTTGATACTTCAGAAGTTATATTACGCTCATTTTATATTTCTTTTAATTGAGTAGTTTTAACCCGAATTTTAAAATGGAACTTAGAACTGTAAACGTTATACGATATGTTACCCCGCTACGCGAAGGCGGCTCATTGCCTGCCATTGCTGAAGCGGATGACGAATTTTTATATGTGCTTAAATTTCGCGGTGCCGGACAAGGCGTAAAAGCACTCATTGCCGAGTTGATCGGTGGCGAATTAGCCCGTGTATTAGGCTTGAAAGTACCTGAATTGGTATTCGCCAACTTAGACGAAGCTTTTGGCCGTACAGAACCAGACGAAGAGATACAAGATCTGCTAAAAGCAAGTGTGGGGGTTAACCTTGCGTTGCATTATTTATCAGGGGCAATAACGTTTGACCCGGTAGTAACCATTATTGATGCCAAACTGGCATCGCAAATTGTTTGGCTGGATTGTATATTAACCAATGTAGATCGTACGCCACGTAATACTAATATGCTGATTTGGCATAAGGAACTGTGGTTAATAGATCATGGTGCTGCCCTATATTTTCATCACTCATGGGATAACTGGAAGGAACAGGCTGTGCGCCCGTTTGTACAGGTAAAAGACCACGTTTTATTGCCACAAGCTACGGAATTAGAATTGGTTGATACGGAGTTTAAGTCAATCCTGAACGAAGCCATTATCCGCGATATAACGGGATTAATTCCTGACGAGTGGTTAGCCGAGGACGCTGAAATAGCTACAGAGTGTCGGGAGGTATACGTTCAATTTTTATTGCTGCGGATAGCGGCATCAGGTACAATTATTAAAGAAGCACAAAATGCCAGGGAAGCACGTTTTTGAGTATGCCGTAATACGCGTTGTACCCAGGGTAGAACGTGAGGAGTTTATGAATGTTGGTGTTGTTTTATATTGCAAGAAACTGAACTTTTTGCAATCCATCATCACTATTAATGAAGCAAAGATATGTTGCTTTACCAACGCCGATGAAGCTGAACAGATAAAATCTAACCTTCAGGCATTTGAGCAGATATGTAAAGGTAGCGTAGAGGGTGGGCCTATAGCTCAACTTGATGAAGCATCGCGTTTCCGTTGGCTTACAGCTACACGCAGTACTGTTGTGCAGGCATCAAAAGTACACCCGGGTTTATCGGCAGATCCCCAACAAACATTAGAGAAGCTGCACGCGCAGTTAGTTCTATAATAGTTAGTCGGCCATTTTGATCTTGATAACGATCTTCTTTATCTGGTCGTACCCGTCAACATGAATACCGGGGCGATGCGAGTTTTGCGGAAAGAATATATATAACGTACTTGGGTCTTCTACATAATAATCGCCTTTGGTTTTAACATCGTAGTTTTCTACATCTTTAGTTGCATCATACGCGTTGGTAACTTTCGCTGTAGCCGGGTTCATAACACCAACACGCTCTTTACCGCGTATAACTAAGTGCAGGTCTAAATATTTATGGTGCGCTTCCCAGCCGGTCTTATCATAGTCTTTAGTTTGGCCATCTGTTACCGTAGCAAAAACGTTATCGCCATCTATTGCATATTTACCGGGTGCTATGGTATCTAAATTAGTAGTGGCCAGGTATGCAAATGCCTTATCCCAATATGCCTTATTAAGTTTGTATTGTTTGGCAAATTCTATATTGTCTAATCCCGGGTATAAGTTCAATTTAAAACCATTTCGCCATTCGCCTTTATTAACCCAGGCTTTAGCGGTGCTTTCGGTCGTTTGGGCAGATACTGTAAATACGTTACCTATAAAACAGAACAAAGCTAAAAGGGTAATTTTGCAATTAAGCATACTTTTCATGATGAATAATTTTAGTATGTCGATAGGTATGACATAAATTAGTTCAATGTTCAATAATACAAGTATTTAAGAATATAATTGTAGTTCATATGCAAAAAAAAATTACATTAATCTCAATTCTACATCGATTGCGTAAAAATATAGTAGTGTTAGCTTTTTTTTGAATGATAAGTTGTAAAATTGCCATTCATAACCCAAAATCTAAATTATCTTGAGATCTATTTACAGCGTACATCCGGAGGATTTTAAAACCTATCAAACGGCCAGGATTCGTGAACAATTTTTACTGGACGGGATAGTAAAACCCAACCAGGTTAATTGCGTATATACTCATTATGACCGTATGATTGTAGGCGCGGCAAACCCGGTAGATAAAGAACTGGAATTAGAAAACTATCCTAACTTAAAAGCCGACTATTTTCTGCAAAGACGCGAAATAGGTATCATAAACGTGGCCGGCGATGGGCAGATCATTGTTGACGGTCAAATCTATGCCGTAAATAAACTGGATTGCTTATACATAGGTAAGGGCATAAAAAGTGTAAAGTTTTTAAGTGTTATTAGCAGTAGCCCTGCTGTTTTTTATATCCTTTCATGTCCGGCGCATACCAATTACCCAACCACTTTACTAACCAATGAAAAAGCTGTGAAGGTAAGTGCGGGCGATCCGTCAACAGCTAATCGCAGAACGATCAATAAATATATTCATGCTGAGGGGATACAGAGTTGTCAACTGGTTATGGGCTTAACCGTTTTAAGCGATGGTAGTGTTTGGAACACCATGCCGGCCCACGTACATGACAGGCGCATGGAGGCTTATTTTTATTTTGACGTTCCGGAGGGGCAACGTGTATTTCATTACATGGGTGAAGCAGATGAGACCAGGCATATTGTAATGGCTAACCATGAAGCGGTAGTATCCCCACCATGGAGTATCCATTCAGGTAGTGGTACAGCCAGTTACAGCTTTATATGGGGTATGGCAGGCGAAAACCTGGATTATACAGATATGGACGCATTAAAAATTGAAGATCTTAAATAATATAAACAGATATAAAAGTGGAAAATAATTTCTCATTAAAAGGTAAAGTAATTGTAGTTACCGGTGGTACCGGTATACTGGGTAAGGCATTTGTAAACGGTATAGCTGCTGCTGGTGGTACAGTTGGTATTTTAGGAAGAAACCAACAAGTTGCAGAAGAAAGAGCGGCTGCCATTAATGCAAATGGCGGCCAGGCTATAGCTCTTATTGCCGACGCATTGGATGAAGCTGCATTGATTGCCGCTAAGGATAAAGTATTAGCAGCTTATGGCAAAATAGATGGCCTGGTAAACGCGGCCGGTGGTAATATGCCCGAAGGTGTGCTATTACCTGATCAGGATATTTTTAGCATGAACCTGGCCGGTATGAAAAAAGTTACCGAACTTAACCTATGGGGTACTATCGTACCTACGCAGATATTTGGCGAAGCTATTGTGAAAAGTGCAGGTAAGGGAAGTATAGTAAATATTTCTTCCATGAACTCTAAACGCGCGGTAACCCGTGTTTTAGGTTATAATATGGGTAAAGCGGCTATGGACTGCTACAACCAATGGTTTGCTGTCGAGTTAGCCAATCGCTATGGTGATGCGATAAGAATGAATGCCCTTGCGCCAGGTTTTTTCCTGACAGAACAAAACAGGAATCTGTTAACAAAACCCGAGGGAGGTTATACAGATAGGGGCGAAAGAGTAATTAGAAATACGCCGTTTAAACGTTTCGGTAACCCTGATGAACTGATAGGCGCATTGGTTTGGTTATTAAGCGACGCGTCGGCATTTGTTACGGGATCAATGATAACTGTTGATGGCGGATTTTCTGTTTTTAGCGGTGTTTAGTTTCATCACTAAAATATATATCTTATATTGTACCGGCTAAACGCCCACCTATATAACCAATTATGACTAATGCTAAAATCGGCAATTACCGTTGGGTAGTATGCTCTCTATTGTTTTTTGCCACCACTATAAACTATCTTGACCGTCAGGTTATAGGCTTGTTAAAGCCTACGCTTGAGACTCAATTTAATTGGAAAGAATCAGACTATAGCCATATTATAATGGCATTTACTGCAGCATATGCCATTGGTATGGCAGGATTTGGCGCCGTTATAGATAAAATCGGCACAAAACTAGGGTATACAATTTCTATTATTGTTTGGAGTGTTGCCGCTATGTTGCACGCTATTGTTAAGTCTACACTTGGTTTTGGGGTAGTTAGGGCGGCATTAGGGATAGGTGAGGCAGGTAATTTTCCTACGGCTATAAAATCAGTTGCCGAATGGTTTCCTAAAAAAGAACGAGCATTTGCTACCGGTATATTCAATTCGGGTGCAAACATAGGTGCGGTAGTAGCCCCAATAATGGTTCCACTTATATTAGGTTGGTATGGTTGGGAAATGGCCTTTTTAATTACAGGTTTAATAGGCTTTATTTGGTTAATATTTTGGTTGATATTTTATGAGATACCGTCTCGTCATAAAAAAATAACTCCTGCCGAGTATGATTACATTCATAGTGATATAGAATTAGCGTCAGAAATAGCTAATCAAGATAAAAAGGTAAAATGGATAGAGTTATTGCATATACGAGAAACATGGAGTTTCGTTTTTGGTAAGTTTTTAACTGATCCTATTTGGTGGTTTTTCCTTTTTTGGTTGCCTGGATATTTTGCAAGTACTTTTGCGCTTGATCTTAAAAAACCAAGCTTGCCATTGGTAATTGTTTATACTGCCACTACTGTTGGTAGTATTGGTGGTGGCTATTTATCATCGTGGTTTATTAAAAAGGGTTGGCCTATATTTAAAGCACGCAAAACATCTATGTTAATATTTGCATTTTGTATTGTGCCGATATTTACTGCCCAGTTCGCTACTAATATATGGCAGGCTGTAGCACTTATAAGTTTAGCAGCTGCTGGGCATCAGGCATGGAGCGCAACAATCTTCACTACTGCGTCTGATATGTTCCCAAAAAGAGCCATAAGCTCTGTAGTAGGGCTGGGCGGTATGGCAGGTGCGGTAGGCGGTATTCTATTCCCGATATTTATAGGTTTTATTTTAGATAAGTATAAAGATTCTGGTAACATAACTATTGGTTACAATATCATTTTCTGTATTTGTGGCGGTGCTTATTTGCTGGCATGGGTGGTTATGCATCTATTTACCCCAAAAATGAAACAGGTTGAATTAAGTTAAATAAAACAATTTTATTCTTTTTATATACCTTTATGGCATAGCACTTCTTGCGCTATGCCAATTTTTTTAACCTTCATTCCTAACTTTTAGTAATAGATTGACAGTTTATTATGAATAAATACCTTGTTTGTGCATTGGTAGCCTTTAAAGTGGCTATAGCTTGTAGTGACGCACAAACTGTAACCCTTGATACCTACTTCAATCACGAAACGCATCAAACTAAAGACGGAATAAGGCGCTTCCATTATTTATGGACCGATGATAAGGATTCGGGTTTTAGTATATGGGCGGGCATCTTTAAAGCAAACGGTTTTAAATTAGATACGTTGGGCGAAGCGCCCACGTTAAAAAACCTGCGCAACAGTAATATTTACATTATAGTTGACCCGGATACTAAAAAGGAAACAAAGCAGCCTAATTATATTGAATCCAAAGCAATAGATCAAATAGCGCTTTGGGTAAAAGCCGGAGGTATATTAGTAATGATGGCTAACGATAGCGCGAATGTGGAGCTGCCGCATTTTAATAATTTGGCCGCTAAGTTTGGCCTGTATTTTAATAACGACCTGCAAAACCATGTTGTTGATGATAAACATTTTAAAGACGGAGAAGCATCGGCTGTTGATCAGACTGTATTTGCATCAAATCCTAAAGTGTTTTTAAAAGATGTTTGCAGTATAAGTTTAAACAATAAAGACGCTAAAGCGGTTATTACATCTGCAGATGGTAGTGCTGCTATCGCTGCGATTGTAAAGTATGGTAAGGGCACCGTATTTGCAGTTGGCGACCCATGGTTATACAATGAGTATGTTAATGGCAGATTACCTGCAATATATCAAAATGGTGTAGCCGCAAAAGATCTAACCTTATGGTTAAAGAATCAAATAAAAAAGTAACCAATTAAAAACAATCTAATTTAAAAACATGAAACTAAAATTTATCGTCGGTGTGTTACCTGCTTTGCTTTTATTGGCAGCTTGTAACTCATCATCAACCAAATCAACAGCAGACAGTACTAAAACAGATTCGATAGCTAAAGCTGATACATCTGTTAAAAACGCAAAGTTTTTCATTCTGCAAAATAAGAACAATGTAAAGGCGGTGTTTACTAATTACGGGGGGCGTTTAGTAAGCTTATTTGTTCCTAATAAAAAAGGAAAGACGATAGACGTTGTTACCGGATTTATTACTGCCGATGAGTATAAAAAGTCTACAGAACCTTATTTTGGCGCTACCATAGGCCGTTATGGCAACCGTATAGCCAAAGGTAAGTTTATGTTGGATGGTAAACAGGTTACCCTAACCATAAATAACGGCCCTAATACCTTACATGGTGGTAAAGCAGGTTTCCAATACGTAATGTTCGATGCTGATCAGACAAACGATCATACATTAGTACTTAGCTACCTGTCTAAAGATATGGAAGGTGGTTTCCCTGGTAATGTAAAGGTTAAAGTTACTTACTCATTAAATGATGATAATGAATTGCACATGGATTATGAAGCTACAACAGATAAAACTACGGTAGTGAATTTAACTAACCATGCATTCTTTAATTTGAACGGAGAGGGTAGTGGTACTATACTTAATCATATAGTACAGATTAACGCGGACAAATATACCCCGGTTGATTCTACATTGATCCCGACAGGTAAATTAGAACCTGTTGCAGGTACCCCATTTGATTTTAACAAGCCAACTGCTATTGGTGCAAGGATTAACGATAAAAACGAGCAGTTGAAGAATGGTAATGGTTATGACCATAATTATGTTTTAAATAACGCAGAGGCAGGTAAATTTACTCACGCTGCAACTGTAGTAGGCGATAAGAGCGGTGTTATAATGGATATCTACACACAGGAGCCCGGCTTGCAATTTTACAGCGGTAACTTTATGCAAAGCAAAAATAAGTTTAAGGGCGGCAGCAAAGACGATTTCAGGACAGCTTTTGCTATGGAAACACAACACTTCCCTGATTCGCCTAATCAACCATCGTTCCCTACTACTACTTTGAAACCTGGCGAGGTTTATAAGACATCATCTTATTATAAATTTTCTGTGAAGAAATAAAAAGGATAAAAATATCAATAATGAAAAGGCTTGCTAAGTGATCTTAGCAAGCCTTTTTCATTATCAACAATTATAGTTAGTTATAAATAAAACTACCATCGCCGCGGCGCTGCATGTTCTTGCCGTTGCGTTGTGGCCTGCCGCCCCATTTTTGCAGATTAAGCTTTAAACCAACCAAAAAATATCGGCTTAAAGCGCTTGATACCGTATTGATCTGGCCACCACCCGCCGGAATTGTTTGCTGGATAAAGTTATTTTGATGCAGAATGTCGTAAACATCAAAAGTAAACACGAGGTTTCTTTTCTCTAAAAACTCTTTCTGGAAACCCATATTTACAACAAATGGATTGGTGCTGTTTTGTATACCGGAAACAAAGTTTTTTGACGCGCTGTAATTGATTTGGTAAGTCTTTAAAAAATACATTTTTCCATCAATTGCCAACCTTGTTGTTTGGTATAAGCTTGATCTTGATTTTGGTAATGAACTAAAGCCCCTGGTTAAAGTGTAGCCCACATATGGGTTAATTTCAATGTTGTCATTCGGGTTTATTCTTGGGCCTGCGCGATCATCAAACCTCCATGAGGTGGTATGATATAATATACCGTTATCCATAGCGGTAGAATAACCATAATTGACGCTGCCGTTTAAAGAAAGATTATACCTTCTGTCATCCAGTTGTTTAGAGATACCATAACCACCTCCGAAAGCTTGAGAGCCATTAAGGTTAATGTAATGGACTTCTCTGTAGTTTATGGAGTCTTTATTGAGTAGCGTTAATGTATTGGTAGTTATTTTGTTGGTATAAAAGTTGGCATAACCACTTAATGATATATTAAAGCGTGAATTAGCTATATAATTATTATAACTACCATTAATAGAATGATTAAAACCGGGGTTAAGTTCCGGATTACCAACTATGACGTATAGCGGATTGGTACGGTCTGTAAAGGGCTGAATTTGTTGAAATTCAGGATCTATATTACCACCGTTATAATTTAATTGAAATCGTTGTGTACGAGACCATGCATAAGAAAACCGGAATGTGGGGATTACTCTTGCAGTTGCACGAGAACTATTTGCTTCTTGAAAAGTATTATTATCAATCTTGGTGCCATCTAACTTATAATTGATAGCCGTGGCGCCTATTGATAGGTTGACTTTTTTTCCATCATATCTATAATTGACTGTATAACGCGATTGCGTAGTTGAAAAACTATAAATATTACTTAAGCCGGGTACCGGCACTATTACGCCTGTTTTTGATATACTATCTTGTGTAGAATTTGCATTGTTATTTGAGCGTGACAATTCTGCCCTGAATTCTAATAATGAAAATTCAGATAGTGGCTCTGTATATGTTGCTGTAGCAGAATAAGAGGTGTTTTTATTGCGGCGATTGATCAATATATTTATTGTCGAATCATATTTAGGTAAATTGAATGTACTGTCCTTAAAATAATGATAATTTTTGTTAGATCTTCCTTCTGAAGGTGAATTAGAATTGGATGCATTAAAAGTTACAGATATATTTCTCTTAGGCTTTCTAAACAAATGGACATATAAACCATTAATGCCATAGTTTTTGTTGTCGCTTGAATTACTGCTGGAACCACTGCTTAGCAAGTGTTGAAATCTGGAGGCACCTGTGTTAATGTCGGTATAATCATCTATTTCATTCCTGGTGTTATTGTTTGAATTAGAATTAGATGAAGTTCCGAAAGATGGATTGATCTGAACAAAGTTTAAGCTATCTGCCTGAATATCCATCTGGAAATGCGCATTATGTCCGTCGCCTTTACTATCTCCACCGCCACTTTGGTCAAAGTACTGAGGCCCCTGGCTGGTTATGTAGTTACCATACTGCCTGCTGGTGTAGTTATTCTTATTAAACCAATAAGAATAACTGCTGTTAACCTGCACTTTTTTGCTCCATTGATCGCGGTAGCTAAATGAAGGCGAACCGGATTGAGTAGTACCCGGATTGCCGCCACCAATACCGTCAATTGTGCTTTTTGCATTTCCGATAACACTTATTACCTGATTGGCATCAATACGTTGCACAGATAGTTGCGCATTATACCGGCCGTTGTTACCCCCTTGTTCTGTAGTTCGGCCTGTAATACCTACTGACCTGTCAGCTTTAGTGGTAATATTCAATATTTTTTGCGGAAGGCCTGTTTTTATGCCGGTTCTTGCAGCCTGATCGCCATAATCATCAACTATCTGAATCTTTTCAACTATATCAGCCGGTAGATTTTTAAGGGCCTGCGCTACACTACCACCAGCAAATTCTTTACCGTTTAGTTTAGCTTTTACTACATTTTCACCTTGATGAACTAATGAACCATCAGTCCCAACTTCCATGCCTTCCATTTTCTTAACCAGTTCGTCAAGCGTGGCATTGGCACGTACTTTATAATCGCTGGCGCGATATTCAACGGTATCCGTTTTATAAGTTACGCTGGGGGTGCCGTTAATTTTAACTTCGTTAAGTTGATTGCTTTCAGCTTTTAGTACAATTGGATCCAATACTAACTTTTTTGCTATATCGCTATTTAAATATTTTTTTACAAAAGTTATAGAGCCAATGCTTGATACCGTAACATTAAAAGCAGCTTTTTTTACGTTCTTTATTACAAATATCCCGTCTTCGTTAGTAGAAGTACTTATGGTATCAGTTGCAGATTTTAAGATCACAGTGGCTCCTATAACAGTTTCGCCTTTCTCGTCTTTAACAACACCACTTACCTCACGAAATGGCAAAGGTGGGGGTATAGGCTTGACTTGAGCAAATAGCCCGGATGATAATGTTGTTAATGTAATTATAATGAATAGAAATTTTTTCATACTGAGATGTAGGGTATATAAGGGTATTATTTTTTAGCTAAAATATATTTACCCCAAAAGTCTGTAGGAGTTAATAAATCCTGGTAGTCAATATTATTTCCGCCACTACGGCCACCGCGGCCTCCTCCGCCACGGCCTCCGCGACCTCCACCGCCAAAGCCGCCATTAGCTGGTAATGGTAACCCCAAAAGTGTTATTTGATAAGCAAATTCTTTTGGTACATCAGCCGATAAGCCCATGGCTTTTAATGGGATAGCAATTTCGCAGGTAAGGGCGCCTTGCTCGTCATAACCAACCATGGATTTTATGCTGTATTCGTTGTAGATAGAGATTAACGTGTCTGTAATCTCTTTAAATCCTAATACTTTGATTTCTTTAGCAGCCTCTATAAATTGTTTATGTGCTTCTTCTGTTGCAGCTTTAAGGGCAGAATCTGAAAGATTGGTATTATTTCTGCCACCGCCAAAACCGCCACGGCCACGTTGCCCGCGACCGGCTGCTCTGTTAACAACAGGGTAGGTGACACTAAACGCATCTTTGTCGCTTTTTTTACCAGCAGTATTAATGTTTAACGTAATACCTCCGGCGGCTATTTTAGCATTATTAGTCAGATCGGTAGATTTTGCTACCAAGTAAAGATATTTGTCATCATTAGCCAGTGTGTAATATAATTTAACGGCTTTATTATAAGCCTGGAAAGTACCACCCCACTCAGATAAATTGCCATCTACTTTAGCGTTAGTTACTGCTAATACACTATTAGCTTGTATGCTTTTTAACTTATCCTGCGCAAATAATTGCGAAATGCAAAACACCATTGAAAATGATAATAGAATGCCTTTTTTCATGTCGTTATTGATTTTTACACTGATTGACGGTGAAATTACGGCGAAGTTTAAACAAGTATTACAATGTCATATAATTGTTGCTTAACTGTCATGTAATTGTTGCACAAATGCCTGATATGGGCAATGTATAAAAGGAGTGAGAAAAATGTATTTGCTGGTAATAAGCCAGTTAAATAGTTGAAATAAAAATTATGAAAAAAAGATTTGCAGCGATGTTTTTTAATTCTACCTTTGCAATCCCAATCGGGATGTAGCGTAGCCCGGTATCGCGCCACATTT
>JAZKCG010000064.1:0-36947 GCA_040388175.1 Bacteroidota bacterium | reverse complement strand
ACCAGCCATGCAATATCATCGGCGGTTAAATTGTTGCGCTCCATTACTTCGGCAGCAACATCGGCCATATTGGTAACGGCAAATTTAAATACCGCTTTACCTTCCTGATAAGCGTAATGTTCGCGGGCATCAATAGTTTCATGGCTTGCCGGTTTTATTGAACCGCCGGCTTTCATGTGCAGGAAGGGTATGCCTGCGCCATCGCTTTTCATAATAGAGTCAATTACACCATATCCTTCAGTGTTGGGTTCTAATAAAGCTGCGCCTGCACCATCACCAAAAATAATACAGGTTGCACGGTCCTGGTAGTCAACTATTGACGACATTTTATCGGCGCCAACTACCAATACTTTTTTGTGCTTACCGCTTTCAATAAACTGTGCGCCGGTAGCTAAACCAAACACAAAGCCGGAGCAAGCAGCCTGCAGGTCAAACCCCCAGGCGTTTACCGCGCCGATTTTATGCGCAAATAAGTTAGCCGTTGCCGGGAAAGGCATATCAGGCGTAGTAGTACAAAAAATGATCAGGTCAATTTCGTCGGCACCAATACCACGTTTTTTAAGTAAACCTAAAACTGCTGGTACGGCAAGGTCTGATGTGCCAAGGCCCTCGCCTTTTAATATTCTTCTTTCTTTAATACCGGTACGGGTGGTTATCCACTCGTCGTTGGTATCAACCATTAGGGATAACTCATGATTAGTGAGTACATAATCTGGTACGTAACCATTAACAGCCGTAATGGCTGCAGTAATTTTACTCATAGTTATAATTGTTTATTGAAAGGCCTGCGTTATTTTACCAACCAGTTCGCTTTCAACCATATCTTTTGATAAAAGAACCATATTTTTAATAGCCTCGGGGCTTGAAATGCCATGGCCAACAACAACAGGGGCATTAACACCCAAAATGGGACTGCCGCCATATTGCTCATAGTTAAACCTGTCAAAAAACTCGTCCTTGAACCCTTTTTTAAGAGTAGCCACGTAGAATGATTCGGCAAGTTTTAAAATAATATTCCCGGTAAAACCATCGCACACAAAAACATCAGCATTGTCGCCAAAAAGGTCACGCCCTTCGACATTTCCTACAAAGTTAAAAAGTGATGTTTCTTTCATGAGGGGATAAGTAGCCTGGCACAGCAGGTTTCCTTTTTCCTCTTCTTCGCCAATGTTCATCAGCGCTACACGGGGATTATCGATATTGTAAACGTTTTGCGCCATTAAGCTGCCCAGCACACCAAATTGTACTAATACTTCCGGTTTGCAATCAGCATTGGCACCAACATCCAACAAAATACCCAGGCCTCCTTTTAGCTTAGGGGCAATAGTAGTTATAGCAGGGCGCAATATGCCAGGGATAGTTTTCACACTAAACATGGCACCAACCAGCATAGCGCCGGTATTACCTGCCGAAGAAAAAGCCTGAATAGCACCTTCTTTCAGTAGTTTAAAGCCTACGCTTATACTTGAATCAGGTTTCTGAACAACTGCTTTGGTGGGGTGTTCGCCCATGCCAATAACTTCGGTTGTGTGTACAAACTCGAAGTTATCAGGGCTAAAGTTGTTTTCACGAAGTATGCTTACAGCCGCGTCTTTGTCGCCTATAAGAACCAGTGTATGGCCCGATAAAACCTTATATGCTTCGATAGCCCCTAAAACAGTTGCTTTGGGGGCGTAATCACCGCCCATAATATCTAAGCCAATCTTCATGTTAGAAAATTAGTATTAGGCTACTGCTTTTTCTATCAGTAATTTACCGTTGTAGTAAACGTTACCATCAACTGTATATGCTCTGTGTGGCAAATGTACAGCACCTGTAACTTTGCAGGTAGTTAAAGTAGGAGCGATAGCCTTGTCATGAGTTCTACGTTTGTCTCTTCTTGACTTCGATATTTTACGTTTTGGATGTGGCATAACTTGTAGTTATTATTATTTAATTTTTTTGAGCGCGTCCCACCGTGGGTCCGGGTTCTCATCTTGTTCATTATTTGCCGATAGGTTATTCAACTTATCCAGCATTTCCTTATCACAATCCGGAGTGTTACCCGGGTCGTTGCATATAGCTATAAAAGGCATAGCAACATTTATGTATTCATAGATCAATCCTGCAAGCATAATTTCATGCTCGTTTTTGTTCAGGGTTAAGATCTCATCATCTTCATCTATCTCTTCGTCGCCAAATTTAGCAATTTGCTGCTCATAAACATCCAACATATGCGGATATTGTGATAAACAGGTATCGCAGGTAGCATCTAATGTGCCGGTAATGTGAAAATCCAGGATCAACATAGTTTCCTGCTTTTCCATTTTAACCTCACATTTCAGATCGGCTTTTTTTACCAGTGAGTATTCAAACTCTTCAAAAAAGTCATCCTTAACATCAAATTCAAAATGATGCTTTCCCAGTGCTAAACCGGTAAAAGGAATCGAATAATTTCTTAGCGATTTCAATGAGCAACAATTAGCCTGCAAATGTAGGGAAAAATACCAATACAGAAAAAGGTTTTTTTAATTTGACCTTAATAGAGACAAATAGTAGCTTTTTATAGTGATAAACACGTATCCCAACCACAACAAAACGGTTAATCGTATTGGCGTTGTTTTTGCTGTTTGATACCAGAGTTGTCTTTTTTACAACAAGCTGGTATAATATTACAATGCTATCGGCCCAAAATCTGTAAATTTGCGTGTTAACAGCTATGAAAAAAACTGCGGCTATTATTTTCAGATCAATTATCTTGCTTTTAGCAGGTGTGGCCATCGGCTTTTTTATGAGCGATAACCATCTGGCTGACAGGCTGGATCCCAATGGGAAAGATAAAGTGTCCAAGGTTTTAAACCTGGTAAGGCATAATTATGTCGATTCTGTAAATGTTGATAGTATCGAAGGATCGACAGTTAATAACCTTTTGCAAAATCTTGATCCACATTCGCTTTATTTACCGGCACAGCAGGCTACTTCATTAAATGAGCGCTTAGAGGGCGGTTTTGATGGCGTGGGTATTGAATATATTTTGCTGCGCGATACGTTAGTGATAACCCAGGTAAACGCTAATGGGCCAGCTGCCAAAGCGGGCATAGCACCGGGCGATAAGGTTATTGAAGTTGATCATAAAAGCTTTTCAGGAACAAATCTTACCATGCTTAAGGTTAGCAAAATTTTTAGGGGCGCAAAAAACTCGCAAGTAGTAATGGGTATCATTCCGGAAGGTAGTAAAATACTTAAAACGTACATTATAAAACGCGATCACGTCGACCTGAGTAGTTTAGACGCGTCATACATGCTTAACGCTACAACCGGTTATATTAAGATAAGCAAGTTTGCATCAACTACCGATGCCGATTTCCGTAAAGCATTAGCCGGACTAAAAACAGATGGTTTACAAAAACTGGTGCTCGACATCCGCGGTAATGGAGGAGGCTACCTTAACACAGCGACCGCATTGGCAGATGAGTTCCTGATGAAAAAACAACTCATAGTTTATACCAAGGGGATACACGATCCTCGTACGGATTATTTTGCTACCGATTCAGGCAATTTTCAACAAGGTAAACTGGCGGTGCTGATAGACGAGCATTCGGCTTCTGCAAGCGAAATACTTGCGGGTGCTTTGCAGGACCTTGACCGTGCTGTGATAGTAGGTCGCCGCTCTTTTGGAAAAGGATTGGTGCAGGAACAATTTGCCTTTGGCGATGGCTCTGCAGTTAATTTAACCATTGCACGGTATTATACGCCTTCGGGACGGTCTATACAGAAATCATATAGTCACGGTATTGATAGTTACCGCAATGAACTGGCACAGCGGATGCAAAAAGGCGAACTATTTTCTGAAGAAAGTAATTTAAAGGACAGTATTTTTAATAAGCCAACTAATTATCATACCTCGGCAGGGCGTAAGGTTTTTAGTGGCGGTGGCATTATGCCTGATATTTTTGTACCAGTTGATACCGCGCAAAATACATACCTGCTTCGTCAACTAAGCAATGCACAGCTCTTCCAGGCTTATGTAATAGACCGGATGCAACCACTGCTCAATAAATATACTGCCGAAGATTTTATAAAGAATCATGTAATTACAGATGCCGATCTTGGTAATTTTATATTGTATGCATCGCAAAGTATAAAGGACCTGTCGCCTACAGAGGGTATGATCTCTAAAGATGCTATTAAGACCCAGCTTAAAGCTTTTGCCGCCCGTTTTAAATGGGGCGACGTAGCTTATTATAAAGTGATCAACGCTAATGACGCTGTGGTGAAGAAAGCGGTGGAAGCTATTTGATGTGGAAGATGTGCAGATATGCGAATTTGCGGATGTGCAGATGCTTTCAAGTAGTTAAAATCTCATAGTTAATAACATCATCAAGACCATCTGCACATTTGCATATCCACGCATTTGCACATTTACTTCTGTCTAAACCAAACCTGTATGGGTGCGCCGCTAAAGTCGAAATTCTCGCGTAGCTTATTTTCAATAAAGCGGTAGTAGGGCTCTTTTACGTATTGGGGCAGGTTACAGAAAAAAGCGAACATCGGTGATGTACCCGCTATCTGCGTAATGTATTTAATTTTAACGTATTTGCCTTTTAATGACGGTGGCGGATAATGCTCAATTATCGGCAGCATTACCTCGTTTAGTTTTGAGGTTGATATTTTGCGGGCGCGATTTTCGTAAACTTGGTTGGCTACATCGATCACTTTTAGTACACGTTGTTTTTCTGTAACTGAGGTAAATACAATAGGCACATCGGTAAATGGCTGTAGCTTTTGTTTGATCATGTCCTCAAAAACCTTTGTGGTCTTATTGTTTTTTTCGATCAGATCCCATTTGTTCACTACGATCATTACGCCTTTCTTGTTCTTCTCTGCAAGGTGGAATATATTGATGTCTTGCGACTCTATGCCTTCAATAGCATCTATCATCAGGATAACCACATCGGCCTCTTCAATGGCTTTAATGGTACGCATAACCGAATAAAACTCGATGTTCTCTTTTACCTTGGTCTTTTTACGCATCCCTGCGGTGTCAATCAGCATAAAATCATGACCGTACTGGTTATAATGGATGTGAATTGAATCGCGCGTTGTGCCTGCTATCGGGGTAACTATGTTACGGTCTTTGCCAATTAGTGAGTTGATGATAGATGATTTACCCACATTTGGCCGGCCTACTATAGCATACTTAGGGCGGGTGTTATCTTCCAGTTTTTCTTCGTCGAAATGTTTAACCACTTCGTCCAGCAGTTCGCCGGTGCCAGAGCCGGTCATGGAGGAGATATTGTAGATCTCGCCTAAACCCAGGCTATAAAAGACCGTAGCGTCTGATTGCTGGTTATTGTTGTCGACCTTGTTAACCACAACAAATGTTGGCTTGTTGCCTTTACGCAGGATGCTAGCGATCTCATCATCAAGATCGGTAATGCCGGTAGTAACATCCACCAAAAACAAAATAACCGATGCTTCTTCAATAGCGATAACCACCTGTTCGCGTATAGCAGCCTCAAATACATCGTTCGAGTTGGCTACATAACCACCGGTATCAATCACAACAAATTCATGGTGAGTCCATTCAGAGGTGCCGTAATGGCGATCGCGGGTTACACCGCTAAAATCGTCAACGATAGCTTTGCGGGTCTCGGTTAAACGGTTGTATAAGGTCGACTTGCCTACATTTGGGCGGCCAACAATGGCTACTATGTTACTCATGGAATTTTGTTTTACGTTAGACGTTGTACGTTTTACGTTATTTAAGAGCAAAGCTCTTGTGTATTAATTATTGATGCAAAGATAAACGTTAAACGTATTACGTACCACGTTTAACCTGCGACTATTCGTACCCAAATTTTTTCAGGTAATTTTTTTTGCTGCGCCAGTCGGGTATCACTTTTACAAACGTTTCTAAAAATATCTTCTTCTGGAAAAACTCTTCCATATCACGACGGGCGTAGGTGCCTACTATTTTCAGCATTTTACCGCCTTCGCCAATGATAATGTTCTTTTGCGAGTCGCGTTCAACAATTATCTCTGCGCTGATGCGGTGCAATTTCTCGCCCTCAACAAAAGCGGTTACTATCACTTCGCAGCTATAAGGTATTTCTTTCTTGTATTGTTTTAACAATTGCGCCCGGATCATCTCTGACGCAAAGAATCGGTCGTTACGGTCTGTTAATAGGTCTTTTTCATAATAGGCAGGGTGCTCCGGCAAATGCTCTATCACAAAATTCATTACCGATATAACGTTATGATCATGTAATGCAGAAATAGCGAAAACCGCTTTAGGGTTTAACTTTTCCTGCCAGTACTCTATCTTTTTCTTAACAGCTTCTTCGTCGCTTTGATCTATCTTGTTAACCAACACTAACAACGGCGCTTGCGACCCTGCCAGTTTTTTGATTACGTCCTCTTCGTCATACTCTTCATAGATATCTGTAACCAGTAAGATCAGGTCAGCGTCTTCTATGGAGCCTTCTACCTGGTGCATCATACGCTCATGCAACTCATAATGCGGTTTGATGATACCCGGGGTATCTGAAAACACGATCTGGTAATCGTCTGTATTAACAATGCCCAGTATTCGGTGGCGTGTAGTTTGGGCCTTAGGGGTGATGATAGACATTTTTTCGCCGACAAGCGCGTTCATCAGGGTTGACTTACCCGCGTTTGGCTTACCAATAATGCTTACAAAACCTGCTTTATGACCCATATAAAAATAATTAAAATAATATTTGGACTGCAAAGAAACGAATTATATCTTTGCAGTCCAATTAAAAGGAGGCACAAATTGCTTTTTGCTAATTGAAAACAAACATTTCGGGGTTATGTCCGTTATGTAATACCAACAAAAACAGTGCGGGATGGAGCAGTTGGTAGCTCGTCGGGCTCATAACCCGAAGGTCGTAGGTTCGAGTCCTGCTCCCGCTACCGAATCAAGATAAGAAGCCTTTAGAGATAACCTAAGGGCTTTTTTGTTGGGGGAAAGTGGTAAAATGGGTGTATAATTCGGTACACATGCCCGGTTTCAGCTGTGGTCATGAAAAAACAATTAAAACGATAGACTTCGTTTTGAAGGATCATATTGATATACGATTTGATAAGGAACATTTTTAAGTTTAGCTGAAACTTTGCCAATCCCTAAGTTTTCGCGTTGCGGTGTGGGCTCACATTCTGAATAGATCTTTCCTTTGTATAGGATCGGTGTTCCGATAGGTTTACTGAACTGCACGGCAACGTTGATATGAGTGGGATATAATAATGCGATCATCGGTAGGTTGTAAATTTCCTTAACGAGGTAAAAGAATAAAGCTGCCCGGTCGTCACAATCACTGTACTTGGAAAATAAGGTTTCTTCCGGTGACAGCCTTTTCTCCTTACCGAAATTTTGTTCGTCATCCTCGTATAAAAAAGCATAGCGCGTAAAATTCATCAGGTAATCCACGCCTTTCTTTTCGCTCATCCCTTTGATATTCTTTTTCAATAAAGGTATTAGCGAACCATAGGTTTCCTTAGTCAGAGGAATATTAAAGTACGATTCAAAATCTACTATGGGGTAGTTGTTAAAAAGAGCCTCGACATCTGTGTTCAGTTTGACTTCAAAAAAGTAGGTTTTGTTATGGTAATTAAAGCTGAGTTCTTTTAAGAAATAACCATCCGGTTTGAAATCAGGCATCCGTGTAACTTTATAAGAAAATGCCTGCGTAGCGCCCGGGACAGCGATTGTTACCGGGAGCGGCGGGTCCTGATTGAGGTCCGGTTTGGCATAATCATGGTAATTTAAAGTCATATATTTTTTATGATCGATCATAAAAAAAGGAATATCTGAGATATCTTCCTGATTGTACACATAAAATATAACCTTATCGGTGGTCAGGGCAACACGAGCATCATAACCCGATTTGGTCATCAGGAACCATTTGTAAAGCGTATACCGGCTGTAATTATCAGCTTTGGGGCTAATACACTGCACGGTTTTACGGATCAACTGATAATACAGCCAATCATTTAAATGATGCGTTTCTTTAAACTTGACAAGACTATCGATCACTGGTTGATAATGCGATGAGTTTACGGAGGAATAAAATTCTTTTACGCACTGAGCGCTGAGCAAATTCGGAACATTGACAAATGTGGTTTTATCAAAGTCCAGATTAATCACACCGTCGCCAAATTCAAAACATACCTTCCCTGTCTTATCCTGGCCATTAGCATTAGTCTGGGTAAGCAAGAGGAATAATATAAAGGCAACTTTAAGAAAGTGTTTCATTAAAGTTCAATTGGTTATTAAAGTTAAGCATAAAAACATCTTATTAACGAATTTATTTAGTATGATGTTGCGGCGATAAGCAATTGATTTTCAGTTTGAGAAAAACTTTACGTTTAAATTAACACAGTGTTTACACGTTGTGAATTACCAAACGTGACTTATTGTTATAGTAACATTCAGTTAACATTTGCGGGATACTTTTGTAGAAAAAATATTTTCAAGTGAAAAAAAATATCAGCACAATTACCTTATCCTTTAGCTTTTTGATCGTTTTTCTCGCAAATACGCTCGGCTATGCGCAGACACCCGGTAGAATTGCCGGTAAGATTTTAGACAAAAAAACCGGCGAAACCCTGATCGGCTCGACGGTATCGATTCAGGGTGCCGCTAAAGCCACCGCGACGAACGTGGAAGGCCGGTACCTGCTGACAGGTGTCGCACCGGGTAAATATACAGTAGTAATTAAATATATGGGCTACCAAACCAAAGAGATTTCTGAAGTGGAAGTTAAGGTTGGCGAGGTGACCACACTGGATGCCACATTAAGTGAAAGTGCGGGTCAGACGCTGAGCGAAGTAAAGATCACCGGTACCTTCCGCAGGGAATCGGTTTCCGCACTTTATGCGCAGCAAAAAAACAGTGTGCAGATATCAGACGGAATCTCCGCTGATGTAATCAAAAAATCCCCGGATCGTAACACCAGTGACGTATTGAAACGTGTAAGCGGAACCAGTGTACAGGACGGAAAATTTGTCATAGTACGTGGTCTGTCGGAGCGTTATAACAGCAACTTGTTGAACAATGCTCAATTGCCAAGCTCTGAGCCGGATAAAAAAGCATTCGCTTTCGACATTATCCCTTCGAGCTTGATCGATAATATTGTTATTTACAAATCAGGCTCCCCAGACCTACCAGGCGATTTTTCAGGTGGCTTGATCAAAACCAATACCCGTGATATTCCTGACAGCCGGATACTTGATGTATCTGTCAACGTCGGTTACAATTCAAAAACTACTTTTAAAAATAACTTTATCAGTCCGCAACCGCATGGCAGCTATGACTTCCTGGGTTTCGATGACGGTTCACGGGATTTGCCGGCTGCCTACGCTAACCGGACCAAATCCTATACGAACCTGCCCGACGACCAGAAGTTGGCGATCACACAAAAATTCCCCAACAACTATAGCGTAGAGAGCGGTCAAACAAGCCTGCCCAATATTGGCTTCCAGTTCACAACCGGCAATTCAAAAACCCTGAAAAATGATAATCGTTTAGGTTACAATTTCAGCTTAAATTACGCCACTTCACATAATGTGACCGAAGGTAACCGTATCGGGTACAACCCTGGCAGTGCAGGCCTGACCACACCTAATTATAGCTATGATCGCAATGACTTCGCAAACGCGAAACGTTTGGGTGGCTTATTAAATATTGCTTACATTTTCGGCAAAAGCAAAATTGCTTTCAGGAACCTGTATAACAACGATTTTACCATCGACTATGAGCAAACCGGCAATGGCTTGATCTATGGCACGCAGACCCCGACGGCCTATCGTGGCTATTCCATAGAAACTACGCAAAATGGGTTATATTCTTCGGTTTTAGAAGGTAAGCATAATATCGGCACCAGAAATATCATTATCGACTGGAACCTTTCTTACGGATTATCTTATCGTAACCAACCCGATCAACGTATCGTAACGATATATACCCCGGCTAACCAAGCGGAATACATTTCTTTATCAAGCCAAAATAGCCCCAAGCCGAATGACCTGGGCCGTGTTTACTCCTCATTGAATGAGAATATTTACGGTGGAAGCGCCGATATCATCTATCCTTTCAAATGGTTGGGTCAGTCGCAAAAATTAAAGGCCGGCGGATTAGTGAATCACCGTGACCGCAGCTTTACTATAGATGCATTGGGTTATACCGATGCCAACGGTTTCGGTAACCGCCCGGTGGCTTTCACTAGTGGCATTACTAATGACAATATTTTTAGCCCTGAGAGCATTAAAGCGAATGGTTTAGTATTGAATAAACTGGATCAAAGTTCCACGAACTATGATGGCACAGCTAATCTGGATGCGGGTTATTTGATGTTGGATAATAAATTTACGGACAAGCTGCACCTGAGTTGGGGAGCACGTGTGGAGAGATACAATCAAATATTGGATGCGCCGGGTAAAAAAGAAGTAAACCTGGACAACACTGATGTTTTGCCCTCGGCTAATCTGACTTACAACTTAACTGAGAAAATGAACTTACGGGCTTCATTCTTCGACGCGGTAAACCGTCCCGAATTCCGGGAATTAGCGGATTTCAGGTATTTTGATTACCAAAGTAACTATACCATCATCGGTAACCCGTTACTAAGAAGAAGTACCAGCAGCAATGCTGACGTTCGTTTTGAATATTTCCCTTCGGGCGGAGAAGTACTATCGGTATCCGGGTTCTACAAAAAATTCGTTGATCCCATCGAACAAATCCAGTTAGATAACGACCAGCTTTCTTACCAAAACGCAGTTAATGCAAAAGATATCGGCGTGGAATTTGAGTTGAGGAAAAATTTAAACTTTATCAGAGATGGCTCCATCTTTAAAAACTTTACCTTTTACGTGAATGCCTCTTATATCAATGCTAAGGTAACATTGCGAGATATTAAAAATCAGCCGTATTCAGCATCGACGCCGTTGCAGGGACAGTCGCCTTACCTGATCAATTCAGGCTTATATTATACCAACAATAAAGGCGACTTTTCTTTTAATGTGCTTTACAACCGTATTGGTGAACGCCTGAAATACCGTGGGGTGCAGGGAAGCGTCGATACTTATGAGAAGCCACGCGATGTGATCGATTTCCAGATCAGTAAAAAATTAACCACCCGTGCAGAACTAAAACTGACTTTGTCCGACTTGTTGGCACAAACCTCGGCCTATTACTTTAATTATGGTAATGCTAACCGTACCGCTTATACAGCAGGTGAAGATAAGATCATCCAAAATCGTTATACCGGCACTTCAGCGGTGTTATCCTTCCGTTATAACTTTGGCTTAGCAAAATAAAATCATTAACATAAAAGGCCCTATTTAATAACATGGAGTTTAATTCGTGTTAACATTAGGGCGTTAATTTAGCTTTTAATTAAACAAATCGATAAAATGAAAAAAAGTATTTATTTATTAAGTTTTGCAGCCCTATTAGGGATTGTTTCCTGCAAGAAAAAGAACAATGACGACATTATAGTAACCCCGACTAACACCAACTTTGATGTTAGGGGTTCTATTACCAAAGATACGCACTGGACAGCGGCGAACACCTACCGTTTACGTGGTTATGTTTATGTGGAGAGCGGTGCAACTTTAACCATTGATGCCGGAACCAAGATCGTCAGCAATAAAGATTCAGCCGGTGTTTTAATTATCTATAAAGGCGCAAAAATTAATGCTGCAGGTACTGCTGACAAGCCGATCATCTTTACTTCTGCCGAAACCAGCAAACAGCCGGGTGATTTCGGTGGCGTAGTTGTAGTAGGATTGGCTACCGGTAACGGTAACCACGCCGTTCTTGAAGGCGGTGTTGACGTTGCTCACCAATTATTTGGTGGCTCTAACGATGCTGATAATTCAGGAATATTGCAATATGTACGTATCGAATACGGCGGTAAAGCGGTAAATCCAGGTGATGAGGTAAACGGTTTGAGTATGTACACTGTTGGTAGTGGCACAACTGTTGATCACATCGAAGTACTTCGTGGATTGGATGACGCTTTTGAATTCTTTGGCGGCGCATTCAATGCTAAATACCTTATCGCTTACAACAATGCTGATGATGATTGCGATTTAGATGACGGGTTCCATGGTAAAATACAGTTCTTTGTATCGATCAAAGACCCTGCATTTACCGACAATAAAGGTACGACCGGTGACATCTCCAACAACTTTGAAGTAGATAATACTACAGATGCTAAGGGCTACCTTTCAACACCTGTTACGTTCCCGATACTCTCGAACTTCACTGCTATAGGACCGAATAATGCGGCTGGTACATCAGCTGATTACGGTTACGGAATGCGCTGGAGAAGAGGTAGCAAATTTATACTCGCTAACTCTATCGTGATGGGCGGTCAAAAAGCGGGTATGGATATCGATAATGACATAACTGCGCAATTTTATATTGATGGTGTAAGCGGTTTTAAAAACAGCTTATTACAATCATACGGCCCTAACTACAACGTTGACCCGGCAAAATTAGTAAATAAAGCTCTGTTAGACGCAACTGGTTTAAAAACTTTAGTTGAAGGTCGTGATGGTTCAAAATCATATGCGGTAGCTGCCGACATTGGCTTAACCGATCCATTTAACAATCAGGCGCCAAACTTATTGCCAAAAGCGGGTTCTCCTGCTTTAACAGGCGCTTCGTTTACGGCAACTGCTTTGAGCGATGCTTTCTTTACCAAAGTAACTTATGTAGGTGCGATTGACCCTTCAAATGACTGGACAAAAGCAGCCTGGACTTCGTTTGGAAGATAATATCCTAAAATCATATCTTAAGAGAAGCCCGCTATAAATGTGGGCTTTTTTTTGTGCTTTTATTGTCGCGTTTAGTCCGCTACTTACGTTTTTGTGTTTTAGTAGTCTTTATTACAATATGGGAGTAACGAGAACAGAAAACTTCACGGCAGCGCAGAATGGCGTTGCTAAAATGATGAAAGCATTAGCCCATCCGGGCCGTATTGGGATCATAGCGCATATCATTAAATCAAATGAATGTATTTGTAATAACCTGGTGAAGGTGTTGGGACTGGCACAAGACACCATTTCACAGCATTTAAGGGAACTAAAAGATGCCGGATTGATCAAAGTACTATATCAGAAACGAGTGTTTGCTATTGTATTAATGAACAGCTCTGGAATACCTACCGCTAAAAATTCAACGTTTTTTGTGAATGTGGAAGTAAAAGACCCGTGTTGTTGAGATTTTTTACTATATCTATCTTAATATTGCTTAATGGCAATATATAAACCGGTTGCTTTATGAAGTTATCAGATCAGAAATTTACCAAAGAGGAAATTGCGCTGGCAGACTTTTCCAAAGCAATAGCGCTGCCAGTCAGAATTCGCCTTCTCCGTATAATAATTGAGAATGACAACGAGGCGAGCCGAGAAGCGTTGCACAGCTACTTTGATACCTATAACCCTATGGTTATTAACCAGCATTTGTTAGATCTCATTCATCTTAATGTTATCCAATCAAAACGATACGGCCGCCGTAGTTCTTTTTCGTTAAATGAAAACTTTGTAGTAGTAATGTACAATAATTTTCTGGAATTATTTGCGCCGCTTGGCAAGCTTAATGAAGCTGCGAATGCCGTAATCGACAGGCAGAAACTGGCGAAAAAGAAAAAGCCGGTCGTTGATGAAACGGTCCCGCCATTTGGCAAATTTATTCAAGCCAGAAGGAAAGCGTTAAAACTGACGCAAGAAGAATTTTCAAAGCTATTCGGAATAGACCGAGCACATTTTAGCAAGATTGAAACAGGTGGGAAACTGATTAGCACCAATAGCCTTCCTCGTCTTGCAGAGTGCCTTGAAATCCCATTAGCTGAACTTGAGGAATTGTATAATAACGACAAAATGAAAGAACTGTCCAAAAAACGAACGCCTCCAGTTCCCGAAGTACTCGACAATTTATCTTAATCACAGAACAAGTTACAAAAGTTATTTCAACAGCATAAAGTTTGACAAGTCATGCAACATAACAGCTAAAGAAGTTAAGCGTAATATTTTACTTATTTTGAGTTAAAGGATAGCAAAAGATAGAATATAATTTACTGATTAGCAAGCCATCGCTACTAGCTGAAGTTGAGAGGAAAACTTTGCTTTGTTAACAGTGTCATATACTAACAGTTTCAAATCATAGATTTTTGGTGAGAAGGGCTTAATGAAGATGAATGCCCTAACAGAGGTTAGCAGAATATTTTTAGCAACATTCCCTTTTAAAAGAAAGGGTAAATACTATTAATCCAAAAAATAAAAATTTGCGACAGTTGGTGATATAGGGGGTAAAGACCCCCTTTTTAGTAAAAAGTGTAGCAGATAATAAAACTTAGAGTTGAGTTGAATACTGCTCGAATGGAATGAATCAAACCATTCTTTTACAAGGGGACATTTTCTTTTAAAAGGGTATTATATATAACTTATTGATATATAAATGTACCCTGTAAACAGATATGGAAGGAATACATAATCATTAAAGCAAAGTTAGGGCTGTTGCTTCTGAAGCGTGCAAAAGATTTGAGGCTTTTGTGTTTTGAGCGATTTAAACACAGTAAAATTTCAATGACATACCAACCTATTGTCTACTTCTATCGTATTATTGATAATAACACCATTAAAAATCCAAAATAATCTCACCATGATCAAGAAATATTATTACCTGTCTTTTTTAATTTTCAGTTTTACAGTGCTGACAAGCCAATCCGGCTTTGCCCAAGCAAAGAGTTTGTCGAAAGGGGATGCTGCGCCAATATTTACCACAGAAGCCAGTTTAGCTGGAAAAGAATTTAAATTTTCTTTAAAAAAATCATTGGCTAAAGGAGCGGTTGTGGTTTATTTCTATCCATCTGCTTATACCGGTGGGTGTGATGCAGAAGCACACGCATTTGCCGAACAAAAGGATAGTTTTACCGCGGCCGGAGCTACCATTATCGGTGTATCTGCAGATGATATTAAGCGACTAAATGAATTTTCTTCTGACCCGAATTACTGTGCGGGTAAGTTCCCTGTCGCATCAGACGCCGGGGGCAAAATTGCAGAGACCTACGGCCTGGTAATGAACCCGCCAAAGCTTGGAATGAAAGACGTACGAGGCATAGAAGTTAACCACGGTTTCATTCCGCGAACGACTTATGTTATTGGTAAAGATGGGAAGATCATAGCGGTCTTTTCATCAGCAACCGACCACATTTCACCAGCCGACCATGTTGAAAAATCACTGGCGATTGTAAAAGGGCTATAATTTAAGATTTGTTCCGCTTTCGCTACCGAAAGTACAAGCCTCAAATCGAAAGATTTGAGGCTTGTACTTTGTTTTGTAATTATCTATTGATCGATCGCCGAATATATCTTCACTGGCCCTATCAGCCCGGATTCAAGTAGTGGGGTGTTTACGTTCAGCATATCAAAACGGAAAACATCATGTGTTTTGGTAAGTCTTTGTTCTTTAGGCAGGCTCAGATCATGTACAACACGGTTTGCCCATAGATTGATGACTTTGACCTCTAAAATATTCCCTTTTTGTTTTACCGCATCAGTAATTTCAACACGCCACGGTGCGCACCATAAAATACCTAACTGCTTTCCATTAAGCCGTACCTCTGCTACATCTTTGACATCGCCGAGATCAAGAAATACTCTTTTTGGCTTCGATTTTTCAACAGTATTCTTTTTTAGATCGAAAATCTTTGTATAGATAGCAGTGCCTGAGTAATATTTTATACCTTCTTCGGGCCGCTTGGTCCAGCTGATCAGTTCAGGGAAATCAGTCTTTTTCGGGCCGCCCCATTGTGGGTCGAATGCGGCGCTCCACGAACCTCTCAATTGTTCCAACGCTGTCAGCGTTGGGAAATTTTGTCCGGCCGGTCCTTTGGTATTAGAGGCGATAGGTTTACGGAAGACCACAAAATAAGAACTGAATTTATCAAAGGTTAGCGACAGCGTAGTACATCCGTTGGCTTGTTGATAAGATCTGGCCATGACCGCCCTTCCGGTTAGCGCATCCCATATTTCAGGTTGTTTGCCACCAATCCTGAAAGTAAAATCGCGCATTTGGAGCTGGTTGGTGCGATTAGTCACAAAATAGATCTCTGTATTATCGTTTGTGCGATGGATATAGTCGAACTGCTCAGGATCTTCGGCTTGGCCGGTAAAAGTGAAGTCGGGAGCTACGCCATCTGCACGTAAGATCTCTCTTGGTGTTTTCCCCCAAATGATACGGCCTTTTCCTAAACGGCGCTCGGTACGGGTCTTGCCGTCCAGGTCGCCCCATATCTCTGCGGCTATTTTTCTTACCTGTATATCGCATTCCGGATAGTCTTTCAGTTCGGCAGACATATCAGGCGGAGCGCCTATAACCGTTGCTCCCATAACGATTAGCTCCTTTATTTTTTTGATCACGGGTAATGACATTGCTGTAGACGGCACAGGGGATACGGTAAGACTTTGATAAGACCCCACCTCTTTAGCTATTTGTGGCGACGTGGTTGTGCAGTTCTGCAACACCAACAGTTTGTAGTTTATGCCATCGGGTAAAACTATTCGTCCATTCTTTACTGTCATTCGCGTCAATAATACTTCGGGGTTGCTGTAATCGCAGTCATAGCCAGGCCCCAAAGACGGAATATTATATTTGGGCGGTGCCAAAAGTGGCGGCCTTTCACCCAGGTAAAAGCAAACATCGCCAACAAAATTTCCCTGTTGCAGCATGTACTGACAGCGCGAAAGATAACTGAAAAATGCCGGCGACTGCTCCCACCAGGTAACATTGGGGGTAAAATGCTGCCCGGCACAATAGACGTACCCTGGCTTGCCGTCTGATGGTGGCTGACAGGTGGCCGCATGCAGCATCAATCGATTGATTCCTTCGCAAAATGCATCATTGGCATAAGGCTTCAGGTCTGACGGGCCAAGCGTCCAATGTGTGCCGTCTTTTTCCTGTTCGGTAAAAGCCTCTGCCTCTGCCTGGCGTTTGCCGTACATATGAGCAGCGGTCGAGGTTTGCTTTAAATTAAGCCGCTCTCTCCTATTTTTATTGTAGCCACCCGGCGCATTACGGTTTCCGTTTACCCAGAACTCTCCTGCAAGTATGTCAGAAGTGCCAAAATTTTTCAATACATCCTGTGGTGGGATATCATTAGGCCCTCCCGCTTCGTTACCAACTTTCATCCCATGCTGATGGCACAATTCTGCAAAGTGGCCGTAATAATTCACTGCGATACAATCCTGTATGGTACGGTCAAAATCATCACGAAACCGGGTAGAAACATCAGCATTAACAACGGTATAGCCTGCTAAGACAGGCATATAGGCCTTCAGATCATAACCCCTAAACTTACTGAACTGGTTGGCAAAGTCTTGCGTCCAGGTCAGTTTGCCGCATTCCCAACTATCAGACCACAAATAATCTATATGACCACCTGCTTTTTTGGCTTCGGCAATTACGGTCTTGCCTAAGTGGGCAAAATAATCGTCTAATGCCTCACGGCTTAAATAATCTATCTCATACCCTTCGCCACCTTTAAAGGTATCTCCTTCGGGATAGGCTTTCCATTTGCTCCATGGATGCCCGGTCAAGGTGTAGCCGGTTCGCAGGATCACCCAATTACCGGGTGGTACATCCCATTCAAAATGGCCGTTAGTATTTAACCTGCCTGTAAGGTCAACAATGTTTTTAGGGTCGATATTTTTGGTGTCCTCCGGTACTTGAAAGGCCTGCACCATGATATCATGATAATAACCTTCCACAGTCTCAGGTTGCGGAAGGGTTGCAGATAATTTAGCAGGACCGGATACTTTTAATTGAGCCGATACAACTTTTTTCATAGCGTGATCCTGGGTTACTGATGGGCCCATCATGGTCCAGCCACCGGCCAGGTTAAACCCTATTTCTATATGTAATCTTTTGGCCTCCCTTATGGCATGGCGAAAAAGCGCGCGCCATTCATCCCCAAGAAATGTTACGCCCGGGAGCGGCTCTTTGCCGGCATAACCACCATTGCAGATCAGATTAACACCACTTATACCTTTGGCTTTAAACTCTTCGAGGTCGCGTGTGATACCTTCTCTGGTCACCCGGTTATAGATCCAGAACCAGTATACCCTTAGTTTGGCAGAGTCGGGCGGCGAATGAAAAGCTGCTAATAAGGTATCCCTGATTGCAATGGTCTTTCTCTGTAGGCTTTCTTTTGCTGCGCCTGACCTGTATCAACAAAGTTTATTATTAAGAATGCAGATAAGGCCATCAAAAGATTAAACTTGCGAAAAGAAGTACCGGTCATAAGATTAAATTTATAAACACTTTTATAGATATTGGTCGCTATTTCAATAATAGGGGCAATATTGGTTAAGACGGAGCGCGATATCCGTATGGTATAAAAGTAAATGATATATAAATATATCCATCCTGCACTGTCTTATTGTGGATGGGGAAGGTATAGATGATGAACTATATAGGTAAGCCCAGAGGAAGGGTTTATGGTGTACGGTTTTTACTTGCCTAAGCGTACAACATCATCTCGAAAAGTGGCCTCAGATTTAAAGATCTGAGGCTTTCTTATTATCCTTATTTCACCCGTTCAACATAATCGCCGGTGCGGGTATCTACTTTTATTTTATCACCCTGGTTTATAAATAGGGGCACTTTAATTTCTACGCCATTTTCGGTAGTAGCGGTTTTTAGGGCACCCGATGAGGTGTCACCCTTAACAGCAGGTTCAGAATAGGTAATCTCTAATTCTACACTGTTAGGCATTTGCGCCATAATAGGCTCTTCACTTTCAAACGATACAATGATGTTCATTCCCTCTTTTAGAAATCTGACAGACGGGCCCAGCAGAGTTTTAGAGATATTATGCTGATCAAAAGTCTCATTATTCATGATCACCATAAAATCACCATCGTCATATAGGTATTGGTAATCGCTGGTTTCCACCCGGCAAATCTCTACCTGCTCGTCGGTTGCTAAACGTGCTTCTACTATTTTGCCGGTCTTGATGTTCCTAAACTTATCTAAATAAAAAGCGCCGCCTTTACCCGGTGTACGGTGCAACACTTCTGTAACCGTTACCAGTTCGCCGTTGTAACGTAATATATTTCCTACTTTAATTTCAGATGCCTTTGCCATGAAAATATTCTTTTAATTTTTTTGAAGCCCAAAGATAGATTAAGTTATGATAATCTGCACTGCATATATAGCTTATATCGGTTCTGCCGGATTGGGTTTAGTATTAACTTTTTTCCAGATTATAAATCCACCGTAAATAAACATAGCAGCAATAAAGCCATGCACCCATACAGGGATGTTACGCCCGGCAATGATTAAATACATATAAGGCAGACTAAAACTAACGCCGGCTAATAATATAATAGTTAGCAACGGTTTTTTTGCCCTCATGTTCTTGATCATCCACCCCAAAAAAGACACAAACAGTAATTTGCTTGCAAAATATAGTGAGCCAAGTATTAAGGGGTTAACCTGGTGTTTTTCGCCCAGGCTAATAACCCATTCTTTAAATTGAATAAGGTAATCCATCATTTAATGCAAGGTATGAATAACAAATGCAAGCCGTATATAATTTGAACTAATAGTTGATCAACGGTTCACGGTACGATTAATTGTCCATGCACTAACACCCTTTGTCCATGTTGCGGGTTGATAGCATACTGCACCTTTGTATTGTCAATGGTGACAATATAAATTCAACACAAAATGCAACGTTTAACCGCACTTGATCCGGAAACAACCATCGGAAAATCAAAAGGACTTTTTAATGTTATACAAAGTAAACTGGGTATGGTACCTAATATGATGCGTACTATGGGTAATTCGCCTGCTGTTTTAAATGGTTATTTATCCTTAAATGCCGCCCTTGGCGAAGGTAAATTAGGCGGAAAATTAGGCGAACTGATCGCTCTTACTGTAGCCAATGCTAATAGCTGCGAATACTGCAACGCTGCCCACAGCTTTATTGGTGAAAAATTGGTACACATAGGTACTGATATAATTGCTGATGCCAGGGAAGGCCGATCAAACGATAGTAAGATCCAGGCCGCGCTTGATTTTTCGCGGATGCTGATAGAGAAAAAAGGTCATACAGATGAAGCTGATATTAACGCGTTAAAAGATGCTGGTTATGATGATGGCGGAGTAGCAGAGATCATAGCACATGTAGGGTTAAACATATTTACCAATTATTTCAATAACAGTGCAAAAGTTGTGGTTGATTTCCCACAGGTTACATTGGTTGAAGAAGCTGCTATCTGATCATTAAATTATTCATTTATTGAAGGATGAATAAAAGTATCTTTATCCATTCTTCATTTTTTTATCTCATGGAACAGAAACTACCACTCCCGCCATTTACGTTTGAAACCGCATTGCAGAAAGTGCAATTTGCCGAAGATGCCTGGAACACCCGCGACCCGGAGAAAGTATGTCTTGCTTATACCATAGATACTGAATGGCGAAACCGTACCGAATTTATTAATGGCCGCCAAGAGGTTAAAGCCTTTCTAACCCGCAAATGGGAAAAAGAGCTGGATTATAAACTAAAAAAAGAACTCTGGGGTTTCCGCGAGAACCGGATGGCTGTAAGGTTTGAATACGAATGGCATGACCATAACCGACAATGGTACCGCAGCTATGGCAATGAGCTTTGGGAGTTTGATGAAAATGGATTGATGCGTAAACGCTATGCCAGTATCAACGATATGGAGATAGCGGCATCTGACAGGACATTATTTTAAACCCCATTCTGTCTTGACAGCCCAAACCGCTTTTACGTTAGTAAACCCGCAAACCAAAGAGCTTGCGTTTAAAATATTTGAGTTTGAGGACGACAGTTATTTTAAAAGCCAACGGGTTTATAATTACTATTCTATGTTGTTAGTGACAGAAGGCAGCGGAAATTTAAAGGCAGATTTTTCAGAATATACATTTGACAAAAACGCCTTGATGTGCTTTTCTGTTTACCAGCCTTTTGTTATTGAGACTGCAGGAGTATTTAAAGGGATCCTGATCAACTTTCATCCTGACTTTTTTTGTATTCATAAGCATAAAGAAGAAGTTGCATGTAACGGTGTCCTTTTTAATAATATTTATGAGCCACCGTTATTACAACTAAAGCAAAATGAAGTTGAGGACCTGTTAACTATTGTGCTAAAGCTTAAAGCAGAGATGCAAAACTCCGCGCCTGCGCAATATGAATTGTTGGTCGCCTATTTGAAGATATTTCTGATCAATGCATCGCGATTAAAAATGGAACAGAAGCCCATTGACGAAAGCAAATATGCAAAAGAGCCCTTCATTTTAAAAACGCTAAAAGACGCTATTGAAGAACATTACCGCACCAAACATAGCCCGGGCGATTACGCCATGTTGCTAAATATTTCTACCAAGGCACTTAACAGGTTAAGCAAAACACACTTTAACCGCACATTAAGTAATCTTATTACAGAGCGGTTGATCATCGAGGCTAAAAGAGAGTTGTACCTAACCTCCAAACCGGTAAAAAGCATAGCTTACGAATTAGGTTTCCGGGATGAGTTTTACTTTAGCCGCTTCTTTAAAAATAATGCAGAGGTTTCACCTCAACTGTATCGGTTGTCTGTTGGTTCTGCAAAAGGGGAACGTTGATGTCAGGTATTTGTAAAAGCCGGCATTATCTGATGTGCGTCTTTTGATTCATTATTTCCTTACCGTATCTGTAACTTTTTTAGAAGTGTCAGTTTTAACAACGGGCAGGCGGTTTTGCTCTCGTTCTTTTTGAAAATAAACAAGAATAGAAATGACAATCGCGGCTACGGATAGCCCAAGGGATAGCCATCGTAATTTAAAATCCCACTTTTTTTTCAAAATATCTGCTACCAGGATATCGATTCTTAGTTCGTCTTCTTTTGCCTTATTCTCCGCTGCTTTTTGTACAGCCCGATCTTTTTCTTGCTGATAGGCAGTATGTCCCCCGGCTTTTTTTGCTTCCCGGCCAGTATCGGTTAATGTATAAATTTCTGGGCCGGTCTTAAAGCTCGGTTCGTATTTAATAGTAACGTAATCCTTACTTTCAAGGAATTTTTTAATTTCCGCATCCAATTTCTTCGCCTTTGTCTGTTCTGTGGACGAAAGATCCGATTTAGCGAGCGTAGGAACTAACTGGAAAGAATCATTAAGTGGACATACCTGAAAAATTATATTGACGTAATAAACAATGAAATCATATTGTTGCGCATCAGAGGTTGGATGAGGTATGAGTGACATAGCTAAGATATTTATTTAAAGATAAAAATGATTTAAAATAATTCATGAGAATAAAAGCGGAACAAGGCTCTCGCTAAATTCCTATTTCGTTCCGCTTATTACCCGTGCGCTGTAGTCGAGATAGATCTCGCCTTCCTTGTATTTGTTGTGCAATGCTTCGAAAACTTCTTTTTTGATCTTCCTCTTCATTGTCTCGTCGGCCTTATTAAGTGCCGCGACAACTGGCGCTGCTACATCGGTATGAAAGTTCCAAAAGGTTTCTGCTGATCCCAATAACAAACGTTCATTTATCTCAGTTTCATTAATAGCAGTTAACCCGGACCTGGTGAAAAAGTCTGCTATCATACCCGGCTCTGCGCAGCGGAACATCCCCGGTGCGCCATTAGGCGGCGCAGGCGTTTCTATGTTTTTATTGATCGTTGACATCATTGATGTAACCCAAAAGTTTTTGGCTGGTGTGTTCCATACAGATGTAGCTATCCTTCCGCCGGGTTTAAGTACACGTGCTATTTCGCGGGTGGCCAATGCCATATCAGGGAAGAACATATACCCCATTCTACAGCTAATGGCATCAAAGGTGTTATCATCAAAAGGTAAGGCAGAAACGTCCGCGATCTTAAATTCAACGTTGTTCAGCCCCCGGGTTGCGGCTTTTGCCCGTGCTACGTCCAGCATCCCTTCTGCCAGGTCGGTGATGATCACTTTACCATTGGGTATCATTGACGCGATACTTAACCCGGGTTCACCGGTACCCGCGGCAATATCGAGCACCGTATTGCCATCCAGAATAGCAAGCCGGCTAATAATCTCATCGCCCATAGGTTTAAGAAAGCGCATGGTCAGTTCATCCCACTTTTTCCAACCGGGCGAAAATTTATTCCAGGTTGCTTTTTGTTGGTCTCGGATCTGTTCTTGTTGCTCGTTCATAATATTAAATATTATTGGTTACAGTAAAGACTTAACTTAAATTCTCTTTAAAAAATTCAATTGTTCGTTTCCAGGCCAGTTCGGCAGCGGTTTTGTCATAACGCGGGGTGGTATCGTTATGAAAACCATGGTTTGCACCCTCATAAATAAACGCCTGGTATTTTTTGCCATTGGCTTTTAAAGCAGTCTCATAAGCCGGCCATCCGCCGGTTATGCGCGTATCTAATGATGCGTAATGCAGCAG
Organism: Bacteroidota bacterium; assembly: GCA_040388175.1. Taxonomy (GTDB): domain Bacteria; phylum Bacteroidota; class Bacteroidia; order Sphingobacteriales; family Sphingobacteriaceae; genus Mucilaginibacter. The sequence continues at coordinate 13,491 of JAZKCG010000064.1, read as the reverse complement.
TAGCGGAGCCTTAATTTTAGGGACATCCTCTGCCGTGGGCTGGCTACCATAAAACGGAACGGCTGCTGCCAGGTCTGGTACACGCACGGCCATCATATTGGCAATGCCGCCGCCATAGCAAAAGCCTACAACGCCAACTTTGCCATTGCAGTCTTTATTGGTTTTCAGGTATGTAAACGCGTCGATAAAGTCCTGCTCCATTTCGCTTTTGTCGCGTTTGCTTTGCATTTCGCGTCCGGCGTCATCATTACCCGGATAACCGCCCAGTGGTGTCAGGGCATCGGGTGCAAGGGTAATAAATCCGGCAAGCGCTGCGCGCCTGGCTACGTCTTCAATGTAGGGGTTTAAACCCCGGTTCTCATGAACTACGATAATGCCACCTAATTTGCCTTTGGCATCTTTAGGTTTTGACAGTAAGGATTTTATTGTACCGCCACCTTTAGGCGAGTCGTATTTGATATATTCTGATGTTAAGCGCGGATCATCAGCTTTAACCTGGATATTGCCTTTGTAATCGGGCATTAAAAAACTCATCAATGCCGGAACGGTTAAACTACCTACCGCATAAATAGATAATTTTTCCATAAACCCACGGCGGTCTAAACGGTTGTGGGCATAGTCGTCATAAAGGTCAAACACTTCCTGTTTGATGTCTTCTTTTTTTATTTGATCCATATAGTTTGAAGGCTTTTCTCAAATTTAATTAATCGTGCAATGGCTTTACTATCAGGGTTGTAACAGTGTCGTTACTAAATGGTTTACAGCTTTTTATTCCTTTAAAAAAATAAATCTAAAAATAAATTTGCGTAACTCATAAGTTACATATACATTTGGGTAACTTTAAAGTTACGCATTATGGCAAAGATCATTCAATACCAACTGTTTTTCCCGAAGCCACCAGAAGTGGTTTGGGAATACATTACCAACCCCGAGCTTATTGCCCAATGGCTGATGCCAAGCGACATTAAGCCGGTTGTTGGGCACGAGTTTCAATTCAGGACGAACGCTATGCCCGAGATGGATTTTGACGGCGTGTTTTATTGCAAGGTACTGGAAGTAGACCCGTGTAAAATGCTTTCGTATTCCTGGAAATTTGGCCCCGGCGATGGAACGCTTAATAGCTCGATAGTTATCTGGGTATTAACAGAAACACCTAATGGTACCGAATTGCTGTTGGTACACCGTGGGTTTGAGGGATCAAGCTTTATGTCGATGTTCGATTCAATGAGCGAAGGATGGCCAAAGCATATTCAAAAAATTCTGCAACTTATAAATACCACAAACAATGGAAGCACAGAGGCTTGACGCGTTCCAGGTAATTGCCGACCCAAGCCGGCGGCAAATATTGCACCTGCTATCAAAAGATAGCCTAACCATTAACTCATTGGCCGAGAACTTTGATATGAGCCGCCCTGCGGTGTCCAAACATATTAAAGTGCTGTACAATGCGGGTTTTATTTCCATACAGGATATCGGCCGCGAAAGGCACTGTATACTGAAACAGGATGGATTTGATGAACTGCACAAGTGGTTGGCTTATTATGACGCCTTCTGGGGCAGTAAACTCAAAAAACTGGAAGCTTTATTAAATGATAAAACAGATAAAAAATAAAAGATCATGGAAAATCAAAGTTACACTACTACCATTTTGGTAGATCAATCACCAAAAGAAGTTTTCGATGCCATCACTAACGTTCGCGGTTGGTGGTCAGAAAATGTGGAAGGCGGTACAGCTAAACTCAATGATGTATTTGACTATCATTATAAAGATATTCATCGTTGTAAAATGAGATTAGTTGAGGTAATGCCGGAGCAAAAGATGGTTTGGCAAGTCCTGGACAACTACTTTAACTTTATTACAGACCAAACAGAATGGGTAGGTACCAAAGTTAGTTTTGAGATCAATAAAAAAGACGATAAAACACAGGTTATCTTCACACATATTGGGTTAGTGCCAGCCTATGAATGTTATGATATCTGTTTTGATGCCTGGACCGGCTATATTAATGGCAGCCTGCGCAACCTGATTGAAACAGGCAAAGGACAGCCCAACCCATACATAGAACCACAATTAGCAGATAAGATATGAGCGCAGCAAACTATTCAACAGCTTTTTTGGTGGATCAAACACCGAAAGAGGCCTTTGATGCCATCAATGACGTGCGAGGATGGTGGACCGAAAACTTGATAGGCGATACTACTCGGCTTAATGATGAATTTTCGGTTCAATTTGGCGATGTGCATTACTCGAAACATAAGTTAACAGAGGTTGTGCCTAATGAAAAAGTGGTTTGGCTAACTACAGATAGCCGACTTAACTTTATTGAAGACAAAACAGAGTGGACGGGTACCAAAATTGTTTTTGACATCTCTAAACAAGGCGATCAGACGGAAGTGCGTTTTACACAATTGGGCCTGGTTCCGCAAGTTGAATGTTATAAAGATTGCTCAAATGCCTGGGGTGGTTATATCAACGATAGTTTGCGCAGCCTGATAGCTACGGGTAAAGGGCAGCCAACGAAGAAGGACTAATTGTAAGTGGATAGCAGTAGTATTTGGTTTTTGCATAGGGCAAGATCAAATACTACATTTCCGACTCAACGTATTTTTTAAATGATTGCAATACTGCTGTACAAAAACTACGTTGCATTTCAATATCATCGGTACTGTTTGGCTCAAAGTCTTCGGTGATCTGTACCGGGTTGCTTCCTGTAAAAGTAATGGCGGCTACCCTTTTATCGTTAAGTGTATAAGCTATCAGTCCGTGGGGTATTATTTCATCATATGTCCCTGTAAAGTCAAAGCTAAAACTCTCATCTTTTAATCCCATAACATACAGAAACTGGCCGCCTTTACGCAGGTCGTTCTCTGCTTTTGGTACATGCCATTCGTCAGATAAGTTGTTCCATAGCCTGATATCTTCGGCGGTGGTCCACAGCTTCCAAACCTTTTCGATGGAAGCGTTCACTGTTATGGTTACGCCAATAATGTGTTTGCCTGCTGTATTCATAATGATCAATTATAACAGGCACTAATCTAGGGGATAACAGTTGATTTTGTAGGGGCTAAAAACGACTACCTTAGGGGGCATTTACGCAAAAAGCCTCCGATCTTTGATCGAAGGCTTTGGTATATGATGATGCGCCTATTTAAAAGATATCAAAGTCTCCGGCAAGGCATCCACCTTTTCGCAGCAAAGTTGTTCCATCGCTTGTTTGAATTGCGTTTTCAATACCGCTATGGTATGATCGCCGCCTTTTTTACCCAAAGCAGAAACACCATACATAAACGGCCTGCCCATAAACGTAAATTTAGCACCGCAAGCCATCGCACGCGCGATATCCGGTCCTGAACGTATCCCGCCATCCATCATAATGGTTAGCTTGTCGCTGTATTTTGCCGCGAGTGTATGTAATGATCTAACAGACGATTCTCCCGCGTCTATTTGCCTGCCGCCATGGTTAGAAACAATGATACCGTCGGCACCCAAGGCGATGGTTTTTTCCATATCCTGCTCGCTCACTACACCTTTTAGTACCAGCTTGCCTTTCCATTTATCGCGGATGGCCGCTATCTTATCTACATCAACCCGCTTATCAAACGACGCATTCATGAACTGGCCCAGTTGGCCCATGTTCAGGCTTTTATCCATATACTTTTTCAGCGTGGCAAACTCGGGGATGCCATGCCTTAAGCTCTCGAACGACCATTCCGGCCTGATGCAAGCTTGAAATATGTTTTCGATATTCATTTTAGGCGGCATAGATAAACCCGCCTTGATCTCGCGATAGCGAATACCGAACGAAGGCACATCCACCAATACTACCAGCACCTGGCAATTTACATCCTGCAACCTTTTGATGATATCATCGCGCATCTCGGTTTTTGCCGGATGGTATAACTGGTACCAGAATTTGCTCTCAGAAACCTCTGCTATGCGCTCAATGCTGCTGGTTGATACGGTACTCAGGATATAAGGTATATTGTGTTTTAAAGCAGCCTTAGCCAGTATTTCGGGCGAGTTAGGCCACATCAATCCTTGTAGGCCAATAGGGGCAACCCCAAATGGCGCGTCATAACGGTGACCAAATAGCTCGACACTGGTATCAACGCCTTCATACTTTTTAAGGTATTGCGGCATCAGGGTGATATCATGAAAATCGGTCTCGTTTTTTAAAAGGTTGACCTCTTCATTACAGCCGCCTTCCAAATAATCAAACGCGAACTTAGGGATGCGCTTCTTCGCTTTTTTTTTCAGATCGCCGATGGATGGGTACCTTGGGTTGTAGCTTAATAAATCAGATGACATAACAGTGTACTTATAGTGTGAATATATTTTACAAAATTGGTTAGTTAAAGGTAGCTACCTTTAAGCTAATTGGTTAGTATAAATCTTGCCTTATTTGGTACTTTTGGTACATTCGTTAAAAAACGTAACCGGCTGGTTGATGATTCCTATTTACGATATTAAAGATTTTTCGCCATTTTACACTAAAGAACAGCAGTTTGTAATTGTTCCGTTCCAGGAGTTGAACCGCCCGGCACCATTTGTCTGGCCGCATAAACATAGCTTTTATGAAATTTTATGGATAAGAAAAGGTGCTGCCAAACATTTTGTTGATAACCAGGAATTAGATCTTTCAGCAGACACTATTTATTTCATGTCACCTGGGCAGGCGCACCATTTTGAAAAATATGAAGCGGTTAATGGCGATAGCATCATGTTTACCGAAGAGTTCTTTATCTGGAACTTTACCAATAAAGAAGCACTTCAGCAACTCTCCTTTTTAGATAATAGCTATAAAAGCCCCAACATTAAATTAGACAGCCAAACCAAAGAGGTACTGGAGCCGCTGCTCAAACTGTTGTACGCTGAGTTTAAGCGGCCCGATTATTCCAAACTGGCCATTAGTTCTATGCTTTACGTATTTTTAAATTCTTTGCAAAGGGTTTACCAGGATCAAAGGGATAATAACCATCTGCCATCAAACTATTCGGCTATTTTTAATGATTTTAAGCGGATGGTGGAACAGCATTATAAAGCGCAGGAGCAACTGTCGTTTTACGCAGCAGAGCTTTGTATTACGGCCCATCATTTAAACGAGGTTGTTAAAAATGTGGCGGGTAAAACAGCAGGCGAGTTTGTGCGCGACCGTTTATTGCTGGAAGCAAAACGAATGCTGGTACAAAGTCACCTGCAAATAGGCCAGATAGCTGATGAGTTAGGCTTTAAGGACTTCTCTTATTTTTCCCGTCATTTTAAAAAGTGTAGCAAACTTAGCCCCGAGCAGTACAGGAATGAAATGTACAACAAGCATCACGCTGCTTCCTAATAGGGTAAAAAAATAGCCGGCTGTTTATACAACCGGCTATTTTTTTATTTAAACGGATAGTGAACTATCGCACATCTGATTTCATTTTAGCCAGGGTGCTTTTACCTGGTAAATAGATCTGGAAGCCAAAGTTTAAAGAAAGGCCGTTGTTGTAAGTCTGATTGCCAAACCCTACCAGGCCATTGTATTTCAACAAGGTTTCTAAGCCAATGCTTGGCGTAATAAAATAAGCAAAGCCGGGGCCGAAGCTAAAATTTACGCCGTTAGTGCTGCCTGCGTTGCTTACATTAACACCACCAAAGCCTGCAGTAGCCTCGCCAAAGAAACGGCCGTGGTTAAGTACGCTTACGTCAGAGCCTGCATAATAACGGCCCAGGCCGCCTATACCGTAGGTAGTAACCGTATTACTGCCTTTAGCAGTTTGGATACCTAAGTTTACAACCCCACCTAAAGCCAGGTTGTCTTCTACAAACCATGCCGCTTTTGGAGAGATACTAAAACTAAATACATTTGGCGAGTTAAGCCCCAAGCTGATATCGGCAAGGTCACCACCAACCATTACATTGCCCTTTTGTATTTGGGCATTGGCGCTAAAACTTATCGTGCTTAGTATAAACAAAATTAAAAAGGTAAATTTTTTCATGATATTACATATTAAGTTAAAAATGCAAGTATAACCATCATTGTAATAAGTTTGTTTAAAAACTATTGTCATATCACCAGATGATGCGTTAGACGCAAACTATTTTAATTTTATTAATACTGTTGATCGTTATTCTAAAATTAGGAGGTTATTTTAAGATCTTAGCGATAGCTTTACCCCAAAACTCACCTAAAGTAATAGCTCCTTTTGGGTTAGGGTGCAGGTAAAAAACACCTTGTCGCCCTTTTTCTGGCTGTAAGTCGGAAGTGGCGTTGTCTTTAAAATAATTAAACGCTTTGGTATCGCCTACAAACACCTGTTTGGGGTTGGTAGCCTTGTAGCTTTTTACCAGTTCGTCCATTACCGGAATATACGTTTGCAGCCGAGTTAAGCCTTCTTGTAGGTAAGCAGTGCCATTATAAGTATTAGGGCTGTACCAGATAGGATGTTCAATAATTACTTTACATCCCGGGAAATCTTTTAGTAACTGATCTATAATCGTTTTTAAGTTAGCACGATAATCTTCAACAGATACCGGCGCGCCATGCGTGCCTTTTATAGCGCTGTCATTAGTGCCAATTTTTATGGAGAATAGTAACTGTGCATTTTGATTAGAAAACGCCCGTGCGGCGGCCTCTGCATCAATAAACGCACGAGTGCCGGGTAACCAATCAAGCGTGGTATAACCGCTATGTCCCTGGTTCGAGAAATCAACCGTGCCAATCTGGGATTGCTTTTTCAGATAATTAGCGCAGATAACCGGTGGAGCTTGTGTGCCTCTGTCAGGCAATCCTGCACCATAGGTTATGCTGTCGCCGATGAAAACTATATTCAGATCCCGCTTATCTTTAAATAAAGCAAAGCTGCTTAATAACAAGACCGTTATCAGTAATAATGACGCTTTTATTTTCATGAGGACAATAATTGGTTACACAATATTGCATAAAAAAAGCCTGCTATAAAAATAACAGGCTTCAATTTTATTCGGAGACACAAGGTATTGTGTGTCTACAGTTATATTATTTGGTAACGTACATTACTTCTTTAACCGCTTTAACAACTTTATCTGCATTTGGCAGGTATTCTTGTATCAAAGTAGGTGCGTAAGGCAACGGCACATCGCCACCCATAATACGCAGGATAGGCGCGTCTAAATAATCGAACGCGTCTTTTTGTACTTTAAAGGCTATTTCCGTGGCTATTGAGCCTAATGGCCAGCTTTCTTCAACCAATACCAAACGGTTGGTTTTTTTAACCGACTCAATAACAGTGTCATAATCAATAGGGCGAACTGTGCGCAGGTCGATAACCTCGGCGCTGATGCCTTCTTTTTCCAGTTCAATAGCGGCTGCGTTAACCACTTTCATGATTTTGCCAAAACCAACCAACGTAACATCAGTGCCTTGTTTAGTTACAGCAGCTTTGCCGATAGGTATATAATAAGTTTCCTCGGGAACCAAACCTTTATCGCCGTACATTAATTCTGACTCCATGAAAATACAAGGATCAGGATCAATTATACATGATTTTAATAAGCCTTTTGCATCTGCAGGGTTTGATGGTACAACCACTTTTAAACCCGGGCAGTTAGCATACCAGTTTTCGAAACACTGGCTGTGTTGCGAGCTTAGCATACCCGCGTTACCGGTAGGGCCACGAAATACAATTGGCACAGAGAACTGGCCACCGCTCATTGACATGATCTTGGCAGCGCCGTTTATCACCTGGTCGATAGCCACTAACGAGAAGTTAAAGGTCATGAACTCGATGATGGGTTTTAAACCATTCATGGCCGAGCCTATACCTATACCGGCAAATCCTAATTCAGAGATAGGGGTGTCAATAACCCGTTTAGCGCCAAATTCGTCTAACATGCCCTGGCTAACTTTATACGCACCGTTATATTCGGCAACCTCTTCACCCATCAGGTATATGCTATCATCATTGCGCATTTCTTCCTGCATTGCTTCGCGAAGTGCTTCTCTGAACTGTATTTCTCTCATCTTACTAATTAAATGATGTTATTTTGGAACGCAAATATAAGCACTAATGTGTTAAATGCAATTGCTGCACGTTAACACATTAGGTTTTTACATTCTATAAAGTTATTTTCACTTTATTGATGTCTATATAGCTTCAACTACAAATTAACCGTAACTGTTTGATTCAATGCTGAACTGCTTCCTGCCAGTTTGCCATCAACCCAGATACAAAGCTTGCTTTGCTTGCCTGGTTTGTTAGGATCCCAGTCTTTTTTCCACACAATGTCTATATCATGGCCATGGTAGCGGATATTACCTAAGTAAAAAAAGTCCCATTCGCTCTCTGGTAACAGCGGGCTAACAGAGAACTTATTTTGATGGGATGATTTAAAGCCCAGCAGGTCCTCAATTATAATATCCGGGAAAGTTGAATGAAAATAATCGCGCTCGCCGCCAAAAGTTTTTCCATCACTTGGTATGTACCATTCGCCAATGTTTAATTCCTTATCGCCGTGTAGTTTTGCAAGTTTGGCTATATAGTCATATAATAATTTCTTTTCAGCTGTAATGCTCGTTTTCTTATAATTACGCAGGTAGTTGGCGTAGCCTTTATATACAACCGAGTTTTCGAAAGGCCATCCGCGGCCATTCCAGGCGTACGCTTGCTCATTATAGTAAGGATGCTGCTGTTCGGCAGTGGTCATGCCCGATGTATTGTAAAAACCCTTGCGCGATGAAAACATTTCCCAGGCTTTGCTGTACGTGCTGTATTGTTTGGCCGGTATTAAATTAAAATACCATGGCGTATAGCCCACAGACTCTCTTACCCTGGCCTCATAGTCGCGGGCGCCAAATTCATTATCCCCGGCACTGTAAGTGTTAAAGAACTGATCGTTTTTATCCCAAAGTACATTCAATACCTTTTGCTGAAGTTTGGCTGCTTTGGTGGCATAATAGTTAGCCTTATGCGCTTTTTGATCCTGTACATAATTCGCTTCATCTACACGATATAGGTCAGACAATGATTGCAGGTTGCCATAAGCGTAGCTGTTGATAGATGGCCTTGCCAGGTAAAAATCAGGATAACCTTTACGGAAAGCTTTAGGGTACTCTTTTGCCTGTGCAGAGCGTTCTGCATTTCCGGTGGTGCCCCAACCCAGGTAATAATTGCGCCAGTTGTCAGCAGTGTATAAACTATAAGCGCCCTGGCTGTGAATTAATCCTAATACGGCCGAAAGGCTAAACTCCATACCATCATACAGGTCAAGGATCTTATACATGCCCGAGGTTTTAGCATTGGGCGCTTTTACGGTGAACAGACTGTCCCATATCCGTTGGTGCCTTTCCATATCCGGAAGCTCACGGTGCAGCCATTTGTTGTCAGGGTGTATTTTTAAAAACGCTTCGATACCGTTGATCATCCAGCTGGAAAAATGAACGCTCTCTGGTCGACTTAAATAGGTCAGGAAATTACCGTTCTCTCTTTGATTTAATTTAGAAGCCGATCCACTCATAAAGTAATCAGCATATGATTTTAGGTACTTGTCGTCCCTTAACCATCTTACATCATAAAATTGCTGCCCTGCCGGACAAGTGATCGCGCCACTTAAAGAAGCCCAGGGTTTAACGCCAAAAAATTCAGTAACCACCCAATAATCCTTATTATCATACGGGTCATGATATTGCTTTAAGTGTTTACTGATCATCCACCAGCGGTAATCATACACTTTACTTATGGTACTATCCGAACTTAAAAACAAGGGGACATTGCCCAATAAAAAATCTTTATTGTTTGTTTTGTTATATGGCCCGTCAGACTCAGGCCGGTCTTTATACGCATTAAATTGATCAACATGATCAGCAAGCTTAGCCTTTGCCGCATTTTTTAAACGGATAAGCTCAGTTTGATATAGCGATGTTTGGGCATAGCAATTGGTTATTACTGACGATAGTAAGCCAACTAAGATCATACAAATTGATACCTGCCACAATTTGTTTCCAGTCTTGATTTCTTTATAAGGTAGATATGAGATAAATCGCATGATCATTATCGCTATTAGATTTTTGGGGCTAATGTACAATATTAGATTTTGAGTATAAAAACCACTCGACGTTAATATGTTAAAAAAGGTTAATGCTTACTCGACAACCTCCAGATCAATTATATTTGGATTATCACAAACCTTATTATGACCAGATCATCTATTAAAATCATCGTGTTTACAATTTGCCTGTTGACAGCATATTCGGTAAAAGCGCAACGCGAAATTGTGCAAAGAGCTATAGCTAAAGTTGCAACCGCCAAAAACATGAGTTATAACCTTCTGGAAGACGGCACCAGTTTTTTTGGGGACGACATACATTTTAAAAACCGTGTTTACACTTACGGCCAGGCCGACAATTCATTTAAAGCTTACAGTATCGAAAATCAGCGCGAGCATGAAAAACTGGTTTATTTATTTGATGGTGAGAAAAAAGTGGACCTTAACTTTAGAGATAGCACTTATACACTATCTGATCCACCAAAAGGCACATCGGTATCAACCTTACATCAACTGTCATCGCAGCTTAAAGAGGTTTTGGCTAAAAGGAACTACGTAGTGGCACCATTGGCAGACAGCACTGTAAACAAAACACCGTGCTATCATATCTTAGTCCATTCTGAAAGCCCGGAGAAGAAAACATATGACAGATTCCATGTATTTATCGATAAGAAAACCGACCTGATACTTGCCTTAACAACCGAGCTTAAAGGCGAATTTTCAAAAGGAGGCATGGCGCTTGGCACCCTTTCTGAAAAAATGAAATATGTTTTTTCAGATATCCGTATTTCTTCTGATGAAAAGAAAAATCCGGTAACCATTAATATCCCTGCAGGATTTAAAATTGAGAAAAAATCGCCTATGTTATCAAAAGGCGCGGTTGCCCCACAATGGACACTGACCTCGACAGATGGACGCAAACTTTCGCTTGCTGATTTGAAGAACAAGGTTGTTTTGATGGAATTTACCTTTAACGGCTGCCCTGCCTGTATGCTGGCTTTACCGGTACTCGAAAAAATGCACCAAAAATACGATGGTACAGATGTGGCTATTGTATCTGTAAACTATGTAGATACCAAAGAAGCCGTAGCTCAATTTATAAAAACCAACAAGGTAAAAAGTCCTATCTACATTAACGGCCGTCCGTTGTCAAAAGTTTACCAGGTAAGTGCGGGTCCATCGTTTTACCTCATCAATAAGAAAGGCGAGATAGACTGGACATCTGAAGGCTTTTTTGAAGATTTTGAAAGTAAAGTTAGCGCCAATATTGAGGCCTTAAGGTAATGCTGTCAAAACAAAAAAGGGTGAGCTAAATGGCCCACCCTTTTTTGTTAACTATACGAGTTTATTTCGCTTACTTCCTTTCGCCTTTTAACTTCGATGCTATTTGCACCGCTTTATAAGCATTAACAATACCACCGGTTTTTGATAAGGTAGTAAAATCAACTTTTTCGTCTTTGCTACCCGGTTTTAGCACCATTGTTCCGGTTATCGGCGTTGCAGATTCCAGTATAACCTGTTTTAACTGTTTTGCGCTTAGGGTTGGATAATACTCTAACAACAGCGCCGCAATACCCGCGGTAATTGGTGAGGCAAAACTGGTACCATCGGCTGTATTAAACTCGGCATCGGTATCTATCGAGGTTACTTTAGCGCCGGGTGCAAAAACATCTACATTTTTCTTGCCGTAGTTGCTAAAGGTGGCAGCCAATGTCTCGTCGCCTTTAGCGCCTGACGCGCCTACAGATATAACATTATCCAGGTCACTAACTGAACCATCAGCAAAAGTATCATTAGGGAATTGCGGCTTGGTATCCATATCCTGGCTGTCATTGCCTGATGCCTGTACCAGTAATACGTCATGGTCCGCAGCGTATTTAAACGCGGCATCAACCCAATCTTTATGCGGCGATATTTTTTTACCAAAGCTCATGTTAACCACTTTGGCCCCATTGTCAACCGCGTAGCGTATCGCGTTAGCAATATCTTTATCATATTCGTCGCCATTAGGTACGGCTTTTATGCTCATAATGCGTACATTATCTGCAACGCCATTTATTCCATAGCCGTTATCGCGGATAGCGCCTATTAAGCCGGCAACACCTGTTCCGTGCGAAGCATCGGGTGCTTTTAATACGTTGTTACCGTAAGGTTTGCCATCCTGCACATCCGGGTTGTCGCCTACAATGTTTTTGCGCGCGTTCAGGTCGGGGTTAACATCATTGTTCAGTTTGGCTAAATAGTCGCTCAGTTCTTTAATTACCTTGCCGTTATCGCCATCAACCTGGTCAAACATTTGGGCCCAAACGGCTTTGCTTTGCGTTATGGTATCACTAAGGCCGGCCGGTATTTTATACAGATCGGCCTTAACAAAAGTGGCCGAAGGATCCAATTTCAACGCCTTTTTAATATAGCCGCTGGTTACCATCATGGCGTTCATTAAGGGTGAAAGCTGTTGCAGTTCACCCGATGATTTAGCTACCGTAGCATCATGTATAGTTTTTACATTTATCCAATAGTTATACTGTTTCTCATCGCCGGCAGGGGCTGTTGTTACAGATTCGTATTTGGGTTTTAAACGGTTATATTCCCTTATTTCTTCGGTAGTTTCGGTATAATCAACCTTGCCACCCGGGCCACCTAAAAAGTCCCAGCCATGTACATCATCAACATAACCATTATGGTCATCATCCTTACCATTATTGGGTATCTCTTTCGGGTTAACCCACAAAATACTTTTCAGATCGTTTTGTGTGGTATCAATACCGCTGTCAATAGTAGCTACTACTACCGTTTTGCTCTTTTTGCCCTTTAAAAAGTTATAGGCCTGGTTTAGGCTGATACCGTAAAAACCATCGGCTTTCAGATCAAGCTGATGCCAGTTTTTGGGTGGATCGGCAGGTGCTGCTGTTTGTGCTGAAACGTTTAGGCTGAATAATAATGCACCGCATATAGCGGGCCCGAATAAGTATTTCCGGAAATTGATCATGTAGTTAAATTTGATGTAATATATAAATAGTATTTTAAAAGTTTGAGTAAGATATTAAACCTGTAAACCATCGTTCTGTAACGTAATAACATTGCGCAATGTTTTATCAGCCTAAATAAAAAGTAAAGGCGACAAAAAACAACATTATAGGCAATAGTTATGTTATCTCTGTGTAAATGTTTGGGGACATTGGCGGCTTCGGTAGGTGTTATGGTTATATTTGTATTACGAAAGGTAAAAATCTTTAAGGCAATAGTTATAAACTCATCCTCCTGCCTATAATTGCTTTGCATTAATAATCAATGCTTTGTAAACAGCGATGTTAAAAATGTTTGTATGTTGAAAACTATATTGCTTTACAGGCATTTTTTACTTGTAATTTAAACACAGCTAAAGTTTAATAGTCAAACAAAAAATGACTGTTTAAACCAATGTTCTGAAACACTAATGAATGGAAGAAGAATTTGAATTTGGTTTTACCGAAGATCCAAAGTTTTCGGTA
>JAZKCG010000063.1:34032-53009 GCA_040388175.1 Bacteroidota bacterium | reverse complement strand
CGAGGGCACAAAGATAGATAAATAAATAAAACTTATGAAATCGAAAATTAGAAATAATATTAACACTGCTGCGTAAGTACAACCAAATCAATATTACCACTATCAATATTACAGCAACCAGCAATAAAACAGGTATAAATAGCGCAGCTAATAAACTAAAACACACAGTAACCGGTAAGAAAACAAAGGCCACATTAAAATAGGTTAAATAAAGCACCGATACGTATTCTGTTACCATCTTTTGTATATCAAAAACAAAACCTATCAACTTCAACACCAGGAATTTCCCTGCAAATAGCAAAAGAATGATCAATACCAACGAGCTAAATAGCCTAAAACCGCTTATGCTGTAGTAGATGCTTTTATAAGCAGCCAGCTGGTATAAAAACAACCCGAATGTTAACCCGAATAATAAAAACAGCCCTACAAACGCCCAGAAATTTATCTGTATATCGTCTTTATTGGCCTGTACTATTGCGCGTTTACTGTAAAAAGACAAAAACACATTCTTGATATCTTTATTAAAGACGATGTTAAGTATAGCGGTATACAATAACAGGCCAATAATGATGGTGATGATCCACTGGTCTCGGGTATGACGGACATGGCCGTTACCCAGTGTACTTTTTGACTTAAAAGGTATATCTAAAAAGTCATTGCCATGATACATATTATCATGAACATATTGCCTGGCGTACTCTTTGCTTATAGTAGAATCAGGGTATTTTATATATTGGAAAGCTAACGAATCTTCAATGAATTTTTTATGTGCAGCGGTAGCAAATATCACCGAATCAAGCACCTGCATACTGCCCGGTTGGGCAGGTGTTATTATCCTATGTTGGCGTACTATGGTGTCCTCCTGCGCGTAACCGGCCAAACAACCGGTAACTATGAACAATAAACACAAAGCAATAAGCCGCATTGAATAACCCTTGTTAGTTTGGGTGCAAAAATACCTGAATTATTGGTTGTTTGATGATGATAAGCTTAAAAAATAAACAGAAACTACTTTTTAAGCTTATTTGGGATAACCGCTGTAACAGGCTGCCTTAATGATCTTTTACCTAAATAACCTGATAGCTGTTCTATATGGTCTGTGCCGATAATATCTGCACTAAAGTCGATTTGCGTATTCCAGGATTCCTGGGTATCGGGCGCGCCCCAAAACCTAACCAATTTGCCTACGTTGGTATGCACGCTATCCACCGTCTTTTTCAATCTCGACATATCTGCGGCCGGTATGGTGCCGACGCCTTTCCATTTAGACCATTTTTCAAAATTCAAACTAACCTGTCCTACCCTGTCCCATTCGATTGGTGTATGCGGGTACACCAGGTCATCATCAAACCAAAGTATTGATGGGTAATTTTTATAGGCCGATGGCAACGGCCTGTTGCCACTGATCAGGATTTTTAACCTACCCGACGGATTTTCCTTACTCATTAGGTAGCGTTTCAATGGCTCTAATGCTTTTACCAACGCTGGAAGTGTTCTTTGATGATCATCTTTAATATCGATCAGCAAGCATACCCGGCGCGTAGTGTCTAAATGTAAAGCATATAGTACCGGGTCAAGATACATCCCTTTTAAAGTACGCTCGGGCTCCAGGTATTTATCGCTGTGTGATACTAACAAGGTACCGTTAACCAGGAATATATCAGCCTCGATAGAATTGAACCCGTTATAAAAAGCTTTATAAAACGGCGTGTTATTGGCATAATCATTATGCGAATGGGTATACCTTGCCTGGGCAGATACACTACCTGTGAAAGCTAAAAATGCTACGGATAATAGGAAATGAGGTCTGATCTTCATGCCGATAAAACTAATACAATTTGATAAAAAACAGGTTACTAAACCGTTAATTATTTATCACCTGTATATACATCTAAAATCACACAAACTCAGCGCAAAAACTACCAATATCACACTTAAACACTCTTTACTTACAGGTTATTTAACCTTATCTGCACTCATCACGGCTAAACTCAACGCTGCCATATCGCCAATATTTTCACCCAGGCCGGCCGGCACAATTTTGCAAACACTATGTGCGCCAATGTAGGCCTCGCGTTCTATTGCCTGCATCATCCGGGTATCCAGCAGCGATTTGGCGCGCCCGTAAATGCTACCCATAATAATGACCTCGGGGTTCAGGATATCTATCAGTAAGGAAAGTCCCCTGCCCAGGTATTCGGCGCAGGTATTGTAAATATCTATTGCCAGTTCGTCGCCATTGTGGGCGGCTTCTGCTACTATTTTGGCGGTTAGTTTGGGCAGGTCGTCCAGGCTATCGCAAAACGACACCTTCCTACCCACCTGTAACCATTCCCGCACTTTTGTCTGGGCCAATTGGGCAATACCGCCACCACTGGCCCACCCTTCGAATGAACCGGCCTTGCCAAAACCTACCGGGCCCATATCAGACAGACGCAAATGCCCTACTTCGCCGGCAAAATCTGATGTACCTGAGTAAAGCCTGCCATTCAGGATCAGTCCAGCACCCATACCAGTACCAAAGGTTAGGAAGATCACATTTTCATAGCCCTTACCCGCGCCATATTTCCATTCGGCTACGGCACAGGCATTGGCATCGTTTTGTAGCAATGTGGGTCTACCAAACCTGTCCTCAGTCATTTTAACCATTGGGATATTATCCCAGCCCGGTAAATTAGGCGGTGACAGGATCAAGCCTTTTTTACTACTTAACGGGCCACCGCAACTAATACCTATACCTCCCAGATCATCATTAATCAAGCTATGTTTTGCAAGCAACTCTTCGGCTGTTACAAACAGGTTTTCTATCATATCATAGGGCGGCTGCACGGTAGACATTACCACTTTGTCAATGATATCCAACCCATCGCCAGTGGCCTTACCTATTACTACGGCACATTTGGTACCGCCAATATCAAATCCTAACAGCATATTAATTTTCTTTAAGCGGGCTGATCTTTATCGACTTAAACTTAACATTTCCATGTTTAGCAAAGAAATAAAGCTGACTGCCTTTTTGCTCTGGACAGCGGTTTACAACGGTACGTTTGCCGTTGATGGACATATCAATAATATCATCTTTCATGATAAGGTCCAGCTTCATGGGTTTATCCAGGCCTTCAACCACACGGATCATGGTATTGCCCAACCAAACGTCTTTATCGCCGGCTAAAAAGTCTACCCGGTAGCCATTGTCCGCCTGGTTATCGGCTCTTAAATAAAAACCGTATTCGGCAATTGGCGTAGTCGGATCGATCTCCATAGTAATACGGCAATTAAGCGGCACATTCTCCAGGTGTGCAGAACCCATACCGCTGGTGGTACTGATAGATAAGCCGTCCGCGCCATCTGTTTTAGCATCTGCATCAGTTTTGATATTCAGGCTGATCGGAGCACTGGTCGTAGGTAACATTTCTGCGGGGAAGCTGGTTGACAGTATACCATCGGCTTCCTGTTTCAATTCACGAAAGATCATGTTGCCGCCAAAACGCTCGCCTTCGTTGTCCCTGGCAAGGTTGCGCCATGGTATCCAGGCGCCTACTATCCTGCGGCCATTTTTAAACTCGGCGGTTTTAGCCACATTTGTCCAAGATTCATTTAGCGCCTGGTATTTTGGCTCAAGCCACGGGCCATATGGGTTACGCGACATTACATAATAGGTATCGCCGTTATCGCCATAAACTAAATAATACCAGCCGTTCCATAAAAAGTAATCAGAACATTCGGGCACAGATCCCTGACCGGTTAAGACCGGATCAAGCACGGTCCAGTTTTTCAGGTCTTTGGATACCATGTGTACCAACGCGCCGCCAGCATGGCGCAGCGGCGGATTTTCTTTCCAACTGGATACAAACAGGTGAAACTCGCCGGTCTTTTCATCAACAAAGACTTTAGGGTCGCGGAAATCGCGCTTGCTGTAACCCGGTGCCGATGTATAGAATGGGTTAGGTTTTTGCTTATCAAAGTGGATGCCGTCATTACTAATGGCATAGCTTAATTGCTCGTTTATCTTACCATCGTTAATTAATCGCGTAGCGTAAAAAGCGTAGTATTTGTTCTTGTAATAAACTACAGATCCCGTACAGATCGATTTTTCCCAGGGTTCGTCAATACCTAAAACTATGGGTTCCTGTTTCCAGTTCTTGAGGTCGGTAGTGGTGCTTAATGCCCATTGGTGCCCGCCTAATCCGCCTAAACTGGCATGGTGCGCCGAGTCGAGCAGCCAATACATAGAGAATACGCCGTCTTTGTAAAAAGGCATACAATCGCCCACAAATAAGTTACCTTTTGGCCGCCAGTATTGCAGGTTTTTGGTGCTTTGGATGGTTGGGTCGTACTTTACGCCGAGTTTTTGCGCTTTAAGGCTAATGGTACCTAAAGCGAGTGTGAATAGTAGGATGTATTTTTTCATGTGTGTGGTTATTATTCATTAATATTTTATTCCCTCCCTCGGGAGGGGTGCGTTGGAATGAGCGGTGGCAGGGAGGGGTTTCGCCGCACAACTTGTCGTATAAACCCCTCCCTACCCTCCCAAGGGAGGGAATCGCGCAAGGCCCATGCTCTCTTTTATGGTTTACAAGTCTCGCGGGCTACCGCCTTTGCGCCAGTGTTCTTCTATTTCTTCTAATGATTTGCCCTTGGTTTCGGGAATATAATATCGCCCCCAGAACATACCTATCAAACAAATACCCGAGTAAAAGAAGAAGGTTTCTGATACGCCGAACGCGTTTACCAGTTTAAAAAAGGTGAAGGCCACAATAGCGTTAAAGCCCCAGTGTGATAGCGAACCTATACTCATACCTACCCCACGCACGTTTAACGGGAATACTTCTGAGATCAATAACCAACCCAAAGGTGCCAAACTAATAGCAATGAATATGATATAACAAACAATGCTCAGCACCGCGAAAATGGGTAGGCTTGCTCCCAATGCTTCCTTAAAATGAAAGCAAATACCAAGCAAAGCCAGCGATGGGATCATCCCCCAAATACCTATCATATACAGTTTACGTCGACCAACCCTATCCAATAATATCACCGAAACAAAACAAGCCAGTACGTTTACTGTACCAATGATGATTGCCGGTACAATTGATGCCGTATTACTTACTATCCCTGCCATTTTGAAAATAATGGGCGAGTAATAGATGATAGTATTAACGCCTGAAAACTGCTGAAAGAAGAAGATGCCCACTGTGATAATCAACGCAGGGCGCAGCCATGGTTTCAGGATCTCGCTGCTGCCGCCCTGGTTTTTATCCAGTTCGATATCGCGCCTTAAGTCGCTTAATGTTTGTTGGATCAGGTCAGGGTCTTCTACTTTGTTCAGCACGGCCTCGCCTTCTGCCCAGCGGTTTTTGCTGATCAACCAGCGTGGTGTTTCAGGTAAGAAGAACATCCCGATCAACAAGATCAGCGCCGGGAATAATCCTACAAAAAACATCCAGCGCCATGACTGCAGGTTGGCATCATTACCTAAAGCGTAGTCGGTTATGTACGATACCAGGATACCTATGGTGATCATTAACTGGTTCAAAGTAACCATTGCACCCCTGCGCCTTGTCGGCGCTATCTCCGCAATGTACATCGGTACTACATAAGAGGTAATACCTATGGCGATACCAATAATAACCCGCATTGCCATTAGAAACTGGATGCTATCTGCATAGGTACAGCCCACTGCACCTATGGCGAAGATGATAGCATTAATGATGATCATTTTTTTGCGGCCCAGGTAGTCTGATAACTTACCGCTACTAATAGCGCCCAATACAGCGCCAATCAATACCGTGGTGGTTACCCATTCCAGGCTGTCGTCGCCCAGTTTCCAATATTCTTTCATAAACGGTAACGCGCCGGATATTACCCCGGTGTCAAACCCAAACAGCAACCCGCCCGTGGCCGCTACAATGGAGATGAGCAAGACATTTGATCTTGTTTTTGTTGATTTCATTAGCTCATTTTTTAGTTTATAGTTGGTTTTAGTTTTTTCAATTTAATAAGAGTGTTGTCATGCTGAGCCCGTCGAAGCATGTGCGGTGGCCTTTGCCCGCTATCCTTCGACAAGCTCAGGATGACACCCTAATTCTTTTCTCACGTTTCTTTAAACGTTTAAAGTTTACTTTAAAAAAATTTACTCCCGGCATGATCGCCCGACTACGAGGTCTGACACCAGGCTTATTTGTTTATTGATCTTATTATGGTTCATTAGCTCGACCAATGTGTTTACCGCAGCCTGTCCCATGGCTTCCAACGGCTGTTGTAAATGGGTTACCGGGCAGTAAAACAACTCGAATGCTTCCGACTCGTCAAAGCTTAATATTGATACTTGCCCCGGTACATTTACTTTAAGTCTGTTCAGGTATTTTAATCCGTTTATAGCCAGCGTATCGGTAGCAAAGAATACCGCGTCGCAAGGTTGCGATAGGTTCAATACTTTATCTATAGCTTGTTGGATATCGGCATACCGGTTAGCACTGTTGATCTCCTGCAGCCAGTCGGCATTAAATGCGATGCCGTTATCTTTCAACGCGTCCAAGTATCCCCTGTTACGTTCGTGCAGATGAAAAAAGGTGGTATTATAATTAAAGAAAGCGATGCGCTGATGCCCCTGTTTGATCAAATGTGTAGTGGCATCGTAAGCAGCCTTATGATTATTTAGGGCGATGTGGTTGGTCTTGATCTCCGGGAAATTCCTGTCGATCAACACAAATGGAATCTCCGCCTTTTGCAGCATTTTAATCTGATCCTGCGAGTTTTCGACCGGCACCAGTATCAAGCCATCTACCTGACGGTTGATCAGCACGTTCACCAATTCGGCAAAAGTTTCTTCGTTCTCGTTCGAGCTGCCGAATAGCACCGTATAGTTCTCTTTTTTTGCTTCGGCCTCGATGGCGCGGGTAATACCGGTGCTGAAACGATAATTGATATCAGCTACTACCAACCCAATGGTATGGGTTTTAAGCATCTTTAAGCTTTTGGCTATCTGGTTAGGGCGATAGTTTAGTTCTTCGGCAGCCTTTTTGATCTTTGCCGCGTTCTCTTTACTTACCTGTTTAATTTCGGCCTGCCCGTTCAACACATAGGACACCAAAGCTATAGACACACCAACGTGCTCAGCAATATCTTTGAGTCCTACTTTTTTCATTAATTTTTGATAATTGGTAAACCAAAGTTATTACTTTAAACGATTAAAGCAAATGGTTTTTATTATTTAATATTATTACCCACAAATTTTATCGCTAACAAAAATTACCAAAATTTGGTTATATTAAATTAGTTATTTATATTTGTCTTGAACTTTAAAAATGGGCGATAACATGGAATTGATGGCATTAAGAACAAGCGAAAAACCACCTATTTAATAGGGATAAACAAAACCTGCCTTTTCAAGGAAAGGGCTTAAATTTTTTAAAATGATAATAAATTTTAATGACAGCTATTTAGAAGAGTTGGCAAAAGATCAGACGCTTTTAGGAAAACAAAAGTTTCCTGATGAAGTTATCAAGGCTTACAAGAAACGTATATTTCAGATAAAGAATGCAAGAAACACGCAGGATTTAAGAAATAACAAAAGCCTTCATTTTGAAAAATTAAAAGAAAAGCGATATGCAGATAAGTATTCAATTAGATTGAATAAAGCTTATCGTGTCATATTCGGAATAGACAAACAGGGTAATTTTGAAGTTATCTCAATAGAGGAAATTTCAAACCATTACTCATAAACTTGCGGCCGGGAGGCGCGTTAAAATCCTATGAATAATCAAGTATTAGATCATACAGGTAAAGAAATTGAAATAGAAGCCTTTCATCCGGGTGAGTTTTTACTGGAAGAAATTGAAGAGAGAGGCTTATTAAAGAAAAATGCAGCTAAAGAATTAGATATTTTACCACACCATTTAAGCGAGATTTTCGCTGGCAAAAGAAATATATCAGCAAAACTTGCATTAAGGATAGAAAAGCTACTAAATATAAGTGCTAATTATTGGTTAGGGATGCAGATGGAATACGATCTGTATATTGCTCGCCACGAAATGGTTTAACTAATTCAAAAAGGGTGTCATACTGAGGCTCTCGAAGTATGAGGGCAAAGGCCTTTACGCTCACCCTTCGAGAACCTCAGGGCGACACCCTAAGGACATTTATTAGTTAACTACCTACTAAAACCCACTATCATCCAACGCAAAAGTATTTTTACGCGTTTTCCATTTTCCTTTGGTAAAATCAGGGAACTGCATGGTTTTATTACCTTCTTTGATAGATTGTGTAGACAACGGCGTGATCACGCTCATGGTAACCGAATCGTACACATCAATAGGTGTTTGTTTTTTGTTTTTAACAGCTAAAATAAAAGCGTTAAAAACAAACCAGTCCATACCACCGTGGCCCGCGCCTGCTGCATCGCTGGCGTATTTTTTCCAGAGCGGGTGGTCATATTTATCTAACCAGGGTTGTGCCGGTTCCCAGGCATCATCTTTTTTGGCCTGGTGCTCAATGTAGATACTTTGGTTCACGTCCATCCAGATTCCCTTAACCCCATCAATCCTGAACCCTAACGAATATGGCCTTGGCAAATGCGTATCATGCGTTAACATTACGGTTTCACCATTAGCACAATTAATCATAGTCTGGGTGATATCGCCGTTCTTATAATTGATCTTGGCGTTGGGGCTACCCGGCGCCAATTCCTCTACATAAGCGGCCAAACCACGGGCTTTACTGCTAAATGACGACATGCTGGTAAAACGGTTACCGGCATTAATATCAACATAATGCATACATGGGCCAACACCGTGTGTTGGGTACAGATCGCCATCCTGGTCTATGTTGAATTGCGTGCGCCATTGCGCCTCGCTATAGGCTTTGGCACCGTACTCTACCCCATTGCCGTAAGTATGCTCGCCGTCATTAAACAACACGTTACGCAGGTTATGCTGATAGCCGCCTTCCACATGCAGCAGTTCGCCAAATACATTCTGGCGCACCATATTAAGTGTAGCCATCACATCCCGACGATAACAAACGTTTTCCAGCGTCATATAAGGCATGCCGGTCTTTTCTGAGGTGTTGACGATATCCCAATGATCCTCTACCGTTAACCCTGCTATCACCTCGCAGCCCACATACTTACCTGCTTTCATAGCATCAATAGCCTGTGGATGGTGGAACTGCCACGGCGTAGCGATGATCACCGCGTCAATATCTTTACGATCTAATAATTTCTTATAAGCATCCAGTCCGCCGGTATACTCGGTAGCGGCAGGCCGTTTTTGTTTGGCGATATACTCGCGGCAGATCTTTAATGAACGTTCCTGGATATCGCAGATAGCTACAATCTCTACATCATCGCGTAAGCAGCCCTCTGAGATATGGCTCATGCCACGTGCGCCAACGCCTATGTAACCCAGGCGCACTTTTTGATTAGCTTTGGCAAACAAGCTGCCTGCGGGCAGTATAGTAAGCCCCGCAGCCGCTATGGTGCTGTTTTTAATAAATTCTCTTCTTTCCATTGTATTTTATAGTGAGGTATTATAATTAGTATTTTAAAAACGGGTAACTTATTTATTCTTATGACCGGAAACAGCATAGTAGAAAATATAGACATAACAAGGTAGCATACTGTACAAGAATGCTGTTTGGGTAGATACCGACTTAGTTAATAATGCATAAATCTGGGGCAAAACAGCACCACCGGCTATAGCCATTATCAACAGCGCTGAACCAAATTTGGTATATTTTCCTAAACCTTTAATAGCCAGTGGAAAAATTGCCGGCCACATTAATGAGTTGGCTAATCCAAGCAATGCAATAAACATTATACTGATGTAACCACTGGTAAAAAAGGCAGCCAGTGTAAACAGGGCCCCAATTATAGCCGAATACATTAAGGCTTTTTCTTGTTTGATGTATTTGGGAATAGTTATTACACCAATGATATAGCCAACAACCATTGACACCAGGGTATAAGAAGTAAAAATTTTGGTTTTATCTAAGCTCATACCTAATGATCGGCCGTAGGTGCCTATTACATCGCCAGCCATTACTTCAACGCCAACGTACAGGAACAAACAGATCACTCCAAGATTCAAATTTTTGTATTGGAAAATACTTGATTTTGGCGCAACAACAGTACCATCCTCATTTACATGGTCTTCATCAGTATTAATTTCGGGCAAAGAGGAATATTTGATAAGCAGGGCTAAACAAATAAGAACTACAGCAATAATGATATAGGGTATTACAACACGCATAGCCAAATCATGTAATAATAAGTCAGTTTGTGTTGTATCGGTAATGCTTTTTAGTTTGTTTTCAATATCCTGCGCGCCTTTTAAAACTAAGGCACTTAATATAAGCGGACTAAGTGCACCGGCAATCTTATTGCAAATACCCATTATGCTGATTCGTTGTGCCGCGCTTTCAATTGGGCCAACAATTGCTATATAAGGATTTGAAGCTGTTTGCAGCAGCGAAAGCCCCATACCCTGTACAAATAAACCGATCAGGAATAATGGAAACGCACGCGTATTAGCTGCAGGTACAAATATTAAAGCACCAATGGCCATTACAAACAAACCAAGCGACATTCCATTTTTAAATCCTGTAATTTTAAGTATGTATGATGATGGTATGGATAAAAAGAAATAAGCCATGTAAAAGGCAGATGTTACAAGCAATGCCTGTGAGGTATTAAGCTGACAGGCCAGTTGTAAAAAAGGGATAAGTGTACCATTTAACCAGGTAACAAATCCAAAAACAAAAAACAACGCGCCAATAATGTAAATGGGACTTAAGCCTTTAGTGCCTGGTTTTGATGTGGGGATGCTTTGCGTATCGCTCATGTTGTTTTATTTATGTGTGCCAAATTCAAAAATCGTCCTGCTGTTAAACACCGAACCCGGCTTTAAGACAGTGGAGGGGAAATGCAGTTTGTTAGGCGCGTCAGGATACTGCTGGGTCTCTAAACAGAAGCCGCTTCGATGGCCATAAGTAGCGCCATTCTTACCCGACACATTCTCCAAAAAATTGCCGGTATATAAATGTACCGCAGGTTCTGTAGTAAAAACAGCCAATGTGCGACCGCTGTTTTCGTCTGTCGCACAAGCGGCTAATTTTATTTCGGGCGAATTTTCGTGCTTGACCACCCAACTATGATCGTAGCCCCGGCTTAGTAGCAGCTGTTCGTTTGGCTCGATGATATGTTTCACTATTTTTTTACTTTTCCTGAAATCAAACGGCGTATTACTTACTTTCTGTAATTCGCCGCTAGGTACCTGCATCGTGTTAACCGGTAAAAACTCATCTAACGGCAGTAGGAGTTCATGGTCTAAGATCGTTCCACTATTATGTCCCGCCAGGTTAAAATAAGTATGTTGGGTTAAATTAAGTAATGTGGTTTGATCTGTGGTAGCGGTAATATCAACTACCAGTTGGTTTTGCTTGTTAAGTGTATAAATAACCGTGGTGGTTAAATTACCGGGGAAACCCTCTTCACCATCAGGGCTTAAATATTCCAGTTTCACTGCGGGTAAGCCATCATTATTAATGTATTCCGATCGCCAAACCTTTTTGTTGAACCCTATAGCACCGCCATGATGATGAAATCCGCCTTCTTTTAGTGTAAGTTGATATTTCTTACCATCTAACTCAACCAGTCCGCCGGCTATCCTGTTAGCAAAGCGACCTACTATACCGCCCATATAATAATCATCATTGATATAGCCTTGCAGATCATCATACCCCAGGGCAATATCAGCTAATTGCCCGTTCTTATCGGGCGTAATGATATTGGTGATCGTGGCGCCAAAATTGGTAATGGATACCGTAATGTTATTATTAGTTAATGTATAACTAACAACCTCTTGCCCATCAATCTGTCCCAGGAAGGTTATATCGTTTTTAACTTGTTCCATTATGTTAAAAATAGCGCTTTTTTTTTCGAATAAACAGCCAACACACCAATACAATATTCAATACACTCCAAATAATTATCAGCTTTGTGTTATCCATTATTACAATTAGTGACTTTAGTTCCATGAAGTTATCTAATATGTATTGTAAGTACGGCAAATAATATAGCGCAAACGTTTGCTTAATTGTTTTATTAACCTTACTTTTTAGCGATCATTATTTGAACCAATTATTTAACATCTAAGCTTCATCATGCGATCAAAACCCGCCACTATAAAAGAAATTGCGCAACTGCTAAACGTTTCTGTATCTACGGTATCGCGTGGCTTGCATGATCATCCCAGCATAGGTATTACTACACGGCAAAAAATAAAAAAGCTGGCTAAAGAGCTTCATTACGAGCCTAATCAAACAGCTATATTCCTGCAAAAAGGAAGTACGCAAACCATAGGGGTCATACTGCCAGAGTTATCTGAAGCTTTTTTCTCAACCGCGGTAAGCGCTATAGAAGATATCGCCTATAAAGGAAACTATACAGTATTACTGGCGCAATCGCATGACGATGAGCAGTTAGAAAAGCAATTGGTAGAGAAGATGAAAAACCACCGGGTTGACGGACTGCTTGTATCAGTAGCTAAAAACACATCCTCCTATCAGCATTTCGAAAAACTAAAGGAATATAATATCCCCATGGTATTTTTTGACCGTATACCGGCTATACAAAACATCCACTATGTAGCCTGCAATATGGAAACAGGCACAGTAGAAGCAGTGACCTTCCTGTTAAAAAAAGGACACCGTAGCATAGGCATGATCAATGGGCCAAATACGATAATTGCCAGCGGCGAGCGCAAAGAGGGATATATTAAAGCGATGACAAAAAACAGGTTAAAATTTGACCCATCGCTTATTGTTTCATGTGATTTGACGGAAAGCGGGACACAAAAAGCCTTAGATACTTTATTGGCCAATAAACGCAAACCCACAGCAATAGTAACCTTTAATGACTATGTGGCCTTGTTTGCTATAAAACATGCGCGCCAGCTTAAATTACAGATTAACAAAGATATTGAGTTTGTAAGTTACGCAAACCTGCCCCTTATTAATTATATGGAACATGTACCTGCTGCGTCTGTCGAGCAATTTCCTTATTTACAGGGTCAAAAAGCAGCGGATATTTTACTGGAACTACTTAATCAAAAAAAACACGGCATTAGCGAGCAAACCGCATATTATAAGATCATTATAGAATCGCAACTGGTAGAGCGCGTGAGATAAACTTACATAAAAGCCTATTAAAAATAGAACAAGCGTTTGCGTAATACATTAAATACCTAATTAAGTATGTTTGATAATTATACTATAACAACATGCTGCAATCCATACTGAAAACTTACGGCTTTAACCCAACATTATATCATATCGAACCATTTGGTTCGGGCCTGATCAACCATACCTGGAAGGTCACAGGCGAGGGTAAGTTATACATATTGCAGCAGATCAATAAGGCTGTTTTTAAAACACCACAGGATATAGCGACTAACTTACAGTTATTAGCGGCTTATCTTGACAAGCATGAACCTGATTATATTTTCGCCGCGCCGTTGCCTGCTGCCGATGGTAAGTTACTTATCAACGCGGATGAAGCCTATTACAGGTTATTGCCATTTATAAAAGGATCGCACACGGTTGATTTTTTGACAGAAAGCACCCAGGCATTTGAAGCGGCACAGCAGTTTGCCAAATTCACTTACTTACTACACGACTTCGACACATCGAAACTGAAATATACTTTGCCTGATTTTCATAATTTAAGTCTGCGTGTTAATCAGTTTAAGCAATCGCTCAGAAACGCTAATGCAGCAAGAATTGAATTGGCAAAAAACGAGATCGAACAGATAAACCGACATACGGATATAGCCGATATTTATAATCATATAGTTGAAGATCACTTATTGCCTCTACGCGTCATTCACCATGACACCAAGATCAACAATGTACTTTTTGATGACGACGACAAAGGCATAACGGTAATAGACCTGGATACGGTAATGCCGGGCTATTATATAAGCGATGTCGGCGATATGATGCGCACCTACCTGGCCGAAGCCAGCGAAGAAGAACAGGACCTGGGTAAGATCAACATACGCGAAAACTTTTTCGCTGCTATCTATTCGGGATATATGGGGATGATGGGTGATGTACTGACCCACCAGGAAAAGGAATTATTCATATACTCGGGTAAATTCATGATCTATATGCAGGCGGTACGGTTTTTAACCGATTTTTTGAATGGCGATGTTTATTATCCTACAAAATACGAAGGCCATAATTTAATGCGGGCAAAAAACCAGTTATACCTATTGGATCAATACGTGGCTACCGAACCGTTGTTTAATAAGATTATCTATAATGGATAGGGTAATAATTAGCGCCTGAGCTGATGCTGTTTTAACAACATAATTAATACAATATATTATTGTTATTTTTAGTGTAAATAACCTTTATAACATTACAATACAATAAGAAATAAAATTCAAAGCGTATTCGTTATAATACAAGGCAGCAAGTGGGTGGGGCGACTTACCTAATTATCCGGTAAAATATCTAATTGTCGTTTTATGACCATTTTAAACAAATTTGAGCAATGGGGCGACCGGCATCATCCGGCCATATTGGATATTATCCGCATTGCATTAGGATTATTTCTTTTATTAAAAGGGTATGCTTTTTTACAAAACAGAACTTTTCTGGAAGATATGATCATAGACCTCCACGTAAAATTTTTCACTCCGGGGCTGGTTGTGTTCATGATGAATTACGTGATATGGGTCCACATGGTAGGTGGCTTACTTATTATGTTGGGTATATTTACCCGTTTAGCGTCATTACTGCAATTACCCATTATTTGTACTGCTTTTTATGTGATAGATAATCTTCGGTCCGCTGTAAATTCTGATCTGTGGTTGACTATTTTTTCTCTATTATTTTTATTGATCTTTACCATCCTTGGTTCGGGGCCACTGTCGTTCGACAGATATTTAAGCAAGGATAAATGAAATAGTGGCAAGGGTTTCTCCTTTTAAATCAGTTGATTTGTAAATAAACAAATCACAATTGAATATAGGAGTCTTCACTTACGGAACGCTGGGCGACGTACAGCCATACATCGCTTTGGCATTAGGACTTATGGCGAAGGGCCACCAGGTAACCATAGCCGCGCCCGAAAATTTCAAAGAATTAGTTGAAGATTTTGGCGTGGCTTTTCATCCGCTATATGGCAACGCCGAGGAAGAAATGAATTCGCCATTAGGGCAAAACCTGTTAAAAACAGAGAATACCCTTAAGCTGATAAAGTTTTTTTTTAAGTTGCTACACGATATAAGAGTTCCTTTACGAAAAAGTTACCTTGAAGCGTTTGATAAGGTTGATTTTATAATAGCCAATGCCGCCACGTTACCAATTACCAGTGCAATTGCCGAAAAGCAAAACAAAAAACTGGCCATTACTTATTTTATGCCACCCGTAATACCTACTGCCGAATTTCCATTAAGCGACTTTGATTTCCTGGATTTCGGATGGTATAATAAGTTCACCTATAAGCTGGTACATTTACTTTTCTGGAAATTTGTAAAAGGAGAAGTAAATGAATTTAGGCAAGAATTAGACCTGCCAATATTAAAGGAAAATCTTTTAGCCCACATTGATAAGCAAAAACCATTAGATTTATATTGCTTAAGCCCAAGCCTGATCCCTCAACCCAAAGACTGGGATGATAACCATAAAATAACCGGCTTCTTAACTGTTCCAGAACATATTACAAAGGAAAACCCAGCCGGATTAAATGAATGGCTACAGCAAGGCGATAAGCCCATATACATGGGCTTTGGCAGTAATGGTGTGGGCAATACCGAAAAGTTTATCAGCGTTATAAATGCCATCTTAACCAAGACAAATGAACGCGTATTATTTTGTACCGGGTGGGCAATTTTCAATGATCTGCCTGCACATAAAAACCTGTTCGTAACCAAATATGTAAATCATGCGGCTATTTTACCAAAATGTAAAGCGGGGATATTTCATGGTGGCGCAGGCACGCTGGCAGCCATGCTGCGAAATGATCTACCGGTAATAATTATCTCATTTTATACCGACCAGCCAACCTGGGGTAAAATTATAGAACGAAGGAATTTGGGTGTTCATATCCCGGTAAAAAAACTTACTACCGATAAATTAATCTCTGCATTAACAAAAATTCAAACAAATGAAGTGAAGGATCAGGTAGCGATTATCGGTAGTCAGATCAGAAATGAGAACGGACTTGAAAATGCAGTGAATGAACTTGAAAAGTTCTTTATGGAAACCATTCCCAAAAACTTTATAAATGCGGAGGTCATTTAAACCCTTTACGGATTTCAAAAAAGGACATTTCCCTTTAAGTTCATATCTGTATATAGGCTGTTAATTTTGTCAATTAACGTTTTGTCTCCGGCAATACACGAATTTTCATATTGCGGAAACGGATCTCATCGCCATGGTCCTGCAAAAGAATACGGGTTGGGGCTTTAATAGCGAAACCCGGTACGTTTTTATATTTACTCTTAGCAATTGCCGCCAGCAATTCTGGACTTCCTAAGTCAAAGCTGACGATCTTTGTACCGTTTAACCAGTGTTCTATATGTTTGCCTTGTACAATGATGCGTGATTCATTAAACTCGCCCGCCGGTTTTAATTTTTTAGAATTATTTGGAGCAATAAGCGAATACAGTGCGCCTGAAGAGCGCATCGGACCATTTTGCAGTACATCCGAGTGGCGTTCATCATCGACCAATTGATGCTCAAACCCAACCGAGCTGGTACCATCATCGCCCATATACATCACAACTCCAGGTTTGTTTTGACGCTCCTGGAACAAATAATAGACCCCGCTATTGCCGCCCTGCTGTATGTTCCACTCAAAACTAAACTCGAAATCTGTAAATAGCTCATCAGTCATCAGGTCGCCACCACCGGTACGAGGACGCCCGGTTCCTTTGGAATTCTTGAGGCAGCCGTCAACAATAGTCCAGCCTTTTGATGGCTTATCTGCTTCATAATAGCTACGCCAGCCGTTAAAGGTCTTTCCATCAAAAAGCAATTTCCAGCCTGCATTCTTTTCGGCAGATGAAAGAGTGTTCAAAGGAGTTGTAGTCTGAGCTTGTCCGGAAATCGTTGTGAATATTAGAAAGGCAAGAATAATAATTTTACCCGGTAGTTGTAAATTGTTTTTCATGAGATAGGTGTATTGGTTATTCAATACTATTAAAAATAGATGACAAAAAGAATTACCAAGCCCTCATTTATAGTTAAAAATTGTTAAAGATGCATTTAGATACTTGCATTCATTACCCGACCGTTGTCATAAGATTTATCGCCTTACTTTTGTTACTTTTGCGCCGATGGCCGGTATTTACCTACATATTCCTTTTTGCAAACAAGCCTGCCATTATTGTGACTTCCATTTTAGTACTTCTTTAAAATACAAGGACGACCTGTTGCAAAGCCTTGTTAAAGAAATCCAATTACAAAAAAACTACCTGCAGGGTCAAACCATCGAAACCATATATTTTGGAGGTGGCACCCCATCTATCTTAGAAGCGTCAGAGATCAATTTACTGTTAGATACCATTACCAGCTTACATACGGTTAGTGCCGATGCCGAGATTACCTTAGAGGCTAACCCTGATGACCTTGACAAAACTAAGCTACAGGCCCTGCGCCAAACCCCGGTTAACCGTTTCAGCATAGGCATCCAGTCTTTTTTTGATGATGACCTGCAATGGATGAACCGGGTACACCGCGCCCAGGAAGCCGAAGCATCAGTAAAGCGCGCACAGGATAGTGGTTTTGAAAATATCACTGTCGACCTGATCTATGGCTACCCCTTGCTTAACGAACAGAAGTGGAAGCATAACCTGAGCAAAGTTTTTGAATTAAATGTGCCTCATGTTTCGGCTTACTCCATGACTGTTGAACCGCAAACTGCCCTGGCTTCGTTTATCCGCACCAAAAAGCAGGCACCGATGAACGAGCAGCAAAGCGCCGAACAGTTTACTCTGTTGATGGATGCCATGCAAACCAACGGCTTTGAACATTATGAGATCTCTAACTTTTGTAAACCGGGGCATTACAGCCGCCATAATTCTAATTACTGGCATGGCGTAAGTTATTTAGGTATAGGCCCATCGGCACATTCTTATAATGGGCAGGCAAGGCAATGGAACATTGCCAATAATGCCAAGTATATGCAGAGCATTCATAGTGATATTTTACCCGCCGAAATTGAAGAGCTGACAGAAGCCAACCGGCTGAATGAGTACATCATGACCTCCTTACGCACCATCTGGGGTTTGGACCTGGAAAAATTAAATACTATTGCTGCCGGATCAGCCAATGAACTGATCAAAGCAGCCCAGCCTTACCTTGAAAAAGGCTGGATCGAAAAAAAAGATCGAAAAATTTACCTCACCCAAACTGGTAAATTATATGCCGACCATATCGCTGCAGAGCTGTTTTTTTAATCATTTTATAGTTAAAATCGATTTTCAAAAAGGCCGATACCTACGCATTTAAAAATATTTTAGTTTTCAACAAGTTAGCACTCAAAGCTCTAAGTTTTGCAAAAACCGGCTATCTGTTACCTGCGTATTTTCCATCAAATAACTAAACAGAAAATATGAAAAAATTAATTATTTCGGCGTTTGCTTTAGTAGCTATCGCAATTGCGCCTAACACTTACGCCCAAACTAAAATGGTAGGTGGCGCTGCCATGTATCCTACAAAAAACATTGTAGAAAATGCAGTAAACTCAAAAGATCATACAACACTTGTTTCTGCCGTTAAAGCTGCTGGTTTAGTTGAGACCTTAGAATCTGCCGGACCATTTACTGTTTTTGCACCTACAAATGAGGCTTTTGACAAATTACCTAAAGGCACTGTAGAAACTTTGGTAAAACCAGAAAACAAGGCAACCCTTACTAAAATATTGACGTACCATGTTGTAGCCGGAAAATTAAGCGCTGCCGATT
>JAZKCG010000063.1:24368-34022 GCA_040388175.1 Bacteroidota bacterium | reverse complement strand
AGGTTAAAGCTGGTATGGGCAAAGCCGAATTGAAGACCGTACAAGGTGGTTCAATATGGGTGAAAGCCGAAGGTAAAAAACTATACCTGGTTGATGAAAAAGGCGGAAAATCATGGATAACCATTGCCGACGTAAATCAAAGCAATGGTGTTATACATGTAGTTAATACGGTATTAATGCCAAAATAATCAGTTTAGCAATAAGCGGTTTGCAAGTTGTTGGTTTTGCAGAACCGGAAATTGTAGCTGATTATTTTATACTTCTATTGATAAAATAGAGAGCCCGGTTGTTTGAAAGCACCGGGTTTTTTTTTAACACATTTATCCTACCCATTAACCTAAGCTAACCTTTTAAAAATTAACACTATTTTAACACTCCCGGCGTTTTAATTGCGTTAATTTGGCACCTTGAGTATAAGCTGCTCTGGCAGGCTTTTATATTCATCATATAAAAATAACATGAGTTTCATACTGCACCCGATAGATACTGTCGACACCATTTCTCCCGAAGATTTTAAAAAGAACTATTTAGACGCGCGCCGTCCGCTGGTAATTAAAGGCATGACCAACAGTTGGCCCGCCCGCGAAAAGTGGACACCCGAATACCTAAAACAGGTTGTAGGTAAAAAGGTAGTTCCGCTATATGATAATGCCAAGGCCGATCCTTCAAAACCTATCAACGCGGCAGCGGCCCAAATGCCTTTTGATGATTATATCGATCTGATCATGTCGCAACCAACAGAGTTGCGTATTTTCTTCTTCAATATATTCAAACAGGCCCCCGAGCTTTTAAATGATGTTGTTTTACCAAAAGACCTGATGGGTGGCTTTTTAGAAAGTATGCCGGCCATGTTTTTCGGCGGATCAAACTCAGTTACGTTTTTACATTATGACATCGACCTTCCGCATATATTCCACACCCATTTTGTGGGACGTAAGCATGTCATCCTGTTCGAAAATAAATGGAAGCGCCGCCTGTACTGCCTGCCTAATGCCACTTATGCTTTAGAGGATTATGATGTAGCTAACCCGGATATCAAAAAGTTCCCGGCGTTAAACGGGGTTGAAGGCATCGAAGTATTTTTAGAGCATGGTGACACCCTGTTTATGCCAACAGGTTACTGGCACTGGATGAAATATTTGGACGGCGGCTTTTCACTAAGCCTGCGCGCCTGGGATGCATCGCCGGTGCGTAAAGCAGCAAGTTTGTATAACCTGGCGGTTAAGGGCGGTATTGATAGCGTATTAAAAATGGCTTTTAAAGCTAACTATGCGCAGTATCGTGAAAAACTGGCGGTTAAATGGGCTGATAGGGCGTTGGCTAATGGTAAGCCTTTGTAGGGTTTTGCTTTTGGCCTACTCTATGCTTTAATACCAGCATCGTCCGGCTCTTGTTAAGGCATACAGCAGCCCCTAAAAAACACAACTCAACTCGTATGGTCACAAACAATCTTCCACACCCCATCTATCTTCTTAAACCATAAAGTATAATAACCGCCAATAATACCTTTTTCCTGTTTTACATGCCATGCGCCAAATACAAAGGCATTTTTAGGGTCAAGTACATCAACCTTTAAAATATCGAAAGTAAGTATCCCCATCGTAGCCTTATCGGGGTAGCCACGTTTATAATTATTAAGCGTGTTTTGCCAGCCGTAGGTTGGCCCGGTCTTACCTACAAACATCAGCGAATCCGACTTCCAGTAACCCTGCATAAAACCGTCAATATCACCGCGGTTCCAGTCCTGACGCTGTTTTTCCATTAATTTTATAATAGCCTGGCGGTCCTGCGCATGCAGACAAATGCAAGACATCAGCATAAGAAAACAAGAAAGGATAAACTTTTTCATGTACTAAATATACCATATTTAAAAATGGGTTTAAGCAGCATATGTTAAATTAACAATAATTTATCCCGCAGAAACCATAACTTTAAATTAACGTAAAAACCAAAAAAACCTCTTAGCTTTGGCGCTTTAGCTATATCCTTTATGAAGAAAAATGTACTATGCTTTGGTGAAGTTTTATGGGATGCCTTTGGCGATGAAAAAGTTGCCGGTGGTGCAACCATGAATGTAGCTTTTCATCTGGCCCAGCAGGGCGCAAGCGTTGCCTTTGCCAGCAGCGTAGGTATTGATAAGTCTGGTATTGAGTTGGTAGATTTTTTAAAGGATAACGGCTTATACAGCGACCTGATACAAGAAAACGAAAAATTACCTACCTGCGAAGTTACCGTACAATTAGATGCTGATCAGCAGGCGACTTATCTTATTCCGCAGCCGGTATCATGGGATAAGATCAAGCCTCAAAAAAAATTGACCAAAGCCGCAAAGAAAGCTGCTGCTATTGTATTTGGTAGTTTGATCTGCCGCAATGGTACTTCGCGCGATACCTTGTTAGACTTACTCGATGATACATCGGCATTAAAAATATTTGATGTGAACTTACGCTCGCCGCACTATACATTGACAACCATACAAACCCTGGCGGCAATGGCCGATGTGGTAAAGATGAACGAAGAGGAAGCCAACCTGTTGATCAGCTCAAAAAAGGATGACCTGAAAGATAAGATTATCGAATTCCGCAAGAAATATCATGTTCAAACTATTTGTGTTACCCGTGGCGAGAAAGGTGCTATTGTTTGGCATGACCATGAGTTTTATGAGCATCCGGGTTTTACCGTTAATGTAGCAGACACTGTTGGTGCCGGCGACTCGTTCCTGGCGACATTTATTGTAGGCCTGATTAACAAATTACCTATGCAGCAAGTGTTAGAGCGCGCATGTGCCGTGGGCGCTTACGTAACCAGTAAACGCGGTGCTACACCACGTTATGTTGACGGAATAGTTGACCTGATGAAACTGAGTTAAATATTTTCTTTATAACTTAAAGATAATAGCAAACCCCGATCATGTATTGGGGTTTGCTGTTTATTTTCAGTATACTTGATCTGCCGTATAACCTAAAAATCATAATGTGGATCAAGAATTTTTCAAAAAACTACATGCCGAGGGAACTATCAGCGACGAATCTTACAGCAAAATAGAACAAAGGCACGCCAACGCTTTAGTATCTGTACATTTCGAGGTAAGAACCTTCTTATACCTGGGCATACTTTTGCTAACAACCGGGCTGGGTATAGTGGTTTATAAAAACATAGATACCATAGGGCACCAGGCTATACTGGCGTTTATAGCTTTAATTACTATTAGTTGCTTTTTTTATTGCTACAAACATAAAAAGCCATTTAGCAGGGATAAGGTACAGACTCCTAATTCAGCATTTAATTACTTACTTTTATTAGGTACCTTAAGCTTTTTAATATTTGTGGGCTACCTGCAATACGAGTATACTGTTTTTGGCAGCAATTATGGCCTGGCCACATTTATACCTATGCTGGCGCTGTTTTATATAGCCTATGATTTTGACCATATGGGGATCTTGAACCTGGGCATAACCAACCTTGGTATCTGGATGGGGGTATCGGTAACGCCTAAACAATTGCTATTAAGCAATACCTTTAACAGCACGACCATTATTTATACCTACCTGGGTTTTGGTTTGTTACTGTTGTTTTTAGGATGGTTAACCGGCAAATTACAGATCAAGCCACATTTTAAATTTAGCTATCAGCATTATGGGTTGCATGTAAGTTTAATAAGCTTGCTGGCCGGGTATTTCTTTTTGTACGATTCGCCTTTTGCTTTATTGTGGCTGGCCGGGGTGTTTGTGCTGTCTTTTTTGATTTACCGCGATGCAATAAAGCAACGATCCTTTTATTTTATAATATCGGTCATATTATACAGCTATGTTGCTTTAAGTAGTTTGCTATTTAGGGGATTAACTAACATAAATGGTGACGGAGCGCTTTCTATCTATTTCCTATATTTCATAGCATCGCCGATTGTTTTGATCCTGTTGTTGATCTATCTTAATAAAAAAATAAAGAAGGCATGATCATTTATAATAAAACCTGGCTTAATAATTTGCAAATACAACAAGAAGCAGAGCAATTGCATAATGCCGGTTGCCTTACGCACGATGAATTAAAGCCCATTAAAGAAGCCTATCCTGTCGGG
The DNA here is from genome assembly GCA_040388175.1 of Bacteroidota bacterium. GTDB lineage: Bacteria > Bacteroidota > Bacteroidia > Sphingobacteriales > Sphingobacteriaceae > Mucilaginibacter. The sequence continues at coordinate 29,944 of JAZKCG010000063.1, read as the reverse complement.
TTTTATATGCCCGGACCTTTTGCCCGTACAGGTCTATTTTTGCTTACCTGTGTAGGCACATCTTTTTCGTTCAGTTTTTTATCGTTAATGATGTCAAGTTCAGGTATCATTGACAGTTTTGGCTGGTTCTTGTTTTTAGGGCTGATTTGCACTATTGCATTAGAGGTATTAGTAAAAAGCAAGCATTATTACCGGGCAGGCATTAATGACGCGTTAATGTGGATTGCTTTCGGCCTTTTAACTGTGGCTACGGGTTGGATGCTGGGTGTTGATAATTATGGGACGGGCCATACCCATTATTTACCAACCAGTATGATCATCTTGGTTATCAGCTTTTATTTTACCTTACGCTATGCCAATACTATTATGAGTATAATTAGCTGCCTGTTATTATTTGCAGTGGTATTTTTTACCTGGCAACAAGTCGGCAGTTTTGGTAATGCCACTATGCCTTTTATAATAATGATAGTTGCTGCTCTACTTTACTTTCAAGCTACTAAACTGATCAAAAAAGCTAAACAACGATATTATGAGGAATGCCTGATCATGGTGCAAATAGTGAGCCTGGTGATACTCTATCTGGCGGGTAATTATTTTGTTATAGGTTATCTGAATAACATGCTTAACAACGTAGTTACTGATGGCCCACCTACCGGTATAAAGTTGGGGCCATTCTTTTGGGCATGGACCATGTTATTACCCCTTCTATACATTATACGAGGAGTAATGAAGAAAAATATAATGTTGATCCGTATAGGGTTAGTGCTTTTTGCTGTGGCTATTTTTACTTTCAGAACCTATTACCATGTAATGAGCACCGAGTTGGCTATGATTATTGGAGGCATAGCATTATTGGTTATTGCTTACACTATAACACGCTATTTAAAAACACCTAAACACAGGTTTACTCATATCGATATTGATAATACAGCAGGCAGTGACAATCTGAAACTGGAAGCGTTATTTACAGCAGCTACCTTAGGCCATAGCAAGGCCGCGCCTACCCAAACAGACAGATTTGGGGGTGGTAATTTTGGCGGTGGCGGAACTGGTGGTGGGTTTTGATCAGGCTATCAACCGCTCCCATTCAGGATGGCGTTTCAGGTAAACTTTAATGTATTGACAATAGGGTACCATTTTAAAGTTATTTTCCTCCAGGTATCTAAACGTTTTTTCAACCAGCGCGGCAGCAACGCCCCGGCCTTCCAGTTCTTGCGGCACTTCGGTGTGGATCAGGAAGTATTTATCGTTGTGCTGCTTATAGTCAATAAAGGCACGGTGCCCATCAATAAATAATTCAAAATTATGAATGGCGATGTTATTATTTAGCGGGATATCTTCGTACATTTTATAAATGTAGAAAGATTTCGCAAGACTTGTACGCGGGGTTACTTACCCGATCATCGCTACGCTCGATCTGCCCTCTCTTCCGCAAGCGATAAAGAGAGCTTACTATTTTTAAAGATTTGACAACTTTTTAAAAGTTGTCAAATCTAACCCCTCTTTCCGCCAAAGGCGAAGAGATGGTGGTCCAGCGAAGCGCAGACCGGGTGAGTTACCGCCAACAACTCCCTATTCACCACTCCCCACTCACCAACATTGTCATCCCTGCCTAACAATTCAACATAATCCGTCCAGCTTCAAACTTTTGCGCTAAATAATCCGTTATTTTATAGTTGAAAGGCAAAATATGCGTGGTTTCGGATTTTCGAAGTTTACCCCCAACCAAATTCCAAAAGGCGGATTTGAAGAATTATTAAAGTTATTCCTGGAATTGCTCAACTACACCGCGGGCGATGCTGGCGAAGCCCTGGCCTGGCTAAATGAGCTGGACAAGCAATATAAACTCACCAATGACGATTACGGCATGGGCGATTTTATTGACGAGCTAAAGCAAAAGGGCTACCTGAACGAGGATAACCAAAGCGGCAACTTTAACATTACGGCTAAAACGGAACAAAGCATCCGTCAGTCGGCGTTAGAAGAGATCTTTGGCAAGCTTAAAAAGTCGGGCAAGGGTAATCACCGTTCGCCGCAAAGCGGGCAGGGCGATGAGCGTAACTCAGAACGCCGAGAATTTGAGTTTGGCGACAGCCTGGACCAGATAGATATGACGCAATCTATCCACAATGCGCAGGTTAACCACGGAATAGGCGATTTTATGATGACCGAGCGTGACCTGGAAGTAGAGGAAATGGATTATAAAACCCTAACCTCTACCGTGCTGATGATAGATATATCGCACTCCATGATCCTTTACGGCGAGGACAGGATAACCCCCGCCAAAAAGGTAGCCATGGCCCTGGCCGAATTGATCCGTACCAAATACCCTAAAGATACTTTGGATATTGTGGTTTTTGGTAACGATGCCTGGCCCATTACTTTGCAGGACCTACCTTATTTACAGGTTGGCCCCTTCCATACCAATACTTACGCGGGTTTAGAGTTAGCTACCGATCTGTTACGTCGGCGCAAAACATCCAACAAGCAGATCTTCATGATAACCGATGGTAAACCTACCTGTTTAAAAGAGGGTACCAAGTATTATAAGAACAGCATCGGTCTGGACAGAAAAGTGGTTAACAAGACACTGAACATGGCCGCGCAATGCAAGCGATTAAAAATCCCTATCACCACATTTATGATAGCAAAGGATCCTTACTTGCAGCAGTTCGTTCGCCAGTTTACAGAGACCAACGGGGGTAAAGCATTTTACAGCTCGCTGAATAATTTAGGCGAATACATTTTTGAAGATTACGCGCGGAATAGAAGGAAGAATGTGAGGTAGTCCGAAAGTCGGGAAGACTGAAAGTCCGAAAGACTAAAGGACAATTGAATAAAATAATTAAATCTTCCGGACTTTCCGACTTGCGGACTTTCGGACTACAAAAGACACTATGACTAAAACAGATATAAAAACACTTGGCCAATTAAAACAATCAGGCTATAAAACAGAATCGGTTAAGGATGAATTGCGCCGTAACCTGATTACTCAATTAAAGAAAAAAGAAGAAGGTGGCTTTGAGGGTATTATCGGTTTTGAGGATACCGTTATCCCAGACCTGCAAACCGCTATCCTGTCGCGCCACAATATTTTATTATTGGGTTTACGCGGGCAGGCTAAAACCCGTATAGCGCGATTGCTGGTTAACCTGTTGGATGAATATGTACCTTACATAGAAGGATCAGAATTATTTGATGACCCATTGAACCCGATATCGTGGTTTGGCCATCATATCGTACAGGAAAAAGGTGATGATACACCTATCGGCTGGATCCACCGTTCTGAACGTTATACTGAAAAACTGGCTACGCCTGACGTTACCGTTGCAGATCTGATCGGTGATGTCGACCCTATTAAGGCGGCTACTATGAAGCTAACTTATTCAGACGAGCGCGTTATCCACTTCGGCCTCATCCCGCGCGCGCACCGTGGCATATTTGTCATCAATGAGCTGCCCGATCTGCAGGCACGCATCCAGGTATCGCTGTTCAATATCCTGCAGGAAAGGGATATCCAGATCCGTGGTTTTAAGCTGCGTTTACCGTTGGATATCCAGTTTGTTTTTACCGCTAACCCGGAAGATTATACCAATCGTGGGTCGATAGTTACGCCGTTGAAAGATCGTATAGAAAGCCAGATATTAACCCACTATCCCCGTTCTGTCGAGATCTCTCGTAAGATTACCCAACAGGAAGCCTCATTAACTAAAGAACAACGTGCCAATGTAGAGGCCGATGGTTTGGTTAAGGATTTGGTAGAGCAGATCGCTTTTGAAGCACGTAACTCTGAATATATCGATAAAAAATCGGGCGTGTCCGCACGTTTAACTATATCGGCTTACGAGAATCTGATCAGCAATGCAGAGCGGCGCATGATTATTAACCATGAGGACAAGACCTTTGTACGCATTGCCGACTTTTTAGGTGTTATTCCGGCTATTACCGGTAAGATAGAGCTGGTTTATGAAGGCGAGCTGGAAGGCCCTGCTAAAGTGGCCAATATCCTGATAGGTAAGGCCATTAAAACTTTGCTGTTAAAGTATTTCCCCGACCCGGAGAAAACCAAGAAAGCCAAAGCGCCTAACCCTTATGCAGAAATAATCAATTGGTTTAGCGAAGGTAATACACTATCTGTATTAGATGACCTGCCATTGGCCGAGTATAAAAAACTGTTAAACTCGGTTACCGGGTTGAAAGAACTGATCAAATTTTTCCATCCGCGTTTGGTAGAGAGCCAGCAGTTAATCCTGATGGAATTTGTATTGCATGGCCTGGCCGAGTTCTCGCAACTAAGCAAAGGCTTTTTAGATAATGGCTTCGCTTTTTCTGATATGTTTAATAGTTTGTTTAATTTGCAGCCCGATGAGGACGATCTGGATTTGGATGATGATCGGTATTAAAAATTAAATGCAAAGTCAGTTATTTACTATTGTTTTACTGGGTCTGGGCCTTTTACTGTTTGACCAATACCTGCTTACAGGTTTCATCGCCGCTTTTAAAAAAAGAAATTGGGCCAAAAAAAAAGGTTTTAAAATTGGTTATCACATATCTTCTGTAATATTAATAACGGGTACCATAGCCAGCATTTACATGAATTTGCCGGTTGGTATGCGCGCCGGATTTTTAATGGTGTTTTTTGTGTTGATGATAGTTAAGGTAACCTTTTTACCTTTTGTTTTAGCCGATGATATCAGAAGACTGATCATACGGATTAAGGGCAAACCAGCAAACTCCTCCTCTGTAAATACGGTTACAGAGCAACCCAAAAACGCCATCCCCCGGTCAGAGTTTTTGATGAAAGCGGGTTTAATAACCGGTGCAGTGCCGTTGGCATCCATTGGTTATGGTATTGTTGCGGGCGCTTATGATTATCATATACGCCCGCAAACATTGTATCTACCAAACCTGCCCAAGGCTTTCGACGGTTTGACCATAGGGCAGGTATCTGATATTCACTCGGGTAGCTTTTACAATAAAAAAGCGGTATTGGGCGGTGTTGAGATGTTACTGGGCCAAAAACCCGATGTAATATTCTTTACCGGCGACCTTGTAAATAAACGCACTAACGAAGTTTATGGTTACCAGGATATATTTAGCAAGATCAAAGCCCCGCTTGGTGTATTTTCTGTTTTGGGTAATCATGATTATGGCGATTATGCCGATTGGGCATCACCTGCAGCCAAACAAAAAAATCTGGCCGACCTGATAATCACCCATAAAAATATGGGTTATGACCTGCTGCTTAATGAGAATCGCCGCCTTAAAGTTAACGGGCAGGAGATTGGCATTTTAGGTTGCGAGAATTGGGGCGAACTTACCCGTTTCCCTAAATACGGCAAAATGGAACCTACTTTAAAAGGGACGGAAGAACTGCCTGTCAAGCTGTTATTATCACACGATCCCTCACACTGGCGCGCGCAGATCTTGCCTAACCATAAAGATATTGATGTAATGTTCTCCGGCCATACACACGGTATGCAATTTGGTGTTCGCGCCGAGCATTTCCAGTGGAGCCCGGTTGAATATGTCTACAAGGAATGGGCCGGCTTATATCATGAAGGACCCCAACAGTT
>JAZKCG010000063.1:0-24358 GCA_040388175.1 Bacteroidota bacterium | reverse complement strand
TGTAAATGTGGGGTATGGCTTTTTAGGTTTCCCGGGCAGAGTTGGAATATTGCCGGAGATTACGATATTTACACTACGATCTGCTCCTGATCCGTTTTTGAAAAGTGTTTAACCGTTATGGGGCAGGCATTACCGTCATAAATGAAAAAACTATTTAAGCCTGTTTTTGATTTTCTGCTGTTCAGTAATGTATTTATGGCTTTATGCGCTGTCGCGCAGGCATTGGTTACTTTTCATTTAATAGGTTCAAAACCCTTATATACTATCCTGGCGTTGCTGTTTACCTCTACCATTGGGGTGTATAATTTCTGTTATTTACTGGCTAAACCCAAAGTGCCCGAAAAATCGCCGCATCAGCGTGTACGCTGGTTTTTTTCGCACCATAGGCTAATGGTCACGTTTACCATTGTTTCTATCCTTTCACTGGTTCCGTTGTTCTTTTTAATATCTACCGAATCAAGATTATTGCTTATTTTCCTGGGGATCATATCCGTCACGTATGGCCTGCCCTTGTTTACGCTGGGCGAGCAAAAGTTTGGCTTACGCAACATCCCGGGGCTAAAACAATTTTTGATCACCCTGGTCTGGACCCTGAGTATTGTGCTGCTACCTATTTTAGAGGCACAGGACATGCACCTTATCAATATATCGTTACGGGATATCACTATACTCATTGCCAAGCGATTTTTACTGATAGCAGCACTAACCGTACCCTTTGATATACGCGACCTGTTTGAGGACCGCGAATCGGGCTTAAAGACCGTACCCGTGGTTATCGGCGAAAAACGGGCCTACCTGTACTGCCAGATTTTATTGGCAGGTTATATTATCCTGCTTTTCTTATATAAAAACAACGGCTTTAATGCAGAATTTTGGGCACTTTCGCTTACTGCTATACTGGCAGGGTGGCTCATTTTTGAATCAAAGTGGAAAAGGAATGAGTACTACTATTTCTTTTATTTGGATGGAGTGCTGATATTACAGTATGTGATATTGCTTTTGTTCCAATATATCTTTTAATCAATTACACGAGTATTTGGCCTTCCATTTTGTCAAATTATCTTTAAGTGTGTCGATAGAGTAGAAAGGACCTTTTTTAGCTTTTCTTATCATTTGTTCAAATTCCTGTTGGCTAATAGCATCGCCCGGAATAACATAGTTGATCTTATCTGACTTAGTTTTGCCCATATTCAAAAATATGAAATTTAATTAATTTAATAATAGATTTAGGTAGTGCCACCGTTTGAAAATTAAAGGATAAATTGGCAAATACGCAGGTAAGTAATCTTCAGTAAAATTATTAAATTTGTGAAAATGCTCATCTTATAGACATGGATAATAACATCGCAAGTCTGTATTTCAAATCAAAAAAGATATCGTTTATTATATTGGCGGTAACGGCTATCATTTGTTCCAGAACGCTGTTCTTCTTTTTTAATGATCCTGAAGGCCCAAATCTTTTAATAGTTGGAGTTTTGACACTGGCCGTATATATTTTTTCAATTGCGATATATCTATTCAGTCCTTCCCAAATAAAGGGCATTAACAGGCTTTCAGCGGTAATTGGTATCCAGGTACTATTAGTTGCTGGTCTTTACTTTTACATGAAGTAGGTTGACTCTGAAACTGATATATGGCATCCAACTATGATAATTCGGCCTGGTTTTATGATAACTTATCCAAAGTATTTTATGGCGATGCCTTAATAAAGGCGCAGGTTTACTTACTCCAATTTATTAAACCCAATTCTAATATTTTAATAGCTGGTGGCGGTACCGGTTGGATCCTGGAAGAAATCACACACATCCATCCTTCAGGTTTAAATATTACTTATGTCGAGATCTCAGCAAAAATGATGGAACTGTCTATGAAAAGATCTGTAGGCAATAATACCATTACCTATATCAACAAACCTGTTGAGGATACTGAATTATCTGAAACGTTTGATCTGATCATCACCCCTTTCTTATTCGATAATTTTAAGGAAGAAACATTGCAAACAGTCTTCAATCATTTACATAACCACCTTAAACCGGACGGTTTGTGGTTAAATATAGATTTCCAGCTTACCGGCAAATGGTGGCAAAATGTCTTATTAAAGACCATGTTTATTTTCTTTAAGCTGATATGCGGTATCGAGACATCGGTATTACCGGATATCGAAAAAAAGTTTGGGCAATGCGGTTATACCCGCATTGCCCAAAAAACCTTTTATGGCGACTTTATTCTTTCAAAAGCCTATCGTAAATAGTTAAGCCTGGTAAGCAAATTTATAGCCTATACCACGCACCGTTTGTAAATACTGCGGATAATCTGGATTGGTTTCTATTTTTTTACGTAAACGTACAATGTGCATATCCAGCGTGCGAGTATTTACATCGGCGTTATAGCCCCATACCTCCATCATTAACTCTTCGCGGTTAATAACCTTGTTCTTGTTTTTAAGGAAGTATAATAGTATGCGGTTCTCTAATATGGTCAGCTCAATTTTTCGCCCGTCACGTATCAGCAAATGCGTGTTGGGGTGGTGCTCCATATCGGCAAAACTGTAGGTTTCTGACTTTTCGTTATTGAGCGCGAATTTTATCTTGTTTTCTATCAGCGCTACCACTACGTCCATGTTAAATGGTTTGGTAACATAATCAGACACCCCAAAGCCATAGGCAGATATTTTGTCAATATCCTGCTGTTTGGCAGTGGTCATGATAACCACACCTTCATAGCCTTTAGCGCGCAGGTTGGTGCAAACCTCGGCGCCTTGTTTACCGGGTAGCATCCAATCCAGCAAAACAATATCAGGCTGCTCTGCAAGGATCATCGTTTCGGCCTCGTCACCGTCGCCTGCCTCTAAAACTTTATAGCCTTCTGATCCTAATCGCTCTGCAACCAGGAAACGCAAGTTCTCATCATCTTCAACAAGCGCTATCTTTATTTCTTTGTTCATAACTAATTTGCGTATGGAAGCGTAACAACAAATTCAGAACCTACATCAATCCTACTTTTTACGGTGATATCACCGTCCATAAAATTAACCAGTTCCTTGCAAAATGCCAGGCCAAGCCCAACGCTCCCGTTTTGATTATATTGGTTCTCTAATCTATAAAATTTTCTGAATATATTATTTAATTCACTTTTGGGGATACCTATCCCTTTATCAATAAATGAAAATATAATATTACGCTTTTCGAGCGTAATATTTATAAAAAGCTCTTTTTGATCCAGATGCGAATACTTGTAAGCGTTTTCCATTAAATTCTGGAAAACACTGCCCAGTAATACAGAGTCTGTATAAAAAAATTTAGCCTCCTTATCAATGGCATAGCCCAGCTTAAAGAGCGGGTGTTTTATTTTAAAGGTATCAATATACCCTTTCACAAATGGCTCGATCTTTATTTTGTCTTTTTTAATACTGATAGACTTATTTTCCAATTGGGTAAATGAAAGCAGCTTGTTCATCAACTCGTTCAGCTTATCTGCCTCTTCGTCTAAGATCTTGCCGTAATGCTTACGTTGCCGGTCGGTAAGTTCATTATCACCTTTCAGGTTGGAGCCTGCAATCTTTATAACGCTTACCGGGGTTTTAAATTCGTGCGTAAAGTTATTAATGAAATCATACTGCAACTTGAACATCTTGAGGTTAGTGCTCAGGTTTCGGTATATCAACCAGCCTATAAACATAAAAACAGCATAAATCAGGAAGATAACACCGCCATACGGTAAAAAACGATGAAAGATCTCGCCGTTTAAATGCTCGCGCGGCGAGCTGAAATAAAATTTATAATCAGAAAAAGCGCCGGGTAGCGCCACCTCATCGGTCAATGTTTTTGCATGGTCAATATCCGGCGGATCATAAGTAACCTGCCTGATACTGACAGAACTATACAGTTCAGGATGTGTATTTTTTATTTTGATCTTATAGGCATCCAGGTAAAACGTCATCATGTTTTGCTTATAAAAAGAACCTGATGGCCCTGTTTTTTGCAATTCATGATAGATCTTCAGATCGCCGTTACCGGGAATATTTAAAAAACTGATCTTGCCGGGCCTGGTGTTGTAAAATATACTTTGTTGATCTGTCCCCGGCCCTTTTGCCGTGTCATACCTGGCCACATAAGCATTCAACTTTTCGGCCATCTGGTTAAAGTCGCTGGCATTTATTGCATCATCATTCTTTTGTTGCCAATGTTTATGTTTTTTAGGGAAATATTCAAAGACAGATTTGGTGGATATTTCTAAATGTTTGCCTTTTAAATTGTCTTTGTGGGCACCCCCAACCACTACCTGGTAAAAAACAACTTTGGTAACAAATCCAAAATTATGGAATACCGAATCGGCATAATTTGCTGCCGAAGCAGAGTCAAGCAGGCCAGAGTAAGCGTTTATCTCGAATATTTTATTGCGGTAAAAATCGTTGTAAGGATTGATGAGCGATTGATCTGCTACGTTATTTTTTTTTGCAGAAAAATCAGTCTCCACGTTTTGTACCGTCAACCTGTAAGCTATAAATAAACCTACAATAAGCGTAACGGATACAAGAGTTACAAACGCGATGATGAGTGAGGAATTTTTCCTGTAAACGGTATTTGGCCCTTTCATTACTTTACCGGTTTAGGGTTTAACCTGCAAGTTGCTATCAAGGAATTTTTCAATCTCTGCGTAATTTTGCAAACGCTTGTTTTCGCCACCAACTGATCCTCGTTCATTCTTGTTAAGCGAATATTTAACAGGCACATTGCGTTTCTGTAATTCACGAATATAGTGATTTAACTCACTAATATTTGCACGGCCATCTTTTGCGTCCTGTAGAAAAAATATGGAGGCTTTGGGTTTATCGGCATGAAATACAGGCGATATGTTGCGCAGCAAAGTGGCATCATTTTCCGGATCGCCAATGGTGGCATACATTTTCTGCAACATAGGTTTGTAAAATGCCGGGGCAGTTTTAACGTAGGTAAAAAAGTTGATGAGCCCATTTTGCACAACCGCGCAACTATATAATTTAGGGTTAAAAGAAACGCCGTACAATGCAGAGAATCCCCCGAAACCACGACCATAAATAGCTACTTTTTTAGGATTGGCAATTTTATTGGCAATCAACCAATTTACACCATCCGCTATGTCTTGTTGTATTTTTCCGCCTACTTCTTTAAAACCGGCGCTATAAAAGTACTTGCCATAACCTGATGACCCCCGGTAATTAACCTGTAATACAGCAAAACCCCTGTTGGCAAAAAATTGCACATCAGAGCTGTAGTTCCATCGGTCGCGTTGGCCAAATGGGCCATCATGTGGGATCACAATAACCGGCAAGTCTGTTTTCTTATCGCCCAGCGGTAGGGTAAGGTAGCCGTTTATCAGTAATCCATCTCCTGTAGTATAACTAATAGGTTTTTTGGCACATAATAGTTCAGGGTTGATGGTAGTGTAATCTGCAAGCGATGTTAATTTATTACTTGCACGTTCATATAGGTACACCCCGCCACGGCTACGATCGGTATATGTCTGCACAATAAATTTATCCTCTGCACTGTCGCGATCTGTAATATTTACTTCATGCCCGCTCAGTTTATCATACAAAGTTTGGTATATAGACTTTAAGTTGGTGTCAAAAAAATGTTTTTGGGGTTTAGCTTCTTCCCACGATGCCAATTCCAATCGTTTTTTCATTTTAGAATATTCCACCCGTTGTATATCTGCATTTTTATTAGCGAAAATAACCCGCAATTCTTTTCCGTCTTTAGCATCTATCTCCACAAAGGCAGTCTTATCACGCCCTACGTTTGATAACGCGTAGAAATTCTCATTCACACCATTAAATGCTATCGGGCTTACAAAATTCCTGAAGTTGTTTTTAATGATGGCTTTAAATGGAGCCTTATCATTTTTACGGTAAAGTATGGTTTCATCTACCCCATCAGTAGCTTTAATCAAACGTATCTTACCATCGGCATCTAACAACCATTCGGTAATATTTCCGGGGTTAATCAGGTACGGTTTCAATTCGCCCGTTCTGATATTTAAACGGTAAATATCAAAATTGGCAGAATCGCGCATATTCATTTTAATGGTTACGACATCGGGCTTTAACCTATTTCTATTCAGGATCTGTATACCCGCTTTCCCGGCTGATAAGATGGTCTTTGTTTTTAAAGTAGCCAAATCAAATACCTGTAAGGTATGTTCATTATCATTTGCCTGGCCAAAAATTATCTGGTTGTCATATGCCCAGTTGTAGTCGCCCCGGACAGCGTAGTCGGTAAATGAGGTGGCTTGTACTTCCCTTCCATCGGCTATAGATTGGATGAAAAGGTTTTGTTTTTTATGAGTGCCGCCCTTTAAATAGGAGATATATTTTCCGTCGGGCGATATTTTAAAAGCACCTCTTTCCGGCATTTTAAAAAATTCGCTGACCGGAATTTCTGTGGTTTCTTTTTTAACACAAGAACATAAACCGGCTACAACAAAAAATAAAATAAAAAATCTCAGTATCCTCACCATTCTTATATTCAGTCCAAGGGGTTATAATTAGGTTAAATTATGCATATAACTTGGTTTTAGTCAATATGTCACTACAATTTTACCCGATGTTATCGTTATATAAATTAATCAGCAAGATATGCGTTGCTGTTAACTTTTAATATTTATTTTTATCGTATGAAGCGAATATTGGTGTTCTGTTTTCTTGCTATTGCCTGCTTTTCAAGCGCTTTCGCGCAAGGTGATGAATTGATGTTAGCCAAACAATACAGCAGTAATGGCGAGTATCAAAAAGCGCTTGATATTTACCAGAAATTGTATAAACAGGATAACGATACCTTTTTTAACAGTTACGTTAATACGCTCATCTCACTTAAAAAATTTGATGATGCCGAAAGCATTACTAAAAAGATAATGCGAAAGCATCCGGCAACCATTGAATATGTGATCATGCTGGGATCAATTTACACCCAACGTGGCGATACGGACAAAGCCAATGTATTGTATGACGGCCTGATTAAAAACCTGCCGGCCGACCAAAGTGCCATTACTATGCTGGCCGTTCAGTTTTACCAGGGCACCAATGCTAATTATGCCATAAAAACATTCCTGCAGGGCCGTAAACTGTTAAATAACGATGAACTGTATGGTTTTGAGCTGATAACGCTTTACCGGTTTAAAAGGGATAAAATAGCCTTAACAGAAGAGTATCTGAATATGCTGCCCAAAAACCCGGCCATGCTGGGACAGGCAGAGAATGCTTTTTCTACCCTGTTTGAAGGCGATGCTGATTACGACCAGTTACGCGTAGCTTTGTTAAAACGGATACAAAAAGATCCGCAACAAACCATTTTTGTAAACTTGCTGACCTGGCAGTTCCTACAGCAAAAAGATTTCGACCAGGCACTAAACCAAACGCTGGCCCTAAGCCGCCGGACAAATGGTGATGGTACAGATGTTTTCGAACTGTGCCACACCCTTGTTTATAACGAGGCCTATGATGCTGCCATACACGGGTATGAATACATAATAACCCTGGGTAAAACCCAGCCTTACTATGTATCATCAAAGATTGAACTGATCAATACGAAGAACTTAAAGGTTACCGCGGGTAAATATATACAAAGCGATTTGATCGAATTAGAAAAAAACTATATAGACCTGCTGGCAGAGTTTGGGCAAAACACCACTACGGCCTTCGCTATGCAAAAACTGGCCAACCTGCAAACGTTTAAGCTTCATAAGCTAAACGAGGCACAAAAGGTGTTAGAAGATGCCGTGAACATCCCGCAGATACGCCCGGCATTGCGTTGGGCCTGTAAGCTTGACCTGGGCGATGTTTATTTATTGAATGGCCAGCCATGGGAAGCTACGTTACAATACAGCCAGGTAGAAAAAGAATCACCAACCTCTGCCGTAGGGCAGGATGCTAAATTAAGGAACGCCAAATTTGCCTATTATACCGGCGATTTTACCTGGGCCAAAGGGCAATTAGATGTACTGAAAGCCGCCACATCGCAATTAATAGCTAACGACGCGCTTAACTTATCACTATTAATTGCCGATAATATAGCTGTTGATACCAGCGGCAAGGCCCTTAAAATGTATGCCCATGCTGATCTGCAAATATTTGCCGAGCAGCAAGACAAAGCCATAAAAATACTGGATAGCATTAATGTACTCTATCCTAACAATCAGCTAAGTGATGATATATTGATGGCTAAGGCGCGTATAGCTATACAGCAAAAACTTTACCCTGACGCGATAACCAACCTTAAAAAGATCATAGCCGACCACCCTGCTGAACTTTGGGCCGATGACGCTGTTTTTATGCTGGGCGATATTTATGAAAACCAGCTAAATGACAAGGAGCAGGCTAAAACCTATTACCAAAAAATTATTACCGACTATGCCGGCAGCCTTTATATTAACGAGGCCCGTAAGCGTTTCAGGAAACTGCGCGGCGATGTCTCCTCCTGATATAGAGCAATCGTTTTTAAAACTCAATGGCCATTAGGAGGCACGGAGCCTTTTTTATATTCTTTTATGCTATAAACAGGCGACTCCGCCGGAGTCAAACATCAAAGTCGTAAATAGTTCCGGAGGAACTACCTGTTTATAGCACACAAAATGCTGTTTTAAGGGCTCCAGCGGAGCCTCCTGTTTTTAAAAGAGATTGCTTATTATCCTGTTCAAAGTTTATCAAATCCTATCTGCTTAATTTGTATTTTTGCGGCATGATCATATATAATGAAACCATCATTGTGGACGAAGCTATCCATAAGCAATGGTTAAGCTGGATGCAAAATGAATACATACCCATGGTAATGAAAACCGGCCATTTTACTTCGTACAAAATATTGACCGTATTAGATTCGCCAAACGAGGGGGTTACTTATTGCATTCAGTACCAAACCGATAAACGCGAAAAATATAATGAGTTTAACGCCAAGCATTTGCTTGGCCTGCAGGCTATTCATCAACAGAAATTCGAAAACCAATTTGTGTTATTTAACACTTTAATGCAAACCGTAAGCTAAAACATGAAATTTACCGAAACAAGAATTAAAGGATTAATCATTATCGAGCCCCAGATATTTAATGATGGCCGGGGATATTTTTTTGAAAGCTATAGCAAAAGCAAATTTGCGGCTGCAGGTATCCATATTGATTTTGTACAGGATAACCAGTCGTTCTCGCACAAAGGAGCCGTTAGGGGCTTACATGCGCAGTCTGCACCACATGCACAGGCCAAACTGGTAAGGGTAATACAAGGACGGGTTTTAGATGTGGCTGTTGATGTGCGTAAAGACTCGCCCACTTATGGACAATACGAAACCATTGAACTAAGTGCCGAAAATCAATTGCAGTTTTTAATTCCCGAGGGCTTCGTGCATGGCTTCGCTACTTTAGAAGATAATACTATTTTTAGTTATAAAGTAAATAACTACTACAGCAAAGAATGCGAAGTAGGTGTAAAATGGAACGACCCAACTTTAGCTATTAACTGGGGTATTGCAGCGCAAGACGCGCTAACATCGCCAAAGGATGATGTGCTACCTGATTTTGCGGGTTTTGTGAGTCCGTTTTAGGCTTTTTCTAAATAAAAATGTCATTTCGAGCATAGCGAGAAATCTATACATAGTCCGGTAATCAGTTATGTGGAACTATAACTTTTATGTTTACATTACCACTAATCCTACTAAAACTGTGTTATATGTAGGCGTAACTAATGATTTAAACAGGCGCATATATGAACATACTGAAAACAAAGGCAACAAAAACTCATTTGCCGGAAAATATTATTGCCATAATCTAATCTACTACGAGCATTTTACAGAAATCAATTTTGCGATACAACGGGAAAAGGAAATAAAAAAGTGGAGCAGAAAAAAGAAAAGCTTACTGATAGAATCCTTTAACCCGGAATGGAAATTTTTAAATGATAAGATCAATGAAGAATAATCACATTCAACATTTCCTTTCGGTCTTATCAAATGTATATTCAGCAAGTGTATAGATTTCTCGCTATGCTCGAAATGACATCGTAATTAAAAAAGTTGTCATCTCGACCAACGGGAGAGATCTATACACGGACAGGTTGGCGGCCTTGTAATGTATAGATCTCTCCCGTTGGTCGAGATGACAATAATTACTTATTTGTCTTATTTCGTTATCAAATTATACAGCTCATCCAATTTAGGGCTAAGTACAATTTCTATCCTGCGGTTTTTAGTACGGGCATCATTATTATTTGCCGCGTCAATAGGTTGAAATTCGCTTTTGCCGGTAGCTGTTAATCTATGCGGATCTATCTTTTCAACTTCGGTCAGATAGCGGGTAACCGATGTGGCGCGCAATACGCTCAGATCCCAGTTATCTTTGATCTGGCCCAGGTTAATTACCTTCTTATCGTCGGTATGTCCTTCAACCGCCATGTTAATATCCGGTTCTTTGTTCAATACTTCGGCCAGTTGCTTTAATGCCGCTTTCCCGCGTTCGTCAATAACAATACTGCCCGACGGGAACAACAACTTATCGGTTAATGAAACATAAACCTTACCATTCCTGATATCAACCGTTAAACCATTTTGCTGAAAGCCTAACAATGCTTTTTGCAGTTTATCTTTTAAAGCCTGGGTAGCCTCATCGCGTTTACGCAAAATATCTTCTACCTCTTTTAAACGCTTCTCGCGTTTCTCCAGGTCGGCAGCTAATTGGCTTACTTTCGAATTGGTAGAAGTCAGGTTATTGCTCAAAGCATCATAATTACCTTTTAACTTGGCATTGCTGTCTTGTTGATCGGAAAGATTGTGTTTTAACGCAGCTATCTCACCATGTAAGCGCGCGGTATCAGCTTGTAATTGGGCAACTTCTGCTTCCAGTGTAGTAGTACGGGTAACCAACGAATCGCGCTGGCTCAGCATCGCTTTATATTTTTTGTTTGACAATACCACGCACGAGTGTAAACTCATGCAAAGCACCAGGGCAGCTAATAGATATTTTATTTTCATTTCTATATCCGAGGGTTATGGGTTAAGCAATAGCATTTCGTAAAAAAACGTTAAGTGGGTATACTTTGTTGCATAGCTGTGCTATATTATCTGCCGCTTTATCGCTTTTAATTTCGGCATCTTTTAGCGGGTGCATCACAATAAAGCTTTTCAGCTTTAACAGTTCAATATTTTCATTGTCGGCGGTATAATCACGGGGCAAGGTTTTTAGTTTGTCCTGGCTCCTGAAATCGCCAAATAACTTCACAAATTCGGGGGCGTCAATGATAGTTGTAAGGTCATGCCCGTTATAATCAATTTCCTGGCGTATCGACTTTAAATGACCAGCCTCAGGCATCCAGTAACCACCTGCAATAAATGATTTACCCGGCTGAATATGTAAATAATATTCTGCACCGCCCAGTTTTGTGCCAGATGTAGGGAAACTAATACCAAAGTTATTCTTGTAAGGTAATTTATTTTTGCTGAACCTGATGTCGCGATAGATCCGCATTACGCATTTTTTAGCTTCCAGGTCCGGAGATATGGCAGGGTCTATCTTTTGCAGTAATTTGATGAGTTGCGCGGTAAGATCGATCACATTTTGGCGCGCCACATCATAGCGCTCTTTATTGGCCATAAACCAGTCGCGGTCATTATTCTCGACCAGGTCCTTTAAAAAATCAAGTGTTTGTTGCTGTATCATCTACGTCTAAATAAGGCTGATAGTGTATTTTGGGCGATAACCAATACAAAAGTAATACTCTTGACGCTCTGAATATAAGTGGAGCCAATAAAAAACATCCGCCAATAATAACCCCTATATACAACCACGGCGATGTAGTATTACCTGTAATGAAATAAGTGAGCATAGCCAACATGAATGAACTGCCTACGTTTAAGGCATAACTCACATACATGGCGGCATAAAAGTAGCCGGGCTCTATCTCGAAATATAAATTACAATGCGGGCAATTAATGTTGATGCGATTGGTAGTTAGACTATACACCTTACCGCTGAACATAGCTCCCCTGCGGCAGCGTGGGCATTTGGCATGTAACATTGCCCATGTTTTGGATGTTGTAGCCATGTAGGATTGGGAGAGTAATGATATTAGTTCAAATGTAGTTTCTCGTCGCGCATGTTCAGGTCAATGTTTTTGCGGCGATATTTTTTGTACCAGATATAGCCTACAACAGCTACGGCCAGGTATGGCGCGGCCAACAAGTACATAATGCCATTATTTAACCCTTTGGTAGTTTTATTACCATTCTTAGCGTTCGACTCGACAGAAGTAGTACACATGGCGCATTGCGCCTTAACCGGCAAAACAGCACCTGCCAGTAAGGCAACGGTGAAAAGAATGAGTAATAGCCTGTAGAGTTTCATAATGTAAATATAAGTAAGCCCCCTCTAAATCTCCCCCGGTAGGGGAGACTTTTAAAAAGTTTTTTAAGCCCTCCCTACCGGGGAGGGTTTGGGTGGGGCTTTTAAAAATGATAAAACGGTTTTATCATCAAATAAACCACTACCCCGCTTGCCGTAACAAATAACCATATCGGGAACGCCCAGCGCACCAGTTTACGGTGCTTAACTACCTGCATTTGCAAGCCACGGTAAAAGCTCAATAATATTAACGGTAAAACACCGGCGGCAAGTATAATGTGCGGCACTAAAATAGCCAGGTAAATTTTGCGCAACGTACCATATTGGGTTATCTCATCGCCTAAAACTTTGCCATCGCCGTTAACATCGCCATAAATGGTATCATTGCGCACCAGGTAATGGAACAACACGTACGACATCAGGAACAATGCCGAAAGACAAAATGTAAGAATATTCAGTCTTTTATGAACCGCTATATTACCTTGCTTAATAAAGTATAGCGATGTTAATAAAAGCACGGTACAAGTACCGTTAAGCACCGCGTTAAGCATAGGCAGGTACGGTGTAAAAGCAGGTGCTACGGCAGGGCCCGGTATAAGGTGCCTGTTCAACAAAATAACCAGCAATATTACTACTACGGTTACAACAGCTACAAAACGGAATATAAATTTATCAGTCATTCTTTTATTGTCTGAACCGCTGATTTATAGGATTAGCGGATTAATATGATTTCTTTATTAATTATAAACTGCCTACTGCAAACTAACAACTGCCAACTTAATAAAGCGGTTTATCTTTCTTACGCAGTTCTTCGGCTATCAGCACTTTTATCTCGTCGTTCAGCTTGGTGATGTCTTTGGCTGATGTTCCCGAATAATAGCCCCTGATGTGTTTTTCTTTATCTATCAATATCAGTTTATCGCTGTAGATAAAATCATCGTTGCTTACTTTGGTAGCATCAACCAGGAAACCTTTACGCGCTAACGGATAGATCACCGACGTATCACCGGTTAAAAACAACCACTTAATGCCCGGTGGATTATACTGTTTAGAATAGGTCTTTAACACACCTACCGAGTCGCGATCCGGGTCTACTGTAATAGACGCAAAGCATACCATATTATTTTTGGCATAGTCTGACAACAATGCGTTAACGTTCTTATTTATGGTATTACAAACAGACGGGCAATGGGTATAGAAAAAGCTGGCTACAAATATCTTATCGTCAAAGCTTTTTGAGGTTATCGTCGCGCCGTTTTGGTCAGTTAGTTTAAAGTCTGGCAGTTGATGATATATGGTATCCGGTATCTCTTTGCCATGAAATTTGTGGCTGGTTTTGGCCAATTCTTTCGGGCCAAAAAACGGCAGCGGTTTATACCTGTTTTTACCACCTACGTTAAGTAAATAATATAAAAATCCCGGTAATGCTAATATCATTACCAGGATCAATATTTTTTTTAGTAAGCTTAAATTGTTCATTACAGCCTTAGTGTGATCCAGTGGTGACTTTCGTTAGTCAGTACCAGGATCAAACCAATGATGAAAAGAATAGGTACTAAAATAGAGTAAACCAAACCTACTTTTTCAAACTTCAAGTGCATAAAATAAGCAACTATATAAAATGCTTTTAACAAGGTTAAAACAATGTATACAGGGTTTGCAACATTAATATCCATGTGTCCTTTAGGCACCAGGTAAAGTGCTATAAAAAACTCGATGGTAGTAATACCCAGCAATACAAAAAATACGTTCCATATTCTTTTGCGGGTCATTGTATCTCCGTGTCCGCCTTCGGCGTGATGAACTTCTGTTGTTTCTGATGACATAATATATATCAGGTTAAATAAATCAAACTAAATAAAAGAAGGTAAATACGAATACCCAAACCAAATCTACAAAGTGCCAGTAAAGGCCTACTTTTTCTATCATTAAATAGCTGCCACGTTTTTCGTAAGTGCCTTTAAGTACGTTAAGGGTAATAATAATATTGATGATAACCCCGCTAAATACGTGGAAACCGTGAAAACCTGTGATAGTAAAGAACAAGTTAGCAAACTGGTGCGCTGATGTTTGCTGTGCAAGAACCGAAGGATCGCCCCTAAAAAACTCTTTTAAAGTTTCCAGGTTTGTTGGGATACTTGACCACCAAAAACCTTCATGGTGTAAGTGTGTCCACTCTAATGCCTGGCAACCCAGGAACATAAAACCACCTATAACGGTTAAGATCATCCAAGTTACCACTTCTTTTTTAGCCATACGATGGCCGGCCTCAACAGCCAATACCATAGTAAC
Organism: Bacteroidota bacterium; assembly: GCA_040388175.1. Classification (GTDB taxonomy): domain Bacteria; phylum Bacteroidota; class Bacteroidia; order Sphingobacteriales; family Sphingobacteriaceae; genus Mucilaginibacter. Next base: position 9,709 of record JAZKCG010000063.1, on the reverse strand, counting down.
AGAACTCATGATCAGGATAAAGGTCATTAAACCCACAAACACCAACGGAGCATCTTTTTCAACACCTATCAAAGGTATAGACTGGAACACTTTATCGGCACCAGGCCATGTACTTGCGCTGAAACGCAAAGCACCATAAGATATCAATAACGATGAAAAGGTAAATGCATCCGACAGGAGGAAAAACCACATCATCATTTTACCATACTCTATATTAAACGGAGATCTTCCGCCCGACCATGGTGTTGTTTTTAGTTCATCAATTTTTGATACTGTTGCGCTCATTTGTAGTTAGCTATAGCGTTATTAATTTATTGGTTCAAAAGTAAAAAAACATACAGATAAATCCATATAATATCTAAGAAATGCCAAAAAATAGATGTCATTTCCATTCTATATAAATTCTTTACCTGTGGTATACGTTTAATGCTGCCGCTTAAAGCACTTATCAGCCAGGCCAATCCGCCTATAATGTGCAATAAATGCAGAAACGTCATTACATATACAAAAGACCGGGTAGCATTTGGATCAACCAGGTAGATACGCATTTTGTAGGCCATGGTATACCAACCATAAACCTGTAATATTAAAAAGCAAACGCCTAACAGCATGGTAACCCACAACAGTAATTGTTGTTTACTGTAATCTAAGCGTTTGGCTGCACTTGCTGAAAGGAATAAAGCCACACTGCTTAATACCAACACAATGGTACTATACCTGAAAGAGGTTGGTAAAACTATATTCAAGCCATGACCGCTACCTCCACTGTATACTATAAAGCCACTGGTCAAAGCTGCAAAAAGCATGAACGATGTAAATATGAAGATCCACATCACAAATTTCTTGGCACCTAAGTTTACTTTATCTTCTTGTTGTATCTGCGCCATCATCACTTCGCTATAAAATCAAATAAAAACATTAACTGCACCACCGGCAAATAAAAAAACGACCCAAACATTAGCTTACGCGCTTCTTTAATTTGCAGCGTACGCAATAAACCAATTGCCTGGTATAAAAATATTAAACTACATATCAACGATACCCCGCCTACATAGTAACCGCCATAACCATAAATAGTTGGCAATAAACTAACCGGCACTAATATCACAGCAAATATAACGGTAATAACAGCACTTGCCCTGTCGCGTTTTTGGGTAGGTAATAACCTGAACCTCGCTAATTTATAATCATCGTCCAGTACCCAGGCAATAGCCCAGAAGTGTACAAACTGCCACACAAACTGGATCGAAAATAAGATCAAAGCGATCTCATCTATACGACCATGCGGTTGCCCGGCTACATACCCAATCAGAGCAGGAAAAGCTCCCGGTATAGCCCCTACAAACACTGCAATGGGCGATTTCCGTTTTAACGGTGTATAAGCAAACGCGTATAATAATATGGAGAGTACCGATAGTAAACCTGTCAATATATTTAATGTGCCTAAAATATACGTTCCGGCCATACCCATACCTAAACCTAACACCAACCCTTGTCCTGTGGTCATTCGTCCTGCCGGCATTGGGCGGTCCATGGTGCGTTTCATTAGTTTATCCAGATCAACCTCTATTACTTCATTAAAGCAATTGGCAGCGGCTGTAACCAAGAAACCACCGGCAACCAGTTTTAACCAGTTGATCCACATGGTTGAGCTATACAATGCTCCCCAGGTATTATTGCCATTAGCTTTAGCAGCTATGATAAAAGATATAGACGCAGAGAACACCACCAAAAAGGTAAGCCTGAATTTTATCAGTTTTGAAAAATCGCTCATCTTCATTTATGCCCTCCGTGTATATTAACAGATCGGTATAAATTCAGCATTAAATAATACTGAGCGCCAAACAAAAGGCTGGCCAGCAAAATATGTGTGGTTTGCGCGTATGGCGGTAATGCAAAGTACGATAACAATATCCCGGTAATAATTTGCAACGCCAGCATTAAAAAGGTAAAGCTCATTATTTGCTGCTGCAATGAATGCTTATTAAATGCCCTGCGGATCAACGCGTATAATATCACGTTAATTAACAATACCAATACCGCTATATCTCTATGTCGTTCAAATATCTCGCCGGCGTTTTTGATCCACTCATTACGGTAACCGCCTTGCAGGCGTGTGGATACCGCGTCTATCTTCTCGCGCACCTCTGTACCAAATGTAATTTGCAATACGCTTATTACTAAGGCAAATACGGTAACGATACGTGTTATAGGATTAATGTTCAGTTTAGGCCTGCCCACTACTTTAGCCAGATGGTAAGTAGTAATACAGATAGCCAATATAACCAATGCCAATAAAAGGTGTACTGTAATTATCCACGCTACTAAATTGCTTGATACCACAATAGAACCCAACCATGCCTGAAAACCTATCAGCACTAAATTAAACACACTTAAAAAAGGGATCAGTTTATTATCAGCACTGTAACTGAAAGCATAAACAGCGGTTAGCAGTAAGAATATACCTGACGATGCCCCTAATAAACGGTTAACATATTCTGTCCAGGTTTTGGCGGCATTAAATTCTTCGGGGATCAATATCGATTTATCTTCGCGCAGGCGACGGGCCAGGTCTGTATAACCAAATACGTCCAGCGTTTTTGCGAAACGTTGATTCTTTGCTAAACGGCCGGCTACATATTTTTCTTTGTAATTAGCCGGAAGCTGGCTGGTAGATGTTGGCGGTATTAAACAGCCAAAGCATTTCGGCCAGTCTGGGCAACCCATTCCGGAGCCTGTGCTTCGTACTACCCCACCTGCCAATATCAATACAAAAAGCAGAGCGATACTTAAAAGGTTAATCTTTCGGAATCTGTTTTTTGATATGGGATTGCTCATTTAAATATTTCGGTGAGGGGGTGAATGGTGAGGGGTGAATGGTGAGTAGTAATTATAATTAATGAACGTCACTACAGTCCATTCACTACTCACAACTCAACATTCACTACTCACAACTCTCCACTCACTTATTTTACTTGCTCGTTAGCTTTTTGCTCTGTTGTCCACTTGTTAAGGGCTTCTAAACCTGCAGGATTATCTTCAAAATCATGCGCCTGGTTCGAGCTCATAGTTTGTGAAAGCGGTGTAGTTTGAGGGATAAAATCCTCTTCTGCACCTGGCTTGCTGTAATCATATGGCCAACGATATACGCTTGGTATTTCGCCGGGCCAGTTACCGTGGATCCGTTCAACCGGGGTTGTCCATTCCAGCGTATTTGCTTGCCAAGGGTTTTGTGTCGCTTCTTTACCCCAGAAAATAGAGTGGATAAAGTTATACAAGAATGCAACCTGCGCACAAGCCGACATAATGGCCGCCCAGGTAATAAACATATTTACAGACAACCAGCGTTGCATAGAAGCAAACTCTGTAAAGGCATAATAACGGCGTGGTACACCATCAAGGCCCATAAAGTGCATTGGGAAGAATACCAAATATGCACCAATAAATGTTAACCAGAAATGCAGGTAACCTAATTTCTCGTCCATTAAACGGCCAAACATTTTTGGGAACCAGTGGTAAACACCCGCCAACATACCAAATATAGCTGCCGAACCCATTACCAGGTGGAAGTGAGCGACAACAAAGTAAGTATCATGCAGGTTAATATCTAAAGCGGCGTTACCTAAGAAGATACCTGTAATACCACCAGAGATAAAGAATGACACCATACCAATAGCGAACAGCATAGCAGGTGTAAACCTAATGTTACCGCGCCATAATGTAGCCAGCCAGTTAAATGTTTTTACTGCCGATGGCACCGCGATGATTAAAGTAGTGATCATGAACACACCGCCCAGGAACGGGTTCATACCCGTAATAAACATGTGGTGACCCCATACAATAAATGACAATACAGTAATACCGATAAGAGAGTAAACCATCGCGTGGTAACCAAAGATTGGTTTACGTGAGTTTACAGACATAACTTCCGACGAGATACCCATCGCCGGCATAATTACGATATATACTTCCGGGTGACCCAGGAACCAGAATAAGTGTTGGAACAATATCGGGCTACCACCTTCAAAAGGCATAACCTGGCCGTTAACAACAATATCTGATAAGTAAAAGCTTGTACCAAAACTACGGTCAAATATCAGCAATACAACACCTGCAACCAGTACAGGGAATGATAATACACCTAAAATAGCGGTTAAGAAAAACGCCCAGATAGTTAAAGGCATTTTCCAAAGGTCCATACCTTTTGTACGCATGTTTAGTACAGTACTTACGTAGTTAATACCACCCATTAATGATGATGCCACAAAGCAAATCATACTGATTAACCATAAAGTCATACCCGTACCCGAACCTTTCATCGCAGTAGGCAACGCAGACAGTGGCGGATAGACGGTCCATCCTGCTCCTGCCGGGCCTTTTTGGATAAAGAATGATGATAGCATGATAACACACGCGGTCAAGAAGAACCAATAGGATAACATGTTAATGAACGGCGAAGCCATATCGCGTGCACCAACCTGCAATGGTATTAATAAGTTACTGAAAGTACCGCTCAAGCCTGCAGTTAATACAAAGAATACCATGATGGTACCGTGTATGGTAACTAATGACAGGTAGAACTCAGGGTCTAAACGACCCTCAGGAGCGAAACGGCCTAATAATGTTTCTAATAAAGGAAATGCCTTATCAGGATATGCTAATTGGATCCTGAATAAGATAGATAATAGCATGGCAATAACCGCCATAGTAATACCTGTTATCAGGAATTGCTTGGCAATCATTTTGTGATCCTGGCTAAATACGTATTTAGTAAGGAATGTATCGTGATGATGCTCGTGACCCTCTTCGTGATGTGCTACTCCGTGATCGTGAACTGATAATGTTGACATAATCGCTAATTAATTGTTTAACGCTAACCTATTGTTTGTAATACTTTTATTCTGATCTGCTGCTGCCAGTTTTAACTCTGTACGTAACGCCGGGGTTAAGTAAGGTTTTTGTTTGGCTATCCATTGGTTGTACTCGCCTTCGCTAACAACACGTACAACTTTTTGCATGTTGTAGTGGCTGCTTCCGCAAATTTTGTTGCAATACAGCAAGTACTCAAATTTAGGGTTCTCAACTTTTCTACGCATTTCGACAGTAGTAATGGTTGGAGTAAATTTAAAGAAGGTTGGCAAACCAGGTACGGCATTTTGCTGCACCCTGAAGTGTGGCATGTAAACGCTATGTATTACATCCTGTGCAAATATATTTAAGCGTATAGTTTTATTTACCGGCATTACCAAAGTATCTGCGGTTAAATCATCCATACTGTTTTTGTCTTTAAAGTCTACACCCAGTTTATTGGCGCCAACTGTTAACCTGAAATCTTTTTTTCCTAATACGCCATCGGCTCCGGCATAACGGATATCCCAGGCAAACTGGTGGCCGGTAATATCAATATTGATATCGCCTTTAACTTGCGAACTGTTTTCAACTTCCTGCCAGGTAAAGAAACCAAATATTACCAGTACAGTTAAAACAATGGCAGGGATAATTGTCCAAACCTTTTCAATGGTATTGTTGTGAGGTAAAAAGTAAGCTCTGCGTTTATCTGAATGTTTGTATCTAAACAAGAAGCCAAACAGCAATATCTGGGTAATAACAAATACAAATAAGGTAATTATTGTAGTTGTTAAAAACATAGCATCAATTTTAACACCATGCTTTGAGGCAGCCTCAGGCAAGCTCATGCTGCCTTGTACTGTAATGTCCCAATAAGCACCGGCCATACCAAATACCAGGAATACCAGGCATATAATAGCCATGATGTTGTTCCACTGGATACCTTTTTTACCCTGGATCTGCTGGCTAAGATCATATACTTTTAATATTTTACCTATAACAGCTACTGATATAGACAGTAAAACAAAAAGCAGTACATAATAACTTACGCCCAACCAGTCAACGCCCGGTTTAGCTGCATCGGCAGTAGCTGCTGCTTGTGCCATAACCATGTTTGTGCCCGTAAGCAAAAACACCGCTAAAAACGCAAGTAACTTTTTAGAATTTATTATTTGTTTGAATGCCATTGTATTGGTGGTTTGGTATTCTTTATTGTGTTGCAAATTTAATAATTATTATATGTGATGATGTAAACTCTCCTGCAGGAACGGGTGATTTTTAGGCACCAATGACTTGAACTTGCTTAACGCGTTGAACAACAGGAATACAAATAATCCGGCGAAGCCGATAAATGTTCCAATCTCTTCTACAAAGAAGCCACGTCCTTTAGGGCCTACTGTAGCAGGCATAATCATGATGTAGTAATCTAACCAGTGACCCAGTATCAAAATGATACAGGCAGCTTTTAATACCGGTATATGACGTTTTGAATCGCGTGACATTAATACCAGGAACGGCGCTAAAAAGTTTATTACAATATTTAACCAAAACCAAGGTTGGAATTCAGGCTCCCATCTTTTGTAGAAGTAAGCTGCTTCCTCAGGAATGTTGGCGTAATAGATCAATAGGAACTGTGCAAACCATAGGTAGGTCCAGAAGATAGAGAAACCAAACATTAACTGGCCAAGGTTGTGTAAATGATCAACAGTGATCCAGCTTAAGTACCCTTGTTTTTTAAGGGTGATAATTACTAATGTAATTACAGCTAAACCGCTTACCCAAAGGGCAGCAAAGTTATACCAGCCAAACATGGTCGAGAACCAATGTGCATCCAACGACATGATGGTATCAAACGCGAACAGAGGAACTGTAAAACCAAATATCGCTAAGAAAGCGCAGGATATGTTAAAGCTCTTTTTGTAGTTAAACATACCGCCCAATTCATCCTCGTTGTTTGAGTATTTTACAAGCATTAAGCCTAATATGCTATATGCTAACAAGTAACCTACCAAACGGCCAAAGAAAGAAGGAATATTCAAATAACCAGATTTACCCGCTATAATAGCATTATAAGCCTCGTTACCCGGAGTAGTGATAGCTTTTGGCGCCCACTCTTTATATAACATTGTACCTGTTATAATTTTATGGCTTTCTTCTGTTTCAACCTGTTGTGTAAAGTGGATACCTAAAGCAATTACCAGTAATAATATAACTGATGCATAAGGCAATATTTTTGCGAGTGCCTGGGGGATACGTAATATAGAGGCCGACCATCCTGCTTGTGCTGCATACTGCAATGCGCAAAAGAACACGCCTGCGATACATACGCAGGTAAAATAATATCCATCCAGCAACAGGTTAGCGAAAGCGCGCTCTGCATGACCCGTTAAAAACCCGAATGCTATAGATACAATACCTACAACAATAGCTACCAGGCTCCAGGTTTTTGCCTTACCGCTAAATTCAAATTGTTCGTTAAAACTATTATGAGTTTCCATTAAATTCAATTCTTATAAAGTTTGTAAATGGTGAACATACATGATTACTTTCCAACGCTCTTCGGGCGATAGCTGCGAAGCATATGAGCCCATAGCGTTTAAACCGTAAGTAATTGTATGATATATTTTACCATCGGTTAAATCTTTCATGGCACCACCGCGTGATGATTGTCCTTTAGAGTATGATGGTGGCGGCGGGAAACCATGTTTTGTTACCGTACCGTCACCCTGTCCGGTTAAACCATGACATGGCGAGCAAAACGTAGTGTACAAAGCTTTACCTTCTTCAATGTTTTTTGAAGTATTAAATAATATGCTTTTAACTTCAATACTTGCCTGCTCATATCCTTCGGTAGTCTTCGGATAATCAAATCTTGTAAAACCTATCGGTGTTGTACCTGCCGGCGGTAATTGCGCGGTTTTACCATCCTTAAAATTCGGGTTCTTCTGATCCGGATCAAAGGCTATTTTTTCATACATATTGGGGGCATATTCCCATCCCGGGCTTCTCTTATCATTGCACGATGTAGTTACTATCGATGCTGCAACGGTAATAACCGCAATACCCAATACTCTATACTTATTCATAGCTAACATATTTTCTGTCGTTATGCTTAACTTCAACTGCTCCTGCTTCTTTCAGCAAATTTGTAATGTCGTCATGAGGTATGTTTCCTTTAGCATCAATAGCTATAACAAAACGGTCATTTGTAGCCCTCAGGTCCATCACCCTTGGCGCACGGCCAGGGAAAAGATGCGTAGAGTATAAAAATGTAAATACCATACCAAATGAAGCGAATAATACAGACCACTCAAACGTAACCGGGATAAAATCCGGCAATGCAAAGTGAGGTTTGCCGCCTATGTTCATTGGCCAATCCTGTGCCAGGAAGTAGTATACCATACTTAATATGGTTGTACCGCCTAAACAGCCAAACATAAATGCCGCGTAACCTAAACGTGAATCTTTAATACCTAATTTTGCTTCAATACCGTGTATTGGCATTGGCGTGTATACATCATAAATAGGGATACTATTTTTCTGTAGTTTGTCGATACCGTGCATCATTTCATCAGGATCGGCAAAAAGGCCTAATATATATTTGGTGCTGCTCATAGTTTATACGTTTTCATATGCTGATACATCAACACTATCAAATTTCTTTAATGAGTTTTTGTAGAACTCTACCTGTGCCGGATCAAGATGCCCTGCTTCAATATCCTCCATTTTAGCCTGCTCACTTGATTCTTTCAGTAACAATTTAACCTCGGCCATTGCTATTGAAGGCAATACACGGATAAACAACAGGAATAGAGTAAAGAATACGCCTATTGATCCGATGAATACCGATACATCTACCCAGGTTGGATAAAACATGGCCCAGCTTGACGGGATATAATCACGGTGTAATGAGGTTACGATAATAACAAAACGCTCAAACCACATACCTATGTTTACGATGATAGATAATACCCATGACATGGCGATATTGGTACGTACCCTTTTAAACCACATTACCTGGGTCATTAATATGTTACAGCCGTACATCATACAACCTGCCCACCAGTATGGCCCGATAAACCTGTTTAAGAAAGTATATTGCTCATACTCGCCACCAGAGTAGTAAGCGATAAAGAACTCTGTAAGATAAGCTACACCTACTACCGAACCTGTAACCAATATGATCTTGTTCATTGATTCGATGTGGAACATGGTAATGTAATTCTCTAATCCTAATACCTTACGGGTAACTAACAATAGTGTTTGTACCATGGCGAAACCAGAGAAGATAGCACCCGCAACGAAGTATGGTGGGAAGATGGTAGTGTGCCATCCCGGCTCTAACGATGTTGCAAAGTCCATTGATACAATGGTGTGAACCGAAAGTACCAGCGGGGTTGATATACCGGCCAATATTAATGACACGGTTTCAAAACGCTGCCATGTTTTTACTGACCCTGTCCATCCAAAAGAAAGCACAGAATATATACGGCGGTACCAGCCTGTTCCACGGTCGCGGATAGTAGCGATATCAGGCAATAAACCTGTATACCAGAATACTAATGATACCGAGAAATAAGTTGAGATTGCGAATACGTCCCAGATAAGCGGCGAGTTAAAGTTAACCCATATTGAACCGTACTGGTTAGGTAATGGCAAAGTGTAAAGCGCCATCCATGGGCGGCCCATGTGTGATACTACATAAGTAGCCGCGCAAATTACCGCAAAGATGGTCATCGCCTCGGCCGAGCGGTTAATAGAATTACGCCATTTTTGACGGAACAATAATAATACTGCCGAGATCAAAGTACCGGCGTGACCAATACCTACCCACCATACGAAACCGGTGATATCCCAGGCC
>JAZKCG010000062.1:0-35083 GCA_040388175.1 Bacteroidota bacterium | reverse complement strand
AGCCGGAAAACAAAAAAAGTCGGAAGATTAATCTTCCGACCATGACTGTAAATTTTACGCCTCTTTTTATTGAAAACTAAATTTAAACTCGATCAATTTTAATCAAAACGGAAAATCCATTGATTTTTTATTGAATAATCTGCTGATTAATGACATTTCTATTCATTTTGTTCATTGTTTATGCGGGGTAAAATATTGAAACCTTTGCCCTAATTTTAGGTTAAAAAAAAGCTATGAGTATTGCCGGACAATTGAAGGCTGTTTCAGCCAATATAAAAGATAGACGCCTTGATCTTAATTTCTCGCAAACTTATGTAGCAGAAAGGCTTAAGGTAACCCAAAATGCTTATAGTAAAATGGAGATAGGCAAAACCAAAATGTCTGTTGAGCGGCTTTATGAAATTGCCAACGTTTTAGAAACATCACCCGGTCAACTGATCAATACTACAGCTTTGCATCAAATAAAATAATTAACTGATCTTATTATTTCTTAGGTTACAATTGGTTGGGCGGCTTAATTATTTTTTGCCGCCCATTTTTTTAGTTGGTTGATAGCATCATAAAGCACTCCGGCTTCGCCTCTAAAGCTTCCTGACCCACTGGGTTTGCCTGTTTGTACATTATAAAATTCGAAGAAGCCATTGTTTTTCAGCATCCGGTCGGTCATCGGTAGCAGATCGGTATAAGCTTCGGTTGCCAGTCCATAGTTTAGCAAGCCTTCTGTCATTCGCCCACCAAACCAGGTCCAGTCCCCGCCATTTTGGTAATTGAACGGCGCCATGTTAGGATATTGTTCTTTTGGATAAGGCGGATACACCGTCATGCCAATGGTAGCATACTTTTCTTTAGCTGCCGCTGCCAGCATTTGATGGTTAATGGCTAATACTTCGGCTTTGGTATTAAAGCCGGCCAGTATCGCACAGATCGACCCGCCGGTATACAATATCTCATTTTCATTAAACTCTTTAGTAAACGGGCTGCCGTCTAAATACAGGTGCGGTAAGTATTTCTGTTTGTCGGCTTGCCATAAGTATTTACGTACATTGGTTTTAAGGTTGCTGGCTACCGCATTCCAGTTACGGGTAGTTTTATAAGTTTTTGGCTTAAAGTTTATAAAATCGCGGATGGCCATAGCAAACATGGCATTATCATAAATATCAATGGCCCATTTGGTTTTTTGGTTGATGGCCACACCCCAGCCTCCCTCGGCTTGTACATCGCCCCAGTCAATAGTTGTAGCACCCGTTACCAGCCCATATTTAGCCGACCATCGGTCTTTCATAATATAATTTAAAGCATTCTCTATGCGCGCAATAACTGTTTTGCCGCCTATTTCCTCATTTAGTATAGATGCATCGCCGGTAACATCAATATATTTTCTAACGGCTTGTACTAATGATGATTCCTGGTCAGTTTCAACCGTATTTTTGTGTGCCTGCCATCCGGGCAACAAATCAGAATGGCGATAGTCGTAACCCACATTTGCCTTGGTGGTTTCTACTACACCATCCACTATATTACCATCATCACCCTGTATTTTAAAGAACATCAACAGCATCTTTTTTACTTCTTCTTTGGGATGTGCCTTTAATGATCCTTTAATAAAAGTGTTAAAATCGCGGATCCAGACTTCATTATAGGATGTGCCTGCCGAAAACCCGGAGAGCAGTTTAATAGCTTTTACCTGTACAGAATCCAGGTCTTTGTTGGTTAATATTTGTTTGGCCAATTGTTTGTTAGGAACGGTTTGTGCCGTGCTGTATTTATTTATGCCCAGCATAAAAATCAAGCCTAATATGTATGTCTTCTTCATAAAAAGTGTAGCAGTAATAATGGTTTTGTTAAGATGTTGTTAAAACGATAGTAAGTACAGCAATATTTTTTAAATATCTTTAAGCGATTATTGCAAAACCTTATGTTTTTTATTCTTTCTAAACTTTTACTTTTTTTATTACTGCCGCTTTACTGGATCATCGCATTAACACTTTTAGCTTTTTTTACTAAAAACGTTAAGAGGAGAAGACGTTTTTTAATAGCTGCGGTTATTTGCTTTTATATTTTTAGTACCCCTTTCTTTTTGAAGAGCTTTGAAAATATATGGGACATAAAACTTTATTCTGGTGGCGATACCAAAAAGTATAGCTGCGTAATTGTACTGGGTGGATTTTCTTCTGGTAATACCATAGCCAATGGCCGTTTTAATAACTCGGCCGACCGTTTTATACAAGGGGCCAAAATTATGGAAACCAGGCAAGCGTCGCATATATTGATAAGCGGGGGTAGTGGTCAATTAATCCCGGGCGAGTTTAGGGAAGCGGCATGGGTGAGGGGTCAGCTATTAAAATTTAACATTCCGGATAGCCTTATATTGGTTGAAAGCCGATCAAAAAACACGATAGAAAACGCGGCCTACTCCAAAGAATTGCTGCAAAAAACACATTTATCACCACCTTATCTACTGGTTACCTCCGCTTTTCACATGCGCAGGGCATTGCTGATATTTAAAAAAGCGGGTGTGCCAGTAGTGCCTTATCCTGCCAATTATTTTGGATCTGATATTAACTTCGGGTTAGATGAGTTTTTACCCAACGCCAGCGCTTTATACAATTGGGAGTTTTACACTAAAGAGGTGGTAGGCTACGTGGTAACTTATTTTAAATAACAGGCATAAGTAAACCTTACCTGCCTGTTACAATGACTTGATCTACTGATGAACTAATTTAGGGATAGCTTCACCGGTAAACGGGTCAATCCGTTTTATATGGAAATTGGTTACCGGTTTTACTACCAACGGTATTTTCTCAATATGGGTTTCGCTGGTATCCAGGCCAAATGCTTTAGCTTCAGACTGTGCCAGTTTTTTTATGCTGAAATAACTGTTCAATATAAAGCCCTCGGCTACGCTAAACACGTTGTTGTAAGAAAGGAATTTCTCGAGGATAACAAACCTGAAATCAGACACCACCTTAAATTGTTTTAATGACTGATATTTACTGGTGATATCCAATTCATCGCGGCTCAGCATATCCTCAACTACTTTCCTGAACAAAACGTTAACCCGTGGCTGGATCCTGAAACCTAACCTGAAATCGACCCTGATGATCTTGCCTTTTTCTATTTGGTCAACGCTGTACTCCAGCGTATAAGGCTCGTCGGTAGTGTCAATATGCACGAACCAGTAGGTATCGGCACGTTTAGGACTGCGGCTCATGATGGAGTATAGTATTTTTTCTTCCAGTTGCTTGCTGTTGTTGGCTTTGGTTAAGTAGATTAACTGGCCGGCATATTTAGGGATGCTCTCATCGGCACTTAATGCATTAAGCAATGGGATCTGTTCTTTCAGGTCGACAAAGTTCAGGAAGCGGTTATTGATCTTACGGGCCTTGTACCAGATATACATGGTAAATATCAGCCCAAACTCAAACACCAGGAAGAACAACCTTTTCAGGATCTTTACGGCGTTAGCCACGAAGAAAGAGAACTCGACGGTTAAGAATACACATAGGATGATGGTAACCAACCACACCGGCCAATGTTTAACGTACCGCATAAAGTAGTACATTAAAATGGTGGTCATGAGCATGGCTATGGTGATAGAAAAGCCATAAGCCGCGGTCATAGCCTCTGATGTGCGGAAATATAAAGAAACCGCGATACAGCCAAAACACAAGATCCAGTTAATGCTGGGGATATAGATCTGCCCGCGAATGTTTGACGGATATTTAATGGTGATGCGTGGCCAGAAGTTCATGCTTACAGCTTCGCTTATCAAAGTAAATGAACCGCTGATCAGCGCCTGGCTGGCTATAATAGTTGCCAGGGTTGCTAAGGCTACACAAGGTATCATAAATAGCTGCGGATTTGGCACTATCTGGTAAAAAGGATTAAGGCCGGTAAAGTTAAAGTTGGCCGGTTGCATTAATACCCATGCGCCTTGACCCAGGTAGTTGAGCATTAAGGTGGTTTTAACAAAGATCCAGCTTATCTGTATGTTCTTGCGCCCGCAATGGCCCAAGTCTGAGTATAGCGCCTCGGCACCCGTTGTACACAAGAACACCGCGCCCAGTAACCAAAAACCTTTGGGGTGGTCTATTAATAAACGTATGCCATAATAAGGGTTAAGTGCTTTAAAAACAGATGGATCATGTATTATTTGTAATAAGCCCAAACCGCCTATCATTAAGAACCAGGCCAGCATTACCGGCCCGAAAGCAGTGCCTACCACCTTAGTGCCAAATTGCTGAAAGAAGAACAGCAACAACATAATGCCTATTACAATACCCAGGATCAAATGGTTACCCGGTACGAACGAACTTGCCAGCGCGGGTACGTTACTCAAACCCTCAATAGCCGAGGTTACGGATATGGGCGGCGTAATAATACCGTCAGCTAATAAAGTGCCTGCACCTATAATAGCCGGTATGGCCAGCCATTTACCATAGCGCCTAACCAGGGCGTATAAAGAGAATATGCCGCCTTCGCCCCGGTTATCGGCTTGCAGAGTTATGAAAATGTATTTAAAGGTAGTTTGCAGGGTAAGTGTCCAAAAGATGCAGGATATAGAACCTAATACCAATGCGGTGTCTACCTTGCCGCCTTCAACCAATAGGGTCTGAAAAACGTAAAGCGGCGAAGTACCAATATCGCCAAAAATTATACCGAGGGTTACCAATACGCCCGCGGCGGATAGTTGTTTTAAGTGGGATGACATGCTAATTTAATATATATGGGGTGATAAATAGGAAGGTGTTTGATCTATGCTTTTTGGGCTACCAGTGTAAAGTGAAAGCGACTGCCCTCACCAACGTGGCTTTGTACACCGATGGTGCCGCCCTGTGCTTCTATAAAATCTTTAGCTATGGCAAGGCCAAGTCCGGTGCCTGTTTTTTCAGGATCGGCGCCCGGTACTTTAAAGTAGCGTTCAAAAATGCGCGACAGGTAAATGCTGTCTATACCACGGCCAAAGTCCTCGACAGCAAACTCAATACCTCTCTTGCCCAGGTTTTGTACGGTAAGGTTGATGGCAGAATTAGCCGGACTGTATTTTACCGCGTTTGATAAAAGGTTGATGAGTACCCAGGTGGTCTTGTCCAGGTCGGCCATAACATTAGGCAATTCCTCTGGGCAGGTTATATTTAATTTGATCTGCTTTTGCTCGGCTAATGATCGTATGGCGTCTGTAGCGTAAGTAACCACGCTTTTGGGGTGCGCGTTGCCAAAATTCAATTGGATATTGCCCGATTCGGCTTGTGCCGCGTTTAATAACTCGCCGGTAATTTGTAACAGGCGTTGGGCATCGGCAGCAATATCTTGCAGCAAGGTTTGTTGCTCATCGTTCAGGTTGCCTACCCGTTCATCCTGTAAGAGCTTAATGCTCATTTTCATGGCAGAGATAGGGGTCTTCAATTCGTGCGATACGGTGGCAATAAACGTAGTCTTGTTTTCATTTACCTGTTTAAGCGTATCCATATTCTTAATTACCGGGTTGGCTATATAGCTGGGGAAATTCACCATAAAACTAAAGGCCACCAAAAAGCAAAACGTCCCCATTAAGGATACGATGATCACCGCGTCATCAGCAGTTTTATTGGCGATATCATTTTTGTGCTGAATAGCAGCCAGGTTAAGTTGCATGATAGTATATACCGCCGCTTTAATATTGTTTTTATACTGTTGGGCGCCGGTAAGTTTATACAGTTCGAAATTAGTACGTAAGGTGGCGGCCAGTTTGGCTTCGCCGGGTTCTGTAAGGTTATGTTCTTCCTGTACCAGGTTGTTCTCTATGGTTTGAATAGTTGCCGGTTGGTTATTGGTGGTGTCATCCAAAGCCTGGCCTATGTTTTTAAGAAAAACAACAGAACGGTAGTTGTTTTTCAGGATGAGTTTAGAGTCGGACGATAGGCGGATCAAATAATAATCTGCCAATCCTGAGCTTATCAGCGCCATCAGGAACAGAAAGCCAATGCCAAAACGGAGTTTATTTTTTAATTTCATATTGATAGTATTGCCAATAGGATGCCATTATGGTAGGGTTGGGGCGTAAGGTTTTGTTTTATAGGTGATTAAATTATATAGAGATTGTGAGGTAGGCGATTTGACCATATCATTTTGATAGGGTATTATCAAAATGGATATGTTAGTTTCCGTTTTACTTATCGCTTGGAGACGCTCATGGCCGCTAAGGCCTAGTCCTTTTTCCTTAGATGAAAAAGGACCAAAAAATCAAGCCGGAAAAATCCTTCCACGCACAAGGCAAGCACCATGGCCCGCGTTTTCCGGCAGGCCTTTGCCCTCTTTCATTTTGGTTCATAACGAAAATATCGGTTCTGTCCAAAACCGTCAGACGGGCAGCTTCGGGTGAAAGCCGATAAAACATTTGTACTGTGCGAAGGCAAGGGCATTGGTAATTTTGCCTGAAGCGCTGGCTATGCGCGACAACAAGAGGCAAAAGGACCGGGCACTGGGTTTATCGGCTTTCCAGCATAGGCCATGTGCGGCAAAGAAGCATCCCGTATGACTTGATTTTTGGTTGCTTTTCATCAAGGAAAAGTAACAGCCTTAGCGGCAATTGAGCGTCATCGTATTATTAGTAAACGGGGCTACTCCAACCCGTATTCCTTCAACTTCCTATACAGCGTAGCTATACCAATATTTAACAACCGTGCGGCTTCGGCTCGGTTGCCCTGGGTGTGGGCTAGTACATGTTTGATGTGTTGTTGCTCTACTGACGCGAGGTCAAATGTTGATGCGGTATTGCCCGATTGGGATGTTATCTTGTTAAACTCGTATGGTAGCAAGGAGTCATCCAGTTCGTTACTATCCGCCAATATCACCGCCCGTTCAATAACATTTTTTAGTTCACGGATATTGCCAGGCCAGTTATAGGCTTCTAACTTATTCAGGAAATGGGCAGTGAAACCGCTTACCTGTTTATTTACTTTGGTGGCATAGATCTGTACAAAACTGTTGGCCAACAAGCCGATGTCCTTTCGCCTTTCGCGCAGCGCGGGTAAGGTGATCTGGAAAACCGATAGCCGATAAAACAAATCAGACCTGAAATTGCCTTTTGCCGAGTCTTCCTGCAAATCACGGTTGGTAGCTGCAAGTATGCGTACGCTAACCTGTGTGGTCTTGGTGTCGCCTATTTTGATAAATTGCTGGCTTTCCAATACTCGTAAAAGTTTGGCTTGCAGGTCGTGGTCCAGTTCGCCTATTTCATCTAAGAAAATGGTGCCGCCGTTAGCTTCTTCAAATAGGCCCTTTTTATCTTTTATGGCCCCGGTAAATGAACCGGCTTTATGTCCAAACAGTTCGCTCTCTAACAACTCTTTGCTAAAGGCGCTGCAATTTATAGCTACAAAAGGTTTGGCATTACGCGGACTTGCCTGATGTATAGCCTCGGCAAATACCTCTTTGCCTGTGCCGGTCTCGCCTAATAATAATACGGTGGTATCGGTAACGGCAACACGTTCGGCCAGTTTGATAGCAGCTGTAATACCCGCCGAACTGCCAATGATCCGCTCAAAACCAAATTTTAAATTCAACTTGTTCTCTAACTCCAGCACACGACGTTGTAACAGGGCCTTATCCATAGCCTTGCTGGTAAGCGGGATGATCTTTTCATTATCATCACCTTTGGTAATGTAATCGAAAGCCCCATTTTTCATGGCGGTAACGCCATCGTTTATGGTGCCGTAGGCGGTCAATACAATTATTTCGACAGCGGGGTAATTGGTCTTAATAGTTTTGGTTAGTTCTATACCGTTGGTGTCAGGCAGTTTCACATCGCATATCACTACATCAACTACATGGTTTTCTAATTGGCGCAATCCCTCTTTGCCGGTTGCTCCCTCCAGTACCTCATAGCCCTCTAATTGTAATATACGGGTAAGCAGCTTGCGTAGGCGGTCCTCATCGTCAATAATTAAAAGTTTACCTTTTGCTGCCATATTAATGTGTAAGGTACAAATCTGCCTAATTTAATTGTGATTATAAAGACACAAAAACGCCCCGATAATGATTTGCATTACCGGGGCGTTTGTTTTTAAGTGCTATAACTTTAATTAGTCTTTTAGCTCAAGGATCTTCATGTTTTTCCAACCGCTTGATCCGGGGTGTTTTTGGATAGCGATGTGTCCGCCTTGAATTTTCATGAAATCTGCAAAGAATTTATCTTTGAATTTACTTGAAGCCAATGCTGCATCCCACTCTGGGCTTCCAATTTGTACATCAACAGTTTTGGTGCCGTTCAGGTAAAAAGTAAGGTGACCTTTGTTTTGGATCAGTCTAACCTGGTTCCATTCGCCTGGGGTTACCGGATGAGATACCGTAGCATCGCCTATCATATCATATAAGCAACCGGCTAAGTGATTTTCTTTTTTGTTGTCGCTGGCGCCAATGTTATCTAATACTTGCATCTCTGCACCGGTTTGGTAAGTAGCACCATATTTTTTGTCTTCCTGAACATCAAAGATGATACCGCTGTTACCACCCGGGGTAATTCTCCATTGTAATTGCAACTCATAGTTAGTGTAAGAGCCGTCAGTTAAAAGGTCTTCGCCTTTGTTATTGTTGCTTAGGTCGTATTGGATCTGGCTGTCTTTTACCATCCAGTTAGCGGCAGCTGTATCGCGGTGCCATGAGTGCCAGCCTTTAAGGTCTTTGCCGTTAAAAAGCAGTTTCCAGCCTTCTTTTTTTTCTTTTTTAGTTAAGGTGTTGTCCTGTGCTTTAACAGCAGAGGTAATAGCCAGGCAGGCTACAAGGCCTAATACAAGTATTTTTTTCATGTTTAATTTAAAAATGGTTAGGGTAAAGCTACAATTATTTTTAATGGTGGGATATTTTTTGAAAAAATCTCGCGTAAATAATGAGTTACAATTGGATTAGGGATGGGTAGGAAAGCGGTACACAAGCTAAACATATCTCAATTTCTTAGCCCTCTCTGCGACTTGTCGCAGAGAGGGTGGACGAGCGTAGCAAAGTCCGGGTGAGTTGCGCCGATATACTAAAGCTAATGCGGCAAGTTACTCACCCGATCGACGCTTCGCTGGATCGCCCTCTCTTCGCTGCGCGTAAAGAGGGCTAAAAACGCTTCTTCCATAGCGATGGGTTTTAAACCCATCGCTATAATGTAATATCAATCATCATTCCTTTTATAATTACCCACTCTAAAATATTTTGCCGATTTTTGCCCAAAATTATCAAAATGCAAACTACCACAGAGAAAGAATCGAACTACCAGCATTTAGAACAAATGAGCGTGGCAGAGATCCTTCAAAATATCAATAAAGAAGACCAGACCGTTGCCATTTCTGTTAGCAAAGCGTTACCGCAAATAGAAAAACTGGCTACTGTGGTAGCAGAGCGCATGAAAGCCGGCGGGCGACTATTCTACATAGGCGCGGGCACCAGTGGTCGTTTGGGCGTGGTTGACGCGTCTGAATGTCCGCCAACTTTTGGGGTTCCGTTTGATTGGGTAGTAGGTATTATTGCCGGTGGCGATGGTGCGATACGTAAAGCGGTTGAATATGCAGAAGATGATGCGGAACAAGCCTGGAAGGACCTTTCAGCATTTAATATTACAGATAAAGACGTGGTGGTTGGTATAGCGGCATCGGGTACTACGCCGTATGTTATTGGCGGGTTAAAGGCGGCCAATCAAAATAATATTGCCACCGGTTGCGTTGTATGCAATAGCGGCAGCCCGGTAGCAGCCGAAGCCAATTATCCGGTAGAAGTTGTTACCGGCCCCGAGTTTTTAACCGGCAGTACCCGCATGAAAGCAGGCACCGCCCAAAAGCTGGTATTAAACATGCTCACCACCGCCGTAATGATACAACTGGGCAGGGTAAGAGGTAATAAAATGGTGGACATGCAACTATCAAACAACAAACTTGTAGACCGCGCCAACAAAATGGTAATGGCCGAAACCGGTGTTGATGAAGCTACTGCTGCCGACCTGCTAAAGAAAAACGGAAGCGTTAGAAACGCAGTAGATTTTTATAATCAAAACAAATAGATGTGCAGATGCGAGGATATGCAGATGTGCAAATGAAAGAAAGATATGCAAATGTGCAAATGAATAGGAATTATTAAATTAGATCATCATAAAAAAATCTGCACATTAGGACACCATGCACGAAATAGAACCATATTATAAATGGCGGGATGACTACATAGCTGCGGAAGACGAATATTCGCCTTTTTATGCTACGCAGTATAGTGAGTTTGAGTTTGATAAGCAGATCTACAACTATCTGCTCCATCCGCAATGGGATTCTTTCGGCTCGAATACCCTGTACATGAAAGTACTGTATGCCGATTATGAGCGGTCTTATGCCATTATAGAATTTATCGGAGAGTGGAACGATGCCATCAATAATGATATTATGCTGTTAAAGCGCGAGATCATTGAGTTGATGGTTGATAATGGGATAAACCAGTTTATATTGATCGGCGAGAATGTGTTGAACTTTCACTCGTCTGACGATTGTTATTACGAGGAATGGTTCCAGGATGTAGAGGACGGTTGGATAGCGGGCATTAATTTCCGCGACCATGTGATACAGGAATTTAAACGCAACAATATCGACTACTATATCAACTTCGGCGGCGAACTGGACGACCTGAACTGGCGGGCGCTAAAACCGCTGCAACTATTTAAGAAAGTTGAAGAGCAGTTAACAAAGAGGTTGAATTAAAGAGTCAGGAACCAAGAGTTAAGAATCAAGAAAATTCAAATAAATCAAAGCATTGTAAATCTTAATTCTTGACTCTTGTATCTTGGTTCTATTTAAGTAAATTCGAACAATTAATAAATCAGAATAAAAATGGAAAATAATAATCCAAACTACGTTTATAATAACGTAACCCAAATAAATGATGCGGATACATCACGCAAGTTTTTGGCAAATGTGTTTTTGTGGATGTTTGTGGCATTAGGCATATCGGCTTTTTGCGCGTACTTATTTGCAAATGATCCGTCATTATATGCAATGTTAAGAGACCCATTAACAGGCGGTAACACCGGCTTAGGTACGATCACCATGTTTGCTCCGTTTGCATTTATCCTAATAATATCTTTTGGCTTTAACCGCTTGTCATACGGCGTTTTAGCTTTGTTGTTTTTAGCTTACGCTGTCGTAATGGGCATAAGCTTAAGCTACATTTTACAGATTTACACTTCCGGATCGGTATTTAGCGTATTTGTTTCATCGTCTGTGTTATTTGGTGTAATGGCTATTGCAGGTTATACAACCAGCCAGGACCTTACTAAATTTGGTTCATTGATGATCATGCTATTATTCGGTATAATTATAGCCAGTGTGGTAAATATGTTTATGCACAGCACTGGTTTAGATAAAGTGATATCATACGTAGGTGTTGCTGTGTTTGTGGGACTAACCGCTTATGATGTACAAAAGCTAAAACGTATTGGTGCAGGCATAGAATATGGTGATGCTTCTGCTAAGAAGATAGCTATTATGGGTGCACTCACTTTATATCTTGACTTCGTTAACTTGTTCTTGATGTTATTGCGTATTTTCGGAAGAAGAAAATAATATAGTCACACTAACCAAAATGCCGGTAAAAAGGATGTATAAATTTATTTACGCTTTTTTACCGGCATTTTTATTGGGGTTAACTGTATCCGGTTTGCCCCGGCTGGATGCCACTCGCACCCGGCAAAAGGCTAAAGAGGATTTTGATCGCTCTTGCTGCAGGAGCGCGGACGCTCAAAAATACCAGGCAATCAAGTGTAGACACTTGATCGGGCGAACCGGACTAATAGGTCCCAAAATGACTTGTAAATTACCAACTTATTACGCATCTTTGCAGTGCTTATAGAGAAAGACGGAGGGATTAGACCCTGCGATGTCTTAGCAACCTGTTACTTAACAAGGTGCTACATTCTACTCAGGCCGCTACAGCCGCTTGGGACAGATAAGTGAAGGTCCAGATCAACACCCGACTTTTCGAAATAAGCACATTTTTGTTTTCGGTACGTGTTACGTGGTTCGTGTGGCCTGAATGCAATTTGCATTTTGATTACAATACCCGTCACTCGACACCGGCAACTGATCACACAAAAAATGGATATAAAAGAAGAACTAAAAAAACGCATACTCATCATTGACGGCGCAATGGGTACCATGATACAACGGTACCAATTGACCGAGAAGGATTTTCGTGGGGAAAGATTTAAAGACCATCCGAGTGATCTGCAGGGAAATAATGACCTGCTTAATCTAACGCGCCCGGATATTATTAAAGCTATTCATGCCGAATATTTGGATGCAGGCGCGGATATCATTGAAACAAATACGTTTAGTACCCAGATAATCTCGTTGGCCGACTATCATATGGAAGAGCTGGCTTATGAAATGAGCTACGAAGGCGCGCGTCTTGCCCGTGAGGTTGTTGATGAATACAATATAAAAACACCCAACAAACCACGCTTTGTGGCCGGTGCAGTTGGCCCAACTAACCGTACCGCTTCTTTATCGCCTGATGTTAATGATCCAGGTTATCGCGCTGTTACGTTTGATAATTTGGCTGATGCTTATTATGATCAGATCCGCGGTTTGGTTGATGGTGGATCGGACGTATTATTGATCGAAACCATTTTTGATACGCTAAATGCTAAAGCGGCATTATTTGCTGCGGATAGATATGCGCAAGAAAGTGGTAAGCATTTGCCCATAATGATATCAGGCACCATAACTGATGCATCCGGCCGTACTCTTTCAGGGCAAACGGTTGAGGCATTCTGGAACTCGGTAAGCCATGCTAATCTGTTATCGGTAGGTTTAAATTGCGCGTTGGGTGCTAAAGAAATGCGCCCGCATATCCAGGAATTGTCTGAGAAAGCCAATGTGTTTATTTCGGCTTATCCTAATGCAGGCCTGCCTAATGAGTTTGGTCAGTATGATGAAACTCCGCACGAAACAGCACACCAGGTTGACGATTTTATAAAAGCCGGATTGGTAAACATTGTTGGTGGTTGCTGCGGTACTACGCCAGATCATATCCAATGTATCGCCGACAAAGCGGCTAAATATCCGCCGCGTTTAATACCCGAAGTTGCACCCCATATGCGTTTAAGCGGATTGGAAGCTGTGACCATTACTCCCGAAAGTATTTTTGTAAATGTGGGCGAGCGTACCAATATTACGGGGTCGCCAAAATTCTCTAAGCTGATATTGGCCGAGAATTACGAAGAGGCCCTGACCGTTGCCCGCCAACAGGTTGAAGGTGGTGCCCAGGTGATTGACATTAACATGGACGAGGGTATGATCGATTCGGAAGCGGTAATGGTGAAGTTCCTGAACTTGGTAGCGTCCGAGCCGGATATCTCTAAACTGCCTATAATGATCGATTCATCCAAATGGACGGTTATTGAGGCTGGTTTGAAATGTGTGCAAGGCAAAGGCATCGTTAACTCTATCTCGCTAAAAGAAGGTGAGGAGAAGTTTAAAGAGTACGCCCGCAAGATATTAAGTTATGGTGCCGCTACGGTAGTGATGGCTTTTGATGAGACCGGGCAGGCTGATAGTTTAGAACGCCGTAAAGAGATCTGCCAACGTTCGTACAATATCTTAGTTAACGAAGTTGGTTTCCCGCCACAGGACATCATATTCGATCCGAATATCTTAACCGTAGCTACCGGCCTTGAAGAACACAACAACTACGCCGTCGATTTTATTGAAGCTACCCGTTGGATCAAACAAAACCTGCCTTATGCTAAAGTGAGCGGTGGGGTAAGTAATATTTCGTTCTCTTTTAGAGGGAACAATGTAGTACGCGAGGCGATGCACTCGGCATTTTTATACCATGCTATTAAGGCGGGTATGGATATGGGTATTGTTAACGCCGGTATGCTGGAAGTTTACCAGGAAATTGATAAGCAATTATTAGAACTGGTTGAGGATGTGTTATTAAACCGTCGCGATGATGCTACCGAGCGTCTGGTTGAATATGCCGACACCGTAAAAAGTAAAGGCAAAGAGATAGTGCGTGATGAAGAATGGCGCAAAGGCACCGTTGCCGAGCGTTTATCGCACGCGCTGGTAAAAGGTATTATTGAGTATTTGGATGATGATGTTGAAGAAGCGCGCCAGCAATACAGCAAGCCGTTAGAAGTTATTGAAGGCCCGTTAATGGACGGGATGAACATAGTGGGCGATCTGTTTGGCGCAGGAAAAATGTTTTTGCCACAGGTTGTGAAGTCTGCCCGTGTAATGAAAAAAGCGGTGGCTTACCTGTTGCCGTTTATCGAACTGGAAAAACAACGCGTTATTGATGCGGGCGAAGATTCGAGCGGAAGCCGTGCCAACGCCGGTAAAGTTTTAATGGCTACTGTAAAAGGCGATGTGCATGATATCGGTAAGAATATAGTGGGCGTGGTACTGGCTTGTAATAATTTCGAGGTGATAGATTTGGGGGTTATGGTTCCCGCGCAGCGGATAATTGAAGAGGCCATAAAACAAGAAGTTGATATTATAGGATTAAGCGGATTGATTACACCATCGCTGGATGAAATGGTGCATTTCGCCAAAGAGATGGAGCGTCAAAACTTTACTATTCCGTTAATAATCGGTGGTGCTACAACATCGCGGATCCATGCCGCGGTAAAGGTGGCACCGCACTATTCGGGTGCCGCTATCCATGTTTTAGATGCATCACGCAGCGTAACCGTTTGCAGCAGCTTAATGAATAAAGATACCCGGGATGGTTATATACAGGGTATTAAAGACGAGTACGAAAAAGCCCGCGAGGCCCATGCCAATAAAAAATCAGACAAGCGTTTTGTTACACTGGAGCAGGCACGCGCCGATAAGTTCCGGATAGACCTGGATAAGGTAGCCCCAAAACCGGCCTTTACCGGTACTAAGGTTTTTGAAGCCTATCCACTGGCCGACCTGGTGCCTTATATCGACTGGACACCATTCTTCCATACCTGGGAGTTGCGTGGCAGTTATCCAAAGATTTTTGATGATAAATTTGTAGGTGTCGAGGCGAAGAAATTATATGATGACGCGCAGACATTGCTGAAAGAAATTGTAGATAATAACCTGTTGCAGGCAAACGGAGTTATCGGTTTCTGGCCGGCAAACGCGGTTGGCGATGATATCGAGTTATTTACCGATGAGAGCCGTACGCAACAATTATCCCGGATACATACCTTACGCCAACAATCAGAAAAAGTAAAAGGCGAGCCTTATTATGCCTTGTCAGACTTTGTGGCACCCAAAGAGAGTGGCGTGGCTGATTATTTTGGTGGATTCGCGGTAACAACAGGTATTGGCTGCGATGAACTGGTAGCTAAATTTGAGAAAGATTACGACGATTATAACAGCATCATGGCTAAAGCCCTTGCTGATAGATTAGCCGAAGCCTTTGCCGAAAAAATGCATGAACTGGTACGTAAAGAATACTGGGGATATTCGAGCGGTGAATCATTAACCGTTGAAGAACTGGTTAAAGAAGAGTACCAGGGCATACGCCCGGCACCGGGATATCCCGCTTGCCCGGAACATACCGAAAAAACAACTTTGTTCGATCTGCTAAAAGCCGAAGACAACGCGCATATGCACTTAACCGAAAGCCTGGCTATGACACCGGCAGCATCAGTAAGTGGATTTTATTTTGCACATCCGCAGTCAAGGTATTTTGGCTTGAACAAGATCAGCAAGGATCAAATTGAGGATTATGCGCAAAGGAAAAATATGAGTGTAGAAACTGTAGAGAGATGGCTCGGTCCTAACTTAAATTACTAATTTTACCCCGTATGTCATTGCGAGGAACGAAGCAATCGCACGCTGCAAAGTTCGCGATTGCCGCGCTACGCTCGCAATGACATATAGAAAAGATACTTGTCACAACAAAATGAAAATTACTGAACATATTGAGAATGCAAAGGGAAAGACACTCTTTTCCTTCGAACTTCTTCCGCCTATTAAAGGTCAGGGTATACAGGGCATATACAATGCTATTGACCCATTGATGGAGTTTAAACCGCCTTTTATTGATGTTACGTCATCGCGCGAGGAACCGGTTTATAAGGAACAAGCCAATGGTTTGCTGGAAAAAGTAAGCTATCGCAAGCGCCCGGGTACCGTGGCTTTGTGTGCGGCTATCATGAATAAATATGGCGTTGATGCTGTTCCGCATTTAATTTGTGGGGGATTTACTAAAGAGGAGACAGAATACGCTTTGATTGACCTTCAATTCTTAGGTATCCAGAATGTGTTGGTATTGCGTGGCGATGCCCGTAAAACAGAATCTTCATTTATACCTACCCAGGGTGGCCACAGCTATGCTACAGATCTGTTGGAACAGGTGGTAAATATGAACAAAGGCAAATACCTGCATGAAGATCATGAATCAGTAAAGTCTGATTTTTGTATCGGCGTTGCCGGATATCCTGAAAAACATTTCGAAGCACCAAACTTAAAAACTGACTTTAAATACCTAAAACAAAAGGTAGATAACGGTGCCGGTTTTATTGTTACCCAAATGTTTTATGATAACAGTAAATATAAAGAGTTTGTAAACAGCTGCCGCGCTGCCGGTATTACCGCTCCCGTCATTCCGGGTTTAAAGCCTATCACGTCATCAAAACAATTGATCAGCCTGCCTAAAATATTCCATATAGATATCCCCGATGATCTGAGCGATGCTATACATGCTTGCAAATCAGAAGCTGATGTGAAAGAAGTGGGTATTGAGTGGATGATCGCTCAATGTAAAGAATTGGTAGAGTTTGGCGCACCGGTACTGCATTTTTATACCATGGGTAACCCCGGCCCAACGAAACGGATAGCGCAAGCGATATTTTAGAGATAAATATTTGTCATTGCGAGCGTAGCGTGGCAATCGCGAACTTTTAGGCGTGCGATTGCTTCGTCGTTCCTCCTCGCAATGACAAAAATGTTATTTTTTATCGGTATGCTCGTAAATCTCAAATTTAACCACTACCGAATCTTTATTAAAATAAACGATCAGGCTTTTTTTATGTGCCGGTTTTTTGCGAGCGAAATCGAAACTGTTATCCTGGATCTGGTAGGTAAATTTTAGTGAGTCGCGCCGTTGCGGGCTGCCTAACGAATCAATCACCTGTTTAAAAGTAAGCCCTTTTATGTGATGGTTGGCTGTCAAGTCGTCAACGATCTGATTACGCAACGGATATTCTAATCCATCGCCATAACTCCATTTTTCACGGTCGAATT
Source organism: Bacteroidota bacterium (assembly GCA_040388175.1). Taxonomy (GTDB): domain Bacteria; phylum Bacteroidota; class Bacteroidia; order Sphingobacteriales; family Sphingobacteriaceae; genus Mucilaginibacter. Next base: position 17,852 of record JAZKCG010000062.1, on the reverse strand, counting down.
TGCTGGCATCACTGCAGCCGGTAATAGTTAAAAATGAGATCAGGCCTATCAGGATTTTTAAAAAAGACTTTTTTGTCATAGCGCTAATTAAACCCAAAACTACTAAAGCCATCGGGTAATTTCCTATATTCGTTAAAATCAAATTTGTATGGCCAAATTTATTCAGCATTTACTATTAGCAGGCACGGCAATAGTGGCCGTATCCTGCAACCAAAACAAAACTTTCGACGAACAGGATGGCTTGTCGGCTTTTAATAAGGATAGCCTGGCACAGCATATTAAGGTGCTTTCTTCTGACGAATATAAAGGCCGTCGTCCGTTTACCGAAGGCGAAGTAAAGACCATCGCTTATCTTCAAAAAACTTATAAAGCATTAGGTTTAGAACCGGGTAATGGCAACAGCTATTTACAGGACGTGCCTATGATAGAGATAACGCCTAAGTCGGTTTCGCCATTAAAGGTGCAGTCGCCCAAAGGTAGTTTTGACTTAAAGAACATGGACGATTTTGTATTGTGGACAGAACGCCCGGATACGGTACAGACCTTTAATAGTGACGACCTGGTATTTGCCGGTTTCGGCGTTGACGCACCCGAGTATAACTGGAATGATTACGCCGGATTAGATGTAAAAGGCAAGATAGTAATGGTGATGGTGAACGACCCCGGTTTTGAGACCGGCGATACCACCCTATTTAAAGGAAAAACCATGACCTATTATGGCCGGTGGACCTATAAATTTGACGAAGCCGCGCGCCAGGGAGCAAAGGGTTGTATCATAGTACACAATACGGCCGCTGCATCATACCCGTTTCATGTAGTGCAAAACTCCAACGGTGGTGTTAAACTGCATTTAGATAAAAGAGCGAGCCGTGATTACCAGTTGGCCCTGCAAGGTTGGGTAACACATGAAAGCGCGGTAAAAATGCTGCAGGCTGCCGGTAAAGACACCAGCGTATTGCATACCGCTAACAAGCGTGGCTTTAAGGGTTTTGATATGGGTTTAAAGTTATCGGCTACGGTTAAAACTAAAGTAGTTTTCAATAAATCGCATAACGTTATCGCTAAAATAACCGGGAGCAAGCGCCCGGATGAGTATATCATTTATACTGCGCACTGGGATCATTTAGGCGTGGGTAAACCCGATGCCAAAGGTGATACTATTTATAACGGCGCGTTAGATAATGCCAGTGGTACCGCTGCTATTTTAGAGATAGCCCGGGCGTTTAAAGCCATGAAGAGCCCACCGGAAAGAACGGTTATTTTCCTTTCGGTAACTGCTGAGGAGCAGGGTTTGTTAGGATCAGAATATTATGGCGAGAACCCCATTTATCCGACAGAAAGAACCGTTGCCAACCTGAATATCGATGGCATAAACAATTTTGGTAAAACCAAAGATGTTACCATAGCCGGGAGCGGGCAAACAGAGTTGGAAGATTACCTGAAAGCGCAGTTGGCTAAAGATAACCGTTACCTCGCACCTGAGACCCACCCCGAGGCTGGCCATTATTTCAGGTCAGATCATTTTAGTTTCGCTAAAGCAGGTGTGCCGTCAATTACCATTGGTAACGGCAATGATGTGGTTGGCAAAGGCAAAGACTATGGTAAAAAAATGGAGGATGATTATACAGCAGTACGTTATCATCAACCGGCCGATCAATACGATGCTACCTGGAACCTGGACGGCGAATTGGAAGATGTTGAACTGATATTCCAGATAGGTAAGCGCCTGGCTTTTGAAACCAGTTTCCCGCAATGGAAGGATGGGTCTGAGTTTAAGAAACTGCGGGTAAAGTAGACTAATTAATTCCCTCCCCCGGGAGGGAATCGCACATGCCATCGCTCTTTTTGAAATAAAATAAAAAAAATCAAACTAAACATTAAACCTTTTCGTTTTACAAGCATCTTAAAGAATATAAAAAAAATAGACTCACTATGAAAAAACTATTATCAATTATATGCGTAGCCCTGGTAGTGGCAGCATTTGCTTCGTGCAAGAAAACATACGTTACTAATGTCCAACAAACACCAAATCAAACTTTTAGTGTTACAGTAGCCGCAGCAAGTTGGGTGCTAACTACTGATGGAAAAGCATACAATGTTGATATACCGGTTACTGGTAACTATCAGTTTTTTAATGATAGTGACGTTACAATAGCTGAACTATCTTTCGATACAGGATCGGCTAAAACATATGAGCCAATGCCTTATGTTTATAACAATGTATCTTACAGTTATACTCATTATGTTGGTACCGACAAATTGTTACACGTAGTATTGTATTCGCAACCTGTTGGCGGCGGTGCTGTTGTAAAACCAACCAGCGATATTATAGTTAAATTGGTTTTGATACCATCAAGCTAAGAAACATTTCAATTAGAAACAGAAAAGGCTAACCGTACGGTTAGCCTTTTCTGTTTCTAATTATCACCATGTCATTGCTGCGAGCGCAGTGTGGCAATCGCACGGAGAAAGGTGTACACTTAGCAACGTGCGATTGCTTTGTCGTTCCTCCGCGCAATGACAATCGTTTTTATTTTTCCATCTGCTCAATAACAGCTTGTGTAACCCCCGTGAAAGAGAAACCGCCGTCATGGAAAAGATTTTGCATGGTAACCATTTTGGTTAGGTCAGAGAATAGGGTTACTACGTAGTCTGCACATTGGTCTGCATCTGCATTACCCAGCGGGCTCATTTTTTCGGCATAGTTGATAAATCCATCAAAGCCTTTAACGCCCGATCCGGCAGTAGTACGCGTTGGCGATTGCGATACCGTATTGATACGCACTTTCTTTTTGGTACCATAAAAATAACCGAAGTTACGGGCAATGCTTTCTAATACGGCTTTGTTGTCTGCCATATCATTGTAATCAGGGAATACGCGTTGCGCGGCAATGTATGTTAACGCTACAACAGATCCCCATTCGCTGATGGCATCCATTTTCATAGCGGTTTGCAACACACGGTGCAGGCTCAATGCCGATATATCAAACCCTTTGTGGGTAAACTCGTAATTGTTCTCATAATAAGGAATGGCTTTGCGCACGTTAATGCTCATGCCTATAGAGTGTAAAATGAAATCAACCGGTCCGCCAAAGTGTTCCATAGCCTGGGTAAACAGGTTCTCAATATCCGCGGTAACAGTAACGTCGGCAGGGATAACCGGTGCGTTAATTTCTTCGGCCAGTTTATTTATCGTTCCCATGCGTAAAGCAATAGGAGCGTTGGTTAACACAATTTGGGCACCTTCTGCAAAGCAATGCTGAGCGGTTTTCCAGGCGATAGAGTTTTCGTCTAATGCGCCAAAAATTATTCCTTTTTTACCTTTTAATAAATTATAAGCCATGTTTTTATTTTTGTTTATAATGAGGGCAAATGTAGGTATTTATTGAATTACAATTAAATATAAAAACAACAGCCCCCTCTAAATCTCCCCCGGTAGGGGAGACTTTTTTTGTCCCTTTAAGCCCTCCCTGCCAGGGAGGGTTTGGGTGGGCTTAATTATGATAAACGATCAATATAGTCAAATCCTCATTGCCTGCCGGTTTGATGCCATGGCTGCTGCCGGGTAGGGTAAGTATGGCGTCGCCAGTTGTTACGGGGATGGGTTTGCCGTTCATTTGCAATTCGCCGTTACCGTTAAGGATGTAATAGATCTCCTGCTCTTGCTGTAAATGGTAACCGATGGACGAACCGGGATGCAATATCCGCTTGCGGAAAGTAACCTTATTGCCTTTAAACTTACCAAAGAAAGGATAAGCCGTGCTTTTACCACCACCATTATGCGGGCCGACGTCATCCACCGCGATATCCTTTTCATGGTCCAAAATATAGCCTTTATCCTGCTGTATAAATGTAAATCCCGCCAGGAAAATTAAAGAGAATACTAAAGTGGTGATGAGGAAAGTGGGGAGGTGAAAGTTAATTTTCATGATGATATAGCATTATGGGTGTCATGCTGGCTCTCGAAGCATGCGGGCAAAGGCCTTTACGCTCACCCTTCGACGGGGCTCAGGGTGACAGCCCTGTTTTTCATTATTATTCCCCCTTTAGGGGGTTAGGGGGCTAACAACTCCCTCGCATTCTGCAAAGCACTTTCGCCGGGTTTATCGCCGCTTAGCATTTTGGCTATTTCTAAGATGCGCTCGGTTTGGTCTAATTGTTTAATGCGGGTACGGGTGGTATCGGCCTCATCATCTTTATAAACAAAGTAATGGCTTTGGCCCTTGCTGGCTATTTGCGGCAAGTGGGTAATAGTGATCACCTGTAAGTTATCAGCCAGTTGTTCCATGATCTGCCCAACCTTGTTAGCTACCTCGCCGGATACTCCTGTATCTATCTCGTCAAAAATAATGGTAGGCAACGCTGTGTTTTTGGCGATAAGTGATTTAATGCTCAGCATCAGTCTTGATAGCTCCCCGCCTGATGCTACCTTGCTCATTTCTGCTAAAGCGTGACCTTTATTGGCGCTGAACAGGAAGCGTACAATATCAGTACCGGTCGCCCCCAAACCCCCTAAAGGGGAGTTATGTCCTGCGGCTTGTATAGCGGACAATTCTATTTTAAGCGCCGAATTACCCATGCCCATCTCGGCCAGGGTTTGCAGTACCTGTGCCTCGATAGTCGGGATAGCCTTTAATCGGTTAGCAGATAACTGACCTGCCAGAGTTTCTAATTCTTTTTTATCAGCGGCTAACTGTTGCTGTAATTTCTCGATCACCTCATCACCGAAAACTGCCTGTTGGATCTTGGCTGATAGCTCATCCTGTAGTTGCAGTAACTCGGCATTGGTGTTAACGCGGTGCTTTTTTTGCAGGTTGTAGATCAGGCTTAATCGGGTATTGATATCCGCCGCGCGTGATTCGTCGGTATGGGTGCGTTGTTCTATATTTTCGATCTCGGCAGCAATATCTTTTAGTTCGATGATCGAACTGTTCAATCGCTCCTGTAACTCTTCTATCTGCGGATTAAATTTGGTTAAAGCGCCTAATTGCTGCCCCGCTTCGCGCAGTTGTGTTAGGGCAGCGGCCTCACTATCCTGCATCAGGTAATTAGCGCTAAGCAGGTTGCGTTTTATCTCTTCGGCATTATTTAAAGTGTATAGTTCTTGCTCTAATTGTTCCTGTTCATCGGCGGCCAGCTCTGCCTTTTCCAGTTCATCGTACTGAAACTGGTAGTAATCCAGGTCGGCTTTGGCTTTGTCACTTTCGTTGATCAGTTGCTGTAGTTTGGCTGTCGATTTTTTATAAGCGCGGAATTTAGTTTGATATTCATCCAGCAACTCGGGATGCTTAGCAACAGAATCAACCACTAATAACTGAAACTCCGGGTCGTTAATCTCCAATGTAGCGTGCTGCGAGTGGATATCTATCAGCCGCTCGCCCAGTAACTTCATCGAGTTAAGGTTTACCGGCGTATCGTTAACGAACGAGCGCGACTTACCATCGGCAGAAATTTCGCGCCGTAAAACGGTTTCTGCTTCATAGTCCAGGTCATTATCCTCAAAGAAGTTCTTCAGGTGGAAATCGCCTATCCTGAAAGTACCCTCTATCACACACTTTTTCTGCTGATTAAAAAAATAGCGACTCTCTGCACGCTGCCCCAGTATGAGGGATAAGGCCCCCAGGATAATTGATTTACCCGCGCCGGTTTCGCCGGTGAGGATGTTTAGCCCCTTATCAAAGCTGATCTCGAGGTTATCAATTAAAGCGTAATTACTTATACTGAGTTTTTGAAGCATAAAAAAAGTATCCTTTTTGAGGATACTAAATTACATAAACACTTTAAAGACTTACGAAGTTTTTAAAACTTCGTAAGTCTGGTATAAACTTATAACGGTGCGTTCTCTATAGTTTGTGGTTTTACTTCTTTTTGTGCTGCTTTATCTTTTGCTTCGGCTTCGCGGGCTTTTTGTTCGTCTTTTCTGGCAGCTTTTTCCTGTGCGCTATCTACTTTACTGTCCTGTACATCCTGTTCCATTTTTTCAGCACTTTTTTGCATCTCCTCAACTTGTTTCTTAAACTCTGGGCTATCGTAATACTTGGTCATTTTCTCGATGCTTTTTTTAAATTTCGGGCTGTCGTAATATTTAGTCATGCCTTCAACTTGTTTTAAAAACTCGGGGCTGCTGTAGTATTTGGTCATGCCCTCAATGGTTTTAGTAAACTCGGGGCTTTGATAGTATTTAACCATGTCTACACCCGATTTCTGCATTTCTTCCATTTTTTTTGCAAACTCAGGGCCATTAAACTGCTCGGCAATTTTTTTGCTTTGAATCGCCATTTCCTGGGCTTGCTTTTGCCATTTCTTGTCTGTAACCCTTTTAGCCATTGCCATTGATTGCTCAACCAATGCTTTTTGGTGCTTCTTCCACTCAGGGCTGTCAAATTGTTTAGCCATCGCCATAGCGTGTTTTTGCATTTCGTCAGTTTGCTTTTTCCATTTATCGCTTTGATAAAACTTCTGCAACTCTTTTAGGTGAGTGGTATCTGCAAATAAAGACGCGTCCTTATAAAAGTCGTTCCTATCTTCGGCAGGCAGGTCATTTACAGAGTTGTACTCTTTTTTATTGCCCTGCTCATCCTCCACCACAATTTTATATTTCTTTTTGGTGGTGTCGTTAAAAGCGGCTTGCTTGGCGGTATCGGTTATGTAACGGATACTCATCTTTCTTTTATGCTTTGGTGCAGGTGCCGGCGCTTCCGGAACAACCTCATTAGCAATAGCCGCGGTAACCATTTTTATGGCAGGCGCGTTTTTTATCACCACTTTACCATCCTTAATTTCGGGGTTTAGCCAGGCAATGCTGCTTATGCTAATGGTGAGGGCCAGTACGGTAACCAGCACCGGGCGTATATTTACGGTTTGTGTTTTTGTTTTCATGATACGTTCAATTCGGTTTAATAAATGATACTTTTTTCCGGTAGCGGCAAGGGCCAGTTGCCACTGGTGTTGTTTATTTTCCTCGAGTTTTAACAGCGCTTGTGCATATATAAACGGACTGCCGGTGACGCGCACAACCATATCGTCGCAGCAGTTTTCTCTTTCTTCGTTGATCAGTTTACCTATCAACCTGGCGAAAGGGTTAAAAAACAAAAGAATCCCTATAACCTGCTGTATAAAGTTTAACAGGTAATCGTTCCGTTTAATATGGGCCAGTTCATGAAGCAGTATGGCTTCAATTTCTTCGTGTGTGAGGTAGGTGGTTATAGATACCGGCAGCAAAATAATAGGCTTAATAAAACCGGTGATGCAGGGCACGGTAACCCACTCGCTAAACGCGGCCTGTACTTTTTGTTTTACCCCTAATAAGCCCGACAATTGCTTAACCGGCTGATCAAACCCGGTATCGGTAATGTTTTGGCGGATGCGGTAAATACTGTTCCACGCCAGCGTTAACTTTAAGGTATTAAATACCAGCCCAACTACATACAGCATGGTGAGATAAGGCATATAACCCGCAATGGTAAAATACAACTTATTGGCCGGTGCATTAACCTCTTGCATGATAGCAGGCAGGCTTAACGGCGATACCTGTAAGGCAGTTGTAGACAGCCAGTTGTATTGCCCCAGTTGGGTAAACAGCGTCACCACAAACCAGCCCAGCATAGCGGTGAGTACACCGTAGCTAACCCAATACTTAACCGCCGATGATATACCCGTAAATACCAGCATAAACAAACGCAATGCGATAAACAAGATCAACCCCTGCCACAACGAGTGGATAATGGTGATACCTAAAACCTGGCTGATGTTATATAACAGATTTTCCATGACTGTTTTATTTTATGCTTTAACTACCTAATCAACTATTCAAAGTTCCCTCCCTTGGGAGGGGTGCGGTTGGCTGTGTGTTGGCAGGAGGGGTACTTCTCCATTTTACCCCTCCCTACACCCTCCCGGTGGGAGGGAATCGCACAAGCCCCGCTTCTTTTTTATTTTACTAATCTCTAACCTCTAATTAACTAATCTCTGAAATTCTGTAAGAATTTCTTAATCTCATCTATCTCATCGTTCGATGCGCGGTGCTGCCCCAGTGCCTGTATCACCAAATCGGCGGTTGATCCTTTAAATACGGTATCCAGGATCTTGTCCAGCGCGGTGCTTTGTGCCTGTTCACGGCTGATCAACGCCGTGTACAAATGCGTTTTGGCTTGTGTATCGCGGGCGACAAGGCCCTTGTCGGCCATGATCTGCATCAGTTTTAGGGTGGTAGTATAACCGGCATCTTTGCTCTTTACCAGTTCTTCATGCACATCGCGCACGGTGCACTGGCCCATTTTCCACATCACCTGTAATATTTCCAGCTCGCTTTCTGTTGCTTTTAATTCCATAATTCTCTAATCTACGAAGATTGTCGTACAAAGATGTACGATAGATTTCGTAGTTGCAAATTTTTGCGGATATTTTTTTGTTAAAAATTGTTATTGTGTTGATTTTGATAGATATAAGGCGCTTGAGAAGGGGGAAATGTTACAAATCTTTATCACGTCATCGCGAGCGATAGCCTGGCGATCTCTACGTAGGACATTCAATTGGTCGAAATGAAATGAAGGGTATTGAACTTGCTTTATTGCATAATTAAAGCATCGTCCGCTCTTGGCCGCGGGGGCCAGTTACTTTACCTTAGATGCAAAGTAACCAAACATCAAGTCAGCAGAGAGGCTTCTTTGCGCTCATGGGCCTTTGCGCTGCAAAGCTGGAAAAACCACGGGCTGCAATACTTTTGTCCCTGTTGTCGCACGGGCTTGCGCTTCAGCAAAAGCTTGCTAATGCCCTTACCGCCGCACAAGGCCTTCTTGTTTTTCCTTCTTTCGCCCGAAGCTTTTCTGCTGACGGGGATAACCACGACACGCCCCACATCGTCATTGCGAAGAATGAAGCAATCTCTACTTAGGACATTCAATTGAGCAAGATGCTCACACGCTGCACATACACCATCGAAAGGATAGATTTATTTCCCAACCCAACAAATTTTAGTAATATTGATCTATGACCATCGCAGCCTATCTCAATACATTAAACCTTCGTTATCGTACCGGAATTTCCAGAGAGCACACTTATAGAGGCGACTTGCAAACCCTTTTAATGACTATGTTGCCTGATGTTTTGGTAACTAACGAACCATCAAGAGTTGATTGTGGCGCGCCCGATTATGTATTGACCAAAAAAGATGTACCCGTTGGTTATATTGAAGCAAAGGATATTGGGGTTGACCTGCACAGCAAAACACTTAAAGAACAGTTTGACCGTTATCGCTCCGGGTTAAGTAATTTAGTGTTTACCGATTATCTGGATTTTCATTTTTACAAAGACGGTGTTTTTACCACCAGCATTGCTATTGCCAAAATAGAAAACGGTGGCATTGTATCGTTGTCTGAAAATTTTGCAACGTTTGAAGCCCTCATCAAAAACTTCGCCCTCACGGTTTCGCAGTCTATTAAAAGCCCAACAAAGCTGGCCGAAATGATGGCAGGTAAAGCCAAATTAATGGCCGATGTGATTGAGAAATCTTTAAAGCACGATGATGAAACAGAAACTAAATCGGCATTAAAATCGCAGATGCTTTCTTTTAAGCAGATGCTGATCCATGATATTACCAACTCTGCCTTTGCCGATATTTATGCGCAAACTATTGCCTATGGGATGTTTGCGGCGCGTTATCACGATCCAACTTTACCAACTTTTAGCCGTGAAGAAGCGGCTACGCTCATCCCAAAGTCTAACCCTTTTTTAAGAAAGCTGTTTCAGGATATCGCCGGTTATGATTTGGACAACCGTTTAGTGTGGATGGTTGACGAACTGGTAAATATCTTTTTAGCTACTGATGTAGCTGATATTATGAAAAACTTCGGCAAAAGCACCAAGCAGGAAGACCCTGTAGTACACTTTTACGAAACCTTTTTGGCAAGTTATAACCCTGCACTACGTAAAGCGCGGGGCGTTTGGTACACCCCGCAACCGGTAGTAAACTTTATTGTACGTGCGGTTGACGATATCCTGAAAACAGAATTTAACCTGCCGCAAGGTTTGGCAGATACCAGCAAAATTAAGATCAAGACCAAAGCTGTAACCAAAGCCACTACAGACCAACGCTCAAAACTAAAAGAGGTGGAGGTAGAGCAGGAAGTACATAAAGTACAAATTTTAGATCCTGCTACCGGTACGGGTACTTTTTTGGCCGAAGTGGTAAAACATATTTACAAAAAATTTGAAGGGCAGCAGGGCATTTGGAGCAATTATGTAAACCAGCATTTAATACCCCGGTTAAATGGTTTTGAGTTGTTAATGGCCAGCTATGCAATGGCGCACTTAAAAATGGATATGCTGCTAACAGAAACTGGTTACAAAGCCACTACTGATCAACGTTTCCGCATATTCTTAACTAATAGTTTGGAAGAAGCACATCCGGATACCGGCACCTTATTTAGCACCTGGTTAAGTGATGAAGCCGATCAGGCAAATGCAGTAAAACGCGAAACTCCAGTAATGGTGATTATGGGTAATCCGCCTTATAGCGGCGAAAGCGCTAATAAAAGCGACTGGATTATGCAGTTGATGGAAGACTATAAAAAAGAGCCTGGGGGAATAGAGAAATTGAAAGAACGTAATCCAAAATGGATAAATGACGATTATGTAAAATTTATGCGTTTTGGGCAGCATTTTATTGAAAAAAATGAAAGCGGCGTTTTGGCATTTATCAATCCCCATGGTTTTTTAGATAACTCAACTTTTAGAGGTATGCGGTGGAATCTTTTGAAAACCTATGATAAAATTTATACTATTGATTTGCACGGAAATTCCAAGAAAAAAGAGACTGCTGATGATGGATCAAAAGATGATAATGTTTTTGATATACAACAAGGTGTAAGTGTAAACTTTTTCATCAAAACAAATAAGAAAAAAACAGGAGAATTAGGAAACGTATATCATTTTGACATATTAGGAAAACGGGAATTCAAATATAATTTTCTTCTTAATAATAACTTAAACACAATACAATTCAACAAGGTCATTAATAGTGCTCCAAACTATTTTTTTGTAAATAAGAATTTTGAAACTCAGAAGGTTTACGAAAAAGGCTTCTCAATAAACTCCCTGTTCAATACAAATTCTGTGGGAATAGTAACAGCAAGGGATCACTTTACTATACACGCAAGCAAATCAAAGCTAATAGACACAATAAGGGAATTCTTGCTTATTGAAAATGAGCAGGCAAGAATAAAATTTGACTTAGGGAAAGATGCTAGAGACTGGAAGATCGAATACGCTAAGGCAGATTTAAAACGCTCGGGCCCTGATTTTAGCAAAATTGTTCCTATAACATATAGACCTTTTGATGACAAATTCACATACTATACTAGTAAATCAAAGGGGTTTTTATGTATGCCTCGAGGAGAGGTCATGCAACATTTTGCCAATCGAGATAATTTAGGATTAGTTATCGGACGACAGGGGCAAGTCGTAGGTTCTATGCAATGGAATCTATCTTTTATCACAAAAAACATAACTGATTTCAATCTTTATTATAGAGGTGGTGGGGTAGTGTTTCCGTTATATTTATATCCAAATCAACTGTCGACAGATAATTCATATGGTAAAATCGCCAACTTAAACGAAATTGTTATTGGGAATTTCGAGAAACATCTCAATTTAATTCTTTCTGTTGAGGAAAATTACATTGATGGGGCTTTTGCGCCATTAGATATATTAGATTATATATATGCCGTGCTGCACAGCCCAACCTACCGCGAAAAATACAAAGAGTTTTTAAAAATAGATTTCCCGCGTGTGCCTTACCCAAAAGATGCAGCTACTTTTTGGCAACTGGTAAAATTAGGTGGTGAGTTAAGGCAATTACATTTACTGGAAAGCCCCCGGGTTGATAATTATATTACCACCTACCCACAAGATGGCGACAATATAGTTACTGCCCCACGTTACGATGCAGGACGGGTTTATATTAACCAGGGGCAATATTTTGAAGGCGTACCGGCAAGTACCTGGCAATTTTATATAGGTGGTTATCAGCCAGCCCAAAAATGGCTCAAAGATCGTAAAGGCCGTGAGCTAAGTTTTGAGGATATACAGCACTATCAACGCATGATAGTTGCGCTTAGTGAAACAGAAAGATTGATGGGTGAAATTGACAAAATAGGGTTTGAATAATTCAGCCACAGGCTACGTGCCTGGATTTAAAACATTCATCTAATTTGATTAGCATATGTAGAGATCGCTTCGTTCCTCGCGATGACGTGGTGGTGGAGGGTGGTGGGGCGTTACTTAGCATGTGGGATGCTGCAACAAGTTCAGCGTGCCCCTCACTGGTCGAAGTTTAGCTTTAGCGTAACTTCGACCTATCATATAGCAAGCATTCTGCTTGCTAAGGCGGCTTGTAAAGCAAGTTGAAAACTTACTACATTTTAGGTCTAAGTTACATTTCATTGAACTTAGACCAGTATCGGGTAGTCTGTGCCCTGTTGTGATATGATGGTTTTAGTGTGTATAAATAGCCTCCCTGCTGGTGCATTATTCAGGTAAAAGGGGCAGCGTTAACTTATAGGCGTACCACAAGCGAGACGCTTGCGGCAGCACAGTGTACGGCGCAGGCCGCAGGCAACGCCCCAATTATTCTTATCACCCCAGCCAACCATTACAAAATACGGCACCCTTATCTCAATAAAATGGTGGCGCTATATTGTCACCACGTTTAAGTTTGTAAAAAGGCGAAAAAGCAACCTGTTTGCAATTCGTTGATTTTGAGTATTATGAGTTGCATTTAGGTTTAAAGCCACCTACTGATTAGTAAGTAGAATTTCAATGCGCGTTTAAACATGTTTTATTTTCACAATGCCCTTACATTCAAATGGTTAAACCCAAAATAGCGTTTCATTTTGTTTCACTTGTTTTTCGCAAATGGTTCAATGTCAATTTGTTAGATTAAAAAAGTGTTTCACCTGTTTCATCTGTGTCACACGCGCGTGAAACAAGCACGCTTATGCCGATAATGAAATTCTGCCATCCTTCGAAAACCTCAAGGCTGACAACGCTCGATATTCATCTGCACATCTGCATATCCGCACACCGGCACATCCACACTAATTCTTCTGCAACTCCTGGTACTTGATACCGTTTGATGGGTCGGCCTGGGTAAAGATGTTGTAGGCGGCTATGCGGGCCTGCGGTTCTGTATGGGCGTACAGGGATACCAGCTCATCGCACTTGGCGGTAAAGAACACCAGCGGGAACATGGCGCCCAGACGCTGGCGGTCAAGCTGGGTAAGGGTGGCCAGTTGGTCGCTAATGGCTTTGCGTCCTTTGGCGGCGTTGTCGGCCATTACATCTAAGCCGTTGCGGTGGTAGTCGTAAATGAAGTTACGCAGCGGGGTGTAGATCTTGTTGTTCAGGTTTTCGGCCAGCCAATAGCGGTTGGTATTGCTGTCAAAAGCTTTCCAGCCCTTGTAGTTACCCGTCTGCGCATTGGTTACCACGTTTTGCGCCAGGTTATAGTAGTAGGTGCCACCCAGGCGCGAGAACGAGTCGTTATCCATACCGGCTATCACGTAAGCATAATAGGCCATAACCGAACTCAGGTTTGATTGAAAGTTTTGGTCGGTATAGTCAATGCTCTGGCCTTCGGTATAGGTAAACTCGAAGTCTTTATCATTCACACTCAGCAGCGTGCTGTTATAGTTACTGTTAAACACCGGCCGCGATGATTGTACCTGCAGTTCGCCGGCGAAGTTGCTGCCGCCATCCCAGGTGGTAACGTTAAGGATGAAGTTGCAGTCGATCCGTTCCTGTGGTTGCAAAGATTCGCGCAGCCATTTACGGCCGTTCAGGAAGTCCTTCATGGCGGTCTCCAACGCCTGGAACACGCGTTTATTGGTGGTCTGGATCTTTGGGGTTAATACGCTTACACGGGCGTTAAGGTCCTGCGCGCGGGCGGCAATGCTCAGCAATAACAGCACCATATATATACTTACCCGCTTCATTTATTAAGCAATGTCTTTATTTTATTGCAGATGTCTTTAGCTACGTCCTCCTTGCTTTTCAGGGCGAAGGTGATTTGTTGCAGGTCGCGGTCTATAATGGTGATCTTGTTGGTATCACCCCGGAAACCGGCACCTGCATCGCTTAGCGAATTTAACACAATAAAGTCGAGATTCTTCTTCTTTAGTTTATCTATGGCGTTTTGCTCTTCGTTGTTGGTCTCGAGGGCGAAGCCTATTAGTAGCTGACCCGGTTGCTTGTTATCGCCCAGGAACTTAAGGATATCGGTAGTCTTTTTGGTTTCGATGGTCAGGCCCTCGCCATGCTGCTTCTTGATCTTTTGCTGCGCGATGGTGATGGGGGTGTAGTCGGCTACGGCGGCGCTCATTACACAAAGCTGGGTACCCATGTAGTTTTGCTGACAGGCTTCGAGCATTTCGGCAGCGCTGGTTACGTTAATACGTTTAACCGACCGTTGCTTACTTACCTGCGGAGACGGACCGGATACCAAAGTAACCTCGGCACCTAACAAAGCCAGCTCATCGGCAATAGCAAAGCCCATTTTGCCAGACGAATGGTTGCCGATGAACCGCACAGGATCAATAGCCTCATAAGTAGGGCCGGCAGTTACCAGTGCTTTGATATTGACCAAAGGAAGTTTCTTCTTGATATCGGCAGATATAAAGCTAATGATATCTTCAGGTTCGGCCATGCGACCTTCGCCGTACAAGCCACTGGCTAATTCGCCATTGCCAGGCGCTATCAATATATTACCAAACCCCTGTATAGTACCAATGTTGGAGGTAGTAGATGGGTGTTTCCACATATCCAGGTCCATAGCCGGGGCAAAGTATACCGGGCATTTAGCTGATAAGTATACGGCGGTCAATAAGTTATCGGTTAATCCGCCGGCCATTTTGGCCATGGTGTTGGCGCTTGCCGGGGCAACGATCATCAGGTCGGCCCAAAGGCCTAACTCGACGTGATTGTTCCATTCGCCGGTTTCGGGAATGAAGTAGTCAGTGAGTACCGGGTTCTTAGATAGGGTAGATAGCGTTAAAGGGGTAATAAAGTTAGTAGCATCGGCTGTCATAACTACGCTTACGTTAGCACCAGCCTTAACAAGCAACCTAACCAGCAAAGCCGATTTATAAGCGGCAATACTGCCACATACGCCTAATATTACATTCTTATCTTCAAGCATTTATTAAAGTCAAAATTCAGAAGTCAAAATTCAAAAAAAAGAATCTAACTTAATAAGCTATAAAAATACAAAAGTCAAAACTCAAAAGGTTACACACTTTTGAGTTTTGACTTATAACTTTTGAATTAAAGAAAGCTTATGCTTCTTTAATAGGATTGCGGTAGTAAATTTTACCATCTAAAAATTCCTGAACTGCAACCAATGATGGTTTAGGCAGTTTCTCGTAATGTTTAGAGATCTCAATTTGCTCACGGTTTTCGAAGATCTCTTCTAAGTTATCGTTTGATGAAGCAAATTCAGAAAGCTTGGCATGCAATTCTTCCTTAACATTGTTTGAGATCTGATTTGCTCTTTTTGACATAATTACCAGCGACTCATAGATGTTTCCGGTCTCTACATCCAGTTCACGCAAATCGCGGGTTACTGTGCTGCTTGCTATTGCAGGCTTGTTTGCGTTGTTATTATTGTTGTTACTCATATCTATTTTGATTATGGCATTTTTTTATGAATGTCCTGATTTTCTGATCGTTGTTGTTTAAATACAGAGTCTTTGCGCATTAATTTGCGGGCAAGTTTCTCGTCTTCTTTAGCTGCTGCTATTGTTCTCTTTACATTTGTTATACCCACCTGGCTATCTTTTCTTAGTCCTTGTGCTTGTGCAAGGTAGCTGCTTTTTGGATATTTATCTACAAACTGATCTGCAAGCGCTATTGCCTGTGTATAACGATCTTCTTGTCTAAACTCCAAACTCTGGTGAGCGTACTCATATTGCGCTTTAATGCTTAAAAACTCTAATTCTTCGGCGTATTTTGTATCCGGGTAGTCGCGTAAAACATTGCCAAAAGCAATAACTGCCGATTGATTGTCGCCAATAGTTAAATATAATTTCGCGTTAGCGTAAGCTTTCATCTCTAAACGATCACGCAGATCCTGTATCAGTTTACCAGCTTCTGCAACCCTATCGCTTTTTGGATAAAGGTTAATAAACAGTTGTAGTTTTTCAATACACTTATAGGTATTCTCCTGATCTAAAGAAAAGGCAGGCGCATCCAGGTAATAGCAGTAAGCTGTTAAAAAGCGGGCCTCTTCTGCTCTTGGGTCAGAAGGATAAGAAGTAGCAAATTCATTAAAGTGATAAGCGGCCGATGTATAATCTTTCAATTTATAATTAGCCATGGCATTTAGGTAGAACAGGTCTGTAGCGCCGTCTGTGCCATGATAACGTGTTAGCAGTGTTTCAAACAAACCTAAAGCTTTTGCATACTCTTTCTTATCGTAAAGCCTTTTACCTTCCTGGAATTTTTTAGCATTATCATTACTTAGTTTAAGCTTTTCGTACTTGCTTTTACAGCCAACACCGGCTAAAAGAAATACTATAGATAAGCCAACAAATAATGGTAGTTGTTTTTTAAACATTTTGCAAAGATAAGGAATATTATAAATCAGTCAATTATTTATTTATGAGGGGCTAATATATAAGGTGTTTTTTACTATGTATATATATAGGTGCTTACTTTAACATCTTTTAACCTTTAATATTGTACAATAGGTGCTCAAAAGTGAAAATGGGTTGATAGTTAAAATGGCTGGCGGCTTTATCAGAAACATACACCCGGTCTATAGTCTTTGGAAACTTCCATCCGTTAGCTTTATAAATTTCTGCAGCTTCAGGATAGTGCTTTAATATAATAGGTGTAGGGTTGTGTTTAATATCATGAAGTTCTGTTTGGTCAAAAGGCGATCCGCCGGATATATTAAAGATCTCGAAATCTTTAAAGTCGACAGCCAGGGCAAGTCTTAAAGCTTCGGCGCCATCTCGCTCGTCCAGGCCGCGATATAAGCGATGGTTTAGCCGCAAGTTGTCGCCCTCAGGCAAAAAACGCGTTACTCTATATATAGAGGTTTGAAGACCTTCTTTATAAAAGAAGTCTTTGCATAGCTGTTCTGCAGTTTGCTTGGTTATATCATATATATCGCGCGGGCGTTCTGCCAGTTGTTCATCAACCCAAACGGCTTTTTCATTATCAACCATGGCATCACCATATATAGAGGTAGTGCTGGTGAACAATAACCTGGGGATGCCATCTTTAACACAGCCATTTAATAAATTCAACGTGCCGGTGATATTTGTATTTATAAAAGCCTGGCGCGGATAAGCCAATTCATAATGTTTGCCGTGTAAAGCCGCGGTATGTATAACAGCGTCAAACCCGTTGCAAACAGCCATTACGCTATCTGCTATAGTAATATCTACCAATTCATCTGTGGTAGCCGATGGGATAATATCTATGCCATATACTATATATTGCAGGTTTTTTAGATGTTTTATAGTTGCAGAACCTAATTGGCCAGATGAGCCGGTAACTAATATTTTCATGGGTCTCAAACTTATTAATTATGATTTGGATGAGCAATTCAAATTTAGTCGATATTTTTTCCTGCTGATTTGCAAAGCTTTAGTGATTAATATTCATTTTTTAGCACCAAGTATTTGCATGAGTCAAAACTATACGTACCTTTGCAGCCCGCAAAAGAGATAGCGCGGATCGTTCTAAGAAACATAAAAAAGGCAAATAAATTATTATAAAATATAATTTGCAGGACTTAAAAAGAATCCTACCTTTGCAGCCCGGCAAACGAAGGAATGCGGGTAGTACAT
>JAZKCG010000061.1:0-89115 GCA_040388175.1 Bacteroidota bacterium | reverse complement strand
AGATGAACCACCCGCTACAACCGCTTTTAAACGTTTGCCATTGGCAATACCGCCGCAATATTCGTCACTGTATAAAAACTCTTCAACCGGTAGACCTAAGTCTATCTCGTAAACACCCGGTTTTACCAGGTTACCACCTGCTGATATTAATTTGGTACCTGTACTACGACCGATACCTATTTTAGCATACTCTTCGCCACCATCATTAATGATAGGTACTACAGCAGCAATTGATTCCACATTATTCACAACTGTAGGGCAACCGTACAAACCCGCAATAGCCGGGAATGGTGGTTTGATACGCGGGTTACCACGTTTACCTTCCAGTGATTCTAAAAGCGCGGTTTCTTCGCCGCAGATATAAGCACCACCACCCGGTTGTACGTACAGCTCCAGGTCATAACCGGTACCTAATATATTTTTTCCTAAAAAACCGGCAGCTTTCGCTTCTGCAATGGCTTTCTCCAAGATACGAATCTGCGGCATCATTTCGCCACGTACGTATATATAGGATGTTTTTGCACCTAAGGCGTAACTGCCTACTATCATCCCCTCAATTAATAAGTGAGGGATGTAAGTCATCAAGAAACGGTCCTTAAATGTTCCGGGTTCAGATTCGTCAGCATTACAAACCAGGTAACGGGCAACACCTTCGGGTTTAGCCAGAAAGCCCCATTTCATACCGGTAGGGAAACCTGCACCACCACGCCCACGCAAGCCCGACTTCTTCACTTCTTCCACCACTTCATCGGGTGTCATTTTTTTTAAAGCCTTCTCAACAGACGCGTATCCGCCTTTTGATCGGTAAACATCAAATGTATTGATGCCGGGTACGTTAATATGTTCTAATAGTAATTTGCGTCCCATCTTAATATATTTTACCGGTTGCTTTGTAATAATTAATGTGCTGCCAAATGCGCACTCCTACTGCAAGTACTGATACTAATACTCTTCCCGAAACCGATACGCCTGTCGGATTAGCGGGCAAGAATATTATTACGACTATTATCGCATATAAAACATCCCGCAATATCATCATTCCTTTAGCTGTCATTCCCTTTAAAAATATCTCCCGGTTTCGTTATAATAATTAATATGCCTTACTACACAGCTTGCAAAAGCTATAACCAGCAAGGGTACCAGTATAATGCCGTTCTCTTTTAATCCCCCTGTTACAAATACTAAGATCAGTCCCAATGCAAATAATAAATCTCCTAATATCAGATTTGCATTGTCCATTGTATTTGTACTTATTTTCCTTTTTCTTTCAGATCTGCTATTAGTTGATCAACAGACTCGTTAGTTAACTTTTCGTAAAAAGTATATTCGGGTCCTATTTGTAAAACAGGTGCAAAACCACACGCTGCTAAACACTCAACGCCGCGCCAGCTAAACAGGCCGTCGGCAGTAACTTCGCCTTCTTTAACACCTAACTGCTGCTCAATATGATCCATGATCTTTTCGGCACCAACCAGGCAACATGGCCCGGTACGGCAAACCTCTAACACATATTTACCCTGCGGGCGCAAAAAGTACATGCTGTAAAACGAGGCAACCTCATAAACTTCAATCGGCTGCAGTTTCAGGTATTCGGCAACTTTATCCATTGCCTGCGGGCTTGTCCACCCAAACTCTGCCTGCACCAAATGCAGGATAGGTAATAAAGCCGATTTTTGTTTCCCTTCGGGATAACGGCTTACCATATCATCAAACTGAGCTATTAAAGCGGCCGAAAACTCAACCGGAACTTGTACGGTATCTTCAACTCTAAGCATCTAATTCTCCGGCTATAACGTTTAAACTACTCATGTTAATAATCGCGTCAGACAGTAACATACCCCTACTCATGGGTGCGTACATCTGGTAATTAATAAAACTTGGCCTGCGGAAATGCAAACGGTAAGGCGAACGTCCGCCATCGTTTACCAGGTAAAAACCTAACTCGCCATTAGCGCCTTCAACCGAATGATATACTTCTGTATTAGGGGTAGGTATCTCGCCCATCACAATTTTAAAGTGATAGATCAGTGCTTCCATATTATTATAAACATCTTCTTTTGGAGGAAGATAAAACTCAGGTACATCAGCATGGAAAATATCTGTTGGCTCTTTTTCCAGCTTTACCAAAGCCTGCTCAATTATGCGCAAGCTTTGCCACATTTCTTCGTTACGTACCAGGAAACGGCTGTAAACGTCGCCATTATCGCCAACCGGTACTTCAAAATCAAAATCTTCGTATGAGCTGTATGGGTTCATCGCCCTAACATCATAATCAACACCGGCAGCACGTAATATAGGGCCACTCCAGCTATAGCTTAATGCTTCCTCGGCAGTAACCGCGGCTACATTACGGGTACGGTCAACAAATATGCGGTTACGGTTAAATAATGCTTCGAACTCTTTTAATGTCTTAGGGAAATCAACCAAAAATTTACGCAACTTGGCGAAAGCAATGGTGTTAAAGTTACGCTCAAAACCACCTATACGGCCAATATTGGTCGTCAAACGAGAGCCGCAAACTTCTTCGTAAATTTCATAAATAGCTTCGCGATACTCCATCATGTACAGGAAACCTGTAAACGCGCCGGTATCAACACCCAATACACCGTTACAAACAATGTGGTCTGATATACGGGCCAGTTCCATTACAATTACACGCAGGTAATCAACACGTTTTGGTATGGCAATACCTAACATTTTTTCAACCGTCATGTGCCATCCCATATTGTTTATGGGCGATGAGCAATAGTTTAAGCGGTCTGTTAATGGTGTTATCTGGTAAAATGGCCGGTGTTCGGCAATTTTTTCGAAAGCGCGGTGGATGTAACCGATAGTGGATACGCCGCTAACAATTCTTTCGCCATCTAACTGCAGTACGTTTTGGAACACACCATGCGTAGCCGGGTGCGTTGGCCCTAAGTTAAGGGTCGATAGTTCGTTCTGCGGATCGTTATCTGTATATACCGGATGGTTTTGCATTTCTTATCTTCCGAAAAAATAATCTTTTTTATCAACACGGTTAGGATCTTCTAATGGGAATTCTCTTCTCATCGGGAAAGCCGTCATGTCGTCAACATTTAATATTCTGCGTAAATCTGGGTGGCCGTCAAATATCACCCCAAAAAAGTCATATGTTTCACGCTCCATCCAGTTAGCACCTTCCCAAACGGTAGTTGCTGTAGGGATATGGCAGTTATCGCCATCAATAAATACTTTTATGCGGATACGTACATTATTTACCAGGCTATGCACATGGTAGATAATGCCTATTGCTTTTTCCTGTTCAGGATAATGCACTGCGGTTATATCAGTTAAAAAGATGAATTGCAGGGCCGGGTCTGTTTTTATAAAGTTTAACAGCGCTATGATAGTTTGCGGGTTAGTTTCAACCGTCAGCAAACCATAAGGCTCGCCTACTACGGTTATCTGCCCTTCAAATTTACTATTAATGCTTTTTAAAAGCTCTTCGTTAGTTATCTTACCCATTACTGAATTCCGTATGAAGCTAATAGTTTTTGGTACTTAGGCTCATTTCTTCTGCGTCCCGTTTCGGTTTTAACCAATTCCTGTATGCACATAAAGCCATCAATAATAGCCTCAGGTCGTGGCGGGCATCCTGGTACGTAAACATCAACTGGTATTACCTCATCGATACCTTGCAATACAGAATAAGTATCAAATATACCACCGCTTGATGCGCAGGCACCTACTGCCATTACCCAACGGGGTTCTGCCATTTGCAGGTACACCTGGCGCAAAACCGGGCCCATTTTTTTTGATATCGTACCCATTACCATCAACAGATCTGCCTGGCGTGGCGAAAAGCTTAAGCGCTCTGCACCAAATCTTGACAAGTCATAATGTGAAGCCATGGTAGCCATAAACTCAATTCCGCAGCATGAAGTTGCAAAAGGTAATGGCCATAAAGAATTTGCGCGGGCTAAACCTACCGCTTTATCCAGCGAAGTAGCGAAAAATCCTGATCCCTCTACACCGGCAGGAGCACCAACTATTTGAATATCACTCATGAAATCTATTAATACAAATACTCTTCCAAAACGTGAATGGAAAACGCAAATTTATGATAAAAAACCTTGTATTTGGTACACTATTAACGATAGGAAATATATTTAGAATAATTCTAAACAACCTTTTAATCCTCTTTAAGACGTTTATACAAGTGATATTTTAACAGATCAACTTGTATAGGCAACATCCTTCTTTTTAGTAAAGACGAGATTAATATATTAATCCCAATTTAAGACACCTTTTTTTAGGATATAGATAAAACCGGCTAATAAACCACCCATAAAAATAAACATTTCATACATACCGGTTGCGCCCAGTTCTTTAAAGTTAACAGCCCATGGATACATAAATATAACCTCGACATCAAACAACACAAACAGTATAGCCACCAAAAAGTATTTAATGGAGATAGGGGTACGGGCGTTACCTATTACCTGGATACCCGACTCGAACGGGGTCAATTTATCTTTAGTTACACGTTTAGGGCCTATTTTGTGTGTTACAAACATAGTACCAACCACAAACCCTACAGCCACTATCATTTGGAAAATGATAGGCAAATAATTAACAGGTAAACTTTGTACTTCCATGGGTGCAAATATACAAATGGTATGTTAATAAAAAAGGCCTCTGTCGAGGCCTTTTTTATTTGTATTGATTCAATATTATTTCTTCGGAGCAGCGGGCTTAGCACCTGTAGGTGCCGGGGCCGTCGTAGTTGTATGGTTATCAAAATAAAATTTTGCATAACCATTATCCGGATTTAGATCTTTTGCCTTAGTGAAATTTTCTAAAGCTTTAGCATCATCTTTGTCATGATACTGGGCATAATTACCTAAGTAAGCATACGCAGCTGATAATGCTCTCTTTTCAGCAGCGGTTGGTGTAGCTTTTGCACCAAACACCTCTATTATTTTTTCATAACGAGGTTTCGCAAGTCCTTTTAAATCGCTATAAAGAGTGTCCCTATAATCAGCAATGTAAGCGCGCGTTGTAAGCGCCTGTATTACAGGGACAGTAGTTGCGTGCTCATATTGACTTAATAACGTATCGGCCCTTACCAATAAAGTAGAGTCTGGCTTAACGGCATGTGTTTTTCTGTATGCAGGAGATTGCACAAATGCAAATTCATTATAGTAGCTATAACCTGCATAGAAGTGCTCAAGAAGCAATGCTTTTCCATGAACCTTATTTATTACAGCCTGGTAAGCATCACCCGCTTTCAAGTATTTGCCTTTTGAGTAATACATTTTAGCAATTTCTGTATATATATCTTGTGCCATGGTAGTATCCAGGTCAGCAGCTTTTTGCAAGTTCTCTACACCTTTAGTTGTATCACTGCCACTTGCAATTTGTAAACGGCCCAGGTATGAATAATCGCGTGGTAAAATACGGTTTGGTGTTGCTTTTGAAAACCAATTGTTAATTGCGGTTAAACCGGCAGTGTAATCTTTGTTTTCATAAGCTGCATAACCTAAGTAACGATAGATACGCGCATTTACAGTTGCAGATTTTGACAGTTTGGTTGTTACTTCCTGCAAAGTAGTATAATCGCCGGCGTTAACTAAGAAATCCGCATAACGCAATAATGACTCGGTTGATTCGTCTGTTAAGCTCAGGTATTTTTTATAGTTCTCAACACCTTCTTTAACTTTAACAGATGCAACTTTAATGTTGGTTTGCGCTTCTCTTAAATCGGTTTCGGCAATTTCACGGTAAGCAGGGCCATAATTAGGGTCAACACCTAATGCTACTTGAAATTGCTTATTAGCATCTTCAAAATTATCCGCATATTTTGACAATACCCCCATTGCAACACTTGCTGCGGGAAATTTAGGGTCCAACGTTAGTGCTTCCTGGTATGCTCCATAAGCCTCATTACCTTTCAATTGTGTACGGTAAGCATTACCTAATGTTACCAATACAGCAGCATCTTTAGGGTTTGCTGCTTTACCTTTATTCAAGGCATCAATAGCCGCGTTTGCTTTAGCCGGTGGGAATTTCCCATCTTTAGCATCCAGCAAATAGGCTTTACCTATATATAAATAAGGCTGGCTATCCTTTTTACCGGTATTGCTAATGGCCAGGTTAAAATTAGATGTTGCGCCTGCTTCATCGTTAGCAGCCAGTGCAACAGCACCTAAACCCACATAGTTTAATGCCGATTTTGGATCAACAGCTAAACCTTTGGTAAAGGTTGTTTTTGCAGAATCAGGATAGTCCTGAATTAAATATACCCATCCCAGGTAAAAAAAGTTCTCGTCTTTTGTCGACTGTGTAACCGTTAGGTTTTTAAGCATTCCCTTTGCTTTCTGATATTGTTCGGCATCAATAGCTTTTTTAGCGTCATCAAGACTCTGTCCAAAAACCGCTGATCCTATAAGTACCAGCCCGAATGCTACTTTAGCTATTTTACTGATCATTTTCATAGCGTATTATTATTTAATTTAGATATTTATTTAAAATTTAGTTTTAATATTAATCTCTCTTTGCGGTAATGAATCAGGCAATATGCCCGATCTCAAAACAACCCGCTGCCCGCGCTCGCTCATTAAAAACTGAACAAAACCCGAGCCAAGTCCCATTTTACCCGTACAATTTATCAAATACATACCTCTTATAAACGGATATTGCTTTAATGCCAATGTAGTTTGCGATGGCTTAAAGTATTGATTAGCCGCATCTTTACTACTTTCATCTTTTACGGCTACAATTTTAACTTTTTTAACCGCATCTGCATAATCACTATCCGGATCATTCAACCAGCTAAAGCCGGTAATACCTATCGCCTGCGGATGTGTACTTATATACTTAATTACTTCTTTATTGGTTTTGACAGCAAACACGTTCTTTAGTTTAAGATCTTTATTTCCTGAAAACACTTTTAAATAGTTAACTAAACTTGAGTTAGGATTATCAAAAACGATATCCGTACTTGTTTTAGTCTGCCCGTTTAACATTTTCTTGATGTCGTTTACGGTTAATAAGGTATCATTCGACGCGTTATTAACTATAAAGGTTATGGCATCAACAGCAAATCTGCTAACTTTAGGCGGCAAGGTTCTGTCTTTTAACAGCTTTGTTTCGTCGGCGGTTAATTCGCGCGACAGAATGGCTAACCTTACACTATCATTCAATAAAAGCCTCAAAACACTATTTTCGGGCTGATAGGTTATTACAGTATTTGCCTTAGGGGTTAATTGCTTAAAAACATAGTTTTCTTCATCAACCATAGGCTGTAAAGACTCGTCGGCAGCAATTTTAACAGTACCTGAATTAACCGTATCCTCTTCTGTTACCCGCGTTGCTTTTTGATTACATGCTTGCAGAAGCAAAAACATGGCCAATGCCGGTAACAAATACCCGGTTCTACTCTTCATCCGTATCTTCTTTTTTAAATACCCGTGTAAATCTATAGATCCCATAAATAATAAGCAGGCATCCAAACAACGTTTTTTTATATCCGTAATCGGGCAATATTTTATCCCAGAAAATCACCATTAAGCCAAAGGCTAAATAACAGATAAATGCTACTACTCCTAAAATAAGCAGAAACCGCCTTTTGAGCGATTTCTGTTTATTACGATACCCTGATGGCATATTTACTAGTTTTCTTCGCCCAATGTAAAGGCAATTGGAACGGTATAAGATACCCTAACAGGATGCTGATTTTGAATACCCGGTGTCCATTTTGGTGATTTTTTCAAAACCCTGATAGCTTCGTCACTCATTGTTTGACTTGGGCTACGCACCGCTTTAATATCGGTTAAGCTACCGTCTTTTTCAACTACGAATGAGCAGATAACCCTACCGCTTACACCATTTTCCCTGTCAACAGCCGGGAATTTAATGTTATTTTGCAAGTATTTACCAAATGCTTCCAAACCTCCTGGGAAACCTGGTTGCCTCTCAACCTGGGTAAATACTTTATTCTCATCCTCTGTAACTTGTTTAACATCAGAGTTACCTACCGGCTCGTCAATTCTTACGTCGGCATTCGGATCCCCTTTTTGATCTTTCTGACCCGGGTCAGAAGTTTTCAAGTCCTTTTGGGTAGGTGGTTCTTCTTTTACCTCGTTATCCGGTTTTACAATCGGAGGTGGGAATTTAACCTGGCTCGTCTTTGGTTTAGACGGTTCAGGTGGTGGTGGTGGTGGTAATTTTTTCTGATCAGGCGGCGGCGGCGTAAGCACAACGTCCGTGATCTTCACCTTTACAGGTGCCTTAGGGATGAATCCTTCAATTGTATTGATAATTGTTGGTAACGATATAACGAATACAAAAAATGCGGCGCCATACAAAAGAGCACGAATTGTCCTTACAGGACTTTTCTGCCGCAGTTCGTACGCACCATAAGTTTTGTTTCGGCCGCTAAAAACAACGTCGATCCACTCCTGCTTTAATATGTCTAATTTAGATCCCAGCATTATTTGAAGCTTTAAATTTTACGTTTATTTATTAGTATATATTATCTCTTTTCAAGAGATCAACTTCCATTGGGGTAATTTCAACAATAGCA
The DNA here is from genome assembly GCA_040388175.1 of Bacteroidota bacterium. Classification (GTDB taxonomy): domain Bacteria; phylum Bacteroidota; class Bacteroidia; order Sphingobacteriales; family Sphingobacteriaceae; genus Mucilaginibacter. The sequence continues at coordinate 80,567 of JAZKCG010000061.1, read as the reverse complement.
CGTTGCTGGTTATTAACGATGTTTAACTCGTCCATTAAAGTAACCATATCATAGTAAGTCGATTTATCGCTTGGTTTGATCAAAACGATCATCGCTTTACCTGATGCTGCTAAAATTTCTTTTCCCTTGTCAAATAAGGCCTGACGTATACCGTTCTTACCAAAACCTGTAACCGTTGGAGGGGTTATTGGGTTTGTAGGTAAACCTATATACCATTCTACCTTGTTGTTTTTACCCAGTAATACGGTCATCGTCCTTGTTGCTGGAACAGGTAATTGGTTTTTTGTGATATCGTCCTTATCCGGCATGGTTAAATCCATGGCTTTTGGCTTTTGTAGTGTTGTGGTAAGGATAAAGAAGGTGATGAGCAAGAAGGCCAAATCCACCATCGCGGTTAAATCCACACGCGTCGATGCTTTTTTACTTCTAACCTTACCGCCGCCTTTTTTACCCCCGCCGGAGGTATCTAATTCTGCCATTTCTAATTATTTTTGCACCGTTTTTAACGATGTGATTAAACCAAATTTGTTAACTTTCTGCTTTTGCAGTGTTTTAATGATTTTTGCAATTGTAGGATACTCCTCTTTAGCATCGCCTTTGATAGCTATCTTCAACTCTTTGTTGTGAACAAGCTTATCAGCTTTACGGGCGTTTTTAACCCACCAGTACAATTCGTTATTATCAGTAGTATCAACAGGTACACCTGGCTGGGCCACAGTTGACCTTTCTTTAGGTGTCATTGCTAAATACGCCTTCAAATATGTTATAGATACGCCCACAGCATCAACAGTAGTAAATTGTTTTATCTCTTCTGGTGTAAATGGAATTTTATACTGATCGGCCATACCTCTTAAAGTTTCCATGCGCACTTCTGCACCTTCCACACTAAAGAATACTTTACCCTGTGCTACCAACAGACTTGAAAAATCATTCTCTGGTAACGGCTGGATAGTAGTTGAAGCAGGGATATCGGCGTGAACTGGATCCTGAACCTTTGGTTTTGCAGATAATATAAAGAAAGTTAGCAGCAAGAAGGCCACGTCGCACATGGCGGTCATGTCAATTGCAGTACTCTTCCTTGGAACTTTTACTCTAGCCATAATACTTTGATTAAATATATAGTGTTATTAAATAATTAATTTCAGGCCCCAACCTTATCAGGGCCTGAATATTAACACTAAAATTTATTTATTTTTATGGGTTGCAGCAAATGTAGATACGATGCTGAAACCTGTTTCGTCAATAGCATAAGTCAAACCATCAATTTTTGATGTAAACACGTTGTACATTACAATTGATATAGCAGAAGTACCGATACCTAACGCAGTGTTAACCAATGCTTCAGAGATAGCTGATGATAACGCTGCTGTATTAGCGCCAGATCCTGCTAATTCGTGGAAGGCTTTGATCATACCGATTACCGTACCTAATAGACCGGTTAATGTACCGATTGATACCAGGGTAGCAATGATTGTTAAGTTTTGCTCTAACATTGGCATCTCTAAAGCTGTTGCTTCTTCGATGTCTTTTTGGATAGCTAATGTTTTTTGATCAACATCTAAAGTTGTATCAACTTCCATTTCGCGGTATTTTTTCAAACCTGATTTTATAACGTTAGCTACAGAACCTTTTTGTTTATCACACTCAGCAGAAGCTGCATCAATGTTACCGGCAGTTAAGAAGCCTTGTACTTTTCTAACAAAAGCGTCAATGCTGGCAGTACCAGATGCTTTACCAATAACAATAAAACGTTCTATAGAGAATACAATTACCATTAATACATAAGCCATTACCAATGGTACAAGGTATCCACCTCTATGAACTATACCAAATACATCTTCCGGTTCGCCGGCGGTAACGTCACCACCTTTGTAGTGGCTTGGATCTGCTAATATGAAGAAGAAAATTAATACTGTTGTCAGAATACAAAGTGGGATAGTCAAGGTCGCAAACATGCCAGATGCACTTGAGCTTTCTTTTTTAACGGTAGTTGGTTTTGTTGGTGCGTTTGCCATTACTTTAAATTTTAGTTTTTAGTTTTTGTTTATTTTTAGTTAGTTAATTGCTCTTGTATATATAAGCGGATAGCAAAAATAGAATTTTAATGAAATAAAAAAAGTCTTTTGCTATTCTTTAATAATTATTTAACACTGCATTTAATAGATAGTAAGTCTTTTCAAGCCCAGATACGTATATCTATACTTAAACAACAATTTTTTACAATAAAACTTATTATTTTTTATAATAGCAAGTGATAGGTTATAAAAGTTGTGTAATTATACTGTTATAGTTCTGTAACTATGTTGTTATAACGCCTATTATTGTGTTATTGTATGCCCGCTCTCCTCCTTCAGTTTCAACCACTTATTGCAACATAACTGCAAAAAGACGATCTTATTATACATTATCTTATTTACTTATTAACATTTAATGTCGCTCAACCTCGTGGGGTTGGCATTTTTAATTGCAATATATGTCTGTAACCTACGTTGCCGACATTAAGAACATGCAATTCTACAATTGGTTTTACAATATTAACAGGTTTATGTGTTAAAACAAGTATCAGAGTTATTTTTTTATCAGAAACTGCATTATCAGTCAGCGTCTGCTCATAATATTGGTGGTTTTGAAATTGTTAACCGCCGGCTTTTTTAGCTTTATAACCCGCGACTTGCAATAAGGTTAAAATTTTATCTCTGTGATCGCCTTGTATTAGTATTTTTCCATCTTTAACAGATCCGCCCACCCCGCATTTGGTTTTTAATGTTTTACCCAATGCCTCCAGATCGGCAATGCCTCCTATAAATCCAGCTATAGCAGTAACCATTTTGCCCCCGCCTTTTCTATCTAAAAATATCCTTAAATTTTGTTGTTGGGGAGGTAATGTTATCATGTTACTGTTATTGCTTTCTTCATACTGGAAACCCGGATCTGTTGAGTACATGATACCGGTATTGTTTTTATTTTTCTTCGACATAACCGTTTACTAAATTATTCGCTGCTAATAAATTCACTTCCTACAACAACACTTAATGATCTTGGTAAAATATTGATCTCTATTTCCTTACCGGCTATTTCCGGCTCGCCATCCAAATGCATAGGGCCATCGCTGGCGCGTTTAACATGAATGTCTTTCCCTTGAATAATTTCGACAAACTTAGATTTATGGGCTGTTTTATTAAACATACGTATACCCATCTCAGGGAAACGATATAAAGGAAATGGCTTTATAATACATACATCCAACAATCCATCTTGTACTGAAGCATGTGGCGACACATGTGCATTGTTGCCATATTGTGATGAATTGGCAAAACTCAGCATAAAGGCTACCCGTTCATAAGCTTTCCCGTCAATTTCTATCTGGTAAGTTTGCGATCTGTATTTTATTATTTCTTGTATAGATGATTTAATATAGGTAATAAATCCCCGTTTTTTGCCATGCGAGAACACTTCGCTTATATGCGCGTCAAAACCCATCCCGGCCATATTAAAAAATGGTTTACCATTGGCTTGGGCCGAATCGATTAGTAAAGCCTTGCCGGTATTAAGATTTTTAATGGCCTCCTTAATATCCATTGGGATACCTAAAAATCGGGACAAGCCATTACCTGAACCACACGGAACAATACCTAAAACAACCTTACTGCCTACCAATGCCGATGCTATTTCATTTATTGTGCCATCGCCACCTACGGCTACCACCATATCATAAACACCAACTGCCGCTACGGCAGCTTCCTTTGCGTGCGATGCGCCCTTTGTAAACATAATGGTGGTATCGCCATCAAAATATTTACCAATTAGCTCAGGCACTCCGTCCTTCTTCTTCCCGCCCGATATAGGGTTGATAATAAATAGCGTTTTTCGTTCCAACAATATATTTTTTAGCTGCCAAAAGTAAATGTATTTTCGGCTTTGTAAAAATTGTTTTATTTTTGGCGCACAATAGTGGACTGATTTAGTTGTCCTGATCCTGATAGCTATCAGGATGGGCCGGATTGCAACCACGTAAAAAAGTGCTAAAACCCTGCTTCTTTACAAAGTTCAGTAAATCCCCCTTCGCTGTTATTACTTAAAAAAACATATTTAAAATGCCCTACTTATTTACATCAGAGTCCGTATCAGAAGGACACCCGGACAAAGTTGCCGACCAGATATCGGATGCTTTAATTGACAATTTTTTGGCGCATGATCCAGAATCAAAAGTTGCCTGCGAAACTTTAGTAACAACCGGGCAGGTGTTTTTAGCCGGCGAAGTAAAATCGCAAGCTTACTTAGACGTACAAAAAATAGCCCGTGAAGTGATCAATAAAATTGGTTACACCAAAGGCGAGTATATGTTTGACGGCAGTTCTTGTAGCGTATTATCAGCTATACATGAGCAGTCACCTGATATTAACCAGGGTGTTGACCGTAAATCGAAAGAAGAGCAAGGTGCAGGCGATCAGGGCATGATGTTTGGTTACGCTACCAGCGAAACTGACAATTATATGCCATTAGCATTAGACATAGCCCACGCTTTATTGATCGAACTGGCAGCTATCCGTCGCGAAAATACCGACATCAAATATTTACGTCCGGATGCAAAATCGCAGGTAACTTTAGAATATGACGATAACAACGTACCAACCCGTATTGACGCTATCGTAATATCAACCCAGCATGATGATTTTGACGAAGAAAATGCTATGCTGGATAAGATCAGCAAAGATATTGTTGGTATATTAATACCACGTGTTAAAGCTAAATATCCAAAATACGCTCACTTCTTTAACAGCGACATTAAATACCACATCAACCCAACCGGTAAATTTGTTATCGGCGGCCCGCATGGCGATACCGGCTTAACCGGCCGTAAAATCATTGTTGATACTTACGGTGGTAAAGGTGCTCATGGTGGTGGTGCTTTCTCTGGTAAAGATCCTTCAAAGGTTGACCGTTCTGCAGCTTATGCTACCCGCCACGTTGCTAAAAATCTGGTAGCAGCCGGTGTTTGCAGCGAGGTATTGGTACAGGTATCATACGCTATTGGTGTAGCACAACCTATGGGTATCTACGTTAACACTTACGGTACCGCAAAAGTTGGTTTAAGCGACGGCGAGATCGCTAAAAAAGTAGAGGCCATCTTCAACATGACCCCTTACGCTATTGAAACACGTTTTAAATTACGTAACCCTATATACAGCGAAACTGCTGCTTACGGTCACTTTGGTAAACCAAGCCAAATCGTAACCAAATCATTTACGCATCATGATGGTACAGTAATAACCAAGGAAGTAGAATTATTTACCTGGGAAAAGCTGGATTACGTTGATAAAGTAAAAGCAGCCTTTGGTTTGTAATAAACTTTAAATTGATTTTAATAATTTAGAGCGATAGATAATCTATCGCTCTTTTTTTTACCCTTATTACTAAATACATATGATGCACCATCCCAAAGAAAACCCATGGCAGGTAAAGTCAGAAAAAGTGGCTTATGATAATCCGTGGATAAAACTGACCGAATACCAGGTAATTAATCCATCGGGTAATCCAGGTATTTATGGCAAGGTGCATTTTAAAAACAGGGCCATTGGTATTGTTCCTTTGGATGCTGATCTGAACACTTACCTGGTGGGCCAGTATCGTTTTGTGTTGGACGAATATAGTTGGGAAATACCCGAAGGCGGTGGGCCATTAGCAGACGATCCGTTAGCTGCTGCCAAACGCGAATTATTGGAAGAGACCGGCCTGACAGCCAAGAACTGGACAGAGGTACAACGCATGCACCTAAGCAACTCGGTAAGCGATGAGTTATGTATTATATATGTAGCCACGGACCTGGAACAGTTTCAAGCAGAACCTGAGGATACCGAACAATTGATTGTTAACAAAGTACCTTTTGATGACGTTTACCGAATGGTATGCGCCGGCGAAATTATGGATTCTGTTACCGTAGCGGCAGTGTTAAAAGTTAAATTATTATTGATGGAAAACAGCCTGACCGTGTAATTGTTAAATTATTTTTAATTTCGCGGCTTCAAATTAACGCATGAGAAAACTCCTGGGCTACATTTTATCACCAATTGCTATCCTTGCTTTTTTGTTGGTGTTGATTATTTTTCAACCCATACAATGGGTATGCTACAAATTTTTTGGTTACAAGGCCCATAAAAGGTCAGTGGATATACTGAACCTGTTCCTTACCAGTACCGTTTACCTGGTAGGCAATACCGTTACGTTTATCAATAAACAGAATTTACCGGTAGGCAGACCCATTATATTTATGGCCAATCACCAGAGTATGCTTGATATACCACCGCTTATATACTATCTAAGGAAATATCACGCCAAGTTTGTTTCTAAGATCGAGCTTACCAAAGGTATTCCTTCCATATCCTATAATTTAAAGGTAGGCGGTGGTGCAAATATAGACCGTAATGATGCGCGCCACTCATTAATGGAGATGGGCAAACTGGGCACCCGCATGAAAGAAAACAAATGGTCGGCAGTTGTTTTCCCGGAGGGGACCCGATCAAAAACAGGCTTAGTAAAACCTTTTCAGGCCGGCGGCATAGCCATCATACTTAAAAAATGTCCTGATGCTTTAATTGTACCTATCGCCATTAATAATTCGTGGCGCATGATACAATACGGCCTTTACCCGCTTACCACCTTTATTAAAATGACCTGGGAGGTTTTAGAGCCTATAGAACCTAATACCGGCACTGTTGAAGAAGTAGTTAAAGAAGCACAGAATAGGATAAAGAAAGCATTGGGGCAAAGCCCGCTAACCCCCTAAAAGGGGAACAACAATCCAATTGATTAGCTAATTAGTTAATCAAAAGCTCCCCCTTCAGGGGGCTGGGGGGCTAACCATTCTTTCCGTCAATGATCTTGAAGAAATCATCACGGTAAGTATCCCCTACCGGGATGATCTTATCGCCTATGCGGATCCGGCTTCGCTCAATACTATCTATCTTATTTAAAGCTACAATGTATGACTTATGTACGCGGATAAAATGCTTCTCGGGCAAGGTATCTTCCATCTTCTTCATGTTTTGCAGGGTGATGATACGCTCTGTAGTAGTGAAAATGGAGATATAATCCTTCAATCCCTCAATAAATAAAATCTGGTGCAGGTATACCTTTTGGATCTTATGTTCGCTTTTAACAAAAATAAAGTCGCTTAAAAAATCATGCTGCTGTTGCTGTATTTGTACCGGCTCGGCCGTGGCGGCTTTTGATGGCTGGATAATACCCTGCGCCTTTTGTGCGGCTTTAAAGAACCTGTCAAAGGCTATAGGTTTAAGCAGGTAATCAACCACATCTAACTCATAACCCTCTAAAGCGTATTGCGGATAGGCTGTTGTTAAGATTACTTTAGTTTTGCCATTTGCTATCCGCAGAAATTGTATCCCCGTTAATTCGGGCATTTGTACATCCAAAAACACCAGATCGATATTGCCATCCTGTACCAGTGTTAAAGCTTCTATAGGGTTTGTGGTTGATTTAACCAACTCCATAAAAGGCACTTTGGATATATAATCTTCCAGTATATGCAGCGCCAAAGGCTCGTCATCAACAATAAGGCATCTGATCATGGCTATAAAACTAAGGATAATTCGCAAGTGTAGGTATCAATTTCGTCACGTATATCCAAATTATATTTGCCGGGATATAACAGATCTAACCTGCGCTTAACATTATTTAAGCCAATACCACCTAAAGGATCGCGGTTATTGGTGTGTTTTTTGTTCTGGATATAAAACTGCAAATGTTGCTCATCTACAGTTATTAACAGGCTGATAGGTGTCAACGAATCATTTGCGATACCGTGCTTAAACGCGTTTTCAATAAAAGCGATTAATAACAAGGGTACTATTTGCTGATCCCTCACCTGTCCTTCAATCTTAAAATCAATGTAAGCGTTATTGCCGAATCTTATTTTTTGCAGGTCGATGTAATTTTCCAAATACTGCAACTCTTTGGATAGATCTACTCGGTTATCATTACACTCATACAGCATATACCGCATAATCTCTGACAATTTAAGAATAGCCCCGGGTGTATTTGCGGAGTGCTGATAAGCCAGCGAGTAAATGCTGTTTAACGAATTAAACAAAAAGTGCGGGTTGATCTGCGATTTTAAAAAAGCCAGTTCGGCAGTGAGGCGCTGATTTTCCAGGTCGCGCTGGATCCGCTCGTTCAGGAACCAATCGACACTAAATTTCAATAGTATGCTAAAGAAGATAAATAACGAACTGGTGAATAACGTACCTAAAAAATACGGCCAGAAACCTATAATGTGTTTCATGCCTTTCTCGCCCTTCATACTGGTTAATACATCGTCTTTAAACAGCAAGCCGATGCCATATTTATCGGCACCATATATAATAACGGTGATTACTACTGCCAATATATAAACACTATACCGTTTGCGATCTAAAAACTGGGGGATAAAGACCAGGTAGTTGAGATAAAAAAGGCTGATGTTTATTAATCCGTACAAGCCAAAGTTAACCAGCATGGTCTTAACGGCCATTACATGATTACTATGCACGATAGACAAGAAGAGCGACAGTATGGCTACCCAGATAAATATATGCCAGAAAATTTGCCAACCTTTCTTCATCGCATCAAAATTAATATTTTGATTAACCACGCTGTATTATTTAGATAGACTTACCTGTTTTATCGATGAACAGGCATTTATCATCTACCAACAGGTAATTATTATAAACAGGCGTTTATCTACAAATTATGGTAGTTGGTATAAATGTTTTTAAGGGGCCGATAATTTAATATTCCTTTGTTGTATCAAAAATCACTCGCAATGAAAAAACTGTTCACCAACACCAATCCATTTATACTGTTACTTGCTCCGGTATTGTTTGCATTAATTATGGGCATTAGTTATCAGTTTGAACAAAAAAAGCATAACACCGACAACGATTCTGCATCTACCATGCATGCCACCTCTTTGTTTGTTAAAGGAATAAGCCTGGTAAAAGCAGTTTGCTCTATTAGCAAGCCGGACGTTTGGTAGTTAAAATAAAAAGTTAGTTAAATTGGTTAAAAGGCGGTAGGTTTTGTTGAACCTATCGCCTTTGTTTTTATCTAACAGGTTTCGGATATATCGGCAGGCTTTCATGTCCATCCGCATCAACCGATTGTACAGCGAAAAAGTAATTATCCTTCGAGTAATCTAACGTAGTTTCATTACCCGTTACAAAGATCTTCTTTTCCCAGAACGGGCTGGTGGTTTCACGCATCAGGATATAATAGCCTGCAGGCTTCTTGCCAATTTTAGGCGTTTGCCATTTTAAGGTGGTATTATTGGTAAGGCCTGATGTTGTTACCCCAACACTCTCTGGCGCGGCAGGCGCCGATGCCAGGTTAGCCAATACCGATAAATTCATGCGGGCCACTTTCTGGATATAGTTATAATCGGCAAACTCAGGCAGATCACCATATACGATACCTTTTTCTGTACGCAGATCCTGGTGCTGGTGCGTAAAATCTTCGTTCATCTCTGTCAGCCTAACCGCTGTAAAGCCTTGTAGCTGAAAGGAGGTTTGATCGCCGCCTCTTAAAAAGCGATCACGGCGATAGATCAGTTTTACATCCAACTGGTCTACATAACGCTCGGCAGTTTCTTTAGTATAACGAGCCAACTGGCGCGACGGGCTATCGTTTTCGCCGCCATTTCCTATCAAAGCGCTTATAGCTGCAGCTACACGGCGGGTAGTATCAGTGCGCAAAACTGCGTCAATAGATGGGATGCCTTCACTAAACACACGCACGTGTGTATTATCTTTCAGATCGTTATCCTGACCATGGGTATTGCCTACAATATCATTATTCAGCATGGCATCTACATTCCAATGCTCGTCTTTGGCACGTTTGGCAATATGTGCCGATCCATTCAATCCCTGCTCTTCGCCAGGCACCGCCATAAAGATCACAGTAGCCGGGAACGAACGCGTCGCCATCACCCTGCAGATCTCCATAGACACAGCAGTCCCCGAAGCATCATCAACAGCCCCCGGCTCTACAGCATTGGCATTCATCACATCAGTTACCCTTGAGTCATAATGACCCGATACAACATACACACGGGTATCTGTCGGGTCGGTGCCTTTTAATATGGCCAGTACATTTTTTAATACGGTAGGTTTATCAATACGGCCACCGGCAGGTTGGGTAAAAGCGTCAAATTCAACTTTCATCCTTCCGTTTGATGCCGCGGCATATTTTTCCATTTCGCTTTTTATCCAGTTACGGGCCGCGCCAATACCTTCGGTTTTACTGGTGGTATCGCTAAGGGTGTTACGGGTTTTAAAACTTACCAGCTTACGTACAATAGCTTCTATGTTTTTAGAGGATACCTCATCAACCATTTGCGCAATGGTTGCATCCCGGCGGATGGTGGTTTGGGCTATTACAGGCAAAGCGATAAATAAGAGAAAAGTTAATTTTAAAAGTTTCATATACAAAATAAAAAGGGTGTCATGCTGAGGCACTCGAAGCATGAGCGAGGGCCTGACTAATTATGCCTTAACGATAGACCGGGCAATGCATCCCAGTCGCCATTAATTATTGCCTCTTTCTTTTTCCTGTTCCAACCTTTAATCTGCTTCTCAAAAGCAATAGCTTGTGTAATATCGGTAAATCTTTCATTAAAAACCAGTTTTACTGGTCTTCTTTTACAAGTGTAGCATCCCGGGTTAACGCCATTTTCATGTTCATACATACGTCTGTCTACGTCGTTGGTAACGCCGGTGTAGTAGGAATCGTCATTGCATAGCAAAATGTAAACAAAGTATTGGTGCATCATAGTCATTATTCGCTATAAAAGGGCGGCTGTCACCCTGAGGCACTCGAAGCATGCGGGCAGGCCTTTACGCTCACCCTTCGAGTGCCTCAGGGTGACACCCCTGCTTGCTTTTTTATTACTCTTCCTCATCCGACGCAACCGTCAGCATATCATCAACCTGCTTAAAATTGCTGCGTACAAAATGGCACCAGTCGCATTCTTTTTTACCACAGCCGGTATTGAAGTCATGTGCCTGTATTTTTTGATATACGGATGTGATCTGCTCTGTTACAGTTTCTATGTCCTCCGGACTTATTACAATTTTTTCTTTATGATACTCACCCTCGCTTACCGGTTCAACAAAGTCAAAGATGGTGGTGGTGGCTTCCCAATCGTTGGTACGGTCATTATCTATTAATATCTTGTAGAATACCGCCTGGCGCCAGTAATCGCCGCCTTCGGGCTTCTCGTCGGTGGGCCTTTTTAATTTGTCTTTGGCATTTTTTAGTTTACCGGTTTTATAATCAACTATGGTGGCCAGTTTACCGTCAAACTCAATCTTATCCAGGTTACCTTTAATAGGCACACCTTGTATCTCTATGTTCTTGATGCCGCGTTCGGTAACGGCTACCTTGTTCCATTGCGTTACATTTTGCTCGTAATAAGGTGGCAGGATCTTTTCGCCATAATCAACACGTAATTTAAACTCCTCTTTGGTAAACGAGTCGCGGTTACGGTACATATACCATCTGAATTCTTTCATAAACTGTTCGGTCGATGGGAAATTATCATCATCATCTTTCAACCATCTAAACGCTTTATTCAAGGCCCAATGCACTGCCTGACCAAAAGTAGCTGATGGGCTTTTACCCGATGGCACCCTAATTAGACATTGAAAATAGAACCGTAACGGACAATCCAGATAATTGCTCAGGTGTGTAACCGACAAGGTGTAATTCTGCAAAAGCTGATCAATATACCCGTGATCCAACAGCTCAACTTTAGGTTTATCGGCTTCGCTAAACTGGGTGACGTAAAATGCCAGCATAGCGCTTTCTGCAACTTTGGGGTATTCAACCTCCATATCGGTATCGGCCAATATCTCGCCAATAAATTGTGACGATTCCTGATCTTTGCCATTTTTATCTTTATTGGCATATGATACCATTAAATACTGCTTCGCCCTTGTTAAAGCCACATAAAACAACCTGCGCGATTCTTCTTTTTGCGCTTCTTCGTCATTAGCGGCCTGGGTTAAGGTATCCGGGTAACTAAAACCGGAATTGCGCCCTTTACTGTCCCATGTCTTCTTATCACAACCAATAAAGAACACATATTCAAACTCCTGACCTTTCGAGCCGTGCGCGGTAAAGAAATTCACGCCATTTTCAGAGAAGATCACCTGGTTGAGATCCAACCTGATACGATGTTCTTTCATGGTGTCGATGGTAGCCAGTAGGTCGGCGAGTTTGATCTCTGGGTTCTTGCGGCTTTCGTCCTTCAAAAAGTCGAAGAAATTGGTGAGCACCTGCATATAAGTTCCCTTATCCTGCTGCTGCATGATATAGCGCAGTATCCCTATCTTACCGATGATCTGCTGGAAAAGCTGTTGTATGGTCACACTAACCGCATCTTTTAATAACTCGTCAATATTATTGAGGAGATATTTCATCTCGGTATTTGGTGCAGCATCAAACAGGCCTGCTTGCGCAGGTATGCGTATTTCATGGATATACCGGCGCAACGATGTTTTAGGCGTATTATTGGCCGAGGTAACAAAGTTCTCTTTTGACACAGCTATGCTGGCCTTAGCGATCTCTATAGGCGGTATGCTAAAGAAATCATAATGCAGTATCTCAAACAGCAGCTCATCGCCGCTGTAAGGCGAATCCAGCTCCATAGCCAGGTAACGTAATATATTGATGATCTTCTCGCCAAAAGGAGTGGTTAGTACATCAATTTTACGACGGGTGTTGACCGCTATTTTCTGCGTATCCAGGAAATGGATCAAATCCTCTACCTGGTTATGGTTACGATAGATCACCGCTACCTCACCGGGCTTCACCCCACTTTCAACCAGGTGCTTAATGCTGGTGGCTACATCCACCATTTCCTGATCGGAATTTTCATACTCACGGATAACCGGTTTTACTACCAACTCATCAAACCGTGAATGCGATGATTGAAGCGATTTATCCAGTTTCAACTGTTTGGTAAGGCGCTCATTATTATTATTGATGAGCGCTTTGGATATATCTAAAATATGCTGATTAGACCGGTAGTTATGTTTCAATACTACAGTCGACAATGTGCTTACATAATCAGTAGCAAAATCCAGGATATTCTTCATGTTAGCACCCTGAAACTTGAAAATAGACTGGTCATCATCGCCCACCACAAATACATTGGGGGTTTCCCAGTAGTTCAACAGGAATTTTAACAATTCATTTTGCGACCCACTTGTATCCTGGAACTCATCCACCAAAATATAATGATAGCGCTCCTGGTACCTGCGCAGTATTTCTTCGTTCTCGCGGAAAGCCTTCAACACCCAGATAATCATGTCGTCATAATCATACCGGCCCCGGGCCTTCATCTTGGCATCGTACAGTTTATATTCTGTTACGGCAGCCCATAACTGTTTCATTTTTTCATGAACCGCATCAATGTCTTTTTGCTTCGGATCGCCTATGGCGATACCTTTAGCCGCGTTGCCCCTTTTATAAATAAACTCTTCGCGGTTAGGCAAATCATCCAAATATTCTTGAATAGCTTTTTCTATGAAAGCTTCGTCCCAGTTCTCCCGCTTCATGGTCGAGAACAGGCTTTTCAGCCTTGGTACATCATAATAGATATCGCCGGTAAAGCGCTTTAGTAAATGGTCGTTCGCAAAATCATCCACCAGTTCCCTAAATAACATGGCCGATTCCAGGTCAGATAAAGCCTCCAGGTTTAATTTACCAAAGTACTCCAGGTTTTCCTGTATCACCTCATTACAAAAAGCATGGAACGTGTAAATATGGATCCGATAAGCATCGGGACCAATAAACTCGAACAAGCGCTTGCGCATGGCTACCGCGCCGGCATCGGTATAAGTTAAGCAAAGTATTTCGCCGGGCAGGGCGTCGGTATCGGTTAATATCTTGCCGATACGGGCAGCCAGTATTTGCGTTTTACCGGTACCCGGGCCTGCTATAACCAGCACCGGGCCATCCATTTTGTTAACGGCAGCCAGCTGTTCGGGGTTTAATCCCGCTAATGCTTCCTGGAATTTTTGATTGTATTTATTAGGATTGGATTGCATACTCATTTAGGTAAAGATATTATAAGATTGGGAAGTCAATAATCCACTTCTACAAACTCTATTTCGTATTTAAAAAATACTTTTTTTGACTTATATAATTTTACGCCTTTAGATTTGCAAACCTCTTTTATAAAAGATTCATCATCTGCGGAAATATCAAATCCCATATAAACCGAATCTAAAATATCGCCTATCGGTTTTTTCCTATGCAAACATGGATAATCTGTAAAACGATATTCTAACTCATAGTTCCAAAACGGAGCTTTACTAAGAATCATTGGCTTAAAAAGGTCAAGAATTACTTCTTGATTTTCAGTATGTACGGGCGTTATTAGGGGAAATTCTCCATAATGTACCTCACCTGCTCCCATTTCACCGTTTTCGAAATATTTTTCCAGAAGCTTATCTGTCTTTAAACCCAAGCATATGCCTTTATGTTTATTAGCATAATGAGACCATAATAAAATATTATCATTTATCATACAAGTACATAACACTCCGAACTCTTTAAGTCCGTTAAGTCTAAAATCTAATGCTTGTCTATCCATATCCTCAAAAAATTCCACATTGGATTTATTAGAAAGCATGTTTTGGACATTATGACTTATTAGCATCTGTTGTTTATCGTGTGAGAGGAGAGGATAGTCTTTCGCCACATGAAATTCATAATAATTTCTGCACAGGACTTCATCATCTGCCAACATATGATACGCGAACCATGTTTTGCAATCAAAAGGATCATTAAAAGTTGCAGGATCGCTAAACCAAAGATAATCTTCTTTTAAACTCTCACGTGCATATGCTGTAGTAAGGTCAACATACTTATAGACCTTCTGTGGAATTGAAAGAAAATCATCTGTCTCATAGCTAAGTATTTCCTTTTCTCCAAATACTGTATTTCTTTTGATATAACTATCTCCAAGTATCATCATTATTTTTAGTAAAGATAGCAAAGGACTACTTCATTGTAGATGAGATTAGATCAAACATTTTACACTATTAAACAATTAATAGAACAATATTAGCGTTACTACCGTTACCTTTACAACCGATGATTGAGACTATGGGGCTACCGATGAGAATAACTTTTGATGATAAAGACTATATCTATCAGATACTTAATATCAACTTAATAAATAAAGACACCACCGAATTAGAGATAATTTTTAACGGAGAAAAAGTGGAACTGGTAATGGATCACAAAAAAACCTGGATTCAAAAAGACCAAAGCAATTCTATTGACCCCGAACTGGTACAGGCGCTTGGCCGGTCGGTTTCGTTGCGGTTAAGAATGTAAAATTACAGGCCGTATTTATGTAAACTTATGTGCGTTTATCTAAGTTTAGCACAAATTAATGAATAAAATGAAACGGCCTATTATGTTATCTGGTCTATTAATCTTAACACTGCTAAGTTGTAGCACAAGCAAAACAGCCAGCAACAAAATTAATAAGGAAAGTGTTTATAGGGATTATGTTTTATATAAATGCCTTATTTTGGGGTATGGCGCTAAGGCAGATTTCACCAAGGATATTACCCCGGCGGTATACAACGATTTTGTAGATTACACTTTGGGCAATACTCCTATAGGACGAAAGCTTGATTCATTAGCAAACAAGGAAATTAGTAGTATAAAACCGTTAGAGATCGTTGATTACGATGGGGAAAAGGCCATTTTTATGAGCTGCCTAAATTATTACAACAGCAAAGAATTAAGAGTTGAAATAAAAAAACTGGTCAAGGAATTTAAAGAACAGCAAAGAAAACAACTGTTAAATTAATCTTCTAAGTTCTATTATCAAGGGTCATGGATGCAGTTTCCTTTTTATAACTACTGTTTTATCCATGCGTTGGCCCGGGCTTAAACTTCCGGCGCGCAATTGAGTTACTGCGGCAACACGTTCCTTTGGCGTTTTAGAAAGCCAGTAAAGCATATCTTCATAACTTTCGTCAATGTTTTTTAATATAGCTTTTCTTACAACAGGAACAATTTTCATAGCTTATACTATAGTTACTTAAAAATACATAAATAATATCAATTGCCCAATTTCTTTACCATTTCAATATTTCGTATTGTGTACCTACAACCCAGATCCCGTAGGGAAAAACACATTAACGCTAACGGGTAATTTACCTGTGGGGATTAATTGACCCGTGATCACTTTTACTGCCGATTTTTGCAGTTCATTGCTCATTTGATAGCAGACCATTAATCCCGCGCTTTTTTCTATTCCAGGCAACCCTGCTATGGTATATGCGTTGGCAAAAACAGTCATCACTACGTTTTTATGCAGGGTTAGGGCGGCAATAAATTCTTTTACCCCATTGCTATAATCTAATTTGCTTGCCGGCCGGGTACGGGTATCGTTAATGCTTACGTAAACTTTATTGTAATTTTTCAGTATGGCTAATATCCGGTTCAGATCGGCTACCGGTGTGCTTTTATTTACGGTGAACAGGTGGCTATTAGCGGTCCATTTGGCCAGCTCGGTCTGGAAAACCGTATAACCATCAACCCCAATACTAACAATAGCTGTTTTTTGCAGGGGATTTAACCTTACAGACTGCTGGTCGCCTTTTAATAAGGTTACTGCCGCATCGCTCAGCTGTTGTATCAATTGCTGTGCCGGTTCGCGGTTAAGATCGGCAACTAAGTTGGTTTGATCTATATCTTTTCTGCTATTCAACCCTGCCCAATATTTAGCTGCCAGCACCTTCTTAACCTTTGCTTCAAACTCGGCATCTGATATGAGGCCCTTCCTGATCGCTTTCCTGATTTTCAGGATAGACTTCTTTAGTTCGAGCGATAGTTCTATAATATCATTACCGGCCAAAAACGCTTGCAGTTCTGCTTCACCATCCGGGTAGTTTTTGGTAACCGCTTTCATCTCCATCGCGTCTGACACTACCAGGCCCTTAAAACCCAACGAGTCTTTCAACACCCCGGTTATTATTTTTCTTGACAAGGTCGACGGCCTGTTTTTAGCGCTGTCTAATGCAGGTATGTCCATATGGGCTACCATAATACCACCTATGCCTGCAGCTATGGCTTCCCGAAAAGGATATTCTTCCAGCGAGTCTAATCGCTGACGTGTAAATGGCAACAAAGGCAACGCTAAATGCGAATCGACATTGGTATCGCCATGACCCGGAAAATGCTTGGCTGTAGTTAACAAACCGGCGTCCTGCATCCCCTTAAAATAAGCTATGCCTTTTTTGGCAACGTTATACTTATTATCGCCAAAACTGCGGTAGTTAATAACCGGGTTATCGGGATTGTTATTGATATCCATATCCGGGCCAAAATTTATTTGCATACCCAACCGCTTAAAATCATAAGCTACCTGCTGCCCCATTTTATAGATCAGGGTATTATCCTGTATAGCGCCCAAAGTCATCTGGTAGGGATAAGAAAGCACCGAATCCAGGCGCATACCTATACCCCACTCGCCATCCATAGCTATCAGTAAAGGCAACTTAGAAATTTTTTGATATTTATTGGTTAGATCTGCCTGGTGAACCGGGCCGCCCTGAAAAAAAACCAATCCACCCACCTGTTGTTCGTCAATTATCTTGGCCACATTTTCTTCGAAAGCCATGCCCATATTGGAATGCGCACGCACAAAGAACAGTTGCGCTATTTTTTGCTTACGGCTTAGTTTATTATAAACAGAATCGACCCAATGGTTCTGCTGTCCTAACAATTGTATATAACTACTTTGCTGAGCCAGGGCTTCATTGCAGGTAAAGAATGATATTATAAACGCGACGCAGATAAAAAAACGCTTCATACTGGACATAAGCTCAAAAGTAAGTTAAAATGGCAAAAAAAGATGATATCCTTTTTCTATTAATACACACATATACACAGGCTACATTATTATTGTTACTCATTATATTTTTTGTCACCCTTTTAAACCAAAAAACCGTATATATGTTGTATGGTTTTTAATTCGATAAAAAGAATCATCTTTTTAGCCGCTATACTACTTGTTTCCAAAAGTGTAAATGCCCAAACATTTTTCAACAATGCCCGGGCAGATTATGACAGTTATTACGAGAACCAGTTTGGTTTTGAAGTAAATGCAAATATGTCAAACACCACAAATGCTGCAAATTTTAAAAGCAGTAACCTTATTGGATATAGCGCAGGCATACATTTTATTTTACCGCTTAGGTACCCCGTAACTATTGAACCTATAGTATTGTATTCGCAAAAAGGCTTTGTAGCTAACACTCCGTCGGGGCGTTTTACACAAAAATCACAATTTATTGATGTGCCTATCCTGGCAAAGATCAGTATAGTTGGCCCATTAAAAGTTTATGTAGGCCCGCAAATATCTTTATTAATGACAACCAGTAACCAATACGATCAGGGTTTTATAGCCGATAATCAAGTATACTATGAATATACCGGCAGTAAGATCACCTACCAGGGCATGGCGGGGATAGGCTTTGATCCAAACACTTCTGTCGAAATACATATCCGTTACAGTATGGATCTGGTAAGTAAGTACGGCAATTCAAACCAAAACTATGTACCTTCTTACAGGCGTAGTTTTATAGAAGCAGGTATTGGGTTTAATTTTAACTGATCTCATAAACCATATACCTACAAAGGCCATCCTTAAAACGTGGCCTTTTTTTTATTCAGGCAGGTAGCTATTTAAGTACTATATAATTGTGACGGGCGTTAATTAACGCAATTGGTATATTTGCCGCCTATATGCAAAATTTAGTTAACGACACTCCCGCAAAGAAAAATTACGTTTTTATAGACGCTATACGTTCAGTGGCGATGATAAGCATTGTAATGGAGCATAGCTTTTCATTCAGCTCTGATCAATATCACGCTGCCGACCCGTTAAGCGCAACTACTTATACTACTGTTATCCAGTTCATAAAATTTGGAACGATATCTTTTTTCCTGTTAGCAGGCTTTTTGATAGGTGAAAAATTTACCGACTATACGCCTATTCAATATTTAAAACGACGTATTGATAATACCATTCTTCCCTGGATCTTTTGGTCGTTGTTTTTTTTCCTTACCATGGTTATGAATGATGTGATAAGCGTCTACAAATTTTATCACGGTGATTTCGGGTCGGATTATGGTTTACGCTTACTTAACGATCTTAAAATAATTTACCTCTATACCAGCTACTGGTTTATCCCTAACTTTTTGATATGTATAGCGGTTCTTTTAATCTTTAAACGTTACCTGTATTCATATTGGTTTGGGGCGGTGCTGTTTTTATTTACCGTTCTTTATATGTTTAACATTTATAATGAATGGTTAGAGCCAAGGCACTCTACAGCTATTTTTGGGTTCGTGTTTTTCTTGTGGCTGGGTGCTCAATTTAACCACCACTTAGCTACTGTTGAAAAATGGTTAGATAAAACATCCATTTGGTTATGGGCATTTTTGTCGCTGATATCTTTGGTCTTAGGTGTTATGGAGACCAACTATTTAAAAACATTGCATAGTATTGATGCCGCCAATTCACTCAGGATAACAAATATTCTCTACTCGTTATGTTTCTTTTTCTTCCTGTTTAAGATCAAGAATTTCAAATTGGTAAACTATCTTAAACCCCGCGAAACCACCTACGGCATTTACCTGATCCATTATATTTTGGTGTATTCACTACTGCCTATCATATTTCCAATGTTCAGGTTAGATATTAATGGATTGTCCTACGCGCAAGTATGGTGTTATTTGCTTGCCCGCTTTGTTATTGTGTATGGTATTACTTTTGGATTAGTTACCCTGATCAACAAAACCAAAGCAAAATGGCTGGTGGGCCGGTAACAACCAATTTTAAATAGTATAACCGAAGTCTTTAAAGATAGGTCGCCAAAAGTCCGGCTGTTTATCCCAGGCATGGCAACCAAAGGGTAGTTGATTGTTGTTTAAGCGCATTCCGCGTTCGGGCGCCATTTCAATAGAAAATTTAGCGCCGGTTTTGTAATCGGGGATACGTAAAGTTTTATGCTTACGGTTTACCTCGACACTTAAATAACGATCATCGTTATAATGAGGCCCCCCTTTAGCTACGTAATTGGCTATTTCGCTTTCGCGGGATAGGCACAAATCATATAGTTTTTTTACCCGTCTTAAACAAAAGCCACTATTACCTACTTTATTTTCATACTGATACTTAGAAGGTTCGCCATTTATATGAACATCATAACGGGTGTGGAAATAATATTTAACAGTTGAAGTAAGAGCCTTTACCACGTCCGGATGCTCGCCTGGTTTTAACCAGGGTGCGCCTATATAATCAAAGCCTTGTTGGCACCACCAGTTTAGCTTATCCTCAAAAACAAAAGCATCCAATTGATAGGTTAGTATAAACTCATAGTCTAAAAATGCCTTATAAGATACCGGCGACAGCATTAACCTGTTATACGCCTTAACCCCATCAAAAAAGTCATCATCAAAACTGATAATATCCGTAAAAGGATAAGCCGTTACCACTTCAGGCAAAACAAGCGACTGCGGCTTCATAACAATTATAGGGTACGCTGATAAAACCTTAAAACATTGTTCAAGCGCAATGGCTTCGTAAGCAGTAATACTATTTTTGTGAAGAGGAATAACTACCGCAACCGTTTTATTATTTGATGCCGACATATTAGTTACTAAACGTTTGCATATCTATCAGCTTGCGGTATAAACCGTTATTGCCTATCAATTCCTGGTGGGTGCCTTGTTCTACAATTTTACCGCTCTCCAGCACCACAATCATATCCGCGTTTTGTATGGTGCTTAAACGGTGAGCAATGATAAGCGAAGTGCGGTTTTTCATCAGGTTGTTCAACGCGTCCTGTACCAGTTTTTCTGACTCGGTATCTAACGCCGACGTAGCCTCATCCAGCAACATAATGGGCGGATTGCTTAAAACAGCCCGTGCTATACATATCCGTTGACGTTGCCCGCCTGATAATTTGGTACCCCGATCACCAATGTTGGTTTGGTAACCGTCTTCGGTCTCTTCAATAAAATTATGCGCGTTGGCAATACGTGCCGCAGCCATAACCTGCTCTGGCGTAGCATTGGTCTTACCAAAGGCGATATTATTGTAAATAGAATCATTAAACAGGATAGATTCCTGGTTTACAAAGCCCATTAATGCTCTTAATGATTGCGCGGTAACCGATTTAATATTATGACCATCAACCAATACCTCCCCGTTTTGTGGATCAGTAAAACGCGGGATCAGATCCATCAGTGTTGACTTACCTCCACCCGACGGGCCAACCAATGCTACAGTTTTACCCTTAGGGATAGTTAAGTTAATATCAGTCAGCACCTGTTTCTCCTGGTAAGCGAAGGATACATTTTTAAAGTGGATACCTTCGTTAAAGTCGGTTACAGTAACCGCATCTTTAGCATCTTTTATCAACGGTTTCTCATCTATCAAAGCCAAAACACGCTCGCCGGCCGCTATACCTGAGTGGATATTTCCAAATGAATCTGATATAGCCTTTGCCGGGCGCATTAACTGAGAAAATATGCCTATGTAAGCTATAAAATGCCCTGCATCCAGATCAGAGTGGTTCGTTAGGATCAAATACCCGCCATACATCACTATAAAGGCGATCATAGTGACAGACAAGGTTTCTGAAACCGGTGAAGCCAATTGTTGGCGCCTTGCCATAGAGCGCGCGATGTTTGAGTAGGTTTCGTTCTCTTTATTAAACCGGTTCTTGATAAAATCAACCGCGTTAAAGGCTTTGATTATTTTTATCCCCGATAAAGCTTCGTCCAGGTAACTTATCATATTGGAATATGATTGTTGCCCTGCTATAGCCTGTGATTTTAACCGTTTTACAATTCTTGAAATTATAAATGCTGATACCGGGATAACCAATAATGAAAACAAGGTTAGTTTAGCAGAGATATTAAACAGCGCTATCATGTAGGCTATCATGGTAACCGGCTCTTTAAATATAACCTGTAATGTCCCTGTTACAGAAAACTGCACTACCTGTACATCTGATGAGATCTTAGATATGATATCACCTTTACGTTCATTACTAAAGTAGCCCAGGTGCAGATCCATCACATTATTAAACACCGTTTTACGTAAATTTAATAAGGTATGCACCCGCAGGTTTTCCATAGTCCGCTGAGACAGGTAGCGGAAAAAATTTCCCAGGAAAACAAATGCTATAATTACAAAACAAACAAATTTTAACGCACCCCATGCGCCTCCATAGTTGTCTATATAATATTGCATATAATATTTAAACATCTCAGACATATGGAAGATGGACGGCGCTCCACTAAGCTGCGTAACGGTTTTATGGGCAGTGGCAACATGATCATTTGCTGAGAATAAAGCATTGAGCAATGGGCCTAATAACACCAGCACCATAGTGCTAAAAAACACATACAAAAGGGTAAATACGATATATGGTATAGCAAATTTTTCAATTGGCTTGGCAAAAGAAAGTAGTCTGAAATAGGTCTTCATTAGAAAATTATAAAGTGTGCAAAGTTAACACGAATTAATTAATTCCCGTTATAGGCAATAGTTGCCTGGTGGCTTGCCAAACCGCGTCAACACTAACGTTGGCTATACAGGGATAAGCCTCATTTGGGGCTGTTGTGTAAATACAATTCCAGTTGCAGTAAAAGCAGGGCATTTTTTCATAAACGCAAACGGGCTTGCTGATGATATAATCAGGATAAGGCGCAAATCGCTCAAAATGACCGCCACCTAAAATACATACACAGTTGGTTTGGGTAGCAGCGGCTATATGTATGGCACTTGTTTCGTTCGATACAATAAGCGCGGCGTTGCCTATTTGTTCTATCAATTGTGGTAATGATGTTTTATTGATGAGATTGACAACACTGCCCTGTTCTGAGTTTTGATGCAGGAAATCGCCGATAGCAACCTCGCCGGGGCCACCTGCGAGGTATATGGTAGCTTGAGTATGTTGCCTGATCAGTTTGATCAATTGTAAAAATTGGTCGCCACCCCAACTGCGTTTTACCACACCGGCTCCGGGAAAAATCAGGATGTCTTTTTTAGCAGGATCTTTTACGGCGATAGACGGGCCATTGAGTGTGATACTCTGACCCAATACGGTCTCAAAAAAGTATTTTGACCTATCGAACTCAAAATTCACTGTTAATGGCAATTGAAGTAACCGGGTATAAAACCGATCGGTCTTGCTTTTATATTTTGGCAATATCCGCTCGGTATCACTTTCAAATCCTACCAGTTCATCGGCCATACACCAATTGGCCAGGCCATCGGTAATTAAGGTGCGCGAGTACGTAGGCTGTAGTACAATACTATAATTTCGCCTGAATAATTGCCAGGCTAATTTTAAGGTTTGCCAGGGTTGGTAATACAGATCATCGGCACGGGTAAAGAAAAACCGGTTTACAAAAGGGGCATCATATTGTAGAGCGATATCTTTCCAAAGTGAATTACCCAACAGATCAACCTGGTGATCTTTATAGGCGGCTGATTTTTTTACAACCTCAATAAAATTCCTGAACAGGATATAATCGCCTATGGCGTCGGTTTTAATGATCAGTACCCGCTTTTGTGCTTTACGGAAACCTGCGAACAGCGCCGCCAGTTTTGGTAATTTGAACAGTATAAAACGGTTTATCCTGAATAAGTTCCTGTTCTGCCCCATCGGTTTTTAATTAAATATGCATTTGTGATAAGAAATTAGTTTTCTAAGTGATATGCCCCATAGGGGCTACCTCTTTGTAGCATGATGTATAAAATATTTGTTTTTTGCCCCGTCAGGGGCTACCCAACACGAATTTGGGTAACCCCTGACGGGGCAAAAGGGTAACGTTTAATGTTCTACAAAGAGGTAGCCCCTATGGGGCAATGCTTGCCTTGTCGCGAACTTATGTTAATTAAATAAAAGTTGTTTCAACGCCTTTACCAATCCCTGTTTTTTGTACAGGTAATGGAAATAAGCGCTGCCATTTAAATTCTGCTTAAATAATTGGGGCTTGGCCTGTTCAAATAAAACATCCTCCGTATGTGTTGAAAAACCACCTTCCGGGAAATTAGCGATCAGGCAATCGTGATATTCAAATTTAAAATCAGGATCGCCCCATAGCTTCAAATTCAATACGTAATCAGCGCACTTAACGTATTGCGTTTCGTAACTGTATTTTTCAAAAACACTTTTGGGGTAAAATATGGCCTGATGGCAAATATTGGTTTTTGTTAAGCGATAATCGTTCTCTATTTCTTTGGTATAAACAGCACTATGGAAAAATACTTTACCATAGTAAACGGTATGGTCATCTTTTAATAGCGGGATGATCTGCGGGAAGTCTTCCAGCAGTTGATCATCGGCACCCATAAAAAGAAAATATTGACCACGTGCTATGTTAACTGCTTTGTTCATGGCATCATAAATACCTTTATCGGGTTCGCTTATCCAGGTATCTATAATGTCTTCGTTCTGCTTGATCAGATTAACGGTATTATCTGTACTTGCACCATCCAATACAATAAACTCTACCTCGCTGGTTTTAAACTGCCGCACGCTGTTAAACAATGCCTGGATAACCTTTTCGGCATTCCTAACCACTGTAATTACAGTTACTTTAAACGTAGGTGCTTTTTGGGGATCAGCCATTTATTGCTTTTCTTTTAAAACGTACCGCTTTTTGTGCAGGAACAATTTATAATACTGCCTTACAAAAAACTTAACCGGCATAAAGTTATATACCATAGCCGTAAACCAATTGCCCGAGATATAAAAGCGAGTTATAGTAGTTGCCATAAAACGGCCGCGAAGGGCATGGTCGTACTTTTTCATAAACGCTTCACGGCCTTTATAAAAACTGGCATCGGCATTACCATCACTTTTATGGGTGATGTTAAAATCGATAATGTAGCTTTTAAAACCTAAAATATCAGCCATCAAACAAAGATCAGGGCCGTACATGTGGAAACCCGACAGGTCATGCGAAAGCGCCAGGTTTGCACTATTTTTCACGACGATAAAATTCTCGTCTATAGTTTTGGTTTGTAGTGGCAGCCGTTTTTCTTTTATGCGGTTACCGCTACCTTGCGTTAAGTTGGTGGCTATCCATTTAAAATTGATACCGCCGGCATTAGCCAATAGCGCCCAGTCTTTATCCCGGCTTTCTATTTCTGCTATCCTGTCTGCCAGGTGTTTACGGTCATGGTCATGCACCAAAATATCCTGGTGGCAAAGGATGATGTATTTGCCTTTAGCATGCTGCAAAAAATGATTAAGACCGGTATAGGCATCAAACATGCTGCTGGTCGAATTATCGATATACAGATATTCGCAAGTGTTTTTGTCAAACCCTTTGTTAAGGAATGACTCCAGCATCTCGCGGTATTCGTCTTTACGGGTAACCAGCGTGCAGATGGAAAACTCATAGTCATACACTGGTGGACTAACCGCACGGGCAATATTTAAAGCATCATCCATAAGCCTGAATTAGTATAATATTGAGTGATCGCTTTAAATTCATTCTTCATTTAAAGGTGCAAAAGTATTAAATAACACCGGCACGTGGTAATTATGTATCAAAACGGGTTATGTTTTTGCCCGATATGCTTTCTTTTATGTTATCAGTTACATCAAAAATACTAAGCGTACTTTTGTTTTGCTGCATTAATACTTTAAGCCTTGCTCTTGACGCCCTGACAGCATCAAGTTTTTTTAAAAATTCGATATAACTTTTCCAGATCCAGAATTGACCGGTTAGTAATTTGGGTAGCATATCAATTAAACTGATCTGCAGGAACCAAAGTACAAACGCGAAACCATCTAAATGTATGGCATGCACAAAAAAGCGGTTACGGTTATAAACGCGCTTAACCCAATTGGCTGTTTTATAGTTTTTTGTACTGGCAGATACCTGGTGCCTGCATACCGACTGGTGCTCATAATAACACTTCCACCCCATGCGCCATGCCCGAAGGCTTAGTTCCATATCTTCGCTGTAAAACGGCGAAAATATTTCATCAAAACCACCTATGCTTTTTAATTTAGCAGCGTCGATCAGCGCATTAGCTCCCGACAGGTATAAGGTGTACAAATTATCGTTACTATCATCGGTATAGTAAAAGTAATCTGTCTTTAGTTTTAGCCCATTAAACTTGGGCATACGCGCAGCATCCTGGATCTTATCGCCATCCATATCTATAATGCGGCCCATTACGCCGAAAGTATCATTAGCCTCAAAATATCTGAACTGGTGCTCAAAATAGCCCGGTGTTAATTTAACATCAGAGTTCAATAACAGGATCAACTCATGCTGCGCTACAGCTATCCCCTGGTTACAGGTATAAGAGAACCCGCTGTTTTTTGCGTTTACCAGTAGTTTTACCTGCGGATAATTTTGTTTGATAAAATCAACAGAATCATCGGTAGAAGCATCATCAACTACAATTATCTCAAAAGCTACTCCTGCACTTTCAATAGCTGCAAAAGTAAAAGGCAGGTAGGTAGCCAATAGCTTTTGGCCATTGTAATTGGGTATTATTATAGATATGGTATTTTTGTTGTCCAATTTTGTTCCCTTAAGATTTGACAACTTTTTAAAAGTTGTCAAATCTATCTGCTTAAAAAACAAACCCGTTTTTATTTAACTATTTTATAATTTCTATACTCGCTAACGCGCCAGCCGGTCCAGTCTTCTATTTTTTGCAATACCTTACGCCGAAACGTCATTTGTTTATCTAAAGTATCCAGATTAATATCCAGGTTCCAGTTGGTAGCGGCTATGCGGTTTTTCATCACTGCCGGGTGCGTATCTTCAAAATGGATTAACCTATCGGGATTTTTATAACTATAATCGAACGTGAAACTATCGGGGATGTTTTGCGCCATCCAATCGTCGTCATGATAAAACTGGTTAAAGTTGCGCAGCTTATGCGCCAGGCCCGATGGCGGTTTTACCCAGCCATAGTGATAAATATAAGCATCAATAAGCTTAACATTGATCTTACGGTCATTCCACCTAAAACCCTGAGCGTCGCGATATGAATGGATAGCCTTGTTGTTTCTTACAATCCGGATCTCGCGACGGTACCACCTGCGCGAATGCCCGTAATAATCATACGATCCATAAAAGTGCAGGTATTTAAACAACAAGCCTTCAATTTGGCCGTCGCTTAAATTATCTTCCATTTCCTTTTTTATCAACGGATGATATTTTTCATGCACACACTCATCACCCTGGATATAAAAGGCCCAATCGGCGTCGGGCGATATAGCGGCAAACGCCTTACCTGTTTCGGCAGCAAATACGGCACCGCCATCGCGTATGGTATCGTCCCAAATGGTATTAATGATCTTTATTTTGGGCGAATTGATGGCTTTGATCAGTTCTTCGGTCTCATCTTCACTGTTTCCAAGCGCTACTACAAACTCATCGCACAGTGGCAGTATAGATGTTATAGCCTCAACAATAGGATAATCATTCTTTACTGCATTACGTATAAATGTAAAACCGGCTACCTTCATTAAGCGTTGTGCAATGTTAAGTAGCAAATATAGCTATCCGCGGCTTTGTATTTAAACATTGTATAATAATACAGGGAGATCGATTTTAAAATTCGAGGTGTTTTTTACTATAGCGATGGGTTTGAAACCCATCGCTATGATGTATGCAAAAATTGTGTCACCAAAAATCTATTTATTTTTAGCGATATTTAAAATCGGACAGGAATGTAATTTTCAACGCTATGTTGTTCTTTGAAATATTTTAAAAAATTGACCATTTAAAATCTACAAACATGATAAATAACTAATTATCAGTAGTTTAATTAAAAATAACCACACGGATATCAGGCACAATACCCGGAAAACACCTCAAATTACTACCGGCATAAAGCCTGATACCCCAAAAGCGGCTCTTTTTACTACCGGCATAAGCCATAATACCCGGAAAACGGCAAAAACTACTACCGCCAAAACTGTTTATACCGGTGTGAATGAAAATTGCGATATCGGTACTATTTTCGTTCTTTGTAAAACAATGTCAAAAAGCAACAACATACAACCTTCGGTTACCGACTTCCGCTCGGTAGCGCGGGCGCTTACTGTTGTTGAAAATGACTTGCCCGGGGCAAGCGAATTGCTAAAAAGCCTGCACTTTACCAAACCAACACCTATAATAGGTATAACCGGCCCACCCGGTGCAGGTAAAAGCACTCTGGTAAACAGCCTGATTGAACACCTTATTAATAGCGGCAATAAAATAGCCGTACTGGCTATCGACCCAACATCCCCGTTTAACTTCGGTTCTTTATTAGGCGACAGGATCAGGATGAGCAGTCATTTTAACCACCCTGATGTTTTTATCCGATCATTAGCCACCCGTGGTTCGTTAGGTGGGCTATCTGCCAAAACCATTGAAATGGCCGATGTATTACGCGCGGCAGGTTTTGACTATGTGCTGATAGAGACGGTCGGCGTAGGGCAATCAGAAATTGAGATAGCGGGACTGGCCGACCTGACATTTGTGGTGTTGGTGCCTGAGTCGGGCGATGAGATCCAGAATATCAAATCGGGCCTGATGGAAATTGCCGATGCCTTCATCATCAATAAAGCCGACAGGGACGATGCTGACCTGTTTGCCAATAACCTCAAAAAGATCATCCACCAAAAAGAAACTGCCGAAACCCCGGTTTTTAAAACCATAGCAACAACCAGTGATGGCATTAATGAAGTCGCTGACTTTATTTTAACCGCTAAGGGTGGTAAAAATAGTCGTAAGGAGTATTTGTTAACAGAGAAAGCTTACAGGCTTATCCAACAACAGCGAATGGCCAATGTAGATAAGAAAAAGTTGCAGCAGGATATTGGTGAGGCTTTGAAAGATGATGGGTTTAATTTATATGTGTTCACTGAACAATACAACACATAACAAAAGAGACGCAAAGTATTGCGTCTCTACCTTAAATATTAAAATCCGATCCCGATAGCTATCGGGACGAAATCCGAAATCCTAAGAATTCATTATCTCTTCGATATACTCAGCCTCTAAAGGAATATCAGCCATCAGATCAATATTGCCTCCTTTAGTTATCAGGATATTATTTTCTAATCTTATACCTAAACCCTCGGCAGGGATATAAATACCGGGCTCGCAGGTTAATATATTTCCAACCTCGAAAGGTTTATAACGGCTGGCAAAGTCATGCACATCTAACCCTAAATGGTGCGATGTGCCGTGCATAAAGTATTTCTTGTAGGCCGGCATTTTAGGGTCCTGCTTTTCAACATCGTGTTTGGTTAATAAACCAAGACCAATTAGTTCGCTGGTCATTACTTTGCCAACCTCGTCATGGTAATCATTCCATATGGCACCTTCGACTATCATTTTGGTGGCGGCTTTCATTACCCTTAATACGGCATCGTAAACCTCACGCTGGCGTTTGGTGAAACGGCCGTTCACCGGGATCGAGCGGCTCATGTCTGCGTTATAGTTACCATATTCGGCACCAAAATCAAATAGTATCACATCGCCATCGTTACAAACCTGGTTGTTATCTATATAATGTAATACGATAGCATTTTTACCCGATGCAATAATTGGGTTATAAGCATGGCCCGTTGCGCGCTGGCGTATAAACTCATGGATGATCTCGGCCTCTATCTCATATTCTGTTACGCCTGGCTTAGTAAATTTAAGCACTCGTTCAAAGGCATCCTTAGTTATGGCACAGGCTTTTTTGGTCAGTTCGATTTCTACTTCTGATTTTACAGGGCGCAAATCACGCATGATAGGTGCAGAACGCTCGTAATTATGCAGCGGGTATTTTAGGCGCAGGTCTTCCAGCATCCGCAGGTCGCGGTAAGGCACAGAAAAAACAGCCCGGTCATTCTCATTAGTATTGATATAGATATTATCAGCATAGTTTATAATACTATGTAATATATTATCATATTCGCTTAACCAATAAACACTTTCAATACCCGAAGCCTTTCTTGCTTCTTCTTTGGTGTACTTGTGTCCTTCCCAAACTGCAATATGTTCGTTAGTTTGTCTTAAAAATAGTACTTCTTTGTATGCAGAATTAGGACAGTCGGGAAATAATAATAATATGCTTTGTTCCTGGTCAATGCCCGTCAGGTAAAAAAAATCAGGGTTCTGTTTAAATATAAATGCCTGATCGCCACTTCTTGGGAACTCATCGTTAGAGAAAAAAATAGCTATCGATCTTGATTTTATGCGTGAAACGAAATTTTTTCTATTATAGGTAAATAAATTATTTTCGACTGGTAAATATTTCATGGTATTTATTATTAATTGCACTATTTATAGAACATTTTTCATTTATTTGCGTTAACAATTATAATTTTTGGAACAGTATTTGGTAACGGTTTCAAACATAATTACTATTTTTGAAAAAAATCACAATTAAAACATTGTTTAATCTTAAAACTATGAACTATTCTACATTAAAAAAAACAGTCGCTTTATCTGTCGCTTCTCTGATGGCAGTTGTTGCCGTTAAAGCGCAGGATGCGACAAAAACTACTGCCAAGGTATTTGGTGGTAGCGGACAGTACAGTACCTGGAGTCTTGGCGTAAACGTAGGTGCAACATCTACAACTCTTGCAACAGGCGGATCAAGCGATTTCAATGGCAACGTTGTTAGCTTAGGTTACGGCTTATCATTGAAAAAACAATTAGCACACTCTTTTGCTTTAGAAGCCGACTTACATAGCGGTAAAGTACAAGGTAATGCAGGTGCCGCAGGTTACGTTGGTGACGGTGTTACCGGTAACAGGTACGTTAAATTTTCAACTCCGTTCTGGAACGCAAGTTTAAGCGCTGTTGTTAACGTAGCTACTATCGACTTTTTACGTCGCGAAAATTCTGTTAACTTCTTATTTAAAGGTGGTTTTGGTTTAATAAACTACAATCCATCTATTTATGGTGCTGTAACTCCTGGTTACCCAACAATTGCTGTTGAAACTTACAATACAGCAAGTGCTACTAACACAAACCCACACAGAGTATCTACTTTAGTTATTCCAATTGGTGTTGGTGTTAAATTCAAATTATCTGACGCGTTAGGCTTAAACTTAGGTTACGATGAAAACTTCGTTGACGGTGACGTTTTTGATGGTGTGAACAGAGCATATCCTACTAAAGATCACTACTCATACGGTTACGCTGGTTTAGAGTACACTTTCGGTACTTCATCTAAACCAAACTTAGAGTGGGTTAACCCGGTAGCTATGATGTATGACGAATTGTATGACGAAGCTTTACGTAAAGAAGTTGCTGCCCTTAAAGGCCGTGTTACTAACGTAGAGAATGCAGTTAACGATTTGAAAAAAGATTCTGACGGTGACGGTGTTGCTGATCAATTCGACAAATGCCCTAACACTCCTGCAGGTACTGTAGTTGATGGTTCAGGTTGCGCTATCGTATTCCCTAAAGTAGCTGAAGCTCCTGTTTCTGTTGCTGCTCCTGCTGAGGCTTACGCTAACATTCAATTTGAATTTGATAGCTCAGTATTAAGAACTTCATCTTACCCAGTGTTAGATGCTACTTCTGCTGACCTACGTGCATCAGGTGCTAAATGTGAATTAGACGGTTTTGCTTCATCTGAAGGTACTGCTGCTCACAACTTAGCTTTATCTAAAGACCGTGCTAACTCAGTAAAAACTTACTTAGTTAACTCTGGTGTTGATGCTAAAAAATTGAAAGTAAAAGCATATGGCGAAACTATGCCAATCGCTGATAACTCAACTGAAGAAGGACGTGTATTAAACCGTCGTGTTCAATTCAAAAAATAATTTGAATTCAGTTAAATAACAAAAAGGCTCTCCAATTCGGAGGGCCTTTTTTGTTTAGCTCTTTTTATTATCCCAAAAGGAATTTTTAAGTAAATTTGTGGTATGTATTTTTTCCGCAAAAAAGATCCCAACAGGCCAACAAGCTTTAATTTAAAAGTGATGCATGTTATTAATGCCATTGCTATAAGCATGTTCTTGCTGGGTATTATCTGGAAACTCATTTACTGGTTTATATTAAAGAAATAAATAAGCGATAGATAGATTCATCGCATTCAAAATCAACCTATATCAAACAATTTATACAGATGAAGAAAGTAATTCACACAGCAGATGCTCCTGCACCCATTGGCCCATACAATCAGGCAGTTCAAGCCGGTAATACCATTTTTGTTTCAGGCCAGATACCATTGCACCCTTTTACCGGCGAATTGGTTACTGATAATATTACCGCTGCCACGCATTTGGTAATGGAGAACATAGGCGCTATATTGGCCGCGGCTAAAGCAGATTTTACCCATATCGTAAAAAGCTCTATCTTCTTAACTGATATGGCAGATTTTGCCGAGGTGAATGAAGTATACGGTTCATATTTCGAGGATAATTTCCCGGCCCGCGAAACCGTACAGGTTGCTGCCCTACCAAAAGGAGTTAGTGTTGAAATTTCTGTTATAGCCGTTAAAGCCTGATAAAAAGCCTTGAACGGTCAGCTATTTCAAACTCCAATTGAATATTTAAAAGGCGTTGGCACAGCCCGTGCCGACGTACTTAAAAAAGAACTGGCTGTAAAGAACTTCGAAGATCTGCTACAACATTTCCCGTTCAGGCATATTGATCGTACGCGTTATTATAAAATAAAAGACATACAGCAAGACCTGCCTTACGTGCAGATTATTGCCCGTCTTACCCATAAAGAATTACTGGGCGAAAAGCATACCAAACGCTTAGTGGCCCAGGTACAGGACGAAACCGGCGTAATGGAACTGGTATGGTTTCAGGGGATAAAATGGGTAGAAAAGAACCTTATAGTAGGTAAAGCCTACATACTTTTTGGCAAACCCGGATCATTTAACGGCAAGGCGCAAATGTCGCACCCCGAGTTTGACCCGTACTCGACAGAAGCTATGCAACGTAAAGGCAACATGACCCTACAACCTGTATACAGTTCGACCGAAAAACTGAAACAGTTTACTTTAGATAGTAAAGGCTTAGAGAAATTAATAAGCGGCTTATTAGACCAGCATGCCCGCGATATCCACGAAAACCTGCCGCTTTATATCATTCATAAATTTAAACTGATGGGCCGGGCCGATGCTTATCGCAATATTCATTTCCCCGAAGATGCCAATAAACTGGCCGAAGCTAAGCATCGCCTAAAATTTGACGAACTATTCTTTTTACAGCTAAAGTTGTTAAAGAATAAGTTGCTACGAGTACAGAAGTTTAAGGGTAATATATTTGATAAGGTCGGGCCCTACTTTAACGAGTTTTATCATCACAAACTACCCTTTGAACTAACCAACTCGCAGAAAAAAGTCTTAAAAGAGATCAGACAGGATACTCAGCGCGGTGTACAAATGAACCGCTTGTTGCAAGGTGATGTGGGTAGCGGCAAAACCGTTGTTGCCTTAATGAGTATGCTGATAGCTATTGACAATGGTTTTCAAACCTGCATTATGGCCCCAACAGAGATCTTAGCTACCCAGCATTATCAAACTATTAAAAGTTTGGTAGGCGACGATTTTATTGAAGTGGCATTGTTAACAGGGTCGACCAAACCTAAAGACAGGAAAACACTGCACGAAAAGCTGGAGAGCGGCGAGCTAAAAATACTGATAGGCACCCACGCGCTTATTGAAGATAAGGTGCAATACAAAAACCTGGGCATGGTAGTAATTGACGAACAACACCGCTTTGGTGTTGAACAACGCGCCAAACTATGGAAAAAGAATATAGTGCCGCCACATATCCTGGTAATGACGGCTACCCCTATCCCGCGTACGCTGGCCATGACGTTATATGGCGACCTGGATATTTCCATTATCGACGAACTACCGGCCGGGCGTAAACCAATTAAAACGGTACACTATTACGAAAACAGCCGGTTACGCATGTTTGGCTTTATGAAAGAAGAGATCGCCAAAGGCCGCCAAATCTATATTGTGTATCCGCTGATACAGGAAAGCGAAAAATTAGACCTTAAAAACCTGATGGATGGGTTTGAAGCTATATCGCGCGAGTTTCCCCTGCCACAGTACAAACTAAGCGTGGTATACGGCAAAATAAAGGCTGCCGAAAAGGAATTCGAGATGCAGCGCTTTGTAAAGGGCGAAACCCAGATAATGGTGGCCACTACCGTAATTGAGGTGGGTGTAAATGTACCCAACGCGTCTGTAATGATCGTTGAGAATGCAGAGCGTTTCGGCTTATCGCAACTACACCAGCTGCGGGGCCGTGTAGGGCGTGGAGCAGAGCAATCCTATTGTATACTCATGAGTAAAGAGAAACTAAGCCATGAGGGCCGTATACGCCTAAATACCATGGTTAAAACCAACAATGGTTTCGAGATTGCCGAAACCGACCTTCAACTGCGTGGCCCGGGTAATATTGAAGGCACCCAGCAAAGCGGCCTGCTTGACCTGAAAGTAGCCGACCTAACTACCGACCAGGAACTACTCATGCAATGCCGCAAATGTGTCGAGGATATATTCGCTACTGATCCGCAATTGGCATTGCCCGAAAATCAATTGCTCAACCAGGCATTCCAGGTTAAGAATGCGGGTTTAAGTTGGGACAAGATCTCGTAACAAAGGTTGTCACGGCGTCAGGTGATCCACTTAAATATGGATCAAATGAATCATTTGGATCACTATTTTGTGTAAACTAATTGATAGTTAAATAGTTGAGTTTTTGAGCGGATCACTTTGGATCAGCATTATTCGTCAGGATACTTACGTATAAATGCCCTTTATTATACTGATTATCAGAAAATTGAAAAATGGACACGTTTAAGATTCTGGATCATAAAATTCGGATCACCTTCATCGCACTGCTGTCTTTTGCTTGTACCCTACTCATTTCAAATTATTTGCAAATAAATTTTGATTTATAAAACTTTCGTTTACATTTGCAGTGTACTATTTAACTAATACACTAATATATGATCGAGATATCACAATTAACATTTGGTTATGGCAAGCATAAACTGTTTGATAAGTTAACGCTCAGCCTAAAGCCGGGCCATATTTACGGGTTATTGGGGATGAATGGTGCAGGCAAGTCAACCTTGCTTAAAAACATAGCCGGTTTGGTTTTCCCGTGGTCGGGTTCATGTACAGTAAACGGCGTAAATGCTGATAAACGACTGCCCTCTTTTTTACAGGAGCTTTTTTTTGTACCTGAAGAAGTGTACCTCCCATCGGTTAATGCCAAACAATTTGCAGAAAGTACCGGTCATTTTTACCCTAATTTTAATTTGGGGCAATTTTTTGACATACTTACTGAATTTGATGTACCTATTGACAGGCTGTTAACTAACCTATCATTCGGGCAGCAAAAAAAGGTGATCATTGCCTTTGGGCTTTCAACCAATACCTCCTTATTAATAATGGATGAGCCTACTAACGGATTGGATATCCCTTCAAAAACGCAGTTCCGTAAGATCATTGCTTCGGCATTGACGGAAAATAGGTGCATTGTTATTTCAACTCACCAGGTACGCGATCTGGATAATTTAATAGATACCGTATTGGTACTGCATAACCGCCAAATAGTACTGGCCAGCGGCTTGGACGAAATTGCAGATAAAGTAAACTTTAGCTCAATATCAATAGACAGTACAGATCATATTTATGCCGAGGAGAACATGGGCGGCTTGCACGCGATTACAGAAAACACTAATGGCAGCTATACAAAAGTGGATATGGAACTTTTATTCAATGCCATAATCAGCAATAACACACAACTTATTGAAATCTTAAATAAATCCGGTCATGAATAATACATTTAGCTTAACCCGCTTTATCATGCTTTTTAAAAAGCATACTTTGGAACATGCGAAAACTTACCTGCTATCAACCGGGGTATTGGCAGGTGTAACAGCTATAGGGCTGGGATTTTTTGCTTTTATTAATGAGGGCCGATTAGCTATAGGAGTACAAGCCATTATCTTTATTTACGTATTGACGCTTGCGGGCAGCATATTTACCAGCCTGGTTTTTGCTGATCTGGGCGATAAACGTAAAGCCAACCAGGTGTTAACATTGCCTGCTTCGCATCTTGAAAAGTTCCTGGTAACATGGATCTACTCGTTCGTTATCTATCAGTTACTGTTTATCGGGGTATTTTACCTGGTAGATTGGATCATCATCGGCATTAGTCATCCACCAGCCAACGACCCTAACATAATGATCAATGTTTTTGATATAGAGCAAAGGGCATCCGCAGGTTTTATAATATATGCCATTTTCAATGGCTTTACATTATGGGGTGCTATATTTTTTGAGAAGCTTCATTTTATAAAGACCGCTTTTATTTTCTTTTTATATGTATTAGTATTTACAGTAATTAATACCCCAATGTTGCAGTTTATCATTGGTAAAAATGACCTAAGGTCGTTTGTATTTCAACAATTTAGCTTTACAGACAATAAGCGCGGCTGGGACATCTGGGCTACCGACAGCATGAACCATACAACATTAATTGTTTTTGCCATTGCGGTAATCATACTATGGTTAAGCGCATTTTTTAGATTAAAAGAGAAGGAGATATAGCCCATGAATTTTAAAGATAAGGAAGCCATTTACCTTCAGATTGCTGATTATGTGAGCGAACACATAACCTTAAACAAATGGCTGCCTGACGAAAAAGTACCATCAGTACGTGACTTGGCGGTCGAGTTGCAGGTAAACCCCAATACGGTAATGCGCACCTATGAGTATTTGCAGCAGCATGAAATTATATTTAATAAACGTGGCCTGGGCCTGTTTGTAACGGCCAATGCTATTGAAAACATCAAGACCATACGCCGCGAACGTTTTATGCAACAGGAACTGCCAGATTTTTTCAGGAGCCTTTATCTGCTTGACATTAGCCTTGAAGAGTTGCAAAAACGTTATGAAGATTTTAAGTTAAAAAATTACAAGAATTAAAGATATAATCATGAAAACAAGTAACAAATTATTACTATTAGCCACGGTTATCCTATTTGGTTACCTGGCAATATTTAATTTTCAATTACGTGCAGAATATCTAAAAGGCGATTTTAAAAAACTATACTACGGCATGAAATTTACTCCGTTAAATAGTTTTACCACTATTCGGCATAATGCGGGTAACGTACTGGCTTTGCGTGTAGAAAAAGGTCCAAAATTTGGTGTATGGATGAGGGATAATTTAAAGGAAAAATTGGCGTTGACTGAACGCAATAACACCTTGTTTGTAGATTATGTTGATAAACAACATTCTAACTATTATAGTGGCATAGTAGTGGTTTGCCCCGAGGTAAATACGGTTATCACAACGCCGCTTAAGACACACCAAGTTATGTTCTGGGAACGGGAAGTAACCCAGGTATCAGGCTTTACACAGGATGCGATGAATATTGTAGCCGGCAAGTCTACACAGATTGAATTAAATAAAAACACCATAAGCAAACTAAACGCGGCCACTACTGCCAGTAATGCCACAATAAAAGTCAATGCAGAAAACCTAATCCAAGCTGCCGAATTTAAGATAGCAGGTAAAAGTGATCTACAGTTATTAAGCCAGATCGCTAAGAGCACTTATAGCTATACAGATAGTGCTACTATTACCTTAAACGGCAAATCATTTGCAAAGGTAAATCAGCATTGACCAATTACCGGAACAATTAAAATTGGTTTTCATCCCGATTTCATGCACTTTTACCACCTTTACCTTATCACATAATATGCTTTTCTTACCGGGCTACTGTGTGGGTACATCTTTAAGATATTTGAAAATTTATCAAAAATGCTCCGTTAGGAGCAAAAGCTCGGTAGAAAATAATTTTAAACCTTTTATTTCGCTCCGTTAGGTGCGAAACTTAGCAAGTAGATGTTTACTACGAAGGTTTTTCACTTCAAATAGTATAAGTAATGTACCTATGGCACATATGATATACTTAATTCTATTTTCTACCGAGCTTAAACCCCGATGGGGCTTTCATTCAGAGATGTGTACACACAGTAGACCGAGAGGGTTTATTATTTAACCTTACCCAAGATCTGTAACTAATGTCTATCTCTATCGTCTTATAGCCACCTAATAAATGTTAAATATTGTGAAGAAATGTTAAAACATTTCTTTTACTAAATCTTTAGTTATACTTTAGCCTAAACCAGAAACCACCCTATGAAGATCACAATTTCATTAATTGTACTGCTCGTGCTGTTTGCCTTTACTGGCTATGCGCAAAGCAATTATGCTGTAAAAGGCAGTGCAGTTGATACTACCGAAAAGCAATCATTGCAGAATACTACCATCATGGTATTAAACGCCAAAGATTCCATCCTCTATAAATTTACCCGTGCTACCGCCGATGGTTCGTTTACCATCAATAACCTAAAACCCGGTAAATTTATCCTGGTAATGTCCTACCCCGGCTATGCAGATTATGCCGAAGATTTTATGTTGGATGATAAAACACCCGAACATAATTTTGGTAAGGTAAGCCTGGTGCTTAAATCGCGCCTGTTAAAAGATGTAATTATTAAAGGGCAGGTAACCGCCATAAAAATTAAGGGCGATACAACAGAGTTTAATGCCAAAGCCTATGTTATTCAACCTAATGACAAGGTAGAGGACCTGATACGGCAGTTCCCGGGCATACAGGTGGATAAGGATGGTAAAATTACCGCTCAGGGGCAAACAGTAAGTAAAGTATTATTAGATGGTGAAGAGTTTTTTGGTGACGACCCCACCCTGGTAACCAAAAACATACGTGCCGATATGGTTGACAAGGTACAGCTATATGACAAGAAAAGCGATCAGGCCACCTTTACCGGCATTGACGACGGTACCAAAACCAAAACCTTAAACATTAAGCTGAAAGATGGTAAAAAATCAGGCTATTTTGGCAAAGCCGATGTAGGCATAGGTACAGACAAGTATTATACAGGGCAGTTGCTGTACAACAAGTTCCAGAACAAAGAAAAATTCTCTTTGTACGGCACCGCAGCTAATACCGGCAAGACAGGACTAAATTGGGACGATAATCAAAAATATGCCGATGGCGGTGGCGGCACCATGGATGATAATGGCAATTATTATTTTAACGGTGGTGGTGATGACCTGCGCTATAACGGCAGGGGCATACCGGTTGCAAAAACCGCTGGATCACACTATGACAATAAGTGGGGCAATGATAAATATACCATCAACAGTAACTATAAATTGGGTGCGCTTGATATTGATGCAACCCAAAATACGGTAAGACAAAATTATTTACCTGACCGTATTATTAAAAGCACCACCGACCAGGCATCCCACAATACTACCTTTAGGCAAAAACTGGATGCTACCTTAAATATAAAGTTTGACACTACGTCGAATTTAAAAGTAGCGGTCGACGGTACTATTAAACATATTACATCAAATACTACATCGGCAGATACCAGCCGCCGTGGCGACAATACCTTATTAAATCAAAGCAACAGTGTTACAACCAATGACAACAATCAGCATCGATTTAACGCCAGCGCTTTTTACACTAAAAAATTAAAGAAAAAGGGACGCACCGTATCGGCCCTGTTTGCCGCTTCATCAAATGACGATGAAAGCACCGGTTTTTTAAAGACCAAGCTGGTTTATTTTGATACCACCGGTGTTGCCATCCGCACAGAACCAACCGATCAGTATAAAACATCACACAATAAAAACATTACCCTAAACACTAATTTAACCTATACAGAGCCACTTGCAAAATCATTATCTATCATATTTAACTATGGTTTAAATGCCAACAACGGCAGTTCAGATCAGCGTTCATACAGTAAACCTACTGGCAGTAATGATTACACTGTGTTGGTCGACTCCTTAAGCAATTATTTTAAACTTAACCAGCTATCAAACCAGGTCGGAGCCATTTTAAACTATACCAAGGGCAAAACTATCATCAACTTTGGTACAAAAGCATCAGACGTTTCTTTTAAACAGATCAATGAATATACCGGCGATATACTAAAAAGACATTTCATCAACTGGAATCCGCAGGCCATGTTCATGTACAAGTTTTCGCAGCAGCAAAGCATTAGGTTGAATTATAATGGTAGTACTAACCAACCTTCCATTAACCAGATACAACCGGTTAAAAATAACAGTAACCCGCTATATGTTACACTGGGTAATCCTGACCTAACGCCATCATTCAGGAATAGCTTTAACGGTTCTTTTAATTCGTACAAAGTATTAAGCGGGCAAAGCATTTATATATCGGGCAATTACTCGTTCACAACCAACCCTATTGTAAATAACACCGCTACTGATGCCGGTGGTAAAACCACCATACAGTATTTCAACCTGGCCGGCAAAAGCCCGCATAACTATAGCGTTTACACAGATCTTAGCCGCAAAATATTGGGGATAAACATAGGCATAGGCGGTAATATGTATGGCAACACATCATACAACATGGTAAAGAACGATGTAAACGCAACCACCCAGCTAAATACCACTAATGCTATCAATTACCAGGGTACTATAAATATCAACAAATACGTACAGAATAAATTTAATTTTTATGGTTCGGCCGGTCCAACTTATAGTATCAACCAATCTTCATTACAACCTAGCAATAACAGCAATGGTGGTGGGTTTAGCGGTTGGTTTGGAGGTAATTACTACCTGCCACTTCAATTTGAAGTAAGCTCTGATCTTAATTATACTTATACCGCAAAAACGCAGGCATTACCTCAAGGGTTCAGATCTACCATTTGGAACGCGACATTAAGCAAGGCATTCTTTAAAGAGAAGAACCTAAAATTATCAATGACCGTTAATGATATGCTTAACCAAAACAATGGCTTTAACCGCTATGCCTATGGCAGTATAATTACAGAGGACAGGTATAATACCATAAAAAGATATTTCATGTTCTCGGTAACCTATGATTTCACTAAAATGACAGCCGGATCAACCAAATAAACCACCTATGAAAAACTTATTAATAACTTTAAGCTGCTTTTTTATACTGGCCAATACACGATGCCTGGCACAGGCCCAGCATTTTACCACATCGGGCGTAATTGAGTTTGATAAAACATCAAACGTTTATGCTATTATTAAAAAAGAAATAACTAAGGATAATGAATCGTACGTGCAGCCCGCGTTTGAGCAGTACAAGAAAAACCAGCCGCAATTTAAAGTTTTAAAAAGCACTTTAAAATTTGGTAACAACAAGACCCTATTTACCCCGATAGAGCAGGAAACGCCCCCGAATAACTTTTTTAATGTGGTGATAGCCGAGCAAAACTCGACCATTTACAGCGATCTGAACAGCGATATAAGCACTAACCAAAAGAAGGTATTTGAAGAGACCTTTTTGTTAAAAGATACCCTCCGAAAAATTAACTGGAAAATTACCGACGAGACCCGCGAAATAGCGGGCTATCAATGCCGCCGTGCCAATGCATTGATCATGGATTCTGTTTACGTAGTGGCTTTTTATACCGATAAGATACCCGTTACCGGTGGCCCGGAATCATTTACCGGTTTACCCGGGATGATATTGGGTGTAGCCTTACCGCATGAAAATGTCAACTGGTTTGCTACCAAAGTAACTGATACCAACGTACCCGAAACTACACTCATCCCGCCAAAAAAAGGTAAGCCAGTAAATAATAAACAATTTAAAGAAACACTTAATAAGGCGCTAAAAGAATGGGGCACCTATGCCCATAGCTATTTAAAAGCGTTCTATTTATAAACGCAAATGTGTCAATTAATCCAGCAGATATTTACTAAAAAACGCAATACTAAGTTCCATATCCTTAGCATTAAAAACATGGCCTAAGTTAGGTTGATTAATGTTTAATCACATATAAAAATCTTATAATCCTTTGTTCCTACAAATCTTAGTTTAGTTACCGTTAATATCGATCAGCTTTTTTCCTTTTATCAGCATTTTTATGCGTTGTCTGTTTAGCGATATTTTAATATGCGGCAATTCATTCTTCTCCATATTTTGCGAATAGGCATTAATAATATCCTTATACGTTAGCACCCCTATTACCTTATCATCAGTTGACAATACCGGCAAAACTTCTACCCCTGCTTTAGACATTTGTGCCACGGCGCTACGCAAGGTATCATCACCTCCAACATAAACAACAGCTTTAGTGCTGATCATTTTCTTCACCTGCATATTGCTATCAAAAATATTATTATAAATATCAGCAAGCTTTACCGTACCAGCGTATTCGCCTGCGTTATTTACCACAATATATTGATTATCGTTACCGATAGCAGTGCTTAACCAATCCTGCACTTCTTTGATATTGGTATTTTCATTTATTACCGTTTCGGTATCGCTTATTACCTCAGCTACCTTTATTTTTTGCAGCAAATCCGGTTCAAACGAATCGGGAGTTGCAATGCCACGTCGAGCAATTTTTTCGGTCATGATGGTATTCTCCATCAAAAAGAAAGACACCAGGTAAGCCCCTGTACATGCACCCAATAAAGGCAATAAAGCGTGCGATTGCATGGTAGCTTCCAGCGCGAAAACAATACTGGTTAAATAAGCCCTTGATGCACCGGCAAACATGGCCGACATACCTATCAACGCCGCTAACGGAATAGTAATACCTGATTCAGGAAATAATTGCAGGGTTAATGCACCTATAACCGCACCTGCAGCGCCACCCATAGTTAATAATGGCGCCAGGGTACCGCCAGAAGTACCGCTACCCAACGCGATAGCCCATGACAAAAATTTAAAGACACATAAGCTAAGCACCAGCGTTAAAGGCCATGTGCCTGATAAAATACCTGTTATATTATCATAACCAACACCCAGTGTGTGCGGCGCATAAAAGCCAATAACACCCACGGCCAGGCCACCAATAGCAGGCCACCACATCCAGTGTATGGGTAGTTTTTCAAAAGCATCTTCAATCCAGTAAACTATTTTGGTAATACCTAACGACAGGAAGCCCACCAGGATCCCCATAAAACTATAAATGCCCAAAGCTAAATTAGAAGGTACAGCTACATCGGGCATAGCAAATACAGGCCCCGATTCGAACAGGAAATGATGACCCGCCGCACCCGTAATACAAGCCAGCGCTACCGGCAATATTACCCGGGGCGAAAACTCGAATAACAATAATTCTATAGCCAAAAATATACCTGCTATAGGCGTACCAAATATGGCAGCCATACCTGCAGTAGCACCAGCAGCCAGGATGGTTTTACGTTCATTAGCCGTAACTTTAAATATCTGCCCTATGGTAGAACCCAACGCGCCACCCGTGGCTATAATTGGCCCCTCGGCACCAAATGGGCCACCCGTACCTATAGCAATAGCCGACGAAATAGGTTTTAACAGGGTGATAGCCGGTTTGATATTACTTTCGTTCACCAGGATCTGCTCCATAGCTTCGGGGATACCATGCCCGCGGATAGCCTTCGATCCATATAATGCCATAAACCCAACTACTATACCCCCAATGGCCGGTATTGCTATAACCCATACACCTAAATGATTATTTGCCGGGCTGTTAAATGCCAAACTAAACGAACCATAAAAAGCTATGTTGGTAACCAGGTTAATTAATAAAACCAAAATTTTAGCTATAAAACTTACCGCCACAGCTACCGTTAACGTGTATAAGGATATGGTTAGCAGGCGGCCTTTTGCAAGAAACGGTTTTTTTAGGTTACCCTCGGCCTTTTCTAAATTGTTTAACAATGGCGAGATTGGAATGCCATTTGTGGTGTCGACATTTTTCATAATAAAAAGAGAGATAGTCAATACAGTAACACAATTGCAGCACTGTATTGTTTGTTGTTTTCAAATAAGTTGCAATTATATTACTTATATCATATAATTAACAATATTTTATTAAAAAAATTACACTTTAGTATGATTTAAATTATATTTATTGAATTTGACGGAAAGCAATATATTTATTACAATATATCACACATTATTGAAAAACTGTATTTTTAGCTTCTTCCTAAGAAGCAATTTCATGAAGGTGCTATTTAAGAGTCTACTTTTTATTTTTTCGTTAATTATTAGCATTAATGCCGTAGCGCAAAATCAATTTGCACTAAGCGGAACAGTAACTGATGAAAATAATGCCTTTGTAAAAGGGGCTACCGTATTTATTAGCGGCTCGCAAAAAATTACCGCGACAGACGACAAAGGCCATTTTACATTTAACGGTTTAAATTCAGGTTCCTACCAATTGGTTGTTAAGGCGCTGGGGTACGACTCTTATTTTCAGAATGTGATGCTTAACCTAAAAACTGTCGATCTGAATATCCGGTTAAAAATTAAACCTTATGCTCTTAAAGAAGTAGTTATTGGGATAGATAAGAAACGGGATGAAAGATACAACCTGTTTGTGAATAATTTTTTAGGCACATCAAGAAATGCCAATAGCTGCAAAATAGTGAACCCCGAAATAGTACACTTACAATACAATAAAGAATATAAAACATTACAGGCAACAACCGACGATTTCCTGGTAATTGAAAACAGGCGGTTAGGTTATAGAATAAAGTATCTGCTTAAAGTATTTGAATATAACTATGAGACCCATGCTACTGTTTATGAT
This sequence comes from Bacteroidota bacterium, assembly GCA_040388175.1. Lineage (GTDB taxonomy): Bacteria > Bacteroidota > Bacteroidia > Sphingobacteriales > Sphingobacteriaceae > Mucilaginibacter. Next base: position 35,863 of record JAZKCG010000061.1, on the reverse strand, counting down.
GGCGAAACCAGTTTTGAGGACATGAAAGGCTCGCCCGAGTTAAAAAAGAAATGGGCAGAAAACCGGCTGAAAGAATACAATGGCTCTTTAATGCATTTTTTAAGGGCTTTATATATCAATAAAGATGAGCCTTTAAAGGAAGGTTTTTTATTACGCCCTATATATGAGCAGGTTGGCGAAGGCGAACAAGGACGTAATACGCTTTTCTCGGTAGGTGCACCAATTAAATATGATTCGCTTGTTTCTGTTGTGGACACCTCCTTTATCTCCTTTAAATTTAAGAGCAAACTATATGTAGTTTACGACCCAAAGCTCACTTTGAAAATGAAAACACAGCCCCCTGTTTTAGCTACAGACAGAAAATGGACCCAATTTGGGTATTTTGCTTCTATATTGATACTATCGTCAAAACAAGCTATTGTTGATAGTAAAGGACGATATACAGATTATGGCGCTTTTTTAATAGATGGTACCTGGGGCGAAATGCGGCTTGGCGATCAGTTGCCTTATGAATATCAGCCTCCATCTGTTGCAAGTAATTGATTTTATTGTAACTTTAGGTACCTATTTACCTAATTTACATGAAAACCATTTTACGTTATCTACTACTTAATATCCTTATTTTTATTGGCACTTTTACCTATGGCCAGGATCGTTATAGGCTTACCGGAATTGTTACTGATGATAAAGGACAAACCCTTAAAAGCGCGACCGCATTTATCAGTGGTTCTGAAAAAATAACAGCGACTAATGATGACGGCAAATTCACACTCGCGGGTATGGATCCGGGCAGCTATAAGTTATCTGTTACTATGTTGGGTTATTCTTTATACACCCAAAATGTGATCATTAAGTCGAGCGACATTAATTTATCCATATCATTAATAGTAAAACCGATAGTTCTTAACGAGGTTATGATCGGTTCTGCTAAAAAGGCAAACACAAATTATGAGTTTTTCAAAAAGAAATTTTTAGGTACGTCGGCAAACGCCAAACAATGCGCCATCCTCAACCCAAATGTTATAAATTTCAGTACGCGTAAGGGTGTACTATTAGCCAGTACCGACGAATTTTTAATTATAGAAAACAAGGCCTTAGGTTATCGCATCAAATACCTGATCAAAGATTTTGAATATAAAAGAGCTGATTTCACTTCGATATATGATGGCGAAACCAGTTTTGAAAAACTAAATGGCAGCCCAGAAATGGAAAAAGTATGGGCTAAAAATCGTGCCGACGTTTACAAGGGTTCGTTTATGCATTTTTTAAGGTCGGTATACGCTAACAAGGTGTTAAAAGAAGGCTTTTTAGCGCGTCAGATCTATGCGTTTGTCCCGTTTAAAGATGGCAACAGTGATGTAGTTAAATATTTAAACAGGGTAATTTTAGATCCGCGCCCTATCCGTTTTGATACATTGGCTACTACTTTGGATAGTGCCTTCATCAGCTTAAAGTCTCCTACTTTATATGTTACTTATGAGCCTAAAATAACCGCACGTATGAAGGACACTGATGAGTCGCCTACTCAAACCGCTTTTGAGTTAGATAATAGTATAGGCTCGATCTTAAAACTCCGTGCGGATAAAGCAATTATAGACCGAAAAGGCAGTTATACCAATTACCGCGCATTTTATATAGAAGGCTATTGGGGCAGAAACCGCGTTGGGGATCAACTGCCTTATGAATACCAACCTCCAAAATAAAAAGATATATTGCCTTGCAATAAACATAACATGAAACACCTATTATTTGTCATCTTACTTTTTAGCAGTACTGTTGCATTAGCACAAAACACCCAACAAACAACTACACCTGTAACAAAGATCATGTCAGGTGCCGATTTACAAAAGATGATTGGAAATGTTACTGACCGAAACATATATGATAGGGATGGTAATATTATAGATTCTGTTACAGCAGAGGCAAAAGTAAAATCTTTCGAATACCAATTAGGTTTTGGTACACCGGCAGGACAAACCGGATATAAACATGTCCTCAGCAAGATCGATCCCGACCGTCAAATGCTTACCTATAAGACAATGAAAAGTATCCCATCATTAAGATTAAGAAGCTCCAAATTGCAGGACGGCGTTGTGCTTGATCTGAAACCTCTTGCCAGAAGAGCTGATACTGCCAAATTAACCGGGAAAACTATTATTATGATATTTTGGTGCCCATCATGTTATAGCGGTGGCTCAGTACCTGATCAGTACAAAGAGATAAATGCGGTGATATCCAACTATTATGATCCTAATAAATTACAGGTATTGGCCATAACACACGCTCCGTTTGATGTAGCTGCCGAAGCGCTTAAAAAAAACCCCATATTAAATGCTTATAATATTTTTGAAGCATCGTACATTACAGATGATTATCAAACTGATAACAGGCCGGCCATTATCATGACTGACAAAAATCATAAAATAGTTTTTTCGATAGCTGGCCATGCCGCTATATCGCCGTGGATGCTGAATAAATTATTGAAGGAAAACATTAACTAATGTTTTTTGGATTAGGGTGATTATAAGATTGGCATTGTGAGGTCATCATAAAAAAACTACTAAATTTTTAGTTTATAATATAATTAACTAAGGCTTTGTGCGTTATTGCCACAATGCGTACACTTAAACTTATCAGCAGATTTTATAGAGGGTTGTTCTTGCCCAATTTTTTGGTGACGATAAGTTCGGTATATATGCAATATACGTATGGGCCTAAAGCACATGAAGTAATGGGTGTATTGTTTTGGTATAAGGTGATCACTCTTCCATTGATATTGTATACGGCTATTCATTATAAAAAGCAGGAATTGTATTATTACCAAAACCTTGGGGTGTCAAAATTAACATTGGGCGTATGTACCTCTGTATTTGATTTTTCATTATGGCTTACCTTATCCGTTATAACGTTTAACCATATATGATACATACGCTTGAAGCAGATGGCATACAGTTGGAGTTTGATCTGCGTAAGATTTTAACTGATGTTTATTTAAAATGCGAGACCGGTAAGATAACCGGATTATTGGGTAGAAACGGCCAGGGCAAAAGCTGCCTGATGAACATAATGCTTGGTACTTTAAATTCGTCCATTAATTCGGTGCGTTTTGATAGTCGGGTAATTCACAAAGCATACAAACAGCCGGGATTATTATTGTACCTGCCACAGTTTAATATCATCCCAAAATCGTTAACTATACAAACAGTGTTTAATGATTTTGAGTTATCGGTGGATGATTTTGGTAACAGGTTCCCGGAATTTAAGGATCGGTATAACACTAAGGTTAGCCAACTTTCTGGCGGGCAATGGCGCACGGTCGAGATCTATGTAATAGCCAAAGCGCCTTCCCTATTTGCCATGTTGGATGAGCCTTTTACGCATCTGAACCCCATCCAGATAGAGAAGATCAAAGATTTTTTACAGGAAGAAAAAGCCAATAAAGGTTTCCTGATCACCGACCATATGTATAAACATCTGCTTGATATCAGCGATAGCGTATACCTGTTAAAAGATGGCAAAACACATTTGACTAAAACTGTTGAAGAGTTGGATGAATTGGGTTATATAAGATTGTAGCATTTTAAATATTCAACTCATGATATTAATACAAATCAAATTTTACGCCCGCATGTTATGGCCTTTAAAACATTAAAGATATTTTTGAAGTATAATTAACAGAAGTATAAATAACGATCATGCTATCAGAACCAACCTATATAGCGGCACGTATGGTGGCTGTAACCATCGAGGCACATTTTGCCCGACATCTGGCTACGGCCCGTATGCAAGGCGCGCTTAATCTTGCCGAAGAGCCAAAGGCGCCCATTATAGAAGCTGTTATTGATGTCGCGTTTTGGGCAAGCCTCCGTAAAGAAGAGGGCCATTCGCCCAAAATATCTATCTCTTTATTACCTCCTGACCAAGCCAGCCATCCGCTGATATTTGGTAACCGGTTAAGACTAACACCCCATAATTTAACCAAATTGGCACCCGCTGTTGAAAGCCCGGGCATACATTTGGGTGTATGGTATGAAAATGATGAGCTATACGTTTGGGGTACCACACTGGCCATACCAGGGATCTGTTTTGTACTGGAAGTTGTTGAGCCGGGCCTCCTGGTCATCAAACATAGCCGTATAGATGGCTTCGGTAAATTTGTGAACATAGCCGTACTAAAAGGCGACGAGATCAAGATCATCGACGAACAAAATACCGGCTTGCTTAACTGCCCGGCATTAATGGACTCGCTATTAGGTATGCCCGCCCCTTTTGTGGATGGGTCTGTCAATATCATGGTTGAGCTGGCAGCATCTATGCGGATCCATGGCCGCGGGGGGCTGGTGTTGATCGTGCCTGAACATTCTGACAAATGGAAGGACTCCATTATTCACCCGATAAACTACCCGGTGGTACCGCCATTCAACGGCATTACTAAGTTAATGAAGCAGGATAAATGCGACCGCGTTAAAACCGACTGGCAAGAGGCGCTGTTACGTGCTATAGATATTGTTGGTGGATTTACAGCCGTTGACGGCGCTACCATTATCAATCGCAATTATGAATTGCTGGCTTTCGGCGCCAAGATAGCGCGGTCTGACCTGAGTTCGCCCGTCGATCAGATCATTGCTACCGAACCTATTATTGACGGCGCCCCTACCCTGATGCACCCTGGCCAAAATGGTGGTACACGTCATTTGGCCGCAGCGCAATTTATTTTTGATCAGCGCGATGCCATTGCACTGGTAGCATCGCAGGATGGCAGGTTTACCATATTTGCATGGTCGCCCAAGTTAGGGCTGGTACATGCGCATAGGATAGATATTCTGTTACTTTAAAGAAAAGGGTGTCACCCTGAGCTTGTCGAAGGGCGAGCGTAAAGGCCTGCCCTCATGCTTCGACGGAGCTCAGCATGACACCCAATAATTTGCTTTTATTCTTTCTCCAGGAAGTTCTTCAAACCGGTACCTGTAATATGGGTCCAGCCTTTTGTAAAGCTTTCTTTTCCGAAAGACGGGTTATCAGCAGGGAATGTTTCCAGGCCGGTATGGGTCAATTTTAAGCGCGTTTTGTCACCTTCATCAAACAACTCCCACGTTACTAAAGAGTCGCCCGGATATTCCTCATATCTCCAGCTATGCGCCAATTTTTTTAATGGTATTACTTCGGTAATTACACATTTATGCCAAAAGGTTACGCCTTTATCTGTACCGCTAAAGCGAAAGGTAAAACCAACCTCGGGTTTAAAATCCTCCAGTTGAAAGTACCATTGTTTCATTTGCTCGTTATTGGTCAAAGCCTCCCAGACTTTGCTTACAGGCGAATTATAGGTTTGTTCAACTACAAGTGGTTCTGTGTTCATATTCATTAATATTTATGGTGATTGTTTAATTATTTCTTATTGGTTTGCTGTTTCTCTATCTCTAAAAACATGCCTAAAGCATCCAGTTTTTCGGTCCAGAATTTTTGGTATCGGGCGGTCCAGTCTGCTACTTGTTTTAGTTTGCCAAAGTCGGCATGGCAATAGCGTTCACGCCCTTGTTGTGTAATGGTTACCAGGCCGCACTCGGTCAGTATTTTCATATGCTTTGATATGGCAGGTCGACTGATGCTAAACTGATCGGCCACGTTATTCAAATTCAACGACTGCTGCGCCAGCATCCCAATTATCTCTCTGCGCGTAGGATCTGCAATAGCTTGAAATACATCTCTTCTCATAAAAATTCACTAAATAAGTAACCGTTCGGTTACAAATATACAAGTAACCGATTGGTTACGCAAATTCTATTTCAAAAAAATGCCCTTTATCGGTTGTACGATAAAGGGCATCATTGAATTATTAAATTATGCTATAGCTAAATACCTGTAAATGTATAGGTTTTACCTACCTGGGTTTTAAAACTATATTTATATTCATTGTTAACAGTAGTCTTTTTAATTCCCGGCTGATCTGATTTTAACGCGCTTAATGTATGTAATTTACACTCGCCGCCTGCTTTTGATCTGATAGTTACTTTTACCAATTTGCTGTTTTTCCATTGCATATCTACAATCTCAAAATCGCCACGGGCCATCAGGCCTTGTACATTTCCCGTAGCCCATGCTTTAGGCAAGGCTGGCAATAGTTGGATCTCGTCGGCCTGGCTTTGTAAAAGCATCTCTGCTACGCCGGCGGTATAACCAAAGTTACCATCTATCTGGAAAGGTGGGTGTGCGCACAACAAATTGGCATAAATACCGCCGCCATTGTTATAATCAATACCATTGCCACCAACCGGGGTAATAAAGTTTTGGATGATGGTATGCGCGTGATCACCATCCTGCAGCCTTGCCCAGAAATTGATTTTCCATGCCATTGACCATCCTGTAGAAGCATCACCACGCGCCTGTAAACTTACTTTAGCGGCTTGGGCAAGCTCAGGTGTTTTTAGTGTGCTGATCTGCCTGCCCGGATGCAAACCAAACAGGTGAGATGAGTGACGGTGATTATCTTTCGGGTCGTCGCGATCTGTCTCCCACTCCTGCAATTGCCCCCATTTACCAATTTTTGGTTTAAGCAGATGGTCTTTCAGGTCTGCTATATGATCGCGATAGCTTTTATCCAAACCTAAAGCGTCTGCCGATTCGATATAGTTGGTGAACAGGTCATAAACAATCATTTGATCATAAGTTACCCCATCTTCTGTAGGGCCATGTTCGGGCGACCAGCCCATAGGCGATACCAGCGTACCATCCGGGCGGTGTTTTAAATGATCGTCCCAAAACTCGCAGATCTCTTTGATTATCGGGTAAGCAAAATCTTTTAAGTACTTCGCATCTTTAGTAAAGGCATAGTGCTCCCAAAGCGCCAGCGCATACCATGCGCTGGCTGGTGGGTTCCATAAATAGCTTTCGCCGCCAAACGGATTACTTTCTGTACGCAAGGTCCAGCCACGTACACCCGGATATTCTTTTTGCGTATTAATCTTACTTGTCTCCCTTATGGCATTGATATGGTCAAGATAAGGCACCGCGCATTCAGATAAATTGGTAGGCTCGGCCAGCCAGTAATTCATTTGTATATTAATGTTGGTGTGATAATCACTTCCCCAGGGTGGGTTGTTGGTTTCGTTCCATAATCCCTGCAGGTTTGCAGGCAAGCCACCTTTTCTTGACGAACTGATCAACAGATAACGCCCATATTGAAATATCAGCGACTCCAGTTCAGGATCAAAGACCTTTTTGTAAGCCAGTAAACGTTGTGGTGTTGGTTGCGCTAATACCGCTGCCGGGGTCTTACCCACATTTAGATGCACACGGCCAAAAAGCTTTTGGTAATCAGCCACATGATTATGTAATAAAGACACGTAAGGCTTTGCATAAGCCGCTTTTAATATTCTGTCGATCTTAGTATCTGGTGCTTCCCCCCTCCAATTGGTTTTGCGGTCGTTATTAAAATCAGTAGCTGCTGTAAAGATGATAGTTATGGCATCGGCATTTTCTATTTTGATTTGGCTACCGCCTGTAGGATCGACCTCTGCACTGGTTTTACCGCCCTCTAACTTTACCAAGGCTGTTGCCTGGTACAACATTCCGTTATTCAGTTTACCATCGAAAGATATTTTGTTTCCCGCTACCGATGGCTGGTTACCATGTGCGTCTGCCATACGCACTACACTGTTAAAAGCACCTTTTTTATCGGCTGTAAACCGAAGCACCATTACCATATCCGGGAAACTACAGAAATATTCGCGTTTAAATTTCACACCATCTTTGGTATAACTAACCGTGTATACCGATCTGTTGATATCTAACTCACGGCGATAATCCAACGGAATAGCCTGATCATCGGTGCTATTAAAATTAATAAACAGGTTGCCCAGCGTTTGGTACATACCACGGTCGGTTTCATTACCAGTCCATAAGGTATTATCATTTAACTGGATATGTTCCTGGTTGATGCCACCAAACACCATCCCTCCTATGCGACCGTTGCCTATTGGGTAAGCATCTGTCATCCATGTTTTTGCGGGTTTATTATCCCATATTTTTTGCGCGCTCACATTTTGCGTACATAGTACAAAAAACAAAAGCCATGCTGTACTGATAGCAAAGATCCTATTGCTTAATAGCGTCATGTCTATAAAATTTTATAAAAGGTTTAACGTCAAAGCTATGGCAATATAATTTTGGTTTAATAAACTATTCAGGCATATTATTATCTTATTTTGCCTTGCGCTGCATCCGGGGTTTCCTTTAGATAAATACGATATAGTTCAAAGAAGTCAGGCCCGCTTAACAATTCAATTTTAGGGTCCAGTTTCTTAAGTTCGGCAACAACCTGTACATACCAGGTGGGACTTTTTAAAATATTGCGGAACCAGTGAAAAGGGATCTTGCGTTTTTGTATTCTATCGTATATAATTTTGGCAGCCTGCACGGGATCCTCGTTCACATCAGCATCCGACCGCAACACCGGCATATCACCATGCAGCAATGTTAACGGTACTTTTTGCGGCACAATACCATTAGGACTAAAAGCAACATAAGCATCCAAACCTTTCTGGTTTAGTGGCGGAGCCTGCCCGTCTATAATGAAACCGGTAATAGTTAGCCCCCATTGTTTGTAGTAGGGCTTATTGTGCGCTACCCAGGCATCCAGTCCATCAGGTAAACCTGACAGTGGTCTTGGCGCTTGCAGCATCCCCGGCATTAAATAGCCCGCGCCATTATCAGCGGCAGCGAAATAATCATTAGCCGTTGCTGACTCGCGTCTATAATCCATAGCCATAGGCACACGTTCGGCCAGTACCGGGCTTATGCACCACATCATGGGTACTTTGCCACGGTTAGGGTCGTCCCACAAAGTAGGTGTGGTTTGCGATACCCATGACGACGCATCATAATCGCCTACATAAAACACTATAAAATTGCGCCCCTTGTAATCTATTTTACCGTCGCTGGTCAGGTAACCTTTTTTTTGCAGTTCGGTCTTGGTTACCCAATTCTGTTTGTACTCTTTTTTAAGCGGATAATGCTGCCAGAACGATGCATTAGCCAATGCGCCATAACCAATAGCATCGGCATCTTTAAACGCGTTATAGGCACTTATAATACGCGAGTACTCCCATTCGGTTGCTACATCTTCATGCTTGCCTTTGGCGTGCTGGGTGTATTTAAAGGCCCAGGGCGGGAAACCACCCAGGTAAGCATAATCTTTACCTTTGTTTTGATTGTAAGCGGTCAACAATAATTCTTTTAAGGTGTTTACGTCTGTACCCGGTGTTTGGGCAGGATCATCGGTAGCGGCTTCATCAGCCCATGGGCTCAGGTCAAAAAAGAAACCACGGCGACTGATAAAGAAATCATGATTAGTTAATGTATGGTGATTGAAATTGGTACGGAACGGATCTTTTAACCATTCCTGGTCAATATAATAAGCGCCGTATTTGGTATTGACCTTACCGGTCTTCATATACTTCTCTAATAACCATAAATAAGCATCGTTCTTTGCAGAACCGCTTGACCTGCGATCAGTACCCGGTATGGTGCCTTTGCCCGTAAACAACGACGAACCATCGGCATTAACCAAACTTACTTTAACCGGTATTTTAGGCCCGCCGGTAATGATCTGCGAATACAAACTACCCGGCGAGGTATCATGACGGATAACGATCAGGTCCTCAACCCCTGCAACTGATGACGCCACATTACTGGTAGCGGCTACATTAGGGTCGTACACTACAGCACCCCTGATCTTGTTTTTATAGGCAGATATTACATCTACCGCATTTTTATAAAGTACGGTATCGCGTTTGCTGAGCCATTTTCCCGATGCGCGGTATTTGTTCCACCAGTAACGGTCGATATCGGCATTGCCATTTTTGATCAGGAAGATATATAATTGAGGGGTATTACGGTTTACGATGCCTTGTAATGAGGCAATGGTGTGGGTACAGTCCCAGGCATTATTGATGGCTTGTTGATCATTATGATCTATGTGCAATGTAAAACCCAGGTCAAACATCCCTACAGGGGGTAGTTTTTTACTTTGGGCAAAAGCAACGGCGATATTTAATATAACGACACAAATGGTTATAACGAAAGCGTATTTTCTCATTGGTAAATATATTGGCAAACCAAATGTAGTATTTGTGGCCAAATATTTAATGTGGCATTTATTATGAATTGATTAATAAAATTTGTTTTTTTGGCGCTGATATAATATATCGCGTAACCAGGCGATAGCAAAACCTAATTTTAACTGTTTAAAATTTTTTATTCAACTACTTATTAGTTATATAAGGTTGCAATGCCTTGCAACTATTTACCTTAACCAATTAAACCAATGAGCCAAAAAGCAGCTTTTACCGAGAAGAAATTTGTAGTCACGTTTATTTTTGTCACGTCACTTTTCCTGATGTGGGGTGTACTACACGCTATGAGCGACGTGCTGAACAAGCACTTTCAAAACGTATTAAATCTTTCTATTTCACAATCCGGACTGATTCAATTCTCTGTTTTTGGAGCATATTTTATTATGAGTATCCCGGCAGGCCTGTTCATGAAAAAGTATGGGTACAAAGCCGGCGTGATATTAGGGTTACTGCTATTTGCAAGCGGTTTGTTCTTATTTGTACCGGCAGCTAACGCTGCATCGTTTCCTTTTTTCAGAATAGCATTATTTATAGTGGGTTGCGGTATGGCAACATTAGAAACGGTGGCTCACCCATTTGCAGCTGCGTTGGGCGATCAACGTAAAAGCGATCTGCGTGTGAACTTTGCACAGATCTTTAATGCGGGTGGTACTATAATAGGCCCCTCTATTGGCGCATTTTTTCTTTTAAGCGGCGACAGCGTTAAAAACACAGACCTTACTTCGGTAAAAACATTATATGTAGCTATCGGTATAGTAGTATTATTAATAGCGGTAGTTTTTGCATTTCTAAAAATACCTCAGTTGGTAGATCCCCATGCAAGCACTGCGTCTGATGATCCGGATGCAGTAAATGTTGATCTCGCTCCTTCAAAAAAGCTATACCAGCACAGCCATTTTGTATGGTCATGCGTTGCACAGTTTTTCAATGTTGCAGCACAAGCAGGTACCTGGGCCTACTTCATTAACTATGGGGTTAGCATTATGCATTTCAGCGATGAAAAGGCCGGTTATTTTATGAGCTTATTTATGGGCATGATGTTATTAGGCCGTATTGTAGGGACCTCATTAATGACAGTTATAGCACCAAATAAATTATTGAGCATATTTGCAGCAGGCAATATCCTGATGTGTATTATAGTTGCTCAGCATTTAGGTTGGCCGTCATACATCGCTTTATTGATGATCAACTTCTTCTTCAGTATTATGTTCCCAACCATCTTTAGTTTGGGCCTTAAAAACCTGGGCAGCCATACCCAACAAGCTTCATCATTTATAGCGATGGGTGTTGTTGGCGGCGCGTTATTCCCTTTCATTATGGGCCAGGTTGCAAATCATAACGTAGCTACAGCTTACTATATGCCAATTATTTGCTATGTAGTTATCTTTATGTTCGGTTATAAATTCTATAAAGTAAAACATAGCTAAATGCAGCTATTTCAAGTATAAATAACAAAAAAAACCGAGCCAAAATGGTTCGGGTTTTTTGTTGGGATTAAAAATTATTTTCAGAAAAAACAACCTATCTATTGTTTCGTACGAAAACTTTCCTGCCTTTGATTTATGCAACAAGATAATAACGACGAAATCAAGAAAGTTGAGCCGACTAAAGGCGAGCTGGAAATACTGCAGGTGCTGTGGCAGCACGGCCCTAACACCAACGGTAATTGCCATCAGTTAGGCAACGCCCAACGCCCTGATTCTTTATTTATCAATCATTACACTAACCTGTTCCCTACCGCTTACCTTTCGTACAAGTTAGATTCGGCAGGGCATGATATGTTGGTAGCATCATACGGCCGACGCATAGGCCGCGCAAGCTACGGGCAGCTAAATCCGTTTACTAACATTATAGATAAGTTTACTCATTTTCAGGGCAACCCATTTTTAAGGCCGCAGTTTACCGATAACTATAAATTAGCTTACAGCTATAAAAGCCTACTAACGGTAGCTTTGATGTATACCCATATGACAGATGTGCAGGGCGAAACTATTTACCAGGAAGGTAACATATTTGTAAGCACTACCGGCAACATTGCCGACCGTAAAATGTGGGACTTGTCTGTAAACCTTAACCTGCAACCCGCATCGTGGTGGACACTCACCTTTTATGCGGAAGCTTATAATAACCAGTACACCGGCGTATTGCACAATAATTACATTAACTCTTCCTATTTATCTTATGCGGGTAATGCCAATAACCAATTCATTATGGGCAAAGGCTGGAGCGCCGAGTTAAGCGGATTTTATAATTCGCGCGGTGTATACGGGCAGTTTAAAACTTTAGGAAACGGCATGTTGAACGCCGGCCTACAGAAAAAGATATTAAAGGATAAAGGCACATTGCGGGTTAATATCAACAACATCCTGGACACCTATCATCCAAGAGGCGAGATCGACAATATTACCAATGCCAAAGCGCGCTTCCATAACGATTTAGACACACGCGTAACTACGCTGGCATTTACTTACAATTTTGGTAAAACATTTAAAAGCCCGCCTAAACGGGCTACCGGTAGTGCCGATAGTGAGCAAGGCCGTGCACATTAAGATTTAAATACTAACCCAACAAAAGCCGCTTAATTTAATTGAGCGGTTTTTGTTTTGCGGGGATAGGCTCCATGAATAATTCCAATCCCCGTGCTACAAGGCATTAAAGCTGATAAAATTACCGCTTAATTAATTACCAATAAGCCTTTTTGCCCGCGTTTTGTTGATGAGTAAAACAATACATAGCGTGCTTATATAAGCAACTAAAAAGCTTACCACCTTAAATACAATGAATTGTGTAGCGTTTAAAGTTGGTTCATTAAAAAAATGCCCAACTAATTTTGGCACTAAAAATATAACCAGTATAAAATGGATCAGATAAATGCCATAGGTGGTTTGCCTTGGTTTAAGATAGTTTACCAGCTTAAACGTTTTCAATTTAAGCAGAAATGTAAATACTGCTAACGAGTATAAGATATTACTAAACCGTAAAGTATTAATAGGGTCGATGCTTTTATGATTAAGCCCAACCGCTTCATATAGCGCTAAGCCAAATGTAGCTAACACTAAAATAATGATGATTGGATAGGAAATGTTTTTTACGCCACTCTCTATAGTCTCCCAATGCTTCCGTAGTTGCGCGCCAAGCCACAGAAAAAAAACAAAACCTAAAATAGCAGTTGTATGTTTGGGAGACACCCACTCATAATGAATGTTTACCGAATAAAACAAAGTGAACAAACCCAATATCGTACCCAAATACAAAGAGTACAGGTAGCGTCTAAAGATCAACAAAACACTAATGCTGATCAGGAAGTTGATAATAAACCAATAGTTGCTGTATAGGTATATCTCTTGCGTTATGGAAAGTATTTTGTCTGTATTAAAATAATGATCACCAATGCGCATTCTGATAATAACCATCGCTACAAACAATAACGACCAAAATACCCACGGACCAAAAGTGGTAGAAATACGGCGGCGAAGATATTGGGAGGGTGAATAATCGCTAAACTTCTCGCCTATTAAAAAACCTGCAAGCAAGAAAAACGCTATGGTGCCAAATTTGGTTAGCTGCACCATAATTAGGTACGTCCAATATTTGGGTGAGCCATAAGGATAGGTAGGATTACCGGCCGTTACGCAATGTTCGGCTACAATACCCATCATAGAAATACCACGTATGGCATCAATAAAATCGTAATTTTTTTTAGGCGGAGCCTGATCAAACAAATTTTGCATGGGTGATAAGGCAACTGGTTAGGCTCCCATTAATAGTAATAAAAACAATAAGGTGTGCATTAAATCAACACAAGATATTATTTATAATTAACATATACTTAGGTTTTTATGCAATATTCACATTTGATAGGTGTAGTTATTTTATATACCATTTGTGGTTTATCTTTTGCAATAACCTGTTAAGTATAGATTTAGGAATATATCCATTTTTTATACGGCCAAACAGTTCGGCAATTAACAAGCTGTTTGGAATATCGCCGGTGGAACCACCGTATCTTTGAAATGCCTGGTAACTGTTTTCAGGAAAAGGATGCCTGATCACCTTGGCCTTGTGCGATGGGTCCTTATCCGCTAACTTATTTTTGGCTATGACTGATTTTTTAGAACTCCACCCATCTTGAAATGGCGGGTAATAAACAATCTCGACTGTTTCGAAATAAGGTTCTAAAAGTTTTACAAAATAATCAACCTGCGGGCCTATCTGCACATGCACCTTGCTGGTATCTTCTTCAACCCAGGTCCATACACAGCTATTAATTATAGTAGAACCGCCGTAAACCGGGTTTGGTACTTCGTACGGGATACTCACCAATCTCAAATCTTCCAGGTCAACCGTAGGGATCAATATTGTACCGCCTGCAGCTGTCCATTTAATCATATTGGCTACAAGCGTTTCTACTTCGGCAAGTGATTCAACGTAGGCGTATGCACCCCACATACATGAAGTTAACGACCATTTGTTCTCCCATTCTGGTACGTCGATCCTAAAATCACCCTGCTTAAAGAAAAGCGCGTCGGGGTTTACTTTTTGTGCCTCTTTCAACATACCCGGCGACAGATCATAACCTGCTCTTTTAACTCCGGGGAACTGGCTTAAAAAATACCCGGTACCGCAGGCTATATCTAACCATTCTGTATCGGCATCAATTAGCTCTTTAATGATCTTAACTTCCTGATCGGCGCTTACTTTTGAATAAGGCTCCAGCAAAAAGGTATCATTATATTTAGCCGCGTATTCTTCAGTATATATATCCCAGATCTTTTCTTTTTCCATGTGTTTTAATCCAGTTAATTTTTGATCTTATAAAATAACCGCCGGGTTATATGAAGCCCGTCCTGCATAATTACTATTAATCTTTGATGAAATAATAATAGATGTATAGCCAGTGCAACCCATCCTAATGGCTGTGTCACAGCAGCAAACAACAATAGCGAAATAGGCAGGAACAAGATATAATAGTCCTGCATCAGTATTTGAAAATCTTCGTTTTTAGGCGATATGATCACTATAACTTTAGTATTAAATAATAGCTTTTGTAAGAGCAGATAAAACAGGTATAAACCTAAAAACAGAATAGGATATATTAAGTTCATCATCACAAGCACTGTTGCCAGTGCAATCAATTCTATAGCCATTATCAGGTATATGTAGTTATTGAATAACTGTGGTGTGGTAGTGGCTGCAAAGGTTTTTGTGCCTGATTGTATATCGTTTTCTCTATCTAAAAACTGGTGCCATAAAATACCCCTTATCCCGTACATTAAAGACAATGTACCTGCGGCTATTAACCACCATACATTTAGTTTGAAATGCGCATAAAATGCTATTACTGCTATAGAAAATAAAGTTGGAAATAAATGTTCGGCAGACGCGCATGAAATAACACCCCATATACCTCTTTTCTTTAATCTTACAGGGTGAAAAGAATATAAGCTGATGGATAAAGTAATAAGCAGATAAAAGATTACGCCGCAAATATTGGGGTAAATAAACGCTGCAGCTATCATCACTACCACCAATGATGCCAACATGAGCAACAAACGAAAAACAGGTTTAAGATGCTGCATCATATTTGATTTACCGCAGGCCAGGTCAATTTCCAGATCGGTAAAATCATTAATTATACTGGCGTATAGAGCCATTGCTACCAGGCTTAAAAAAACAGTTAAAAATCCGGGCTTCAGCATTTCAAACATAGACGCGTTAGCCATTAATACCGTAGCGTATGCAAGCGAA
Source organism: Bacteroidota bacterium (assembly GCA_040388175.1). Lineage (GTDB taxonomy): Bacteria > Bacteroidota > Bacteroidia > Sphingobacteriales > Sphingobacteriaceae > Mucilaginibacter. The sequence goes on along the minus strand of JAZKCG010000061.1, from coordinate 19,982 downwards.
AGAACCTGCGGGGTTTTATAATCCCACCACTCATGCGAACGGGTAAGCTGTTCTAAACGCATTGTTTGTAGGTTATTACTTTATAGCCTGTTTATAATTTCAAGTACATGTTCTGCAAATATTTTTTCGGGCGATGCGGGTACAAGCGTCTTTATTTGTTTGGCTGCCTCTTTACCTATCGCTTCCCAATTATCCAACTGGTTCCAGGCCCTTTCCATTGCTTCATCAAAAGACTCTTCATTAATATGGCCACTAAAACCTGTCACATTTTCTTGTAAGAGTTCAGTATTACCGCCTGCTTTAGATACGATAACCACCCTACCGGCTGCCATGGCTTCTACCATTGATAAGGGAAGCCCCTCGCTGCGTGAAGGGAGGACAAGCCCGTGATAGTTTCGCCATAATTCGTCCATATCCTGCACCTGCCCGGCAAATGACACGTTTTTTATATTTAACAGGGCAGCCATATCCTTTATGGCCTCCTCGTCAACGCCCTGGCCAACAAAGGTTATGGTAACAGGCCGGTCTCTCCATTTTTTATTATCTAATATCCGCAATAAAATATCTTGCCCCTTATCAATTAAAAAAAGCCGGCCAACACAAGCCAGTTTTATTCCTTTACTAATGTCGGGGAAAGAGTGGGTCTTGCCTATTTTTATTGGATTGAATATTACGTGGGCATTACTTAACCTTTTACCAAATTGTTCTTCGGTTAACAGTAAATTATGTTTTGAGACAAAATAACAAGCTTTAGCTTCTTCAAATATTTTGGCCATGCCATGCCTGTCCTCACGATTGGGCCAATAAAACTCGACCGCTTTTTGAGAAACAATTACATAAGGGATGTTTAATAACCCAAACACATAGGCATAACACAAAGCATCAAAATTGATCCCTTGCGATATAATTGCAAACGTAGGCCTATCTTTTTTTATTAAAGCGATAAGGCTATCTACGTGTTCATTATCAATAAAGATATTGTGAGTATTACGTCCTTTTACTTTATCAATTATCTTAATTAGGCCCTTCTTTAAAAAAGATTTTTTTACAACTATCTCTCTAAAAACAACTCCCTGGCCTATCAACTTAGCTATTTCCGGATGACAGATGTTAACCCGGTCCTTATAAACAGTTACGCTATGCCCGTCATTCAATAAAAAAGGAACGCTTCTACCCCATAGCTCTTCACTACCACCCCAATCATCAATACAGGTAGAAACAATGGCGATGCTTTCTCTATTTTTTCGGTTTACAGGCGTGTTCATTTATTCTCTTTTCGTTTTTTAAAAAGCTTTGAATAATCGCCTTCCATAGCCAATAGTTCCGCGTCTGTGCCCTGTTGCATTATTCTGCCGTTAGAAAGTACATAGATATAGTCGGCATGTTTCACAGCAGAGTGTCTATGACTAATTATTAAAGCGGCACGATTACCAATATGTTGTCTGAAAGAATCAAAGAGTTCTTTCTCTGCAACGGCATCGAGTGCGCTTGTAGCTTCATCTAATATTAAAAACCGGGAATTACTATAAAAAGCCCTTGCTGTTGCCAGCTTTTGCCATTGGCCAATACTTATTTCATGACCATCTTCAAATATTCTACCCATCATGGTATCATATTGTTTTTCAAAGTCTTTAATATAACTATGCGCCCCAGAATGTTTAGCGGCTTCTATTATATCATCTAATTTATGTTCGTCCCTTTCAATATCACCAAAACGGATGTTATCAGCAGCCGAAAAATTATACTTGCAAAAATCTTGGAATACCACACTTATCTGTTTGCGATAATCTTTTTTTGAAAAATTGCGAATATCCTGACCCGCCATAGTAATTGCACCAGAGGTTGGGTCATATAAACGGCAAAGCAATTTGATAAGAGTTGTTTTTCCGGCGCCATTCAATCCAACAACTGCAATAATTTTGCCTGATGGCAACGACAGGTTAATATCTGTTAAGACCGGTTTGTCTGTACCCGCATAGGTAAAATTTACATTTTTTAATTCAATGTTATCAATATCTTCTGCCGGTATTTCTTTGGTATCGCCCTCATCAACATCCTCCTTTTTTAAACTAAAAAGTTCAAATATGCTATCAACATAGATATTGTTTTGGTAGATGGTAGATATACCTGATGCTATGCTTTGCAGCAAATTAAATACCTGCGGAAAAATGAATAGAAATAACGTAACATTACCCATGTAGGACTCGCCCTGTGCTGCCTTTAGCATGATATAGCCTACACAAGTAAAAAAACCAAGATTGGCTACCACCGTGGCAAGTGCTTCACCAACAGTTCTGTTATAGCTTATTTTTAACCGCTCTGCCAGTAATGACATCCTTATCTGGAAATATTGAGATTTGAAATAATTACCTAAATGGTAGCTTCTTACTTCTTTTGCAGTAGTATCAGATGTTATTAACGTACTCAGGTAGGATGTCTTACGCTCCAAAGCCGTATTTTTTATCCATAATGTATTTTGCTTTCCCGAAAAATATATCTTGACCAATAATGTGGGTACCACAAATAAAACCAGCATGGGTAACAATGCCCAACTGATAGAAATTAACATGGCCGATGCACCGAACAGGCTAAGAAAATTTTTTGTGGTATCCAACATGGATATGATCACCAAATTGGGGCGATAAGAGCCGGCCTCTTTAGCTCTTTTTAAAATATCGAAATATTCCGGGCTTTCATAAAAAGACAATTCAAGGTTTGCTGCTATATCATGTATCTGGTCATCTATCAATTCAGACACACGCGCGGCCTGTATCTCAGATATATAAGCCGATATGGCGCGTACTACATAATAGGCAATTCCAATAGCCGCTGCAATTAACGTATAAGTGATTATAATATCTCTTTTGGCCTGTCCGACAAGGGTTGTTTTTGTAACAATATCAACCAATAATTTTAGCGAGTAAAGGCTTGCCACCATTAAGGCTGTTTCAAGCGCAATTACAATTATGGCTAGTATGGTCCAACCTTTAGCTATAGACCATACTAATTTAACTGTTCTCTTAACATTTAAATTTTCAATAATAGTTTTAAACTTTCCAAATATTGAACTACTCATTGAAAACTAACGGTGTCTTTACTATGATTTTTAATAAGAATTGTACAGTACTTAACAAAAGTACTGTACAATACAGGACATTGATTATAAAACAATTGCAGTAATTAAGCAGCCGTTTGAAAGTGCTTTTTTTGCGCAGCTTTAACTTTTACAGCGTCAATTCTTCTATTTATACCTACCAATAAAACATACGGTATCATTTGTATGGTATATAGCTTATCAAGTTCAAAACCTACTTTTATTAACCTGTTGGCTTCAGCAAAATTTTGTTCTCTTAGTATTTCATGTTTTGCTAATTCAACCAAACTCTCAATATATCTTTTTTCTAACTGGCGTATTTCTTTAGGGAAGAGCACATCTCTAAATTTCTTCAGCATAGTTTTACTGTCTTCTATATAAAGATATTTTAATATTTCATTACGTTTTCTGCCGTCAAAAATATTTAAAGCATCAACTCTTTTTTTCCATAGCACTTGTAATGTAAATGCTACTTTACATTCTTTAGCCAGAATCATATCAAGGTACATGCACCAATCATCGCCAATAATTATTGTTTCATCCCAGCCGGAAACAATTGATGATTTACGCATTACTACTGATGATGAGGGCGAAGGGCAGGTAGATAAGTATAATTTACGGGCCTCGGCAGGTGAAAGAGTAATCCAATCACCCGAAGACCTCTTGAAATAGGGTGTAAGATCCGGATCGTCAGATAAAAAGTCTGTTGGCCCCCAGGATTCTGAGTATTGAAGCCAATTAGTAAATACAAAGTCTAATTTTTCCCCCTCAAGTTTATCAACACATTTTTGCAAGAAATCAGGGTGCCAGACATCATCAGAATCTAATGAGGCGATGATAGTACCTTTGGCATGTTTTAAACCCATGTTTCGCGCTGCTGCTTGCCCAGCATGTGGTTGAATGACATATTCAACTTGTGGAAATTGTTTCATCAATTCGGCAGTGGCATCGGTAGACCCATCGTCAACTACAATAACTTGTATGTTTTTATATGTCTGCGCAAAAACACTATCTATGGCATACTTTAATATTTTAGCTCTGTTATAAGTTGGAATAATTACCGAAACCAAAGATGTATTCATTTAAAATTCAATTTTTTATAGTGCAATTTTATCGCAATAGTACTGTACATGAAGGCTTTATTAATATTCATAGCTTTTTAGCCAGATAACCTTTATACTATTACGAGTTTTCTAAGATAAGGTTGTTTTATTACCCATTTCTTACATAAAATTTATTGTTGTTATTTACACACCAAAAGTTAACATTTGTTCCGCTTACAAATAAAACGATGTCTTTTTAACAGCTTAATAACAAAACCTTTACAATCCAACCACTTTAAGCATCCAAAATGTGCGCTTTATTATACGAAAGAATTACACGGGCTTTCAAATTTATAAATTTTCGTTATATTTTAATTATAAATATGCCCGATTAAAAGAATTTATAATCAAGTATAAAAAAATGGCAATATAGTAGCAAGGTGCCGATCTCGTGCTGTATTAGAAAATGTAAAATTTGGGTTTTGTTTGTAAAATAAAAAGCCGCTTATTTTTGTAAGCGGCTTTTTATCAGGTGGAGAATATCGGATTTTTAAGAGCCTCAATTGCAGCACACAAACGTTGTTTTTGATACACTGAGAGCGGTTTTTTATTTCTCATTTTGATTAATTTGGCTGACTTTTGTCTGGGTTTTTGTCCGAAAAACGTTACCGAAATCATTGTTTAAGATATCATTAACGCTGCTTTTAGACTTTTTTCAAAAATTTCCATTTATATAAATACTGATTTTTTTGTGATTTTTTTCTTATCTATTCTCCATTGTAAATCTATTTATTTCAAGTGTTCTTTTTTGTGAAACATACTCATTAATCGATGTGTCTTTGGGGATAATAATAATCAACATTAGTCTCCGTTTTCAGAGATATTTTGCCAACTGAGAACAGCATACTTTGCGCTTTAAGGCCGGCAACGATGAACAGGGCGCTGAGGAGAGTGAGTATCTTTTTCATGATTTCACGATTCTGTTTTAAAATGGATTACTAATTTGTTGATACTGCCAATTCATTGGTTATGATTTTCAGGCTTCTTAGCAGTGGTATCCGGAGCCGGTTCCAGTTGCTGTTCAGTTTTTTTCTTGTTCTTTTTTTTGAAAAGGCTATTCAGTTTTTCTTCGGCCTTTCCGATAACCTTGTCGGTTGCATTATCTGAAGTTTTGTTTACGGCTTTATCCACCACTTTGTCGGTAGAACGATCGACCGAGCTTTCAGTTGCAGCTTTTGTTTTTGCTTTTAGTTTGTCCAATACCTGCGCCTGCGCCATACTACTACCGCACACGGAAATGCACAGGATAAAAATTACTTTTTTCATGATTTGATTTTTTCTTATAAAATTAGACCGGTTATCCGGCATGGTCAATCATTAAAAAAGATGATTTTTTCAATTTATTCCAGCATTCCCCTCACGGCATCAAAGTCAAAATTATTTGTAAAATTTTCTACAAGATTTTGCCCAAGCAGTGTTTTTACATATCGATAGGTGAGTTCTATCATATAAGGTTCCGCCGGATTTTTTTCCGAGCCTTTGAAATAGTCAGGGTTATACTTGTAGAGCGTTGCGCCCCTTTTATCATCCCAGAAACCGCTAAAGGTAAATGCACCTGTTTTTTGAGCATCTTCTTTGGTATCGGCATTGTAGGTGTCAATTCCCACATATTCATTCGGCCCCGGGCCGTAACTGTTTTTCCAGGTGAAAGTTTCGGGTTTTGGCTTTACTACGGCAGGCTGCATCAGCCATGCTGCTGTATTTTCTTTCAGTGCTTTTTGCACAATGGCTTTTTTGATTTCTATTTTTTGTTGCCAATCCGGGTATTTAGCCTTTCGTATCACAAGGTTCCGTTTGCCGTTTTCATATAACTGCGGGAACTTTTGTGGATCTTTCATCATCCCGGCACTTTCACGCTCAATCTCTTTTATTTTATCGGCAATTAAAAGTGCTTCTCGTTGGTAATATACCAGCAGGGCTTCCAGGTATTCTTTACGTGTAACAGGCACAAACAGCAAGCTGCCCGGTTTGGTACAATACCAATGGCGGGTCATATATACGCTACGATTGCCTTGTTTTACAGTCGTCTCTGCAACATCCTGATAAAAACCTTTGCCATTATTGATGTTTTTAGAAGCATCCATTCTGATGAAATCATGTAGTGAGATAAACTGCCCGTTGTATTTTTGCGGTGTCTCATAATAGTACGTTTCATCCGGAAAAGAAAAAGCATTTTCTATTCCGGTATAACGGTTAATGTACACACGAAAAACATTTTCGTATTCACTGTTTACCATCATTTTGTTTTTGATACAGATGTATTCATAGCAGCCCAAATTAAGGTCGTAGCTTGCCAATGGATATTTGCCCGCTACGATAGTCTGTGCGTTGCCCGAAAAACTAGTTTTAAGCACACAACCTTTAAGGTTATAAGTGCTGCGGCTTTGTTTTTCGAGTGTTTCAATTTTTGTAAGTACCGTGTTAGCAATTGATTTGTTGGCAATAGTTCCCAATTCATCCAACCAATGTGCTTTTTGTTGCGGCATCTCGCAGTGGGCAGCATCTATTTGTTTTCCGGGAAGGGCTTCGAGATCTTTTGATGACAGGCAATCTTGTGCTGATGCCTGTTGGGTGAACAATAATGCAATTGCTATTTTGAAAACGATTTGTTTTTTCATTGCTATGATTTTTTAATATTATTTCCCAAATCCGCTTATCGCTCCCGACATGTTTCCCGAAATCAAACTCATGCGACCGGAGGCCGTAATATTAATATTAGCATCACCTACGCTTGAACCCGCTGTTACACCGGCTTCGCCGGTAAGATATACATCCTCTACACCACGGCTGCTCAGTTCCATACCCACCCCGCCTTTAACCGATGCCCCCGCCTGCAATGGGCCTTTGCTTACAGAAACACTTTTCTCTAAAGTTGCTTCCACAGTGCCGCTTTTAAACCGGTCTATACCCATATTGTCCGATTTGAAATTGAAATTTCCTTTCAGTCCGCCAGCATCAAATTCCACACGCATCTTACCACACTCTACTATCTGCTTGTATACTTTAAAATCAAGTATAGATATAAAAGTGCAGTGCATATCGTCAAAATCGGCCAGTTTGTAGCGGGAGCCTTTGTTTTCGGATGGTATACAATTGTTGCCGTATTTATTGGTAGCGATATATCTTGTATTGTTAATGGCCCCAAGCCATTCTTTTTTAGCCGCAATCTTTGTTGCTTCAAATGTGGCATCATCTTTTGTAAATTGTTCCCAATACAACTCTTCTGTAATTTCTAGATATAACAGGTGAAGATAATTTTGATAGGCTTCTTCTAATGGTTTATTATAATTAGCATACACCCATCCACTGTATTTTTGTTGCACTGTACAATTATCATAGCCTATATTTTCTCCTTTCTTAGAAAGCTCAGTTTCTTTATCGGCGATAATGCTGTTTTGTTTTTCTAAGGCCTTTCGTTGCGCTTCATCCTTTGCCTGGAAATCTTTTATCAGGTCATCAAATTGTGCTTTTGCTTTTTTAAGTCGATAACTCGTACCACCGTCTTTATTCATTTCCTCCAAATTTATCTCTGCAGTTTTCCTATAAATATTTTCAGGTAATGAAGAGCCTGTTTTCAGTCCATCAATACCGTTCTTTTGATATTGATTATACGCTTTCTGCGCCTGCTGTGCGGCAGCTTGTTGAAAAGGGATCATTTCTTTTGCCAGCACCATGCTTTTTTCATTGCATTGTTTTTGAAAAGCATCCCAATCAGCTTTTAACCTTATTTCATCATTATAACTTGTTGGCACATCAGGACGTACAAAATTTCGCAAACCCAAAGGGTTTGGATCGGGGTGAAATGGTTTTCGCATATCACTACCTTTAACTTTATAGCCCAATTTTCGCAGCATATTTATTTTATCTGTCGAAAAACTATACGCCAAAGAGTTCTTCATTTTTTCAATTGCCCCTGCTGTGTTGCCTTTGCTTTGCTGAATGAGACATTGGGTATAGTTTGCCTGCGGATGATAAGCAAATGCCTTTACCACTTTTTCTAAATGAGTATTTGCTTTGTCCGTTTCACCCAAATAAAACCAGGCCTGTCCCAGGTTGTTAAGAATGGTAGTATTATCCGGGTATTGTTTGGCTAAATACTCCAAAAGAGGGATAGCACGATGAGGCGCACCTCCCATACTTAGCATAGCTGCAAAATTACTGAGCAGGTCCGCATCATAGGTGTTGTCTGCACAGGCCCTGCCCATTATGTATACAGCAATTTCCGGGCTGCCTATCGTCCAGAAACCAACAGCTTCATTGCCTATTATTTCGGCTTTGTATTTATTGGTTTTAAAATACGAATACGCGTTTTTCCCGGCAAATTTTGCATCATCTGCAAGGCTTTTTTCAATATAATCGTTCAGTGTTTTAATATAGGACGGTACGGTAGCGGCAGTAAGTGTTATAGGAGGAATGGCACCGATAAGCGCGTTGTTTTTTGAAGGTACGCCAAATGCGCCGCCGCCATTCGCGGCAGCTTGCACATCAGCATCTGTAACACCGGCAGGCAAAGATGGCACTTTGGTAGACATCCCCATTTGTTCCATCATCTTCCTTTGTTCGGGTGTAAGCTTATCCAACTGTTGCTGCGCCTGTTTAATGTTATCCTGAACCTCTTTATTTGTGGTTGGCTTTTTTGTTTGTGCTATTGAAATTCCTGTAATGAATACAGCAATTGTTAGTATAGATAAATGTTTCATTTTAATTCGGTTGATTAAGGTTTTTTTCTTAAAATTATTCAAGCATCTTTCGCAACGAATTAATATCAAAATTCTTTTCCCAATTATTAAAGAGCCTTGCAGAGAAGCTTGTTTCTTTACTGATTTCGTAACGGAACTGTACTTCTATCAACAAAGGTTTTGCAGGCTGGCCGTTATTGGCTATAAAATAGGCCGGGTTTAAAATATACAGCGCCGATGTTTTTTCTCCTTCTACATCATAAAACTTACCCAATGCTGCTAACCTGTCGTTGGCATCTTTTAGCCAATTGTTGTTATCAACCACTGCCGGCTTTTGCAACCATTCCGGTTTTTGTTTGGTCAGCAGTTCGTTCACTTTTGCTTTTTTTGCTTCATAAATCTTAGGGTAAGCAAGTTTGTCTGCTTCCAAGGCTGCCAGTGTTTTTTTTGCAAAGTCAGAAGTATTATTTCCAATATTTTTTATTTTTTGAGCATTGGAATATTCAAAATTAGCTTTCTCTATTTCAAAATATTCCAGCATATCTTCCAGATATTGTTTACGGCTAACGGGTATCAACAAAGGCACACCGGGCTTAGTGATAAAATAGCGACGATCTATCCATTGATAAGAATCAGGCCCGTGTTTATCATACCTTGCACCCATTTCCCAGTGTTCAACATAGCCTTCACCATTGTTGAGTTTCAGAAAATCGTCATGAAAGCTTTTATAAGCATCTGAGCGGCTACCCCGCAGTAGCGCTTCTGAAATATATTGCGATACACGGCTGGGATTGTTGTTCTTTTCTTTTTCAAAATTAGGTCCCGCTTTCGCTTCTATATCAATGTCGTAAACAGGATTACCATATTTCATATAAAACTCACCTGTACCACCGGCTTTTGCACCTGTAGCAATATAAGGATTGAAATCTACCCGAAAAACCGTTCTGTACTCATCTACTATTTTGGTAACATGGTCGGTAACTGTGCATACGAAGTTATATACACCTAAACTGTAACCATACCCTGCGTAAGTATATTTACCATACTTTCCATTATCCGACCTCGAAAAACTTACCCTGGCAGCACATCCTGTCAATTTAAAATCGCTACGGCTGGCTTCTTCCAGTTTTTCAATACTGATAAGATTTTTCATCATCACCGCTTTTTCGGCGGGTGTGCCTTTTAAGGCAAATCCATATTTGGTATTGTTATGATCGGTATAAATTCCGGTTACATCGTCAGCATTTCCATTGCAGGGCGTTAGCGGGTTAGTTATTTTTTTTGTTGCTTGCGAAAAAGCAGCAATATTTACAAGTACAACTATTGAAAGAATCAAAAAATGTTTCATGGTTTATCATTTGCTTATTTAAAAATACCTGTACCGGTTAGTGAACCTGCTCCGCTATTAAGACTTATGCTTCCCTCAGCACCGGCGCTTCCTTTTATAGGGCCTACTCCAGCTTCGGCTTCTACACCACCTTTTACTACTACATCCGATATGCCGTTTCTGTCAATTTCAATATCTGCACCAACGCCAGCACTTACGCTAGCTTCCAGTGGCCCAATTTTTCCGCCAACACTTGCTTTTGGCCCAACACTTACTGTGCAATTTTTAAATGAATCTCCAAAGCCTGCATGATCCAGATCCTGGTTTAACGTTAAGCCTATTGCCCCTGCGTTAAAATTTGTAGTCATGCCGCTACAATTTAATACCATTGAAAAGCCCATTCCTGCAAGCCCCATGTTGAATTCACTATTGATAGTGCAATTAGGGTCTTTAAATGCTGTAAGCTTGCCTTCTTTTATTTTACCGGGACTTGCACAGCCATAATTCACCTGGAGCACTTCGGCTTTAAAGGAAAGGTCATTAAGCCATTGTTTTTTCAACCCGGCATTGATACCCGTAAGCAGTTCAGGATAAGTAGTGTAAAGCGATAAATAGGACATTTCATTTAAATATTGCTTTTGTGCTGCCAAATATTCCCGGTATAATTCCTCAGACTTTGTATTGTATGCATTCAGGTAAGCATCCACTGCTTTTACAGATTCGTTGCAAAGCGCTCCATTATTTTCTGTTCCGCCTTCGCCCACGCCTTTCCACCTTTCATTGACCTTTTTCATCGCAGCCTCATACTCTTTTTTGTAAGTGGCTCCGTCGCCTTTAACAAACGCGGCTATTTTTTGTAAAACCACATCTTTTTTTTGCTGAAGGTTTTGCAGCACTATATTTTCTTTGGCAATCATCTTTTCTGAAAACATAGGCGCACGGGCCATCTGCATAGCGCTGCTTTGGCTTACAGAACCGGGATTGGCAAGTGTTTTGTTCATGGCATTCATAAACTGTTTTTGCTGATCGCTTAACTGCCTGGTCATTTCCTTGTTCGATTCCTCTGTGATTTTTTGTAAGGGTTTCAATCTTTGTTCAACGTCGGCCCTGAATTGTTTCCATTGCTGTTCGTACATTTTCATTGCTGCGTATGATTTGGGGAATTCCAGCGGGGAGAAATCACCAAGGTTCAGCAGGTCATCGCTTTTTTTATTGGGTGGAAAACCGTTGTAATCATCTGCTCCAGGTGTATAGCCTAACTGTTTTAGCTTGTCTTTTCTTGATGGGGTACTTCCTTGTTTAAACGCGGCTTTGGCATAAGCGGCCGCCACGGTTTTATTGCCCTTGCTTTCGGCAATCATGCAAAGAGTTTCATTGGCCTGCGTATGTGTAGCGGCCATCAACAACGTGCTATCCAGGTATTTTTTCGATTTATCCATATCGCCCATCGCAAACCATGCCTGGCCCAGATTATTGAGAATGGTAGTATTCTTTTTAAACCGCGTATGCAGATTATTGAGTATAGGGATGGCCATATCCGGCCCGCCCATCATGGTAAGCATAGCCGCATAGTTATTCAGGTTATCAGTATTGGCGGGGTCGTCTTTGCACGTCTGCGCCATCATACTCAGGGCTATTTGCGCGCGCCCCTGTATCCACAGCATAGCGGCGGCTTTACCCACTTCATCCGCCGAGGCCCCTTTAGCTTTTAAGGCCTTGTAAATTTCATTGGCTTTGTTTTTTGCTGCGGGCAATACGGCAGCAAAAGTATTGTTACCGATGCTGCCAACAAACGCCCCCATATTAGCAGTTGATGGCGTAGCAGCAATAGCTTTGGTATTTTTCGGAGGAACAAGACTGTAGGGAGTACCCTCGCTTTTTGCTGTTTGATTACTGTTGACTTGCTGTGTAGCACTTTCTATTTTTTGACCCATACCCATGCTATTGAGCAAACTATCATAGCCCCTTTTTGCTTTAGAATCCATTTTAGAAGTTTTTTCATTCAGCTTTTTCATGGCTTCGGCAAATCGTTTTTTATCGGCCTCCATTTGCTCTTTGGATGGTTTTTGGGCTAAAGCGATAAACGGTAGCAGCAAATACAAAAAGAGTACTATTGTTTTTTTCATATCAGTGATTATTTTATTTGGCAGGTAGCTTTGCCGATTTATCTGGGATGTTTCATTGTAATAAGAAATTTTTCCTTCGCCTTCCTTTCAGAGCGGTTTATTTATTCTCGAAACCCGTTTTAAAACCCGGCGGGTTATCGATAATTGATTGCCCGGTTCTATTCCGGGCATAGGAAAAACCATTTTGATTATAAGTGCCGTCTCTGTCGGTATCCTTTTTGCCATAAAGAATTATACTATAACTATCTGTACCTGAATAATATTTAATTTCAAAAACATAATTCATTTTTTCTAACTTATAATCAGATGCTTTTAATCTATTTCCCCATAATGATGCATTATTATCCTTCTTGCTCCACCATTCGCCTCTGCCTTGGTTAGGAATTATGGTAAGTTGATTTCCTTGAATAATATAGGTTCCGCTTTCATAATTAAAAAGTATTTCTTTCATCAATGTAGACCAATTTTTTAGGCGAAAAACATAAGTACCATCTGCTTTAAATAAGTATTCTCGCCTAAAATAACCTGCAGTATATTGCGGAAAACCATTAAAATATCCACTTATTTCTAAATGATTGTCGCACCACAAGCCTACCACCGAATTTTTATTGGCAGATGTATTATTATCTGTTGAAGGGACATTATTTGCAGTGCCCGAAGTTTCTGAAACACTGTTTGCATCTAAATTCAACGAGGAAACCAGGCTTTGGTAATCCTTTAAATAAGGTTTTGCAGTTGTGTTGCATAATATTGCTATACAAACCTTGTTGTTGCTATACACTGTTAGCATACTGACTACATTCGCTCCGTTATATTGCCATACGCCACTGCCACTCATTACAGTCCAGCCCTCTGCGGTTTGCGGAGTAGTTTTTTCCGGAGAAGAAATTGTTTTGTTTGCGACAACCAATTCGCTCCAATCTTTATCAAAATCTGTATTGATATCGCCATAACTGGCGCGGTGTTGGTAAATGGCTATCTGTGCCCAGCTGCTGCCATTAATTATTGAATAAGAAACATTGCCTTCTGCTTGTTTTTCAGTCCAGTCATTGGGAGGTGTGTAGGTGACAATGTCGAAGGTTTTTTGTTGGGCAAAGCTTGTGTAATTCATTGTTGTTATTAATCCCAGGAGAAAAATAATTTTTATGTATTTCATCAGGCATTTTATTTTACTGTATATAAATAATCAACAGTGTTGTTTGTTGTATTTGTTTCAGGCAGTGCTATATTATTCAGTGTACTTATTGTAAAGTGAAAAATAATATTTGCCCCGGTTGTAAGTCCATTAACATGAACACTACCGCCAATTCTGACTTTATCACCCGGTTTTAAAGAACCATTGGCCGTGTAATAACCAGGATAAGTTTGGTTACCATTCCTCCTTGTTGCAAAGGGAAATGCTTCATTATAAAGATTTGTCCCGGGGCTTCCTGCTGGATATACTTGTACTAACGGGATGATTTGCTGAACAATATCAATCGGAATTTCGCCTGCACCAATATTTACAACGGATACATCCAAACTGGTATTTAAGAAGGTACTACCCGTTACAGGTGCAATCTGATTTATTTGAAATGTCAGATCGGGAAGTGGTGTGCTCCATGATTCAAGCTTGCCTGTTACAGGTATTTCAAGCGTATTGTTGTTTTCATTGGTTTCGGCAATTGCGTTGCTATTGTCAACTTTGATAACGAGTTTATTGCCGTTGTTATACGAAGGATCAAATCCTCTTTCTAATAATTTCCCCTGGTATTTTTCTCCGGGATGAAGAACAGGATTGGCTGGAAAATTGGGTGCCCCGGTTTTTAATGTATATCCTCCCTGAGCACTGATAACATTTCCCGCCGCATTGTTAAGATAACCCTGTACTCCAACGCCGGTAATATCAATATCTTCTGTTCCTGAATTAATAAGGTCAAAATTTATGGTGTATATACCTGCCACAGCAATAGCAAAATTGCTGCTGTTTTTATCAATGGATGCCAATACAATCTTTAAATCCTTTCCTGCCAACTCCTTACGCAAATCGGTTTGTTGCCGGGATATATCAACGTTTACACGAGATGCAGGAGCCTGGACTTGCGTAGGATTAATTCTTTTCAACTGTGCCATAACAGATATTGATCCTGTAACGAATAGAAATAGTATAAATGCCTTTTTCATTGTTTTATTGTTTTAGGTATAAAAGTAGTGTCAGCATTAAATCCTGGCAATCGTTAAAAAAGATGATTTTTAGTTATGCGGAACAAATGTTTTATTCAATCTCCAAAACAAATTATTGTTGATGATTAATCCACCATTATCAACACTGGTGGGATCTGCATCCAATACGGGGGTAAATGCTACCTGTAACTTTCTTCGGGTTTGTGTTATTAATATCAGCGAATAGTTTACAATTTCATAAGTTCCTTTCCCAATTGCAAAGTCATCGTTACGGGTGATATTGCTGAATCCTATGCCTTCATTGATATAAGTGCCGTCCTTTTTAAAAAAAATAATAGGCCGTTTATTGGGGTCAGTCTGTCGTGAAATGATATCTGTCTTCCCGTTATAATAGGACAACTCTGGGGAATAGGCTCCTTCAAAACGCAAACCGTCTACGGGTTTTACCTTTTTGTAAATACTGCTTTTTGAATTAGGATACCTGCTCCTGGTATTAACATCTATTTTGTACAATTCCATTTTACCGTATTTGTCATTTACAAGACTTAGCATATTTCCTTTATCCGTAACATTACCCCAACTTCCGGTTTCATTGCTGTTTTGTGGTGTAACACCATTCAGACCCTGCGTAGGCATGTGAGTAAGGTATTTGCCATCAGGCGACAGCACTACTGTATTTAATTTGGTTGTTACCTGCGTGTTTGTTGCAAGGTTAGGACAATTACACTCCCAAACTTCGTATTTAATATTACCAGGTAATGAAGTAATCGAATTTGTTTCATTGAAACCGCTTGCCACTGGTTTATCGCCCGTGGGTGCAATTTCTCTCGCCACATCCACAGAAGCAATAAAATTTTCAATATCATTTTTATATTGATCCGAATTTGAAAGTATACAAATGCTTTGCATTTTGTTTTCGCCACTAAAGGTGATGAGCATGGCTAAGGTGGCAATTCCATTATCAGCATACTTTGTAGTACCCATTAAAAACTGCCACCCTTTTAAAGTTGCTACCGGCTGCATATTTGCAGTCCCGGTAACCTTGAAAGGTTTTTGCACCTGGCTGCCCCACGAAAAATCAAAATCCTGTTGTATTTCTCCTTTACCGGGTGTCAGTTTATAAACAAAAAAATTGCAGTAAGCACCGGTGCTTTTGTCCTCCTTATAATAAGTAAGTACGTTGTCGTTCTTTATCAATTCATACCCTGCCGGGACGGTATAACTGACAATACCGAATGTGTTTTTTTGAGCAAAAGCCCCTATTGCAAAAAACAGAAGGATGACCGATAAAAACAGTTTGTTCATTGGTTTAGCATTATTAAAAATGTGATTGCAATGGGGGTTCCCTGTTATTTTATTCCTTTCAATAAATCCTGTGGCTTATTACCAAACAGGGGCAGGGGCCTTTGTTCACTATTAACAGCGTTAATAAGCGCCATAACCCAAAGCACCAGCAAACCCAGCATGATCAGGTTAAGGCATGACGAGATCATCCAGCCGATATAAGGAGTGAATGCAAATAACATTTGTACAATACAAACGCCAAATGCGCAAAGCATCAGGAACAATGATTGCCTAATGTGAAATGCTGCCAATTCGCTTTTGTTTTTGCTGAACTGAACATAGGCTATAACCCACCCAATAATGGTGATGTAACTGATGATAGCAATAGTTTTGCCATCCATTTCCTGTGCCTGGTTTCCGGAATTCATAAAGTAAAATTTTAGTGATGAAAAGATTGCAGTTGCTTTATGCTTGAATGATGTCCTTTATTTAAAAGTTATTCCATGCCTGTCCTGTGGCCGCATTCCAGCCGGATTGGGTAGAGGACCGTGAACCTTGTTTATCATAAGCGTAATATATCCAGCCTATACGGTTGCCTTTTAGTTTTATTTTACTGGTACCGGTTGCTGCATTGTCAGTACAGCTTTCAACCTTTACATCCTCCAGGATTATTGTGTTTACCCATTGGTATTGCGGTGATTGGCCGGAATTAATATTTACAACAGTGATCTCTGCCCGTGCTAATGCAGCTGGCTGTAATGGTTGTATTGAGGGTGATGTTTTAATTCCAATATCCTGTTTTATGATTGTGGTTGCAACAGCAACTTTAGGTTTGGTGGCAACTAACTGATTAGAAGCAGTACCGCTATTTATCATATTACGGAACTCGGTTACATAAGCTCCGATAGGCACTTCAATTTCAATGCTTGCGCTATTGTCAGAGCCGCCGATGTAATTTGTAATTAGTATGTTATCGTCAATTCCCTTGACAAAGACCATGGTAGTTGCTGGTTTCATCCGGGTTCCGTCACTTTTGGTGAACTTACCACCTATTACCCTGGTTTGGGCAAAAAGGCCGGTTACGGCAAATGTGGTTAAGAGAAGAAAGATTGTTTTCATTTTTTATGGTGTTATTGGAAGGGTAAGCTTTTTTAATACCGCTTTTTTTGAAGTACCACGGTTTTGTAAAAGTAGCGGGCTCGCCAAGCACAGTCAATCATTAAAAAAGATGATTTTTACCCGCCCAACTTAAACCTGTACCGGGGTTAGTGCTTTGCTATTACCTCTGTACAGAAAAATCATTAAAAAAGATGAGTAGGGACAGCCCGATATAATCCTTTATTTGCAATGCCAGAAAAATGTAAATTAGGGTATGAAAAAATTGTTACTGATATTATTTGTTGGGTTTATAAGTTCTGGTAGCCAGGCACAGATTTCAAGCAAGATAGACAGCCTGCAACGAATACTGAATGTAACGAAAGAAGATTCGATTAAGACTAATTTGTATATCGATATTGGTAAAGAGTATGCAAAAACAAATGCGCAAGTAGCAATAAAGTATTATCACCGGGCTGGCGAGCTAAGTAAGAAAATTAAGTATGCTAATGGTGTTATGTTATATTATGCCGAAATATCAGATTTCCTAAACCAAAAAGGACTTTTAGACTCCGCCTTAGCTACCAATTTTGAATGTTTACAATGGGCAAAAAAACAACAAGATTCCGTTACAATAGGCAAAGCTCTTTTTAATATTGGGATTAGTTATATAGGCTTAGGCGACATGGAGAAGGCTGTAGGTTATTGCGAAAAAGGTAAAAGCATATTTGCGAAAACCGGAAGTGTAAAATTTGAAGGACATGTGGATAATATCTTACAGTACATTGCACATGAAATGCACCAATATCGAAAAGGCGTAGTTTACGGATTACAAGCAGCTGAAAAATTAAGTAAGGTAAAAGATTCTATAAATTTATGTTATACGTTTAATAACCTTGGTTTAAATTATATAGAACTAAAGCAATATGACTCTGCAGCTTTTTTTTTAGAAAAAGCTAACCACATTGCTTTGCGCTTAAACAATATTACTATACAGATCACATACAATATCAATAAAGCCTATATAGATTTGTTGCAGGGAAATTTTAAAAAAATGAAACCCTTTGCGGATAACGCTTTGGAGTTAGCGAAAAAATATAAATTTCCGGAATATGAAGCCATGGCGTATTATGGTATATCCAATTATCATTTATCAGAAAAAGCATATCCAACAGCAAAAAAATATGCCGATTCTGCAATGGCAATTTCCAATAATACTAAGCTGAAAGCCATAAAACTTAAAGTGCTCTCTACACTATCAAATCTTGCATTTGCAATGCAAGATACCAAAGCCGGCTTTTCCTATCTCAACCAATACATGACTTTAAATGATAGCGTACTGAACGAATCGGTAATAAAAAATACGATTACCATCGAAAAAAGATTTGAAACAGAAAAAAAAGAAGCACAAATAAAACTCCAGCAAGCCCAACTAAAGCAAAAAAGTAATCTTATTTATTTTTTAGTTGCAGGCGCCGTAGGATTGCTTACCATTTTATTGCTTAGCTACCGCAATTACAGAAACCGGCAAAAATTACAATTGGCAAAGATTGATGAACTGGAAAAAGAGCAACAACTCACTGCTACTGAAGCAGTACTGAAAGGAGAAGAACAGGAACGAACCCGGTTGGCAAAAGATCTTCACGATGGTTTGGGAGGCATGCTTAGTGGCATAAAATATTCATTGGGAAATATGAAAGAGAATTTAATAATGACGCCTGACAATGCACAGGCTTTTGAACGCAGCATTGATATGCTCGACAGTTCCATCAAAGAAATGCGCCGGGTAGCGCACAATATGATGCCGGAGGTGTTAATAAAATATGGGCTAGATACAGCTTTGACGGAGTTTTGCGGCGAGATAGATCGCAGTGGTGTGATACACGTCAATTACCAGTCTGTTGGCATGCAGAAAGCGGCAATAGAACAAACCACCGCTGTAGCTATTTACCGCATTGTACAGGAACTGGTAAACAACGTCATTAAGCATGCGGCTGCAAAAAATGTATTAGTTCAAGCACATTTATCGGAACAAGAGGAGTTATTAATAATAACCGTTGAAGATGATGGAAAGGGTTTTGATACAACTACATTAAAGCAAGCTGAGGGCATGGGCTGGCAGAATATTCAAAATCGGGTTGAATTTCTAAAAGGTAAGACTGATATCCAATCTTTATCCGGCCAAGGTACTTCTGTAATGATTGAAATTGGCATTTAATGAAAGCAAGTATTTTTATAGTAGACGACCATTATATGGTAATTGAGGGTATCCATTCCTTATTTCACCAGGAAAAGGATATTGAATGGATGGGACACGCCACTAATGCCGAATCCTGCCTGAGTTTTCTAAAACGGCAAAAACCGGATATCATACTGATGGATGTGAGCCTGCCGGGTAAGAGCGGCACAGAGTTGTGCAAGGAGGTAAAGCAATTATATCCTTCGGTATTGGTGCTGGGCCTTAGCACCTTTAACCAGCAAGCCATTATTCAAAACATGATGGATAGCGGAGCTTCTGGTTATGTACTAAAAAACGCCACCAAAGAGGAATTACTGGAAGCGATAAGTGAGGTGTTAAAAGGCAAAAAATACTTTAGTTTTGAAGTTGTTGCTGCTTTAAGGGAAACCAAGGAGAAACAACCGCTCATTACCCGGCGTGAAAAAGAGGTACTGCAGTTGATCGCCGAAGGGCTTACCAATGTGGAAATATCAGAAAAACTTTTTATCAGTATGCCCACCGTAAATACTCACCGGAAAAGTCTGCTGGAAAAGTTTGGAGTTAAGAATACCGCTACGCTTATCGGTAAGGCGATAAAGATTGGCTTATTATAGCTATAGTTTAAAAAGCAGAAAAGGAATAACAACTACAGATGTATAATCAATGAGGACTAAGAACTGGCATCACAACATGGAGAATAGAAAATCCCACGCAGTGAACAATAAACTATTTATATTCAGATAGTTATGAGGCTATTGATGATACTAAGAGAAAAGTCTGCCAAAATTCCGACAGTAAAAAGCGAGATAATAGCCAATTCTTAGCTATTATCTCGCTTAGTGGAGAATATCGGAGTCGAACCGATGACCTCTTGCATGCCATCAGTGATTTTA
>JAZKCG010000060.1:39871-54754 GCA_040388175.1 Bacteroidota bacterium | reverse complement strand
CTCCTCTTGAACTCCCCCAGGGTGGGAACGCAGCAAGGGTAGAGAGTTGAGCGGTGCGATAAAAGTAGCTTACCCTTTTTTTATGCCTTTTTTTTCGAAAAACATTTGCAAATCTCCCTCTTTCTGCTTAAATTTATATAGCAATTTCTACAAACCATAATTTCAGGAGGACTAACCATGAAGAAAAGATCTACAACGGTTACTAAGTCTGACAAGACCAATACCGACACCCCAGAATTGCATACTGACCAAACCCCTACTCAAAAAATGTATCGCGATCATAAAACAGGCGATTATCATTTACACGGCAGAGTTAACAAGTTTCCATTTGGCAGCAGCCATGGGCCAGCATGTTTTTAATAAAATCATACTAAACCAATAGTTGTAAGCCTGGTTAAAATACTTACCTATTGTGTTCAGTATCTAAATGCTAATGTGCTTATAAGCGCAGGGTATACCACTTTGAATAAACAGCACCTTTGGCTTTGGCTTTGGTCATTCTAAATTCATTATTTGATAGGAAGATCAGCTTAATCTATAACGAGTAAGTATTAATCAGCCAAAACTGATTAATATTGCATAAAGTTCAAAAACAAATGCTGGATATACTCATTATAGGCGGTGGCCCTATCGGGATCGCTTGCGGGCTTAAAGCCCAAAAAGCCGGTTTAAGCTTCGTTATTATTGAAAAAGGCTGCCTGGTAAACTCGCTTTACAATTACCCTTCTACCATGACCTTCTTCTCAACCTCAGAAAAGTTAGAGATAGACGGTATCCCTTTTGTAACTATCAGCAACAAACCTACCCGTGCCGAAGCTTTAGAATATTATCGCCGCGTGGCAACATCTAACCATCTCCCCATCAATTTATTTGAAGAAGTTACCTCGGTTATCTATGCCGATAATGTTTATACCGTTACTACCGGAAAGGCAACTTACCAGGCTAAACACATTATTATATCCACCGGGTTTTATGACGTAGCCGTTAACCTGGACATCCCCGGCGAGGATTTGCCTAAAGTACAACATTACTATAAGGACCCGCATTTCTTTGCGATGCAAAAAGTGGTTGTGGTGGGTTCGAGTAATTCGGCTATCGACGTGGCTTTAGAGACCTACCGCAAAGGTGCTGATGTTACTTTGGTTATCCGCGGCAGCGAAATAAGCCAACGTGTTAAGTATTGGGTAAGGCCCGATATTATTAACCGGATAAAGGAAGGCAGTATTAAAGCTTATTTCGACTCCAACCTGAAAGCTATCCGTAAAACCGAAGTTGATATTGAAACACCGGATGGTACTATAACCATCCCTAACGACTTTGTTATGGCGATGACCGGTTATAAACCCAATTTTGACCAGTTAAAAAAATGGGGACTGGTGCTATCTGACGATAAATTTATCCCTCAATACAATCCCGAAACTATGGAAACCAACCTGCCCGGTCTGTACCTTGCCGGCGTAGTTTGCGGCGGACTGGATACACACCTATGGTTCATAGAAAACAGCCGTATCCATGCGGATATGATAGTGAATGATATCGTAAGAAAGTTGTAAGTTTTGAGTGATGTGTTTTGAGTTTAAACCAACTTAATTACCAATGACTTAATGACTAATGACTTAATGACAAAACATCAATACGTCATTAAATGAGATTTCTCTTGCATAAGTTAAAATTAATGCAAACTTTTGCATCAAATTTTAAATAAAGCAACATTCCATAAAAAATGATACTGCAAACCTTAAATAAGCCCACTGTCAGAGCAATTACTGCTCCGGTTGCCGCTGCTTTGGTTTCAACTGTTTTATTTACTCCTACACGACGAAGGCTGTTTATCCCACGGGTTTAATTGCCAGTATACCCTATTGCCCGTCACCCGAAGTTTTTTAAACTTCTTCAAAAAAAACCATCTAATTACTTAAGGCTAAAAGCCATTTTTTAACAGTAATTTTTTCTATTTACAATGACTATACAAGATTTCGATATTCAGGTTGCTACTGCCCAGCATGTAGACTTTGCGCCCGCCATCTGCGATGAGATGGCCGAGTCGGCAAAGGCACGTGGCACGGGTATCGCGCAACGCTCACCTGAATACGTAGCCAACAAAATGTTGGAAGGCAAAGCGGTTATCGCTTTACATAAAGATGGTACCTGGGCAGGTTTTTGCTATATAGAGACCTGGAGCCATGGTGATTTTGTGGCAAACTCGGGTTTAATCGTAGCACCACAATACCGTAAAGCTGGTTTAGCTAAGGCTATTAAGCATAAAATATTCGAGCTTTCAAGAACAAAATACCCAGAGGCAAAGCTATTTGGTTTGACCACCGGCTTAGCTGTAATGAAGATAAACTCGGAATTAGGTTATGAACCCGTAACCTATTCTGAGCTTACCCAGGACGAAGAATTTTGGAAAGGCTGCCGCAGCTGCGTCAATTATGATATCTTGACTATGAAGGAACGCAAAAACTGTATGTGTACAGCCATGCTTTTTGACCCGGTAGAGAAAGCTAAAGAAGCCGAAAAGAAAAAAGAAGAAGAAGCTGAAAAATTAAGAAAGATCACTCAAAAGGCTACCTTGTTCCAAAAAATTGAAAGTGCAATAAAGAGTTTCGGACAAGACATAAAGATTTTTTAACCGTAGAGACGCAATACTTTGCGTCTCTTTACATCATACATTTAGACGCAAAGTATTGCGTCTCTACACAAAAAGAAAATGAAAAAGAAGGTTGTATTAGCTTATAGTGGGGGTTTGGACACCTCATTCTGTTGTATTTATTTGACTCGCGACTTAGGTTACGAAGTACATTCGGTTATTGTAAATACCGGTGGCTTTAGCGCCGAAGAGTTAAATACGGTTGAGAAACGCGCTTATGAAATGGGCGTAACATCGCACCACGTTGTTGATGAGACTGAAAACTTTTACAATACCTGCGTACGCTATTTAATATATGGCAACGTATTAAAAAACAACACCTACCCACTATCTGTAAGTGCAGAACGTGTTAGCCAGGCTACTGCTATCGCCAACTACGCTAAAGAAATTGGTGCCGAGTTTGTTGCTCATGGCAGTACAGGTGCTGGTAACGACCAGGTTAGGTTTGATATGATCTTTAATATTTTGGTACCTGAGGTAAATATCATCACTCCTATCCGTGATTTGAAATTGAGCCGTGAGGCAGAGATCGAATATTTGAAAAAACATGGCGTTGAAATGAACTTCGAAAAAGCCAAGTATTCTATCAACAAAGGGATCTGGGGAACATCTGTAGGTGGTAAGGAAACCTTAACGTCTAACTTAGGTTTACCGGAAGAAGCATGGCCTACACAGGTAACCGAATCAGAAGTCAGAAACATAGAGTTAACTTTTGAAAAAGGCGAACTGATTGCTATAGACGGTAGAAAATACGATCACCCTACAGAAGCTATACAAACGTTACAAGCTATCGCGCAGCCTTACGGTATTGGCCGTGATATACACGTTGGCGATACCATTATCGGTATTAAAGGCCGTGTTGGTTTTGAAGCAGCTGCACCAATGGTCATTATTAAGGCACACCATACATTAGAGAAACATACGCTAACCAAATGGCAGTTAACCTGGAAAGACCAGCTGTCTATGTTCTACGGTAACTGGCTGCATGAGGGCCAGTTCCACGATCCTATTATGCGTAACATGGAGGCTTTTTTAACCGATACGCAGAAAAATGTGAGCGGTAAAGTATTTGTGCAATTGCACCCATATCGTTTCCAAGTAATAGGTATTGAGTCGGAGCATGATTTGATGTCGAATAAATTTGGTAGCTATGGCGAAATGAACAACTCATGGAGCGGCGACGATGTTAAAGGCTTCTCTAAAATATTTGGTAACCAGGTAATGATTTACCATAAAGTAAACAGCGAAGGATAATGAATACGGTATTTTCAAAAGGGGAATGTTTAGAACATTATACCTGGGGTGATGATTGCCACGGGTGGACCTTTGTTGATACCGAAGCGCTATCTGTTAAACAAGAGTTAATGCCGCCGGATACAGCCGAAAAGCTGCATTATCATGAAAAAGCTACCCAGTTCTTCTTTATTTTAAAGGGACGGGCAAAATTTACTATTGATGGTAAGATTATTGAGTTAAGAGAGCAACAGGCTATCCAGATCGATCCTAACCAAAAGCATTTTATCGCTAACCATCAAAATACAGATTTGGAGTTTATTTTATATTCTTATCCATCAACTAAAAATGACAGAATTGAAATCAAATAAAATAAAAGCCGGAATTATTGGCGGGGCTGGTTATACCGGCGGCGAAATGCTGCGTATATTAGTTAACCACCCTGATGTTGAAATTGCATTTGTACACAGCAACAGCAATGCAGGCAACCATGTTTATGAAGTGCACACCGATCTTTTTGGTGACACCGAACTAAAATTTACCGATGTTTTATCAACCGATGTAGATGTGTTGTTTTTATGTGTTGGTCATGGTGATGCCCGTAAGTTTTTAGAGGCTAACCCCATTCCGGATACGATAAAGATCATTGACCTTAGCCAGGACTTTAGGTTAAGTCAAAATTCAAAATTAGGCACAAAAAACTTTGTCTACGGTCTACCTGAATTGAACAGGGACGCTATTAAATCGGCACAAAACATAGCTAACCCAGGTTGCTTTGCTACTTGTTTACAGTTAGGCTTATTACCGTTAGCTTCAAAAGGGCTATTAAATAACGAGGTACATATATCTTCAACTACAGGTTCTACCGGTGCCGGCCAAAAGCCAACTACTACCACCCATTTTACGTGGAGAAATGATAACCTTTCGGTTTACAAGGTTTTTGATCACCAGCATTTAAACGAAATAGGCGAATCGTTAAAAAAACTACAGCCGTCTTTTGATAAAGCGATAAATTTCATCCCATATCGAGGCGATTTTACAAGGGGTATTTTTTCTTCTATTTATATGGATAGTGACTTATCTGAAGAAGAAGCCCTTAAGCTATATGAGGATTTTTATGCAGGTCATCCATTTACGCATGTAACCAGCAGAAATATAGATCTTAAACAGGTAGTAAACACCAATAAGGTATTTTTACAAGTAAAAAAATATGATAATAAATTATTTATTGTCAGCATGTTAGATAATTTACTTAAAGGCGCTTCCGGCCAGGCGGTTCAAAACATGAACCTACTATTTGGCTTAGACGAGCGCGCAGGTCTACGATTGAAGGCGACAGGTTTTTAACCGACAGCCACCTTCGTGACCTTAATAATTAAGTATTAAAATTTATATCTAAACACAATGAAACTTTTTGATGTATATCCTATCAATCCAATAAATATAGTTAAAGGCCGGGGCAGCCTGGTTTATGATGATAAAGGACAAGAATATTTAGACCTGTATGGCGGCCATGCCGTTATCTCCATCGGTCATACCCATCCACACTACGTAAAAAGGTTAGAAGACCAACTGCACCAATTGGGTTTTTACTCAAATACTATTGAGATCCCTATTCAAAAGCAATTAGCTGAGAAATTGGGACAGGTATCCGGTAAAGATGATTTCCAGTTATTCCTGGTTAATTCTGGTGCCGAAGCTAATGAGAACGCATTAAAACTGGCATCGTTTTATAATGGCAAAAAGAAAGTTATCACTTTTACAGGCGCGTTTCATGGCCGTACATCATTAGCTGTTGCAGTTACAGATAATCCAAAAATCGTCGCTCCTATCAATGAGACCGATAATGTGATCCAATTGCCATGGAAAGACGAGGCTGCCTTAGAACAAGCATTCGCTACGCATAACGATATAACCGCGGTGATCATCGAAGGCATACAGGGTGTCGGCGGTATACAAGTTGCTCCTGAAAGTTTCCTGCAAAAGATAAGATCGCTTTGCGATACCCATAACGCTGTTTTTATAGCCGATTCTGTGCAATGCGGTTACGGCCGTACCGGTAAATTCTATTCGCATGATTTTGCCGGTGTTGATGCCGATATTTACACCATGGCTAAAGGGATGGGGAATGGTTTCCCTATTGGCGCCATCAGCATAGCGCCTAAAATACAACCGGCTTATGGCATGTTAGGTACTACATTTGGCGGCAATCATTTAGCTTGCGCCGCTGCTTTAGCCGTGTTAGAAATTATAGAACAGGATAACCTGCTGCAAAATGCAGCCGATGTTGGCGGTTACCTGATAGATGAGCTTAAAAAATTCAAACAAGTTACCGAAGTTAGGGGCCGTGGGTTAATGATAGGCATTGACCTGCCTGCAGAATATGCCAATGCCAAGAAAGATCTTTTATTTAAACATCATATCTTTACAGGCGAGGCTAAGCCAAACGTTATCAGATTATTACCGGCGTTAAATTTAACCAAAGCACATGCTGATCGATTTTTAGAGGCATTTACTAAAGTATTAAATAATTAAAATTGTCATTTCGAGCACAGCGAGAAATCTTTACATAAGTTTTACGTAGCATATGTATAGATTTCTCACTATGTTCGAAATGACAAAGAAATAAAATCATGAAACTATTCTCTTCCGTTAACGACGTAACCGATATAAATGCACTTGTTGCTGATGCTTTAGCATTAAAAAAAGATCCGTATGCACACCAGCATTTAGGCAAGAACAAAACTTTGGGTTTGGTTTTCCTGAATCCAAGCTTACGTACTCGTATGAGCACTCAAAAAGCGGCGCTTAACCTCGGCATGAACGTTATGGTATTGAACGTTGATAAAGAAGGGTGGGCGTTAGAGCTGCGCGATAACGTAGTAATGAACGGAACTACCGTGGAGCATATTCGTGAGGCTGCCGCGGTTATGGGGCAGTATGTTGATATCATCGGCGTACGTTCGTTCCCGGGGTTGAAGGACCGTGAGGAGGATTATACAGAAGTTGTATTTAACAAGTTTGTTGAGTTTTGTGGTGTGCCATTGGTAAGCTTAGAGTCGGCTACGCGCCATCCTTTACAAAGTTTGGCCGACCTGGTAACCATAGAAGAATTAAAAACCAAAGCGCGCCCAAAAGTGGTATTGACCTGGGCCCCGCATATTAAACCATTACCGCAAGCCGTACCCAATTCGTTTGCAGAATGGATGTGTAAAGCCGATGTTGATTTTACTATAGCACAACCTGCAGGTTATGAGCTTTGCACAGATTTTACACAAGGCGCAACCATTACCACTAACCAGGACGAAGCTTTAGCTGACGCTGATTTTATATATGTGAAGAACTGGTCAGCGTATGAGCCTTATGGGCAAATGCCTGAGGTTAGCGACGAGTGGATGTTGACCAATGAAAGGCTTAAAATAACAAACAATGCTAAAGTGATGCATTGCCTGCCTGTAAGACGCGATTTAGAGCTCTCTGCCGAAGTTTTAGATGGACCCAACTCTATTGTTGTCCACGAGGCTGGTAATCGTGTATGGGCTGCGCAAGCGGTGTTAAAGAATATGTTGGAAGTTTTGTAATAAATGAAAACTGATATAATCAAAGAAATTAAAATCGATGATTTAGGAAGACTTTGTGTCTATCCTGCAATTGAAAATTTTTACGGGATTTGGCAAACTGCTACTGAGGTTCATTGGGATATAAAAGGTCATTTTCTTTATTCACCCAAGCCAAGAGAATGGTCATATTTTGACTGGTATGAGCGTATTATTACAGTAATTAAAAAAGATGGATTTTGCGATTTAAAATTGTCAAAACAAACTATTTGGACTGATATTCCAGAAATCATAAAAGAGCAAATAATTTCCTTTTAAATGTACATCCCAAAGCAAAACTTAATAACCGACGAGCAGGAAGCTATCAGCTTTATGCAGCGGTATAGTTTTGCTACTATTGTTACGGTTAGCAATGGGATACCATCAGCTACACACCTACCTTTTGTTGTTTCGCAGAGAGGTGATAAAATTATACTTACCTCTCATTTTGCAAAAGCCAATCCACAGGCAGACGAATTGGTGACAGGCAACCCATTGGTGATCTTTGCCGAACCACATGCTTACATCTCGCCCAAACATTACGAAAGCGAGAAAAGCGTACCTACCTGGAATTATATTGCAGTTCATGCTTATGGAAATGCTATATTAATTGAAGATGCAGAGCGTAAAGAAATGTTGTTAGAACAAACCATTCGGTTTTATGAGGCCGATTATTTAAACCAATGGAATAGCCTTCCCCAGGACTTTAAGCTAAATATGATGAAAGGGATAGTTGGCTTTGAAATAATAGTAGACGAGTTGCAAGCCAAGAAAAAACTAAGCCAGAATAAAACCGAAAAAGAACGCCAAAGCATCATCAATGAATTGAGCAATAAGCCTGATACAACAGACCAGGATATTGCTGATTATATGTCTAAAATAGTTTATTCTATCTCTTTAGGGATAGAGGCATCAATAACCTTATTCAAGGTTAATCCCTGTACAATTACAGAGAATATCACTATAAAATAGCTACCAGCCAGTATAATGTGTCGGTAAGGACTATAAGGTAAGGACAATGCTAACGCGATAGATACCCCGCCACGCAATCCGGCCCAGGTTAATATATTGATATTCTTGAAGTTGACATTTACCAGTTTCCTGAAAAACACAAGCGGTACCATAATACTAAACCAACGTGCTATCAATATAAGTGCTATACCAATACCACCAATTAACCAATAGTTGTTCAGGTAAGGTAGATTGATCATTTGCAGGCCTATCATTACAAATAAAATAGTGTTCAGCATCTCGTCTATCAACTGCCAGAATTTTTCGAGCGCCTGGTGTGAGTGTTCTGTACTATCCACATTAATAGTTTGATTACCGGCAAAAAGACCGGCACTTACTACTGCCAGCGGGATAGAAAGGTGGAAGAATGAAGCTACTACCGATATGCTCATTACCAACGCTACAGATACCAGCACAATAGTTTGAAAATCTGTTATACTTTTCATCAGCCGAAAAGCAATAAACCCAAACACTACGCCTAAAATAACTCCGCCAAAAACCTCTCGCGCAAATAATAATGCCGCTTTTGCAAAGTCCAGCTTATCGTTTCCTGATACTGTAAACTCCAGTATGGTTATGAAAAGCACCAATCCTATCCCATCATTAAATAATGATTCGCCGGAAATGATGGTCTCCAGGTTTACCGGCAACCTCGAATTTTTAATAATCGCCCCAACAGCTACCGGATCTGTAGGTGATATCAACGCGCCAAATAAAAAACAATACACCAACGGTATATGTACGTTAAACAAGAGCATCACTCCATAAAACATTCCGCCAAATACAGCTGTCGATATAATAACGCCAATAGTACTCAGTACAAAGACCGGGCGCATTTCTTTTTTCAACCGTTTGGTATTTAAAGAGAACGAACCCGAAAAAAGCAGGAAGCCCAGCATGATGTTCAGTACCGTTGTAGAGAAATTGATATTCTTGGCCAACAAAGTCAGGTAACGTGCAACATTAGGATCAAGCCTGTCAATGGTTATTGTAATAATGGAAGCAACAATCGCTATGGATACAATACCGATGGTGCCGGGCAATTTTATATACCGGGCATTTATGTAAGAGTAAAAAGCACTTACAATAACCAATAACGCAATTATCACAAACAGATCCATGGTAGTATCAGCTTATTTTTCAGGCTCTACGGTACGGGTGCTGCGATTAAAGCTGCGCACTATTAAACGATTATCACTGTTCTTGGTAAAATAGTTGATGATCCAGGTAAGGATAACTGATGTTTTATTAGAAAATCCTGCCAATGACAGGATGTGTACAAATCCCCATAAAAACCAGGCGAAAAACCCTTGAAAATGGATCTTGCCTAAGTCAGCCACCGCTTTATTACGACCTATGGTTGCCAACGTACCCTTGTCATTATACTTAAAAGGTTCAGTAGGGTCGTTATTAATAATATGTACCAGGTTTTTAGCCAACCAGGCACCTTGCTGTATGGCAGCCGGTGCAACACCAGGATGCCCATTAGGATATTCTTCACTGATAATAGCCGAAACATCGCCTATAGCAAAGATATTTTCATAACCCTTTACCCTATTGATCTCATCTGTCTGTATACGTGACCCACGCACAATGGTAGCTTTTTCTATTCCATCAGGCACCTCTCCCATTACCCCTGCCGCCCAAAATACGTTATGCGTCTTTAATATTGTGCCATCATCTATTTTTAGCGTTAACCCATCATAACTCTCTACGTGTACACTGTTATAAATGATCACGTCATTGGCTTGCAGAAATTCCTTAGCTTTTTTTGATGCCCCGTCAGACATCGCTGCCAATAATCTGTCTTTACCTTCTACCAGGTAAACTTTCATATCATGTTTGCTTAGTCCATGATAATCCTTCTCTAATATCAAATGCCGCATTTCACTTAAGGCACCGGCCAATTCCACACCTGTCGGGCCACCACCTACCACAACAAAATTCATCAAGGCATCTTTTTCTTCCTTATCTTTTGTGATGATGGCTTTTTCCAGATGCTGCAAAGTAAGACCACGCAAGTTTAATGCTTCCGGCACATTTTTCATGGGCATGGTACAATTTTCCAGCTCTTTGTTTCCAAAAAAGTTAGTGTTCGATCCGGTAGCTATTACCAGGTAGTCATAATGAATATCACCAATATTGGTCACAACTGTATTTGTATCCGCATTAATAGCGTCAACATTGGTCAGGTTAAAACTAAAGTTGTCCTGGTAAGTAAATATCCTTCGGATGGGAAAAGCGATAGAATCGGCCGGAATAGCCCCCATTGCCACCTGGTATAATAACGGCTGGAATGTGTGGTAGTTATGCTTGTCCAACATCATTATCTCGACAGGCGCGTTTTTCAATTTTTTTGCGAGTTGCAGGCCTGCAAACCCACCTCCAATAATTACTACCCGGGGCCTGCTATTGTTTGGTTGATCTATAAACATATGTGTGATAAACTTAGCTACGTATTGTTGTAAATATATAAACATTAATAATGCCAAGTTATATACTCAGCAATATTTAAGGCTTTTATAAAATGTGTTTTTGGCTAAAATAATCAATCTCCTACTAATTGATATTAAGATGACAGGTATGATAACTTTTATCTTAAATAGATCATATTATTTGATTAATGGCACAACTTTAAAGCATATCATATACATTTTTACTAAAATGTTATTACAATCAGTGCTTTTTGCCCAATAATTAACTATTTTTGTATCTTATTACCACAAATCGGGCATGAAATCCTTATATATTATTAAAATCGGCGGAAATGTTATTGATAATTCAGAAAATCTACATCATTTCTTAAAAGATTTTACAGCGCTTGATGGATACAAGATATTGGTACATGGTGGTGGTAAGGTAGCCACGCAGCTTTCTGAAACCTTAGGCGTTGAGGCCAAACTGGTTGACGGTCGACGGATAACGGATATAGAAACATTACGGGTGGTAACGATGGTTTATGGTGGCTTGATTAACAAAAATATTGTCGCCCAGTTACAGCACTACGGTAACAATGCAATAGGCCTGACCGGTGCTGATGGTAATCTTATCCGTACCAAAAAACGTCCTGTAAAAACTATTGATTATGGTTTTGTGGGCGATATTGATGAGAACTCTGTAGATAGTAAAGGAATAGCCAGTTTAATGCACGCAGGCTTCACCCCTGTTTTTTGTGCATTGACTCATGATGGCGAAGGGCAATTACTAAATACTAATGCTGATACGATAGCCTCTGCATTAGCGGTATCCTTATCGGCTTTGTTTGAAACTACACTGGTATACTGCTTTGAAAAGAAAGGTGTATTGATGGATGTGAATGACGATGATTCCATCATACGTGCTATTGACCCGGTTAAATACGAAGAGTTAAAAACTAAACAAATAATACATAGTGGCATGCTACCAAAGCTTGAAAACGCTTTTACGGCAATAGCCTGCGGAGTTAAAGCCGTAGTAATAGGCCATTCTGATGATTTAGGCGAGCTTAAGAAAAGCAAGCCATTTGGGACACGATTAAGTAAAACGACATGAATACGCAACAACATATTGCCATTTTGGGCACCGGAAATATTGGCTTATCATTAGCTAAGGGATTGGTAAAATCTGGTATTTGCAAACCACAGCAAATTACGCTTACACGCCGTAATTTAGATGCTTTGGCAGAGTATGCCACACAGGGATACCAAACCACTAACAACAATGCAAAAGCGGCCAAAAAAGCTGATATTGTAATCCTGGCTGTATTACCCCAACAGCTTAATAAATTATTGGACGAGATAAAACCAGCCATCAAATCAGAAAAACAATTTTTAGTTTCTGTAATATCAGGTGTTAGTTGTGAGGATATACGCCAGCAATTAGAACTTAATGTGCAGGTTATACGTGCCATGCCTAATACAGCCATAGCCATTGGTGATTCGATGACTTGTATTGCTACTGATAATGGAACTACCAAAAACGTTAACCTGGTAAAATCTTTATTTGATACCGTGGGCGTTACCATACAGATTAATGAAGAGCTAATGACAGCTGCTACCGCGCTTTGCGCTTGCGGCATTGCGTTTTTCTTACGTTCTGTACGCGCGGCCTCACAAGGTGGCACAGAGATAGGCTTTCATGCGCACGATGCGCTTAAAATGGCGGCACAAACCGCTAAAGGGGCTGCTAATTTGTTATTGCAGCTTGCATCGCACCCTGAACAGGAAATTGATAAAGTTACATCGCCAAAAGGTTGTACAATTGCCGGATTAAATGAAATGGAACACAATGGTTTTAGCTCGGCTATGATAAAGGGCATTAAGTTATCTGCAGAAAAAGCAGGCGACCTTTATAAGGGTGATAACTAATTTATTTAGGCTGATTGGGTAATTTGTACCCCTGCCTTGCATAAAGCAGCCATTTGCCGTTTACCTTTTTCCATACTTGTAGTACGCCGAGAGCAATGTTTCCGATTTTACCGTTATCGTTGGTGTCGGCAAAAAATTTGTGCCGTACTATTGCAGTATTACCATCTACAGCTATCTTTTGGTCTTTAATATTTATTTTGGTAAAAGCAACTTTACCACTTGCCAATCCGTCAATAAACTGCCCTTTGTTTTGTGCGTAATCAAATGAATGTCCATAACTAAGCTGATCTGCAGTAACTTCATTAAGCCCTGCCCTATCTCCTGATATCATCGCCTTACGTAAGGTCTCTACCTGGCTGGCTATAGCTTTTTCATCGGCGCTTTGGGCAAATGCGGTAATAGTAAATAAAGAAAGTATAAATAATAAGACAGTTAGTTTTTTCATTCGGACTATATGGGGTAATAATAAAGCTAAAGTACTTTGCCGTAATCAAATTACAAACCTTTGTAAGCGTTTACATCGTAACAAATAGGTTACTATTTTTAGAGGTAATAGTGTCTTATTTTATTCAATTGGTCATCTAACTCGTATACTAACGGGGTTGCAGGTGGCATCTCCAACAACGTAACATCCTCATCACTAAGTCCGTCAATATATTTAATCAGCGCACGTAAGCTGTTTTCATGGGCACAAATAATTACCTTTTTATTCTCCAAAACAGCAGGCACTATCGTTTCATTCCAATAGGGTAATACCCTGTCAATGGTTTCGCTTAAATTTTCTGTAAGTGGCAAGTCTTGCTCTGAAAGATCTTTGTAGGGTTTAAAGTGACCTGGGTACCGTTCATCGTCTTTAGCAATTGGCGGTGGTTCTTCATTAGGGCTCCTGCGCCATTTCTGAACCTGTTCCGCGCCATATTTTGTTATTGTTTCATCTTTATATAAACCTTGTAAAGCGCCGTAAAAGCGCTCATTTAACCGCCAGTTTTTATTTACAGGTATCCATAGCTCATCTAACTCCTCCAATACAATATGTAATGTTTTTATAGATCTTTTTAATACCGATGTAAAGCCGATGTCAAAACTATATCCATGTTTTTTTAGCAACTGCCCCGCATGTTTAGCCTGCACGTAACCGTTTGTTGAAAGATCAACATCTGTCCAGCCAGTAAAACGATTTTCGAGGTTCCATGTACTTTCTCCATGTCTTATCAATACCAGTTTTTTCATACTCAAAGTTAAACATGGGCACTACAAATCAGTTTTAATAATTTGCAAATGATTATAAATCATTTAAATTGCAATTATAAACCAATAAAAAACTAAAAACTTTATGACAACAATTGCACCCGTTAAGGATGGCATTGCCAACCCTGCACCGCTTGGGCTATGTGCCTTCGGCATGACCACTGTATTGCTAAACATTCACAACGCCGGGGTTTACGAAATGAACTCTATGATATTGGCCATGGGTATTTTTTACGGCGGCCTGGCGCAGGTAGTTGCCGGTATTATTGAAGCTAAAAAGAATAACACCTTCGGTTTAACCGCATTTACTTCTTATGGCTTTTTCTGGCTATCGCTGGTCGGATTAATCGTATTCCCCAAATTAGGATGGGTTGATAAAACAGCCGGTAACGCTATGGTGGCCTATTTATCTGTTTGGGGAGTGTTTACCTTCCTGCTATTTTTCGGGACCTTAAAATTAAACCGCGCCCTGCAATTTGTATTTGCGTCGCTTACCATATTATTTGCACTACTGGCAATTGGCGATGCTACCGAAAACAAAAGCATTACCCATTTAGCCGGTTATGAAGGCATAATTTGCGGCGCATCGGCTATATATACCGGGATAGCGCAGGTACTAAATGAGATTTACGGAAAAACAGTATTACCGATTGGCACTGTAAATAGCTAAATTGCGCTGGTGAAAGATTTTAAAAAATATTATATCATCCCGGCTGCGCCCGATGAGGTTTATATGGCGCTGACCAACCCGCTTACTATTGAATTATGGACCGGCGATTTGGCTGAGATGTCGACTGTT
>JAZKCG010000060.1:0-39783 GCA_040388175.1 Bacteroidota bacterium | reverse complement strand
ATAGTTGGCAAGAATTTAGAGTTTGAACCTGGCAAAAAGATAGTACAACAATGGTACTTTGAAGGGCAACCCGAAGAATCAATTGTAACTATTAAACTGCATGCTGATAAAGCAGGCACATCGGCCGAGTTAAGACATACCAATATCCCTGATGCTGACTATGATGATCTTGTTGACGGCTGGAACAATAGTTATTTTGGTGCTTTGATTGATTTTTACGAAGGATAATTGTTTTTCAATTTATTTATTAACGACGAAAGCCGCGCAAATTGAGCGGCTTTCGTCGTTAATGTTAAATATTAATATTTAAGGAACGTATACAAACGCTGCGCCATCGTATTTAAACGTTTTGGTTACAACAATATTTGCACCGTTATATGCAGAGTAAGAAATTACATATTTCTGATCAGCTACTGCCGCAGTAAATTTATATTTTAGAAAAGCTGCAATTCCTGCATTAATTTGATCATCTGTCCAGCCAGTAGCACCGGTCTGGATATTAAAGTTACCAAATGAAGCAAGGTTTGCCATTGCAGCAACACTACCCACATTAGGTATAGCTGAAATATAAGTATAATCAGCTTTTACCAGTTTATAGGTTACAGTATTATCAGCAACCCAAACACCATTTGTTTTTATAAATGAAAGTGCAGTTGATGCGATTGGTGTAGTTACCCAATTAGTTCCGTCAAAAGTTAAAGATTGAACACGCTGATAGGTTCCTTTGGCTGTACCACTACTGATGTAGTAATTGTAGCTTACATATTTAACATCGCCATACTTTGCTGTTGCAGCTACTGTAGCATCATTTTTCAAAAACACATTAAAATATCCAACGATATTGGCAGGTGAATCACCTGTTACAAATTGATTAAACGATGAATGGCCTACAGAAGCGTATTGTGCAGCAGATACCGTATATATTTTTGTCCATGTACCATTTAAATATATAAATGAGTCAGTTGTAAGTACACCAGCATTTGGCGTTACTCCAGAAAGGAAATAAAGATAGGTCAACACCGACAATTGATTTGCTACAGGAGTAGGATATTTATATTTCAAAAATAACAAAACTTGAGCATCGTTGTAATCTTTAAATGAAGTACCCGTAATAGGTGCAGCCGCAACATAGTCAGTTGGGTTAACAACAGTGTAAGCAACATCAGCATATATACTATCTGCAACTGTTACAACTGGATTACCAACACCATATGTTACCAAAGCTGATGATTTATCAACAGCAGTTGGATATTTTGCAGTTAATATAGCAGACACGCCAGCTTTAGCATCATCAAGGGATTGAAAGCCATATTGGGTTTTAGCATAATTACTTGTCGGCAATAAACCATAGTCAGCAGCAGTTAACGTAATAGTTACAGCTATAGGTGCCGCAGGTGGTGCGGTTGGTTTAGGCAAGTCTCCCAATTGTTTATAAGTTTTATCCAACGGATTACATGCGCTAAAAGCTGTAAACGCAATTAGTACAAATAAATAATAAATTTTTTTCATGATAATATTTTTAAGTATTAAAATTTAATTTTTAGCGTGGTCATATAAAGACGACCATTACCATAGTTAACACCAAGCGCGCTTAACCTTGAAACAGCACTTCCATTTGTTGGGCCCGACTCATAGCCTTCTGCAAGATAAGCAGTATTAAGTACGTTATAAACATTCCCTATAAACGAAGCGTCCAAACCGGCAAACTTAAACCGGTAAACCAAATTTAAATCAAACGTTGCATAATTTGGTAATTGATATGGTTTAAAGGCTGTAGGATCAAATCCAGGATCATTAGTTGCAGGATTAGGTGCAACAGTAACCATTTTCGAAGGATCATATGAAGCAAAGAAACGACCGAAATAGTTAGCATTAGCCCCTAATTTAACCGAAGGAAGCACTTTCACATCTAAACCTAAAGCGGCAGTAGTTTGTGCATTCGAAGCAGCGGATCCACCAAAATCTCCGATTGGTAAATTTTTCAATATAAGTGCAGGCACATTAAATGTCTTTGCACCGGGTGCGTCACTTGTAATTTGAGCACTACCTGTGTTACTGGTGTAATGATAATCACCTATAGAAAGCATTCCGCTAATAGTAACGTCGCTAATTGGACGATACTTTGCATCTATTTCAATGCCCTGGTGAAGTTCATTTATACCGGTAACATTATAGGTAGGTATTGAACCATCCTGATTTGCAGTTGTTGAAAAGTTTTTTGCTCTATCCTTATAAGTAGAACGGTATAAATTAACGTTAGCACTAAATTGTGAACTTCTGAATTGGTAACCTAATTCATAGCTCATTAATTTTTCATTTACCGCTTGCGGATTTAAATCATTCTTTTTATTAAGGAAGATAGAAGCCACATATGGCGGCCTTTCTAAATAACCTATGTTAGCAAATACATTGCTACTGGCGTCAATATTGTAGTTGGCACCACCTTTTACCTGGTAACCAAAGAAGTTTACTACTTTACTTTCACGGTTAGGGTCTGTGTTTAAATAGCTAAAATAATCAATCCTTTTATTACCTGTATTATTAGCACCAACAGTAACAAAGGCTGATAATTGATCCTTTACATATTCTCCAGTTAAATAACCTCCGTAAGTGTTAATTAAATAGCGGTAATGGTTATTTAAATAATCGCCAACAACAGTGTTTCTGCTGGGGTTATTCAAATCAGTCTTATCAACTAAGTACGTGCCACCAAGTAAGCTATTCAATCTGTAAAATTTATCGCCATTATAAGTTCTTAGGTCTAAACCTGCTGATAAATTGAAGTTTTCATTCAATTTCTTTTTGTAGGTACTCAATAAACCTGTTTGTATGTGATTATTTACGGCTTCATTAAAATAGGTTGTAGATGAACCATCAGCGTTAGCCCTATTGTTCTTTACGATCTGGTTAAAGTCGATAGGCGAATAGATATCACCTGTCCTTGGTATAGCATTGGTAGTAGCACCTTGACCAAGGCCAACTGCACCACCTGATATATAACGCGCAGCACCCCTACCTGATGACCAATAAGCAATTGTAGACAATGAAGATGTTTCATCAATTATCCAAGTATGAACTAACTGAGCTAAAGGTTTATTATAATAATTTTGCTCGGCACTTAATAATTGACCGTCTAAATAACCGTAATCAGAATTATATCTTATTCCTTGTGGTGCAGCTCTATAAGCGTTAATTGATTGATAAGTATAACGCTGACCGTGGATCTGCGAAGCACCCATAAAGCTAAAAGCTAAGGTCTGTGATTTACCAATTACTTTAGACAAGTTGAAAAAATAGCTATATCCGGTATAATAAAGTCCTTCGGCATTACCATCACCTGTTGCTTTAGATAATAAGAATGATGATGCCCAACCTTTTGGAGTTAAGCCGGTAGCATAAGAAATAGATGTTTTTAAAGCATTATAGCTGCCTATAGATTGTGATACTGATCCTCCTTCTTCTCTTTCTGTACTACGGGTTCTGATATCGATAGTTCCACCTAATGAAGGAACAGCTATTTTAGCCGCACCTAAACCACGTTGTACCTGCATAGATGTGGTTACATCTGCAAGGCCGGCCCAGTCATTCCAAAAAAGTTTACCTGCTTCAACATCATTTACAGGTATACCATTTACTAACAATGCAATGTTATTGCTGTTAAATCCACGTATAGCAATCCTTGAATCGCCATAGCCACCACCTGCTCTGCTTACTGTTACACCTGGTGTAGCTTTTAACAATTCAGGAAATTCTGCACCAGCACCTTTTTCTTCAATGTATACAGAACCAACACTTGATACTGCTACTGGTGTTTGTCTGTCAATTGCAAGAGATGAACTTCCAGCAATTACAACTTCTTTCATTGAGGCTGATACAGGATCAACCAGAATCTCGCCCAATTTTGTGCCGGTTACATTTATTTCTTTTGTAACATAACCAATATAGGTAATTACTAATGTACTACCACTTGGGGCAGTAATTTTAAAACTACCATCAAGAGCTGCCGCAATGGCATTGGTTGTACCCTTTACTGTTACTGTTGCGCCAATAAGTGGCTCTTTTGTTTGCGCGTCAAGCAACTTGCCCCTTACTACAGACCCGTCTTGTGCAAACACAACGCCGGTTGTAAAAAGGCCGATAAATAAAATAAGTAAAAGCTTCCTCATACGTGGTTTTTGTTTTTAATGTATGTAAACTAAAAAATTGCAAGCGCAAATATAAATGTTAACTTATTGATTGTTGTTAAGTTAATGTTAAGTATTTTGATTTTTTATTGTGTTTTTATCAACATTTAATCACACAAATAGATAAGTACAAAAAAATATTAACTATTTAATATAAAACTCATACTGTTTTAAAAAAAATTAACCATGAGTTAATCTACGGTATTTGTAGAGTATATAGATATTATATGATAATTTGATGATCTAAAATGATTTTTTGTTGTTTTCTGCTTTCAGCCCTTTTACTTAGCTTTGGCTTTCTAAAAATTTAAAAGAACAGATCTAAGAATATGGACTACGATGTAATTGTTATAGGGTCTGGCCCGGGCGGCTATGTTGCTGCTATACGTGCCTCCCAGCTTGGTTTAAAAACCGCTGTAGTTGAAAAAGAATCATTAGGTGGTATTTGCCTTAACTGGGGTTGTATACCTACTAAAGCCTTATTAAAAAGCGCGCAGGTGTTTGAGTATATCAACCACGCTGCCGATTATGGCATACAAATTAACGGCAACGGCGAAGTTGATTTTGACGCGGTTATTAAAAGAAGCCGTGGTGTTGCTGATGGCATGAGTAAAGGCGTTCAGTTTTTAATGAAGAAAAACAAGATCGATGTTCTTACAGGCACAGGTAAATTAAAAAGTAAGGGTGTTGTTACTGTAACAGGTACTGATGGCGCAAAAGAATACACGGCAAAACATATTATATTAGCTACAGGTGGCCGCTCGCGCGAGTTGCCTAACTTGAAACAGGATGGTAAAAAGGTAATTGGTTATCGCCAGGCTATGGTATTGCCTAAAAAACCGGCTTCTATGATAGTTGTTGGTTCTGGAGCTATCGGTATTGAGTTCGCTTATTTCTATAATTCGATAGGTACAAAAGTTACCGTGGTAGAGTATTTGGACAACATTGTACCGCTTGAAGATGAAGAGGTATCCAAACAACTGGCCCGTATCTTGAAAAAACAAGGCATCAATATCATGACCGGATCGAACGTTGAATCTGTCGATACCAGCGGCGATGCTTGTAAAGTAAGCGTTAAAACCGCTGCCGGCACAGAAGTACTGGAAGCCGAGATCGTATTATCAGCAGTCGGTATAGCTACTAACATAGAGGGAATAGGCCTGGAAGAAAACGGTGTAAAAACAGACAAAGGCAAAGTTTTGGTTGATGATTTTTATCGCACCAATGTAGAAGGTGTTTATGCTATTGGCGATATTGTTAAAGGCCAGGCATTGGCACACGTAGCATCAGCCGAAGGCATTATTTGCGTTGAGAAAATAGCTGGTTTAAAACCGGAACCTTTAGATTATAACAATATACCGGGTTGTACTTATTGCAGCCCAGAGATTGCCTCTGTAGGTTATACCGAAAAAGCAGCTAAAGAAGCTGGTTACGAAATTAAAGTAGGCAAGTTTCCATTCTCTGCATCAGGCAAAGCAAGTGCAGCCGGTGCTAAAGATGGTTTTGTTAAAGTAATATTTGATGCCAAATATGGCGAATTTTTAGGCGCGCATATGTTAGGCTTTAACGTAACAGAAATGATAGCCGAAGTAGTTACCGCCCGTAAACTGGAAACTACCGGCCATGATATCATTAAATCTGTACACCCGCATCCAACCATGAGCGAAGCTGTAATGGAAGCCGCTGCAGAAGCATATGGCGAGTGTATACACTTGTAAGTCAAAATTCAAAAACAAAAATTAAAAAAAGATCGATAGTAGCACACTATCGGTCTTTTTATATTTACACATCTCGCTATTTTTTACTTTTGAATTTTTACTTTTGACTTAACCAATGAAACTTCACACAATTAACACCGGCTTTTTCAAATTAGATGGTGGCGCTATGTTTGGTGTTGTACCAAAAACTATATGGAGCAAAACCAACCCTGCCGATAGCAATAACCTATGCACCTGGGCCATGCGTTGTTTATTGATTGAAGATGGCGATAGATTGATTTTAATTGACACCGGTATAGGTAATAAACAAGATAAAAAGTTCTTTAGTCATTATTACCTGCATGGTGATGCCACGATGGATAGGTCACTGACTTCGCTTGGGTTTCATAGAGATGATATTACAGATGTGTTCTTGACTCACTTGCATTTTGACCATGTAGGAGGTGCGATAATACGCCAGGGCGAAAAGCTGATACCGTCTTTCAAAAATGCAACCTACTGGAGCAATGATAAACATTGGGACTGGGCAGTAAACCCTAATGATCGTGAAAAAGCATCGTTTTTAAAAGAAAATATATTACCTATCCAGGAAAGCGGGCAGCTAAAGTTTATTGATGCTCATGACAATGTAAAATTCACTAATGATATAGCTATACGGATGGTGTATGGGCATACGGAATCAATGATGCTGCCGTTAATAAATTATAAAGGAAGACAAATATTGTATATGGCCGATCTGCTGCCATCAGTAGGACATTTGCCCCTACCCTATGTTATGGCCTATGATATGTTCCCATTACAAACATTGTCAGAAAAGAAAATATTTTTGAATGAAGCGCTGGAAAAAAATTATGTTTTGTTCCTGGAACATGATCCGGTTAATGAGTGTTGCACGTTACAACAAACCGAAAAAGGGATTCGTTTAGGAGAAACTTTTAAACTGAATGCGTTATAAATACACACCACAAAAACCATGCAATTAATTGCTGATAATGAATAAATTGTAATCTTTTTATTATACTAAAATATAGCAAAACTTTTTTGTACCTTTGCACGTTCAATTCTAAAACTAAGAATCGAGGTTTATAAAATAAATGAGACAACTCAAAATAACACAATCTATCACCAATCGTGAATCACAATCACTTGATAAATATCTTCACGAAATTGGTAAAGTTGACCTAATTACAGCCGAAGAAGAAGTAATTTTAGCACAAAAAATAAGGGAAGGTGATCAAGCCGCTTTAGAGCGCTTAACTAAAACCAACCTTCGTTTTGTGGTATCGGTTGCTAAACAATATCAAAATCAGGGTTTAACACTTGGCGATTTGATAAACGAAGGTAACCTGGGCTTGATAAAGGCCGCGAAACGCTTTGATGAAACAAAAGGTTTCAAATTCATATCGTACGCGGTATGGTGGATCCGTCAATCAATACTACAGGCTATTGCAGAACAATCACGTATCGTACGCTTACCTTTAAACCAGGTAGGTTCATTAAGCAAGATTAGCAAAGCTTTTTCAAAACTGGAGCAAGAGTATGAGCGCGAACCTTCACCCGAAGAGTTAGCGGATATGCTGGAAACTACAGTCGACAAAATATCTGATACCTTAAGTAATTCTGGCCGTCACGTATCTATGGACGCTCCGTTTGTACAAGGCGAAGAAAACACTTTGTTAGACGTACTGGAAAACTCCGAGCCCAATACAGATTCTATCCTGATCAATGAGTCATTATCAGAAGAGATCAAACGTTCATTATCAACTTTAACAGAGCGCGAACGTGAGATCATTGTATTGTTTTTCGGTTTAGGAACCAATCACCCGCTTTCATTAGAAGAGATCGGCGAGAAGTTCAACCTTACCCGTGAGCGCGTTAGACAGATCAAAGACAAAGCATTACAACGCTTAAGACATACCAGCAGAAGTAAAATTCTGAAATCATATTTGGGTTAATCCTTTTTCAAAGCCTTCGGTAAATTACCGAAGGCTTTTTTGTTTTAACAAACATTTACTTTGTTTTAAAACAGCCGGGCAGTATATTCGTAAAAACTTACGCTATGACCATCCCTATTTACCAGGCCGACGCTTTTACGGATCAACTTTTTGGTGGCAATCCTGCTGCTATTTGTCCGCTTACCGAGTGGTTACCGGATGCAGTGATGCAGAAAATAGCTGTAGAAAACAATTTGGCCGAAACAGCCTTTTTTGTAAAAACAGATTCCGGGTATTTATTGCGTTGGTTCACGCCCGAATATGAAATAGATCTTTGTGGTCATGCTACATTAGCTTCTGCACATATCCTCTTTACAGAATTAGGTTATAGCGGCGATACGATACATTTTGAGACCGTTAAAGCCGGAACGTTGATCGTAAAAAAGGATGGCGATAAATATACAATGAATTTCCCATCGCGCCCACCTATTGCTATCGAGGAGCCAAATGGATTGGTTGAGGCATTAGGTGGTACGCAACCAACCGCGTTCTTACGCTCACGCGATTTTTTCGTGGTATATGATACCGAAGATGAAGTGCGCGACCTTTCGCCCGA
Source organism: Bacteroidota bacterium (assembly GCA_040388175.1). Classification (GTDB taxonomy): domain Bacteria; phylum Bacteroidota; class Bacteroidia; order Sphingobacteriales; family Sphingobacteriaceae; genus Mucilaginibacter. Next base: position 31,331 of record JAZKCG010000060.1, on the reverse strand, counting down.
TTTCTTTTCATTATCCAAAATGGATACCGTTGGCGTAATAGTTACCGCACCTGGCAAAGATGTTGATTTTGTATCCCGGTTCTTTGCTCCTGGAGCAGGCGTTCCAGAAGATCCGGTTACTGGTTCGGCACATTGCAATTTAATTCCTTACTGGGCCAAAGTTTTCGAAAAAAACAAGCTTCACGCCTACCAGGTCTCACAACGCAAAGGCGAATTATGGTGCGAGTTAAAAGGCGACCGCGTGTTGATGAGTGGTAAAGCGGTTACTTATTTAAAAGGCGAGATATCCGTTTAATATGCTACCGTTATCTGCTCTCTTATATGTAAAGGGTTTTCTATCTCATCAACAACCGCGACAGCAAAATCTTCCATGGATATAAAGCTATTGCCTTTTTCATCCTTTAAAAGTTGATTGCCGCCTACCCGAAACTTGCCCGTACGCTCTCCCGGTTCAATTACAGCCGCAGGGCTTACATAGGTCCAGTCTAATTCTTTTTCCTTCTGATATAATTTTAGTGCATCGCGGTGTGCTAATGAGGTAGCCTTATATTCGATCGGGAAATTTGGTGTGTCAACCAATTGCATTCCCGGCGCTACTTCCAAGCTACCTGCCCCACCTACTATCAATAATCGTTTGGTATGCGCTTGTTTTAAGCCCATCATTAACGGGATAGCCAGCTCGGTAATAGTTGATACCGGCACTCCACGGGTATTGCTATAGGCACATACAACAGCGTCCTGGTCAAAAGAACCGGTTTCTACATCCTGCGCGTTAAATAGATCGCCTTTAGCTGCTTTTAAGTGATCATGTATTACTGTATAATCTTCGGGATGACGTACAATTGCCGTAACATCATGTCCCCTGTTCAATGCTTCCTGAACAACACGACTGCCAATACGGCCACTTGCACCAAATACTGCTATTTTCATATTATATTTTTGTTTTATATAAGCAGCAAAAAAGCACAAATGTTTTATGGGAAATCATTTTTTTATGATTAATTTGAACCTTGGAATTTATACAGGGCGATAACGATTAAATGCAGCTTACACAGTTAGAAATCAAAGGGTTTAAAAGCTTTGGCGATAAGATCACCATTAATTTTAATGAGGGTGTTACCGCTATTGTAGGCCCTAATGGCTGCGGCAAATCGAATGTGGTGGATGCGATCCGCTGGGTACTGGGTGAGCAAAGTACACGCATGCTCCGTTCAGAGAAAATGGACAACGTGATCTTTAACGGATCAAAAAGCCGCAAACCTGCAAACCTGGCCGAAGTTTCTTTAACTTTTGATAATACCAAAAACATTCTCCCTACTGATTATTCGCAGGTAACGCTAACCCGTAAACTTTATCGCAGTGGCGATAGTGAATACCGGCTTAATGACGTACAATGCCGTTTAAAGGACATTACAGACCTTTTTCTGGATACGGGCATAGGTTCTGATTCATATGCTATAATCGAGCTAAGAATGATCGAAGAGATCATTTCTAACAAAGAAGGGTCGCGCCGTAACTTGTTTGAGGAAGCATCAGGCATATCCAAATACAAACTGCGTAAAAAACAAACCTTCAATAAGTTAAAAGATACAGAAGCTGACCTGGAACGTGTGGAAGACCTGTTATTCGAGATCCAGAAAAACCTAAAGATGCTCGAGAATCAGGCTAAGAAAACCGAGCGCTATTATCGTATCAAAGAAGAATACAAGGCCCTAAGTATTAAACTGGCATCGTTTAAAATTGCCGCCTTTGGCAGTTCATTAAATGCCATTGAACAGCAGGAGCTTAAACAACGCGAAGAAAAAACGGGTGTAATAACCCAAATGGATACTTTAGAAGCTGCCCTACAACAAGAAAAACTGGGCAGTTTGACCAAAGAGAAAAATCTTTCCATTCAGCAAAAAACTAGTAACGAGTTTGTAGGCAAGATCCGCGCCTATGAAAGCGAAAAGAAAGTAAAGAACGAGCAGCTTAAGTTTCAACAGGATAAAGAATCAAGATTGAGTGAGGAGTTGGAACGCGACCGCAACCAGCTTAACCATGTGTTGTACAACATTAAGCGCCTTAATGAAGAAAAAGCGCAGGAAGACGAGAATCTGCAAACTATCGCGGCAAAAGTTGCTGATCTGAAATTAACAGTTGATGAACTGCGCTTACAACAATCAAGCGCCCGGAATGAGCTGAATGAGTTAACTACCACAAACAACAACCTACAAAACCAAGCCTATAAAGCCGAAAAGGATATTGATATCCTGCAGATCCAGGAACAAGCGCTTGAACAGGAAAGCCAGCGGAATATGGAGGATGCCACTAATAAAAAAGTGGAGCTATCCCACTTTAACGAGGTGGTTACCGAGCTACAAAACAGAACAGAAGTTTTAGAAAAAGAATACCAGTTAGAGCTTACCCGCGAAAATGAGTTGCAAGAACAAATAACAACCATTGATGCCGAAGCTGAATCGATAAAAGAAACCACTATAACCGAGAGCCGTAAGCTTGACGCGAAACAAAATGAATACAACCTTACAAAAAGTTTGGTTGATAACCTGGAGGGTTTCCCTGAATCAATCCGTTTCTTAAAAAACAATAACGAATGGGCCAAAAACGCGCCCTTATTTAGCGATGTTTTATTTTGCCGAGAGCAATATCGCGTAGCGATAGAAAACTACCTGGAGCCGTTAATGAACCATTACGTGGTGGAAACCTATGACGAAGCGGTAAAAGCTATTAACCTGTTAAGTAATTCATCACGAGGCAGGGCTCAGTTCTTTATACTGAGCAACTATGCTTCAGGGGGATTATTTGAAGTCTCCCCTGCCGGGGGAGATTTAGAGGGGGCTCGCATCTCTGCGTTGAATGTTGTTGAGGTCGATAAAAAATACCAGGCACTGGTAAGCCATCTGCTTAAAAATGTTTACCTGGTAAATGATGAAGCCGAACTGAATAATTCAGGGATTACCGAAGGCTTAGTATTGTTAGCTCAAAGCGGCAAATTCAATAAATCAAAATATACTATGGCTGGTGGGTCTGTAGGATTATTTGAGGGTAAAAGAATTGGCAGGGCAAAGAACCTGGAGAACCTGGCTAAAGAGATAAAGAAATTAGAAGTAGAGTTATTTGAGTTCAAAACACATTCAAACGAGTTACAAACACGCTCGGTTGCTTTAAAGGCTGCTACTAAAGCTGCTGAACTAAACCAGAAACAGGCAGAACTAAACCGCTTAAATACAGAACTGATAACAGTAAAGACCCGCCGCGAACAATACGAAACTTTTATTGAGAACAGCCTTAATCGTAAGGATGATATCGCTAAAAAGATAAGCGGTATAAAAGAAGAAATGGCTACCCTGCAGCCACTATTGATAGAGTTAAAGGCCAAAAAAGAAACTCAAAATGAGCTACTTGTTGATAAACAAAGCGCATTCAATGAATTAAATGAAATGGTATCGGTACAGTCAAATACCTATAACCAGGAGAATATCCGCTTTCATCAACAGCAAAATAAAGTTTCAGGGCTTAACAAAGACCTCGACTACCGGTTTACCCAACAGGAAAGTCTGGAGGGCCGCATTAAACAAAATGGCGATGAGCTGGAAAAGGTAAAATTAGCTATACAAGAAAACCTGCAACTGTCTGACACTTCTGATGATAGTTTGTTGGAAATGTACAGCCAAAAAGACGAGTTAGAAAAAGCTACCCAGGAAGCAGAACAAGACTATTATAAGCTGCGCGGTAAGATAACCGAAACCGAAGACGCTATATCTGCCTTGCGCCGAAAGAAAGACCAAGCCGAAGTAATTGAGACCGAACTTAAAGATCAGCGTAATAATTTACGAATTGAGCTTAATGCTTTAAAAGAGCGTTTATCGGTCGAATTCAATGTCGACATTAATGAGCTACCTGAAAATGAAACCGCGGTTAATGAGGATGAACAACAATTACGTGAACGTACCGATAAGTTAAAAAATCAGCTGGATGATTTTGGCGCCATAAACCCAATGGCTGTCGAAGCTTATAATGAGATGAATGAGCGGTATGAGTTCATTCAGAATCAGAAAAAGGATCTGAGCGAAGCAAAAGCCTCTTTAATGGCGACTATACAGGAGATAGACGACACCGCAAAAGAAAAGTTCATGCTGGCCTTTACCTTGGTGCGCGAAAATTTCATAAAGGTGTTCAGATCGTTATTTAATGAAGAGGATTCATGCGACCTGATATTGACCGATCCGCAGCACCCGTTAGAATCTGATATTGATATTATCGCTAAGCCAAAAGGTAAACGCCCATTGTCTATTAATCAGCTTTCGGGTGGCGAGAAGACTTTAACGGCTACAGCTATTCTGTTCTCGCTTTACCTTTTAAAGCCCGCCCCATTCTGTATTTTTGATGAGGTTGACGCGCCGTTGGATGATACCAATATTGATAAGTTCAACAACATCATCCGTAAGTTCTCGCAAGATTCGCAGTTTATCATCGTATCACACAACAAACGTACTATTGCCAGCACCGATGTAATTTATGGTGTTACCATGGTAGAACAAGGGATATCGAGGGTTGTCCCTGTAGACTTGAGGGAATTAGCGGATTAAACGCAGTAAAGAGTGAATATGCAAATGAGATCAATTAAACCTCATATACACATTCACTCATGTGCATATTATTTAAGTTTCCCTTTCCAAATCATACCGTTAAACTTATTATTGTCTAAGGTAATAGCCGCAGCATTAGCCTGATCTATGGAGAAAGTCTTTTGTTTGGTTGAAAGTGATTGAACCTGGGGTGAACTTACACTATAAGTTCCATTTTTAACATAGTTTAAGGCGTGTGCAAGTAGTGCTTCTGTTGGGTCGCCAAAATCTTTGGTTACATCATCGTAATCATTAACACCCGGATAAGTTGATGATCCTGGTACCATCCCTGTGTAATAACCACCTTGCCCTGAAGCATTTTTAGTTTCAAATTCAGGGATATACATTTGGTATTTATTAATGTCAATATCAAAAAATCCAACAGGCTTGCCGTAAGTTGTTGTGCCTATTAACTGCACATCCATATGCGGACGTAAATTATTGATCGTTAATTCGCTTGCAGAAGCTGTTGAACCCGTTACTATAAAAAACACTCTGCTAATACCAAGCGTTCCCTTTTTAGTAAATTTAGTGGTATTCCCTGCAACTGTATAACTAAACTGACCATAATTGTACAATTGATTTGTTGCCGCGTCGCGCCTTACCTGGTTAAAAAGAAGCTTTTGCTGTCCTGATGTTAGTATATCATTAAAGTAATAGCTGTACATAGTTGTCCCGGTTTTTGCGGCCGGAACTATCAGGTTATCCAAATATTCAGCAGTGGATACAAAACCGCCGCCATTGTAACGTAAGTCAACCACCAGATCAGTAATACCTTGTGTTTGAAAATAGTTAAAAGCCGCATCCAATTTTGGATCTGCGTTAGCATCAGATGTAAATGAATTAAATACAATATAGCCTACTATCTTACCGTTGCCATTATCAATAGTCTTATAAGTTAAAACAGGATTGCTGGTATACGCGGCTGCAGTTAAACTCACAGTTACATTAGTCAGATCTGACTTTTGCAGAACCATGGTTATAGTACTGCTGTTAGCGTATGCGCTAATAACAAACTGGGTATGCGTACCGGTACCACCATCATAAGCCAGGTCAGAGTTTCCATTTATGCTGATGATCTTGTATCCACGTTTTACACCTGCCAGATCAGCGGGCGATCCTGGGTAAACATATTTTATACGCAGGTCATTAACATCATTATATAGTGGCGAAAAACCAAAATTATTATTTGTACCATTTAATTGAGTTGAAACTTGCCCCTCATCAATAAATGAATATTTTGCTTCGCCGGGTGCAGACGCGTAATACTCATAAGGCTTACCTGTTGAAGGGTTAATTTTATATTGAGAAATAGCATCTACTTCTTTTTGTAATGCCGCAAGGTCAGTACTCCCTGTAAATGAGCGCGGATTAAATGCTGCATATGTCGGTAATCCGTCATACCAATAATAAGCTTCTTTTTCATATAAAAAGACAGAATCCCTGATCAGGTCAAGTGTTGAACCTGTTGCCGGCGGCGTATTATCGCTATTTATAGTGCTTTTTTTGTCTTTCTTACATGATGCAATGATTATTACGGTAGATAAAAGACTAAGAAAAAATACTTTTTTCATATATTTTGATATTAATACTGTAAAACGAAATAAGCCTTAATTATGTTATAATCAAGACTATAAAAATTCATTAATTGAATGATAGTCAATTCCACAAGCCTCTGCACATAATGTCGAAGCTTCTGATTTTCCGATCATCAATATATCATTTCTTTTTAAACTATGTTCTTTCATTAATAATTCCAAAACATCAGATTCAGGCATTGGCAAGGTTTCTTCAGCGAAATAACAGGTTAAATAAGTTTCAAGACTATGCCAATCTGTTTGTTTAATTTTATTTAATTGCAACGCCGGGTTACCATTGGTAACAATAAATATTTTTTTACGATCGACCACAATATCCTGCAACAGATCAAGCACTGTTTGATAAACCAACAACTTCAAAGGAAGCTTAACAGTAAGCAATAGGTGTTGGAAATTTATGCGATATTTTTCATCAAGAGCAAACTTCTCTTTAACGGTGTCAAATACCTTATCAGGCCCTTCTGTATTATATGTAGTTACCATTAGGTCGGTAATTACTTTTGCGTCAAATAGTTCTGTATATTCTACAAAGCTGGCAAAAAGATAATAGACCTGGAAGAGATAATCTTTTTCAGGATAGATCACATCATCCAATTCAAATACAAAGGCACTTTTACGCTGATCTATCTCACTATACTTCATCACCCGTTATTTGTATATCTATATTGTATTCCATAAATAATTGCTTTGATTCCAACAAAAGCTCTACCTCCTTATTATCCAATACGTAAATTATATCTATGCAGTTGTCAAGGCACAACGTTAACATTTCATGCTGGTAAGCTATTGATTGAGGGTTAGGCAATTTAATCATTTCACCCTTTTTTAGCATAAAATCAGGCAGATCATGATAATCACCTAAAATAATGCCACTTGTATCTAATTTACTTTTCAGGCGATGTGCCTTTGCAGAAATAGCCGAGGTAATAAGTATGCACACTTTATTGAACAATTAAACCGTCAACCATTAAAACTTTCCTGTCTGATATACTGGCCAGGTCTTCATTATGGGTGACAATAACAAAGGTTTGGTCAAACTCATTACGCAATTTAACAAACAATTCATGCAATTCGCGTGCGTTTGTCGAGTCGAGATTGCCTGATGGTTCATCCGCAAATATCAAAGCCGGATTATTGATCAATGCCCGTGCTACAGCAACCCGTTGCTGCTCACCGCCCGATAAAGTATTGGGCTTATGATCAAGCCTATGACCTAATCCCAATAGCTTTAAAAGCTCAGTAGCCCGTTTTTCAGCTTCGGCGCGTGATGTGCCTGCTATAAATGCCGGTATACATACATTTTCAAGCGCGTCAAACTCGGCCAGTAAATGATGAAATTGGAAGATAAAGCCTATCTCGCGATTGCGAAAGTTGCTCAGATTTTTATTATTTAGTTTATTCAGCTCAACGTTATTAATAAACAGCTGACCTGAATCTGCTTTATCCAAAGTGCCCAATATATTAAGTAATGTACTCTTGCCAGCGCCGGATGCTCCAACTATAGTTACAATCTCTCCCTTTTTGACCTCAAAATCAACTCCTTTTAGTATTTGAAGCTGACCGTATGATTTATTAATAGCTGTTGCTTTAAGCATGGGGTAAAAATAGTGATTAGAGATTAGAGATTGGTGATTAATTGCCGTATTTTATAAAATCTTATCGCAAAAATTAATCTGATCACAACAAAGTAAAACTAATCTTTAATCTCTGATCACTAATCTCTAATTTCAAAACAAAATCATTAGATTTACCGCAAATTCTTCGAAAAAGCATATATGAATATTCACGAATACCAGGGAAAACAAATATTAAAAAGTTTTGGTGTAAGGGTACAAGAAGGCATTGTTGCCGATACCCCGGAGCAGGCTGTTGAAGCTGCTAAAAAGCTAAAGGAAGCTTACGACTCAAGCTGGGTGGTAATTAAAGCACAAATACATGCAGGTGGCCGTGGTAAAGGCGGTGGTGTAAAGCTGGCTAAGAATTTAGACGAGGTTAAACAAAGAGCAACCGACATTTTAGGTATGCAATTAATTACCCCGCAAACCGGCCCCGAAGGTAAACTGGTACGTAAGATATTAGTAGCTCAGGACGTTTACTATCCGGGCGAAAGCGAGACTAAAGAGTTTTATATAAGTGTTTTGCTTGATCGTTCAGCGGGCCGTAATATCATCATGTATTCAACCGAAGGTGGTATGGATATTGAAGAAGTGGCAGAACACACTCCCCATTTGATCTTTAAAGAAGAGATTGACCCTAAAGTTGGTTTGCAAGGTTTCCAAACCCGAAAGATTGCTTTTAACCTGGGCTTATCAGGCGAGGCATTTAAGGACATGACCAAGTTTATTGCTGCCTTGTATAAAGCTTATGATGCTACCGACTCTTCTATGTTTGAGATCAATCCGGTATTAAAAACATCTGATAATAAAATATTAGCTGTTGACGCTAAAGTAAATTTAGATGACAACGCTTTATATCGCCATGCTGATTACGCGGCTATGCGCGATACCAATGAAGAAGACCCAACCGAAGTTGAGGCTGGTAAATCAAACCTGAACTATGTGAAACTGGACGGTAACGTAGGCTGTATGGTTAACGGTGCCGGTTTAGCTATGGCAACCATGGATATCATTAAATTAGCTGGTGGCGAGCCTGCTAACTTTTTAGATGTTGGTGGTACCGCTAATGCCCAAACAGTTAAAGCTGGCTTTAACATCATATTAAGCGACCCTAACGTTAAAGCTATCCTGATCAATATATTTGGTGGTATAGTGCGGTGCGACCGCGTAGCACAAGGTGTTATTGATGCTTACAAAGAGATCGGCAATATCCCGGTTCCTATTATTGTACGTTTGCAGGGCACCAATGCTAAAGAAGCAAAAGACCTGATCGATCATTCAGGATTAAAAGTATACTCGGCTATCTTATTAAAAGAAGCTGCCGAAATAGTTAAGCAAGTGTTAGCATAATTGTAATACAATATTATATAATTATTAAAGGAGCGTTTAGCTCCTTTTTTGTTGTATGATTTTAAAGGTGATCCACATTAAAATAAGGATCACCCGGATCATCATTTTTTATTAACTTCTTGTAAATTAATATTTTAACTTTTTTAGTGGATCACTTTGGATCATTCTTATTCGTCAGGATTTTTAGGTGCAGATTTTGATTAATACATTGATAATCAAACAACTGAAAAACAGGCGTTTTTTGCCCTTTTTTGAGTAATGGATCAGTTAATGTGGATCACCTGTTTTCAATGACTTTCAGGACTAAAAACATGGCATAGCTACCAGAACAATAGACTCTCCCATCCGTTATAAAAAAACAAATATAAATGACAATTAAATTACATGTTTAAACATCTATTGTTGTTATATTTGTATCACTAAAACAAAAACAATCATGGCAACACAAAAATGGGTATTAGACCCAATGCACTCAGAAGTACAATTTAAAGTTAAACACTTAGTAATTTCAACCGTAACCGGTTCTTTCAAAACTTTTGAAGGAAGCTTGGAAACAGCTGATGATAATTTTCCTGGCGCTTCGGTTAACTTTTCGTTAGATGTTAACAGCCTTGACACTAACCAGGAACAACGCGATGGTCATTTAAAATCAGCAGATTTTTTTGATGCAGAGCAATTTCCTACTATAACTTTCAAATCAACATCATTTGACGGTGAAGAATTGAAAGGCGACCTGACTATTAAAGGCATAACCAAACCGGTTACTTTAGAAGTTGAACACGGCGGTACCGCGACTGATTTTTACGGTAACACCAAAGCAGGCTTTGAAGTTACCGGTAAAATTAACCGTAAAGACTTCGGCTTAACCTGGGATGGCGTAACAGAAGCAGGTTCAATTGTAGTTGGCGAGGATATTAAATTGATCATCAACGTACAGTTTGCTAAACAAGCGTAATTGATATATCAGATTTCGGATATTCGATTTCGGAATTTGAAATATTTATTAACAAACTAAATGCTATATAACAAAAGCGATCTCAGCATGAGGTCGCTTTTGTCGTATATTGCAAAAAAAATCCAAAATCAAACACATGCTAATTAAGATATACCCCGAAAACCCGAACGAAAAAGCCATTGAGCAGGTGGTTGAGGTATTGCGTAAAGGCGGTATCATCATCTACCCTACTGATACCGTTTACGGTTTAGGCTGCGATATAACTAATCACAGGGCTATTGAGGCTATCTGCAAGATCAGGAATATCAAGCCGGAGAAAGCAAATTTCTCTTTTATATGTTACGATCTGAGCCATATATCTGATTATATTAAACCGATAGATAATACTACTTTCAGGGTTTTAAAGAAAGCGTTACCCGGCCCGTTTACCTTTATTTTTAATGCCAGCCATAATGTACCCAAACTATTAAGCTCCAACAAAAAAACGGTTGGTATACGCGTGCCTGATAATGATATAGCCCGTTGTATTGTAAAGGAATTGGGCAACCCTATCCTATCAACGTCAATACACGATGCGGACGAGATTATAGAATACTCTACCGACCCGGAGTTGATCTATGAGAAATACGAAGGATTAGTTGATATAGTAATTGATGGTGGCTACGGTGATAACATAGCGTCAACAGTTGTTGATTGTACATCCGGCGATTTTGAAATTATCCGCGAAGGTAAAGGGGAATTAGAGCTGTATTTATAGTTTCTTGTTGATCAGCTTTCAAGTAACTTGAACATCTTATCAAATAACTCATCAGCATTAAAAGGCTTGGATACATAATCGTCCATACCCATCTCTATACAACGTTCACGTTCGCCTTTTATGGTATGGGCAGTCATGGCAATGATAGGCACATATCTTTTATGCTCTTCCATATCGCGGATTACGCGCGTAGCTTCATAACCATCCATTTCAGGCATTTGCACATCCATCAATATAATGTCGTAATCCTTGTCTTTAACCATATTTAAGGCGATAACCCCATTATCCGCCAAATCTATTTCAAACTCGCGTTTCTGCAGTATTTTAACAATAAGCATCCGGTTAATACTATTGTCTTCGGCAACCAAAACACGGATACTTTTGCCGCTTTTAATTACTGTAACAGGTTCATTCGTTTCGTTTACTGTTATATCTTCTTTTAATAAACCTACTGTTGTTTTTAAGAACGGAAGTGTGAAATGGAATTCTGAACCTTTGCCGGGTTCGCTTTCTACATAAATCTTTCCTCCCTGCTGTTCAACCAATTGTTTGGATATACTTAAACCAAGCCCGGTACCGCCAAATTTTCGCGCGGTATCAGAAGTTGCCTGTTCAAAGCTTTCAAATATTTTAGCTTGCTTTTTAAGCGGTATACCTATACCATTATCTTTTACTACAAACTTAATGACCATTTTATCATCAGTTTCATTAATAATATCAACGGAGATCTTTATCTCGCCATTATCAGAAAACTTGATAGCGTTTGATACCAGGTTAAGGATAATCTGGCTAAGCCGTACAGAATCACCTATAATTATTGATGGTATGGTGTCATCAATAGCCGCTCTGATATGGAGTTTTTTAGAAGCAGCTTTAGGTTCCATCATCGTTACAATGGAATCGATCGTATTGGTGATACTAAAAGACTGCTGTTCAAAATTCACTTTCCCGGCTTCCATGCGCGAAAAATCAAGAATATCATTCAAGATTACCAGTAAATCGTCGCCCGATTTTATGATAACTTTTACATAATCCAGCAGTTCTTTTTCTGTAAGCGACTCTTCCAGCAGCCTTGCGAAACCTAATATGGCATTCATAGGCGTACGTATTTCATGGCTCATATTTGCCAGAAAAAGTTGTTTAACTTTTTCTGAGGCTTCTGCCCTGTCACGCTCTCGTTTTAAATTTTCTTCAGCGCTTTTAAGTTCTTGTATATTACTGTCAAGCGCAACCGCCATTTCATTAAACGCGATAGCAAGAACCCCGATATCATCATCTGAATACACCCGCACACGGGTATTAAAAAGCCCTTGTTTAATTAAAGCAGCACCCTCAATAATAGCTTTTAAACCTTTTTCAATACTCCGGCTTACCGATATAGTAATTATTATACTTATTGTGCCTATGGTTAAGGATAGCGCCAATAACACCCCTAATACTGTTCTTTCCAACCAACGAGACACTTCGCCCAGGGTAAACGAAAAACCATCTGCCAGTTTACTTAACTTACCATTGATGTCCTCTATATTGTCCATCACTTTATTAATATCCTCCTGTGATGCTGACCCGGATTTGATCATTACATGCATTTTCGCTGTAAGCGGGATCAATTGCTGCATCTGGGCATCGGCAGATTCCCAGAAATCGAATGCTTTACGGAGATAATAATAGTCAGAAAACCGCATGACCAGGTTAATCATACCATCCTGATCATCCGGATGATTATGGCCTTCTGTAAGCCCTTGTTTTGCAGTTTTAAAGTCAGGTTTGGCCTTTTGTAATTCTATAAGCGCCTTTTTATCACCAAGCGGTATCTTGAGAAATTGTTGAAAGGCAGCATAGTCCTTTTCATTGTGTGAAGATGCATAAATACGGATCTGATAAACCGCGTCCTTTTGCGCTCGTGACCATAATCCCTCGCCTTCAACAAATGATCTTACCGCCGAAAGCGTGTTTATAGACAAGCCTAATGTAGTTAGTTCTACAATCACTAATACAGCCATTATCCCAACTGTAAAATACAGTTTCCGGGCAATAGAAGTGTCTCTTATTTTTTTCCGCAAAAAAGAAAAAATCATAGGCGGGCTTAGTGTGTAAAGTTTATTTTTTTAAAGGTAAGTATTTAAAAATTAGAACGAATAGACTGAACGAAGCCCGGTATTTTATCCATATAATCTTTATCATCCAGTAATTTTACAAATTTGCTGCCTACTATTGCTCCGTTAGCATATTGGCAGGCTTTTTTAAACGTAGCATTATCAGAAATACCGAAACCAATTATAGTAGGGTTTTTCAGATTCATAGCTTTAACCCTTGTATAATAAGCTTCAATACTATCAGATACATTTAAACTACCACCTGTAATGGATGATGACGACAACAAATAGATAAAACTATTACTCAATTCATCTATTTTACGGATACGGTCGGCTGATGTTTGCGGTGTAACCAAAAATATGTTACTTAGGTTGTTGTCCTTAAAAAAACCGGCATACATGGTTTCATATTCATACATTGGCAAATCAGGCACAATAATACCATCTACCCCCACTTCGGCAGCTTTTTTGCAAAAACGCTCAACACCATACTGAACAATAGGGTTAACATATCCCATCAATAAAATTGGGATGCTTACCCGCTTGCGCAGATCTTTTAATTGCTCAAATAATACGTTTAGCGTCATGCCATTATCCAGCGCCTGTTGCGAGCTATTTTGAATAGTTGGCCCATCAGCCACCGGGTCTGAATAAGGAAACCCTACTTCTAAAAGATCAACACCGGCTTTTTCTAATGCTTCGGCTATGTCAACAGTAGTATCAATTGCAGGATAACCTGCTGTATAATAGATGGATAATAAATTATCTTTTTGGGTAGCGAAAAGATGGTTTAGACGGTTCATTATTAGTAATTAAAATATTTTATATAAGTATCCAGATCTTTATCGCCACGTCCTGAAAGGCAGATCACCACATTATCGTCTTTCTTAAACTTCATTTTCTCTAATTGCGCCAGCGCATGTGCCGATTCGATAGCCGGAATGATACCTTCCAACTGGCAGCATAGTAAACCCGCCTGTAATGCTTCATCGTCGGTAACGCTTGCATATTGCGCGCGGTTTATTTTATACAAATGCGCGTGTTGCGGGCCAATTCCCGGATACTCTAATCCGGCTGATACAGAATAAGGTTCGACAACCTGTCCATCTTCGGTGTGCATTAAGATGGTATGGCTACCGTGTAATACCCCTTCTTTACCTAAAAAAGTGGTAGCTGCAGAATGACCGCTATCAACACCTTTCCCGGCTGCTTCAACAGCTATCAGTTTAACACTTTCATCATCTAAAAAATGGTAAAACATACCCATAGCGTTACTACCACCACCCACGCAGGCCATAACATACTCAGGCAATTCTTTACCGGTATGTTCAAACAGTTGTTTTTTAGCTTCTAATGAGATGATAGATTGAAAACGGGCCACCATATCAGGATATGGATACGGGCCAACAACCGAGCCGATAATGTAATGCGTATCAACCGGGTTAGCTATCCAGTCGCGCAGGGCCTCATTGGTGGCATCCTTTAACGTTTTACTACCAGACTTAGCCGGAACTACCGTAGCGCCCAGCATCTTCATCCTTGCAACGTTTGGTGCCTGGCGCTCCATGTCTATTTCGCCCATATACACCACACATTCAATACCTTTTAGAGCACAAACGGTAGCAGTTGCCACGCCGTGCTGCCCGGCACCTGTTTCGGCGATGATTCTTTTTTTGCCTAAACGCTGCGCCAACAAGATCTGGCCTATTGCATTATTGATCTTGTGCGATCCGGTATGGTTCAGATCCTCACGCTTTAAAAATATATTGGCGCCATATTTTTCAGAATATCTTTTAGCAAAATACAATGGAGATGGCCTGCCAACATAATCTTTTAAAAGCAGATCAAATTCGGCTTTAAAAGCTGGTTCTTCAATAATTTTCAGGTACTGTTGTCTTAATTCTTCAACATTAGGGTACAACATTTCGGGCACGTAGGCACCGCCAAAGTCACCATAATATCCTTGCTCATTAACTCCGTATTTCATGCGTAGTATGTTGTTTTAACAAGCTAAATGCCTGCTTTAATTTTTCTATATCTTTTAATCCGGGTTCGGTTTCAAACTTGCTGTTCAGATCGACTCCGTAAAATTGGGGATGTGTAATTTTTGTTATCTGCTCTAAATTATCCAAACTCAGACCGCCACTTAAAAAAAACGGCACATCCAGCTTGTATTTATCTAAAATATCCCAATTAAATGTCTTGCCAGAACCGCCGTGCGCGTCTGTCTTGGTATCAAACAGGAAGTAATCTACATTACCCACATAGTCGTTAAGTTTACCGAAGTCAAAATTCTCGTCGACACCAAAGGCTTTAATTACCTGTACTTTGCCTTTAAACCTGTTTGCAAAACCTGCGGGTTCATTACCATGTAGTTGAACAGCATCAAAACCAAATTGGTCTATTAAACGGCCTATAGTATAATCGTCTTCATTTACGAAAACACCTGTTGTGTAAATTGATTCCGGTATATCTTTTAAAACATCAGCAACACTGTCCCCCACAAAACGCGGCGAACTATCATAATAGATAAAGCCCATATAATCAGGAGCCAGCTCTGTAATTGCCGCAATATTTTCGGGATCTTTTAACCCACAGATTTTTATTTTCATTTTAGTTTTCAACCAGTTTTTTAAAGCTGCTTAATGCTTTTTTGCCCTGCAATGATTCTTCGGCCTCATAAAAACAATCGCCAAAGGTTTTTTCCGGGTGGATAGTATTAATAGCCATTGCCGCGTTGGCTAAAACCACACTACTTTGTGCGGTGGTAGCATCGCCGGATAGTACCTGCATAAAGATACCCGCCGATTCACTAACCGTACTACCACCGGCAATTGCCGACGGATCTAACCGCTCAAAACCGATACTTTTTAACGTATTTATTTTTTCGCCTTGCGCGGTAAATGTTTTAAAATCGCAGGTAAGCGAGATCTCATCATAACCTTCCAGCGCATTCAGGATGGTATATTTTTTATCAGACCGCTGATAAAGATAGGCATATATACGGGCCAGCTCTAAATTATAAACGCCAACTAATTGATTTTTTGGCATAGCCGGATTAACCATTGGGCCCAGCATATTAAAAAAGGTCTTAACTCCTAATTCGCGACGAATTGGCGCTACCGTCTTCATAGCCGGGTGAAATAACGGAGCGTGCAGGAAACAGATATTAGCGGTATCAATATTTCTTCTCAATTCGCTCATATTATTAGTGAACTGGTAACCCAGATACTCCATCACGTTTGATGATCCACATCCGGAAGAAACACCATAGTTACCATGTTTGGCTACTTTATAACCGGCACCGGCAACTACAAATGAAGCCAGCGTCGAAATATTAAAAGTGTCTTTCCCATCGCCGCCTGTACCGCATAGGTCTATCAGGTCGTTGGTACCCAGGTCTACACGCAGGCATAGTTCCAGCATGGCGTCCCTAAACCCCTCTAATTCTGTAACGGTAACCGTACGCATGCAATAGGCGGTCATAAACGCGGCCATTTGTGAGTTGTTATACAACCCCTGCGATATCAGTGTTAAAATGTTCTTTGATTGTTCGCTGGTTAGCGTTTTATTTTCAAAAAGATGGTTAAGTATTTGTTTCATATATAGTCCCTTAAAGGGATTTTGGATCAAAGTGCATTAAACGTTTTAATAAAAAAGGGTTACCTTACGGCAACCCTTTACATATATTTTTTATAATAACAGGAGTTTGCCTTACGAACGATCGTTAAGCCACCACCAATTATTATTTAAACCTTTAATTATCATTATAGGACAAATATGGAAATAGTTTTTTCCAAAAGCAAGCAGAATGATAAATTTACAATGTTTAGCCGGTACATTAAACAATTTAACCCAACAACCGATCAAAAATGATTTCCCTGCATAAAAGAAAATTTAACCCCGAAGATGATCTTGGATTTGGCACTCAGGCCGTTATAAAAAGCCAGAGGCTAATAAACCAGGATGGCTCTATTAATGTAAAGCGCAAAGGACTGCCCTTCTTTAATACATCCAACAATTATCATATGTTGATTACAATGAGTTGGGCTAAGTTCTGGCTGATTATATTAACAGGCTATTTAATAGCCAATATCATTTTCGCCGGTATTTATGTTTCATTAGGGCCGGGGACATTAGATGGTTCGGTTGATGGTATTAACGACAATACTTTTTTCCATCGTTTTATGGATGCCTTTTTCTTTTCGGCACAAACTATATCAACTGTAGGTTATGGACATATTTTCCCAAAGGGAATGGCTGCTAACAGTGTAGCCGCGTTTGAATCCATGATGGGCCTTTTGGCTTTTGCGTTAGCTACCGGTTTGTTATATGGGCGTTTTTCAAGACCATCGGCAAAAATTAAATATAGCAGTCAAATATTAGTGGCGCCATACCGCAACAATGGACGGGGATTAATGTTCAGGTTAACCAATTTGCGCAGAAATACCCTGATAGACCTGCAAATGGAAGTTATATTTTCTTATAACGAAGATGTTGATGGTAAAAAAGTAAGGCGTTTTTTATCGTTAGAACTGGAAAGAAAACGGGTAAGCATATTAACCCTGAGCTGGACTGTAGTACATCCACTTGACGACGACAGCCCATTAAGAGATATTACCGCCGAAGAATTGAAAAGAACCGAAGCCAGTTTTGCGATCTTATTGAAAGCTTTTGATGATACTTTCTCACAAACGGTACACTCACGCACCTCTTATATGTATGACGAAATGGTTTGGGACGCTAAATTCACACCTGCATTTGACCGCGACGAAGAAGGCCGTATTGTTTTAAATTTGGATAAGATAGATGATTATGAAACGGTTACTTCATAAGTTCTTTTTTCTTTTCTAATAATATAGTTATATTAGCATATGGACTACACGGAATATATCGAAATCAATCCTGAAAAACGCTTTGGAAAACCAATTATAACGGGCACAAGAATATCCGTATATGATGTACTTAGCTGGTTATCTGAGGGAATGTCCATTAATGATATCATTTTAGATTTTCCGGAATTAAATGAAACTCAGATTAAGGCATGTTTGTCATATGCGGCAGATAAAGAGCATAAACTTTTAAGGGTGGTTTAGTGAATATTTTACTTGATCAAAACATTTCGTTCAGAGTAGTATCTCTGCTTTTAAACACTTTTGAAAACGTAAAACAAGTAAAAGAACTGGGATTAACTGATTCATCCGATCTTGAGATATGGAATTATGCCAAGAAGTATAACTATACCATTGTAACTTTTGATAGCGACTTTATTGATCTGGCAAATTTAAAAGGTTCTCCGCCTAAAATTATTTGGTTAAGATTTGGTAATTCTACAAATCTGAAAATAGCACACAAATTAACATCCAATGCCAAGCTAATCGGGGAATTTATTCTTAATACTGCTTCAGAATTAGATTTCCTGGAAATTGATTAGCATTATTTCAACAACGCATCCCGCTCTTTAGTAAATACATTATAAACCAGTTTATCCAGCACACCAGGTATCATTTTGTTTAAAAATACGGTGAGTTTCCCCTGTTCTGTCATGATAAGTGTACGTTTGCGCTTTTCTACACCGTCTGCAATAATTTGAGCGACCTGGGCAGATGTCATCATTTTTTCTTCGTGTAAGGTACTCTCACCTTGTTGATTGCCTTCTTTATTTAAAGCAGTATTACGAATATTTGAAGCAGTAAATCCGGGGCAAGCAGTCATTACATGAACGCCGGTTTTCAGATTTTCAACACGTAGCGCATCTAAAAATCCGTTCATAGCAAATTTAGATGCCGAATAACCTGTCCTGCCCGGTAAACCTTTATAACCGGCTATGGAGGATACCCCCACTACCGATCCCTGGGTTTTTACCAGTTCGGGCAGTGCATATTTGGTACAATATACCGCGCCCCAAAAGTTTACATCCATCAAGGTTTTTAGCACCTGCACTTCTACATCTTTAAATAAGGCCCGCATGGATATACCGGCATTATTGATCAGCACATCTATCTTTCCGAAAGTTAATATGGCTTGTTTAATCAAATGCTCGCAATCGCTCTCTATAGTAACATCGCATTGTACTGCTACTGCTTTAATTCGATATTTATCCTGGAGGGTTTGTGCTATCTCGCATAGGGTAACATACTGACGAGCGCCTAAAACTAAATTCGCGCCACGGCTTGCAAACTCTTCTGCTAATGATTTACCTATGCCTGAAGATGCACCGGTTATAACTACAATTTTATCGTTCAATTTCATATGTCGGCGAGTACCTCGGCATGCCTTCTATTTTTATTTCAGGCAATCTGAACAGGTACTTCGTGGCGAATATAAGCATAGCTCCATAAAAATTCTTTACGTATTGCCAGCTAAATTTTTGAACGTGATCACTTCTAAAATTGATGATATAAGTCTTAGGGAAATAATAGTTTTTAAATCCGGCTAAACGCATACGGTAAGAAAGGTCGATATTATGGCCATATTGAACAAATCGTTCATCAAACAAACCTATATCATTTAAAACAGACCTGCGGATCAGCATAAACGCTTCATTTAATATATCTACCTCTGATGTCTGAAATTCTTCTACCCAATCTTTACGGTTGCGGTCAGATAGCCTCGACTTCGGAAAATTATTGGCCAAACCGATCAACTTAAAAAATATGATCCATGATCTTGTTAAGCCCCGGTTTGATTCCGGCAAGAAACTACCCTGCGGATCCACCATACGTACACCCAAACCGCTTACATCTGTGTGCAGGTCCATAAAGCCTATCACTTTATCCAAAGTTTCTTTGGCGCAAATAGTATCCGCATTGACCAGTAAAACATACTCTCCTTTAGACACTTCTATCCCCTGGTTACCAGCCTTGGCTACACCTGCATTAATAGGGTTAGAAATAACCTTTACCTCGGGATATTCGTCATGCAGCATTAATACTGAATTATCGGTCGATGCATTATCAACTATAATCAATTCATTATCAATAGCATTAACTGCTTTACTTAAAGAATTTAGCGCGAGTCTGAGCAAATCACAATGGTTGTGATTTACAATAATTACCGATAGTTTCATAATTACCTGGATAAAGAATTTTCATACGGAACACGTGTAGTGATAGACCTACCTAATGTGATCTCGTCAACGTACTCCAATTCTCCACCAAAGGCTATGCCACGAGCGATGGTTGATATACTAATGTTGAAATGTTTTAATCTTTTATGCAAATAGAAGATAGTGGTATCTCCTTCCATTGTGGCACTTAAAGCAAATATTACCTCTTTTACTTCGTCAGTGTTTAATCGTTCTACTAATGAATCTACCTGCAGGTCAGACGGCCCGATGCCATCCATGGGCGATATTAAGCCCCCCAATACGTGATATACCCCATTATACTGACTGGTATTTTCAATAGCCATCACATCGCGGGTATCTTCTACCACGCAGATCAGGCTATGATCGCGTTTAGGCGAGCTACATATTTCGCAAACCGATTGATCTGAAATATTATGACAGATTTTGCAGAATTGAATTTCGTTGCGCAGTTTACTTATAGTAGCACTAAATTTTTGCACGTCTTCTTTATCCTGGTTTAACAGGTGCAACACTAACCTTAACGCAGTTTTCTGACCAACGCCCGGCAATTTTGCAAACTCTGCAACCGCATTCTCCAACAACTTCGACGAAAAGTTCATATTGCGAAGATAGGTATTAGTCCGGAAGTCGGAAAGTCCGGAATTCCGAAAGAATTTGTCGGTCAAAGTTAGAAGTTCGAAAGATAGTTGTTATTTATTTTTTGGTTAATAAATTACTATACATAACTTGTGTGCGAGATATTTTATGGCCTTTAAATTTGAAAAATTAATAGTTTGGCAAAAGGCAGTTGATTTGGCTGGCGACATACATGAGTTAACTAAATCTTTTCCAAAAGATGAGTTATTTATTCTCTGTTCGCAAATAAAAAGGGCTGCTGATTCCGTTTCACTTAATATAGCAGAAGGATCAACAGGGCAATCAAATGCAGAATTTAATAAGTTTTTAGGATATGCTTTACGATCAAACATTGAAGTAGTGGGTTGTTTATACCTTGCACAAAAGCGTAATTTAATTAACCAGGAATCATTCATTAAAATTTATTCTCAATGCGAAGAAATATTAGTGATGATAAATGGTTTAAGGAAATCTTTAAAAACTATCAACTAAATTAAAATCTTTCGGACTTTCCGACATTCGGACTTCCGGACTAAAAAAAACTACATGTCACCAGGATTGCTACTTTCATTTATAATAGGATATTTTTTAGTATTACTGGTGATATCCTGGCTGACGTCAAGAAAATCATCAGACAATGATACTTTCTTTGTAGCTAACAGAAATTCCAAATGGTATTTGGTAGCCTTCGGAATGATAGGCACTGCTTTGAGCGGCGTAACGTTTATATCCGTCCCCGGTAAAGTTGGTGCGCCAAGTGGCGACCAATTTGCTTATTTTCAGTTCGTGCTGGGTAACGCCGCGGGCTTTATCATTATAGCAACAGTGCTGTTACCGCTCTACTACCGCATGAAGCTGACATCCATTTACAGCTACATAGAACATGCCTTAGGTACCTGGAGCTATAAAACGGCTGCTGCCATATTTTTAATAAGCCGGGTAATAGGTTCGTCGTTCAGGTTATACCTGGTGGTAATTGTATTGCAGAAATTCATCTTTGACAGCTACGGGGTGCCCTTTGCCGTTACAGTATTAATCTGTTTGCTGCTGATATGGGCCTATACTTTTAAAGGCGGACTCAAAACCATTATCATAACAGACAGCTTGCAAACGTTGTTCCTGGTATCGTCTGTTTTCCTATCGATTTTCTTTATTTGCAGGGCCATGAACTTTAACCTGTTTGAAGCTGCGGATGCCATAAAAAATAGTAGTTATTCTAAAGTATTTTTCTTTAACGATTTCCTGACCAGTCATTTTCATTTCAGTAAACAATTTATAGGTGGCATGTTTATTACCATAGGCATGACAGGGCTGGACCAGGATTTGATGCAGAAAAACCTGAGTTTAAAGAACATCCGCGAAGCGCAAAAAAACATGTTCAGCTTTACAGCGGTGTTTGTAGTTATCAATATCTTCTTTTTAAGTGTTGGCGCGTTGTTGTATATGTATGCTACGCGATACGGCATAACAGTAGCTAAAACAGACTACCTATACCCTACAATTGCTTTAAAATACTTAGGCGTGATACCGGCCATTGTGTTTATGCTGGGGCTTACCGCAGCTACCTTTGCCACTACCGACTCGGCTTTAACCGCCTTAACCACCTCGTTTTGTGTCGATTTTTTAAACTTTAATAAAGGCAAAGACATTAACAGTAAAAAAATGGTGAACGTACGGCATTATGTACACATAGCATTTTCCGGGCTGTTGTTTTTAACCATCATTGTATTTAATGCCATCAATAACGATGCTGTGGTAAGTGCTATATTTAAGGTAGCCTCATACACTTACGGACCGTTACTGGGGCTTTATTCGTTCGGGCTATTTGTTAGCGGCAGACAAGTTAGAGATAAGCTGGTACCATTTATTTGTCTGATATCGCCGGCAATATGTTTTTACCTAAGCACTCACTCTGCCCAATTATTTGGCTATACTTTTGATAACGAACTTATCCTTATCAACGGAATTATTACATTTGGAGGATTGCTGCTTACTTCAATGAAGTCCGAAAGACGGAAAGTCGGCAAGTCCGAAAGTTTAAAAGCATAAATTATAGAAAGAGCGTAAAATTAAACATAACAAGCAATTTATTGTATTATAGAGATTCCTTCCGGACTTGCCGACTTTCGGACTTCCGGACTAAATAAAAAGATATGACCGGAGAAGAAAAGATAAGACAGGCGTTTGAAAACAAAAACTGGCAGGAAATTAAAGTAACTGATTCCTGGCAGATATTTAAAATTATGGCCGAGTTTGTTGACGGCTTTGAGAAACTGGCTAAAATAGGCCCCTGCGTATCCATATTCGGATCGGCACGTACAAAGAATGACAATCGTTATTATAAATTGGCAGAAGATACCGCCCGTTTGCTTACAGAGCGCGGCTATGGTGTAATATCAGGTGGTGGCCCCGGTATTATGGAAGCAGCTAACAAAGGCGCTTATGAGGCGGGAGGAAAATCGGTAGGTTTAAACATAGAACTGCCATTCGAGCAATTTCATAATAAATATATTGACCGCGATAAGGTATTGGAGTTCGACTATTTCTTTATCCGGAAGGTAATGTTCATGAAATACTCGCAAGGGTTTATTGTACTACCGGGCGGGTTTGGCACTTTGGACGAATCTTTCGAAGCCATCACGCTAATTCAAACCGGCAAGATTGCCCGTTTTCCTATCGTGTTTGTGGGTGTTGAATACTGGGGTGGCTTATTTAACTGGATAGTTGACAAAATGCTTAACCAGGAACATAACATTCACCCGGATGACCTGAACCTATACCGTTTGGTGGATACCGCCGAGGAAGCTGTGGAGCATATCTTCCGTTTCTATGATAAATATGTATTGAAACCAAATTTCTAAAAAACTAATAATTACATTTTAATTCTTTTAACCTTTCATGAAAAGACCAATTTTAATTACGCTGACTGTGATATGTTCTTTGGTCGCAGTTTGGCTTATTGGTATGGCTACCCATTGGCTTGAGTTTTACACTATATCTTCTACATCAAACCAACCTACTTATCAACCCGGCAGTATAGTATTTGCATCGAGCCTCAAAAAGCCTGATCATAATGCTATGATCGTATTTAAAAGACCCAATAATAGTGTCTGGATATTTAGGTGCATAGCCAAAGGCGGCGATCTGGTAGAAATTAGGCAGGGAGCTGTTTATTTAAACAATGTGTTATTAGATGAACCTTATGCCTGGAATGAATATGGCATCAAGAAGCGTGATATAAGTAAAATACAAAGTTTATTAGAGAAAAATAAGGTTCCGGCAAGAAAACTAAATGATTCTGTATTTGCAATACTTTCAACAAGCAAACAATTAAAAGAATATCAGCTTAACCTGGAAATAAATGCCCGGCCGCATTTCGAACCTAATACTAAGATCTATAAAGGCTTTTATAACTCAGGATATAATGAAGATAACATAGGTCCATTAAAAGTACCCAAGGGCTCTTTTTTTGTTTTGGGTGATAGCCGTCATGACGCGTTCGACTCGCGTTTCTTTGGATTTGTTAAGGCTGATGATGTTATCTCGACCGTGCTAAACTAAACATGTAACGGATGTTAACATTTATTTAATTAACATTTGCCATATAGTTTTATTTATTTTGCATTAATGGACCGCCCTACCCAATCAAAAAAACAAGCAGCTTTAGGATTTATATTTGCAACATTATTAATTGATATAATTGGCCTGGCTATAATTATACCGGTTTTACCTACCCTTATTGCCACGCTCATCCATGGCACATTAAGTGATGCTTCAAGTTATGCCGGATGGCTTACAGCTGCATATGCTACGATGCAATTTATATTTTCGCCTTTAATTGGCAACTTGAGTGATAAGTTTGGCCGTCGCCCGGTGTTATTATGTTCCTTATTAGGTTTTAGTATTGACTATACATTTTCGGCCTTTGCCCCTACTATTGGGTGGTTGTTTGTAGGGCGGATTATAGCGGGTATAACCGGTGCAAGTTTTACTACGGCATCTGCCTATATAGCCGATGTAAGTACTCCCGAAAAACGTGCTCAAAATTTTGGAATGATAGGTGTAGCGTTTGGATTGGGCTTCATCATTGGCCCTGTAATAGGTGGCATATTGGGTAAATACAATGTGCACTACCCTTTTATAGCAGCTGCTATATTGGCGCTATTAAATGCCGCATACGGCTATTTTATCCTGCCCGAATCATTAGCGCCAGAAAACAGACGCCCCCTTGACTTGAAAAAAATAAATCCGTTTACCTCCTTATTCCAGCTAAAAAAATACGAATCTGTTTTTGGCTTAGCGCTTTCCTTATTCCTGATTTATTTTGCGGCGCAGGCTGTACAAACCGTATGGACATTTTATACCATGGCCAAATTTCATTGGAATGCAGACTGGGTTGGCTATTCGCTTGGTTTTGTGGGATTGATGGTAGCATTGGTACAAGGTGGGTTAATACGCATAATACTACCCAAGCTGGGTCAGGAACGGAGCATCTGGGTAGGTTTACTACTTTATGCATCAGGACTTATTCTTTTTGCATTTGCCACTAAGGGTTGGATGATGTTTGCCTTTTTAGTGCCTTATTGTTTAGGCGGTATTGCCGGCCCTGCATTACAGGGGTATATGAGTAGCAGTGTACCCAATAATGAACAAGGTAATTTACAGGGCGGTTTAACCGGCCTGATGAGTTTGAGTTCTATATTAGGGCCGCTGGTAATGACATCATCTTTTTATTTTTTTACTACTCCTAACCATTTTTTCCAGTTTCCGGGGGCACCATTTGCTATAGGCGCGTTTTGTATGTTGCTAAGCGCTATCCTGGCTGTAAGGAGCTTTAAGAAAAACACAAACTAAATATAATGGTTATACAAGCTGCTATATTTATATTCTAACCATATGTCGCAGGAGCATCCCCCTATTACTAACAAGAGATCTAAGCGGTCTGCTGCACTGGGATTTATCTTTATAACCATATTTATTGATGTATTGGGCCTGGGTATCATTATCCCGGTAATGCCAAAACTGTTACAAACCTTAGGGCATGTTGATATTAGTGTTGCCTCTAAATACAATGGCTGGCTCACACTCATCTACGCCACCATGCAACTGGTATTTGCCTCTATAATGGGCAATTTAAGCGACCGGTACGGCCGCAGGCCGGTATTACTGATCTCTTTATTTGGGTTTAGTATTGATTATATGTTTATGGCCTTCGCGCCATCCATAGCCTGGTTGTTTGTAGGCCGATTTATAGCCGGTGTAACCGGTGCAAGCACCTCTACTGCTACGGCATATATAGCTGATATTAGTACCGGCCATAAACGCGATGCCAACTTTGGGCTGGTTGGTGCAGCTTCGGGCTTTGGGATGATCATTGGTATAGCTTTGGGCGCCTATTTGGGCGAGATTAATATCAAATTCCCGTTTATGGCAGCGGCAGGTTTCGCGTTCTTTAACGGGTTGTACGGCGTATTTGTACTGCCGGAGTCGTTAAAACCTGAGTATCGCCGAAAATTTGATTGGAAACGCGCTAACCCATTTGGTGCTTTAGTTAGGGTTTTCACTAAACATACTGATCTGGGAGGTTTAATAGGCTGCATAACCCTGGTTTATATCGCTCAAAAGGCTGTGGAATATCTATTGTCTTTCTTTTTGTTCGAGAAGTTTAATTGGGCATTACATAGCGTAGGTACTTTGGGCATTTTTATAGGCGTGATGCTGGTAGCCATACAAGGTGGATTGATACGTTATACCATCCCCAAATTTGGGCAGAAGAAGAATATCGTATTCGGGTTGATATTTTATGCGATAGGCCTTATTCTTATCGCGTTTGCCTCGCAGGGGTGGATGGTATACCTATTTATGATACCGTATTGCTTAGGCGGTATTTCGGGTCCTGCATTACAGGGTTTAGCCACCAACAAAGTAGCCAAAAATGAACAGGGCGAGCTACAAGGTGCAATAACTATACTAAATAGTATCAGCGTAATAATAGGCCCGTTTATATTCAGTTTTATATTTTATCACTACACAGACAAACATAGCGGACTATATTTCCCCGGCGCACCTTATGTGTTGGCAGCTTTTTTAATGCTGATAAGTGTTTTTTTAGCTATAAAAAGTTTCGGTGGGCCTGTGAAGAAACGCAGATCAGTCAAGCCCGCTAACGCCGCCTGATATTACAAACTTCATCATATCGGCAGCATTTTTATCTAATGGCTTAACTTTATCGGCAGGAATAATAACAACCTGGCCGGCAAATGAGTAAGAATACGGAAAGTAAACAGCTACTTCGCCGGGCAGGTTTAACTTGGCCAGGTCTTTTTGAACCAGGAAACCTATCTTTTTCAGGCCAAACTCATTAACCTGGACTATAACCGCTTCATTAAACTTTTTCTCGTCGCCAACAAAAGCTTCGGTAAGATCTTTTATAGACGAGTAAAGAAAATTAAAAAAAGGCAGCCGGTTTATCCATCTTTTAAACCAAAACTTTATGGGATCTGTAATTACGTTGGTTACTAATATACCGGCTATCATAATGATCACCAGTACATTTAATATACCTAATCCCGGTATGTGTATGGGTTTACCCTGGCTATCGGTCCAAAAAACATCACTTAAATTTAGCGCGTTATCTACACTTGAAACTGCCCAGAATATTAAAAAAATGGCAGCGCCAACCGGAACAACAACTATTACTCCCTTAAAAAAATAATTTAATAAGGCCCGGGCTAATTTTCTCATACGCTGTAATTTCTATTCGTAAAAGTACACCCTTTTTACACGTTGTGAAATATTAGTTAAAATTTCGTACGGGATAGTACCTATTTGTTTCGCCAATTCTTCGATACGGTGCTGTTCGTTAAATACAATCACCTCATCCCCTTCTTTAACCTCGACATTGCTTACATCTATCATACACATATCCATAGATACATTGCCGATTGTTGGCACCACTATGCCATTAACCAGCATATTACCTACTCCATTACCAAAGGCACGTAAATAACCATCGGCATAGCCTATACGTACGGTGGCTATCTTGCCGTCTTTCGCCATTATACCGTTGCGGCCATAGCCTACGGTATCACCGGCCGTTATTTTTTTAACCTGCGATACACTGGTCTTTAAACTGGTGATGGGTTGTAAAGCGCTATCGCTGGCCGGTACTGCAGCATCAATTCCATACAGGCCGATGCCCAATCGCACCATATCAAATTGCGCCGACGGCCAGCGGGTAATGCCTGATGTGTTTAATAAGTGTTTGATAACCGTATAACCCAGGCACTTCTCTATTTTCTTAGCTTCTTTTTCAAATCGGCTAATCTGTTCAGCGGTAAAATCATCATGTTGTGGCGCTTCGCTGGCCGCCAGGTGCGAGAACATGGAAACTATGCGTATATACTTATTCGTTTCTAACAGGTCGCACAACGTATCAATATCAAAAGACTCAAAGCCAAGCCTATGCATCCCTGTATCAATCTTCAAATGCACCGGGTAATTCAGGAGATCATTTTGCTGTACATACCTGATAAAGTCATCAAACAAGCCAAAACTATAAATAACGGGTTGCAACTCATACTCGGTCAACTTGTCGAAAGCGGTTTGTTCTGCGTTTAATACTACTATAGGTAAATTAATCCCTGCCTGGCGTAAAGAGATACCCTCGTCTGTATAGGCTACCGCCAAATAATCAACCTTGTTATATTGCAGCATATTGGCCAGTTCGAACGTGCCACTACCGTAACTAAAAGCCTTTACCATGGCCATTAGCTTTACACCCGGCTTAAGTTTTGATCTGTAATAGTTCAGGTTACCAAGCATCGCGTTCAGGTTAATTTCCATCACCGTTTCATGCGTTTTCTGAACCAGCGCCTTGCTGAGGCGCTCAAATTCAAAACTACGCGAGCCTTTGATCAATATGGTCTCGCCTTTAAAACCAAGGGTTAACAGGTTATTTAATACTTCGATGGTATCCGTATAAAAAACCTTTTCGGGTACATCAAAATATTGCTGGTGGCTTTGCAGCGCTTTGCCAACAGCAATGAACCTATCTACTTTTTTTGTTTTTATGAGCGATGCAACTTGTTGATATAAAACATCTTCTGATAGTCCTGATTGAAAAATATCAGATAAGATCAATGTCCTTTTCTGATGCTGATTTTGCTGGTCTAAAAAATTCAAAGCTATCTCCAACGACTGTATATCGGAGTTATAAGAATCGTCAATAATAGAGCAATCGTTGATACCTGTTTTTAGTTCCAGCCGCATACTTACCGAGCTAAGCCGCTCTAACCGTTTATCAGCCTCTGTGGCCGGATACCCTAAAGCCAGCAACGTTGCCCAACAAACAATGGCGTTTTCTATAGATGCTTCGTCACGGAAAGGTATAATACACTCTATCTCTTTTTGCTGATACTTTGCACGTAGGTAATAATTCCGTTTAATAGTGGTTTCGCTAAAAACATACAGATCGGCTTGATTAAAGCTTCTGCTCCAGGTAAAACTATTTATCGCGCCTATCTCCTTTTGATAATCCATCAGTTGGTCATAGTTGTGAATAAGCAGTTTGCAGTTTTTAAACAGTTTTAGTTTCTCTAAGACCTTTTCTCTAATGTTTTCAAAACCTTCGTTATGCGCAGGGCCTAAATGCGTTAAAACGCCTATATTAGGCTGTATAATGGCTTCCAATTTATCCATCTCACCCGGCAGGGAAATACCGGCTTCAAATATCCCCAGTGTATTTTTATCATTGATTTGCCATACCGATAACGGTACACCAATTTGCGAGTTATAACTTTTGGGGTTACGCACGATGCTTTTATCTACAGCCAATAACTGGTACAGCCACTCCTTTACAATGGTTTTGCCGTTACTACCTGTAATGCCTATAACTTCCAAATTAAAACGGCTGCGGTGGTGCCGGGCCAAGGTTTGTAGGGCACCAAGTACATTCTCCACTATCAAAAAATTGGCATCGGGTAGTTTAATTTCGGGTCCTTGTTTAACTACAAAGTTGCGTACCCCGGCAGCGTAGGCTTCGGCAATGAACTCGTGGCCGTTACGCCTGCCGCTTAGCGCAAAGAACAAGCCCTCGGCGGCTATATTGATCCGGCGGCTATCAGTAAGTAGTACACTGATGATATCGTCCTTTATAACATCGCCTGTGGCATTTATAATTTGTTTAATTGTTGATATGAGATATTGATTGCTAAGCATAACGGCACTAATTTGCTAATAATTTAAGCGAATAACATAAAAATCACTAATTTGATTTTGCACGGCTGTTTTATTGTGTTTATGCCTACATTTATTAAACCTTATCTATCAATATGTTGAAATCAATTTTAACCCTCCTATTCACTGCCTGCTGCAACCTGGCCTTATGCCAATCAGCTGCCGACTTTAACCATGGGACATTTACGTTGTTTCCACACTATAAGGAAGATATAGCATATTTTGCAAATATTATCCCCGATTCTACTTTTTTATATTGGCAATGTCTTTATGTTTCCGGTATCGGGGGTAAGCGTGAGGTTGTTTTTGAAAAGGGAGATATAAACTATGTTAAACTCATAAACAAACCTGTAGACGGTTATGGTTTTATGATAAGTTGCCCGCCGGGATATTGCGCATATTACATTATTGCTGTGAGGCCTGATAAAACAATATTACAGGTAAATAACTCAGAAAAATTTAAAACCTTTTTAGGAAAAATAGATAACCTGGATGAAGTGCGCCTGGTAATAAAGGACCATAACTACACTATATATAATAACTCACTAAAATCAGGATCATACCAGGAACGCAAGGATGATTACTTGCTGTATTTAGGCGAATATTTTAGCGATTTGATGAGTAATAGAAAAACATCCACAAAGGCAGTACTGACTAAAGCTGGAGAATTTAGGCTAATTGAAAGCACCACTTATTAACTATTGATATTGCCTTGCCTAATTAATACTTATACCATAAGTTTGAGTTATTAAAATGGATAACATCAAACCCAAAATAACCGACCCCAAAGTCGCACTAACCAAAGCAGAACATTATTGCGCCTACCAGGACCGCTCGCAACAAGAAGTACGGGATAAATTATACGAATTGGGCTTATGGCCCGAAGCAATTGAAAATATCATATCTGAACTAATTACTGCCGGCTTTTTAAATGAAGAGCGCTTTGCCAAAGCCTATGCAGTAGGTAAATTCAGGCAAAAAGCATGGGGTAAGATCAAGATAAAACAAGGCCTCAAACTTAAAAAAGTACCCGACGTACTCATAAAAAAAGCACTTTTATTGATTGATGGCGATGCTTATTTAGATACACTGACCAATATTTTAGTTAAAAAAGCAGCCTTGTTAAAGGAAAAAGAGGGCTACAAACGCAATTACAAACTACAGCAATATGCCATGAGCCGCGGATTTGAAGGTGATTTGATATTATTTGTTTTGAAAAACAGCGACTTATAAAAACATTAAAAAAAACGCAATATTTTATTTGCAGAATGTACAAATCTATCTATATTTGCACTCCCGCAACCGAGATAGCAGCGATGCTAAAACAAAGCAGGAAATAACCAACGCGAAAGTAGCTCAGTTGGTAGAGCACGACCTTGCCAAGGTCGG
>JAZKCG010000059.1:39176-74254 GCA_040388175.1 Bacteroidota bacterium | reverse complement strand
TAGTAAAAACTTTCATTTATCGGGTATTATTGCACATGCCGATAGTAATTCCAGGCATTTCACGGGTATCAAGGCTCAGGCCCGTGTGAGGGTTTTTGATTAATTAGATAATAATCATATAGTTAAATATATTGACCGCCGAAAATAACCTAATCTCTATAACCAATCTTTTATAACTAAGGTTATAAGTAAGTAATAGGAGTATCAACCTAAAATAAATAATTTAATAAAGCCTGTACAACGTCCAATTATCGGTTTCGTAAGCCTTTTGCAGGTTGGGTGAATTATTAATAAGCTGGGATGCCACGGGTGCATATCGAGTATTTAGTAACGTATAGCCAGACAACGGGTTCTTAGAATTAGCAATAAGTATATAATTGACGTATTTATTGGGCGTCTCTATTGCACTTAGAAAATCATCCTGATAAGGTAAAGTAAGGTGTGTAATATTATGGGTAAAGGCTGCTATTGGATAGGCAATAGCATCGTCAACCAGTACTTTTTCATTTGGTGGTAGTGTGTTTATATAGTTTGCTATATCACGGTTCTCATCTTGGTGTTTGTCAGCCGCCGCAGGCTTTAAGAGCGTAACAAAGTTTCTTTCATCGTCTATAAGGGATCGGTCTAAAAAATAATAGCCGGTATATATTTGCAATAATATAAGCAGACTTAACGCTGATTTAAAAAGAATACTGGTTTTAGATTCGCGTGATTTGATGATCAGGCATAGTAACGCTAAAATAAAGAAGATTAGATAATATTGGTAAGACAGAAATATCTTGTTATATTTTATGTGTAAGAACTCAACAAAAGTAAATGGCGTTAGCAGGGTTAATATCTGGTATGGATTACGCCTGAAAAGATATATCGCAAATAATATCAACGGACAAAATAAGATCATCCGGGCCGAGATCAGTAAGGAAACCTCGGGCGAATTGAAGGTTGTATCAAGGGCACTATTCTGATAGGCCATTCTTTCGGGTAAAACATTCCAATTAGCATAGGGGCTATTTATAAAATAATCGATATCGCTGGCGTTAGTTAGGTTGAGTATTTTATAACAAACTATAGACGCAATTGGCAAGATGAAAAGTATGATATAAAGGGCAAAAGTCCTATTGATTAGCTTGCGCCTTAAAGATGGGTTGTTAAAGCTTATCGTCATCCTGAATATAGATTCTTTTTCGGAAAGGTTTAGACTTTGAAGAGCTATCGAAAAAATTAAGGGAATGAAAAATAACGTTAGCCAGATAAATTTATAATCGCAAAACAAAAGCATCACCAGGCAAATACTGGCAATCGAGATATGAAAAGTAGTATTTGAGTTATAGAATTTAAATATGTTTAAAAAGAACATATAAAAAAATATAAGCACCATATATATGGCTTTGCCCGAACAAGCCATATACAAAATACCGGGGTGCAACAGGAAAACAGCTATCAGTATATACAGGTAAAGATCATCGTCGGTATTTTTCGCTAACGTATCGGCCATTAAATAAAAAAGAAATGCCGTACCCAGCGTTGATGCTATAACAGGGGCAAGTAAGACATTGATCTTTGAAAAGATAAGCGTGAAAAAAAATGGGAGAATGGGTGCTGTCAGGCCCATTATTTTTAACTTATAGCCAGTACCCTCAAATATTATTTTGATTTTTTCTATATAAAATAATGACTCCTGGTTATAGTAACCTATATGGTTTAAGTAAATACCGCATACCAGGTAATACAGCGCTATTAATAAGGTTATTATTAATAATGATTTCCCTTTATTTAATATCGGCTTAAACGGGGTACTCATTCTAAATGCGTTGTGGGGTTATTAACCTTACTTAAACCATGATCTGTTTTTTCCCAATAAAAGGGTTTTACAATAAGCTGGTACAAGCCTTTATAGGCTGCCCATGAATGTAATAACCAATATATTGGATTAGCTATGGCAAACAATATCAACTCATAATAGCGGCGTTTAAATACGGCCATCATGTTTACATATATCATCAATATATTACCAACCATCAGGTTAATAATAGAGATAAACAAAACCCAATCCGGAAAGATGGACCGAATAGAAGACAGATCAAAAAATAGATAACATAGAAACACACCTAACAAAAGCGGGTAGACCAGAAAGGTGAGCGGAGTTGCGCCAATAAAAAAGTTAAATCCCAAAAAGCCTTTCCAGCCAATTTTTCGCCAAAGCTGCACCGGGTTTCGCATGTGTACCAGGTGGGTTTGCATGTACCCTTTTATCCAACGCGACCGCTGACGTACCCAGTTAAACATTTCGTTATTGGCTTCTTCGTAGGTGGTAGAGTTAATAATAGCTACTTTATAACCTTTGGCATAAGCGCGTACACCCAGATCAGCATCTTCGGTCACATTGAAAGGATCCCATCCCCCAAGCTCCATCAAAACTTCAAATTTAAAGTGATTACTTGTGCCGCCTAACGGGATAGGAATATCCAGTGTATCTAACCCGGCAAGCATATAATCAAACCAATACGAATATTCCAGGGTAAACATGCGGGTAAGGAAGTTTTCATTCCTGTTAAAATAGTTTAACGCGCATTGTATACAGACATAATGAGCTGGTAGTTTATTAAAAAGTGTAACCACCTTTTTAAGCTGATCGCTATCCGGAACATCTTCGGCATCGTAAATGGTCAAATATTCACCCCTTGAAAAATGCAGACCGTAGTTGCATGCCTTTGGTTTGGTTTTGGGCATGTGGGCAGGTACTATTATTACTTCAAAAACTCCCGGAAAGTCGAGCATTTTAACAGCATTCAAAGTTTTATCGTCGTCTTCCTCTATTAAAAGTTTGATGTCGAGTTTTTCGCGGGGGTAATCCAGGCTTTGCAGGTTCCAGATCAACTTTTTGATCAGCTTATCTTCCTTATATACCGGTAAAAGTATAGTGTAAATGGGTAGCTCGTCCTCTTTTACTTCCCTGAGTTCTTTGCGGTTAACAGCCTGATATAATTCAAATCTGGACCCTATAATAGCCAAACATAATTTGAATAGGATAGAGATCAGGAAAAAAGAACTCAAAGTAACATTAATGACAATCAGGGTATTTACAAAATACCGTACTAACCCAATTGTTACTGCCGCAAATACCCCAAAAGTAAAAATTAATTGGGGTGTAGTAAAGGTGGTTAATGCAGAGCTGTCCGGATCACGATGAAGCAAATCAAAAACAGATGCTTTAACATAGCTTTGCCCTAATAAAACATGGCTTAACCAGGTAATTTCCAGATCAGAAGCAACTATTATTTCAGGTTCAAGGTTATAGGTTGTTTTAATGAAATCAATAAACTCAGCATCGCTGGGGTCGGCCATTAATGTTACCACTTTATTGTTCTCAATACGCAGGGGTAGTGCCAGGTGTTTGTCGGCGTATTTTAATTCAATTTTATTTAAGATGTTGGTATCGTAAGCCTCATCCCGTATTTGTTGGAAAACGTAGCCCGCGTTTGTTAAAGAACGTTCATAGTTTTTACGTGATATATAACCAAAATTGAGCGCTATTTTTATATAAGGCAATCCTGATCGGGTAGAAAAATCATCAATTTTTTCCTGGTCGGCTTTTGTTAAAAAACCGTCATGTATCAAAAGCTCAGGAATTGACATTTTCATTATTCCATTAAATAAAATGGTAAGCAGTTGGTAATGGTTGGATAACTAATATCCGCAAATTACTCATCAAATATGTCTGTTGATTTTTGAACCTTGGCACGTATGTAAAGGAATGACAGCAATATCAAAACAAGCAGGCCTAACAAAATATACAGGTTATAACTTTCCCAGAAACGGGTTAGTACATTCTTGGTATCTATATATTCCAGGTTTTCGCTTGATTTACTGATGTTAAACAAGTACTTGTTATTACTTACATCTGATATGGCTACGTTGCTTGATAAGGTCGACAATTGCTCTGTAATAGATTGTGAAGCACTGGTAAACGCGTTAGTAAGATCATTACCCGTAGCGGTTAATACTAACACCGCGTTATTGCTTCTGCCGTAAAAGATCTGAGCCAGGCCATTTGAGACAGAATCAGACAAAGAATACACCACCTTGTTATTCTCGTTATTATACAACCTGAATTTATGGTTGAACTTAATAGGTGCATCAGGGAAATCATCCATCAATTTATCATCATGTGATAACAAAGCAATGATGTGATTTTTTTTCAGATCGTTCTTATCAATTTCGTCTGAATATTGAAACTCCGGAAAGTTGTTGGCGTTAATGTTGTTGTTGAGGGCATAGATTATTTCGCCCATTGCTGATACGGCATAAGACGCATACTTTCTACTCACCACTATACGGGTATTACCGGCTGTAAACGCTTCGGGATACTGATAAAAGCTCAGGTCGCTGGTTATAAATGGGTTTTTTGATTCGAGATAAGATTTATCTACATCAACCTCGGCAAAGAAACCGTTAAAGCTTGATGTACAACTTGATGAAGCAGAGAAAAACCTGAATTCTGTTTCAAGCGTATTGTATTTATTATGCTGGTAGCGGCTTATGGTTACAGATGTATTTAACTTGCCGGTAGCATCTAATTTTTCTGTACTGATAAGGATGCCATTCAAATATAAATTCAAATATCCCCTGTCGCCCGGTGCAAGACTGCTATAGTTAGCAACTACACGGATGCCAATTTCTTTTGGAGTAAAGCTAAAATCAGAGTTTTTAAAATTGTATGAGTTTTTTAAATTGCCTATACCCGCCATAAAACTGGTAGTGCCGCCAATTTGCCTGAACGATAATTTGGAGCGGTTTTCATCAATAGTCTTAAAGAATTTATTCTCGGCCTTATCTATTAACAAATAATCGCCGAAGGTTGAATTTAACACGTTGATATTGCCTAATGCAGTTATGGTTTTTTCATACCCTTCATTATCAGCACCGGTAATAAATAGTATTTCGGCAGGAGTAACAACTTGTTTTAATGTTTTAACCGGCCATAAACGGTGCCTGAAATATACCATGCGTTTGATGGTATCCATACTTATTGAGGTTGATTTATGCAGGTAAAATAATCCACCGCCTTTATGCGGGATTATTTTTAATAACCCGCGTCTTTGAGCATTAAGGCTTGGCACATTACCTACTAAAATATACCTTTTTACGCTATCTGGTACTTTGCCTTCCTGGTAAATTCCAATGTTTTTTATATCAGATCTCTTTAATCTGGAGTATGCCCAGGCTACTGCTTTAAGGTCATGCAGTGATGGGTTTGCAGGATAAACAATTGCTTTCATGGTTTCGAAGCAGTTGCTTATGTTAACGTTGGAAAAGAAATTATTGTCACTTTTTATTAATGACAGGTATGAATAGCTTTTTACTTTCATCCACATTGCCGGATTGTCAACATCCTTACAATTAGCAGAGTTGATGGTACATAATGTTTTAACCTGGATCTTCAGAAATTTATCAGACGACACATCAGAATTAGACAGGTTAAGTGATATTTTTTGAATAGAATCAGCCGATAACGCACTACTAAATGCGGGCCTGTCATTTAGAAATATACTGATGTAAGACAGGTGTTTTATTAAAGCCTGTGATGGCTGAATAAATAATACCAGTTTGCTTCCGTTTAGCTCAATACTGGGGTCTATCTTTAAATAATAAGAACTGGTACCGCTTAAGCCAACAATAGCATCATCATCATGCCCCATTGCATGAAATGAAAGTATTTTTTGAGCAAAGCTTGCCGTACCCAGTAATAAGAAAAGGCTAAATGCGGTAAGGAATTTTGTCATCAGTGTCGGGGGCTGTTAGTTAATTACGTTAAATTCTACTCTAAAATAGTTGCCATCATCATCGCTGCGGTAAAACAACTCGCCACCCATTTCATGGGTGATTAGTTTGGCAATTGAAAGGCCCAGGCCAAGCCGGCTTTCAATACTTGTTGTTGCATCGTTTAATGTTTTTAATTTATTGAACATCATATCCAGCTCTTCCTGGCCTATGGCTACTCCTTCATCAATAATTTCAAAAACAAACTTTTGACGCATCAAACCGGTTATTACGCTAAGGTTATTATTTGTCTGCGAAAATTTGATGGCGTTTGATAATAAGTTTTGAAATACCTGCCCTGCAAATACCTTGTCCAGGTTCACGTTTAAAGGGAGTTTCAAAATGTTATCTTCCAGGTTAATGTTTTTTAATTGTGCTGTTTCAACCAGGCCTCTATAAATGTTCCTTACTTCTATGTTAATGTCGAAGATCTCCAGGTTAAATTTCATCTCGGGCGATTCGATCTCCTTAACATTCATCAGCTTGTTAAGCATATACTGCATTTTGTCGGCCGATTCGGTAATATACCCTGTAAACTCTTTCTGATCATCGCTCAAGCGATCGCTTTCTTCCTTTATCATATTATTACTCATGATAATGGATCCTATCAGGTTTTTAAGATCATGGCCCGCTATGTTAATGAAGCTGTTTTTTTGCTCGTCCATTTTAAGCAGCCGTTCATATTGCGAATCGATAATGCTGTTTTTTTCAATAATATCGTGGTTCTGGCTCTTTAACTGCTCGTTTGACTTGGCTATCAACAATTGCGACCGTACTTCGCGCTGCATTACTTTAAAGCGGGCACTTGCTACAAGGCAAGACACAAAAGCTATGATAAAAAAGAATTGCCCGCCATTGCTGATAAACTGTTCTGCCCCGTTTTCATTTAAAGCGTTATAAAACACGGCGAGCAATACCAATGCTATAAGCGATTGAATAACAGAGTTAACAGGCTCCCAAAATACCTGTATGTTAAAAAACAGGATTATGGTTGCGTAAACCAGGAAATAAACATTTAATTGCTGTACATTCACCAGGTTACATAGCAGAGCGGCAGTACCAGAAAGCAGCAAAAAGGATAAATGTAATAACAGGCGATAGTTTTGTCCTTTGTTTCTTAAGGCGCTATATAAAACGTAAATTAGGATGTCGGTTATCAACCTTACAATTAAAAACTGCACCCAGATATCAGGGCTGTAAATAACATCTATAATGGAAACCAGCGGATATAAAAAAAGTATAGACCAGATAATATTATTGGTTTGGTACCATGCCTTTTTTAAAACCTCTTTTGAAAACTCTTCTTTAGTAATTTGAACAAACATTCGTAGTATTAAATTATATAAAGATTATGTTGTTTGTTAAATTAAATCTATAAGCTAAAAAGGTGGCAAAAACTATCATAAAAGACAATGCTCCAAATTGGTTGGGGTATAGGGTATTACTAATAATGTTCATAATTGTGCAGTTTACAATAGCAAAAAGTAATCCAATCAATCCGTTAAAACCAGGGCCGGCTTTTAAAAGGGCCCAAAGTTTAGATAACGGGATAAACATTTCATGGCTTGAACAAACCTGGGCCAAAAATATATTTACTGATAACGCGCCATCTGTAAAAGATCTGGAGCTTTTAAAAATACTTGGGTTTAAGAGTATCAGGCTACCCGTAGCATTTGCTTTTATAGAATCAAAACACATCCCACTGGATAATGTATTTTCAAAAATTGATGGAATAATAAAACAGTGCCACACTTTAGGGTTAAAAATTATTATTGATTACCACTATGGCGAAATAAATGACGAGAATTATTTAACTGAAACGCCCAAAGTAATCAACCTGTGGAAAGTGATAGTAAAAAGATATAGTAATGAAAATGCTGACGATCTGTTTTTTGAATTATACAATGAGCCGCCGCACATGAGCCCTGCCATCTGGAAAGACGCTATTTACAATATTGTTACGGCCCTGCGCAAGGTTGATAAAGTTCATACTTTTATTATCGGCGCATCAAACTATAACAGTATTTACGAATTAAGCCGCACAGAACCACTGGCAGATAAAAATGTTATTTATACATCACATTTTTATGAACCTTTTTTATTTACACACCAGGGAGCTTCCTGGGTAGGCGACCAGGTGGCGACTATCGGGGTAGCTTTTCCATACAATGCGAAAAATTTCCCCCAAATCAATCCAAAGACTAAGGGTACATGGGGCGAAACCAACTACTACCAATATCGTACCGATGGCAACGAACGGTCATTGTTTGATAAGCTATCGATCATAAAGAGATGGGCAGATAAACATAACGTACCCATTATTTGTACTGAGTATGGGGTATATAATAAATATACCGATGCCGATAGCCGGTGCCGTTATATTAAAGCTATGCGCCAAACATTAAAAAAACTAAATATACCGGGCATTTTATGGGAATATAATAGTAATTTCTCTATTTTTAACGGTACCCCGTCCCTGCAGACATTGCCTGAATGTATGAAGGATGCTATAGGATATACAGGCAAAAAAATGATGTAATTATTGAATGTTTAAATCATTACCTTTGTACACTAATAAATTACTATGATATTTTTTGAAGAAAAACGGAAAGAAGTAATGGCGCATATAGAGAAATTCATGCTGGAAAAAATGCATGAATACTTAAAGCCCATTGACACAATCTGGCAGCCATCTGATTTTTTACCTGATTCAACAAAAGATACTTTTTTTAGCGAGGTTAAAGATATGCGGGAAACCGCGAAAGGCTTATCATACGATTTGATGGCTGTTTTAATTGGAGATACCATCACCGAGGAAGCGCTACCCACTTATGAATCATGGTTAACCATGGTTGAAGGCGTTTCAAAAAACGAAGAAGGTGGCTGGATGAAATGGACAAGACACTGGACAGCCGAAGAGAACCGACATGGTGATCTGTTAAATAAATATTTATACCTATCCGGCCGTGTTGATATGCGCGCTATGGAAGTTTCAACCCAGTATTTAATTGCAGATGGCTTTGATATTGGTACAGGGCATGATCCGTATCGTAATTTTATATACACCTCATTCCAGGAGCTGGCAACCAACGTATCACACCGCAGGGTAGCATCGCAGGCTAAAAAAGATGGTGATAATTTACTGTCAAAAATGTGCGGTGTTATCGCGTCTGACGAGATGCGTCACGCTAAGGCTTACAAATACTTTATAGAAAAAATATTTGAAGTAGACCCTAACGAAGCTATGTTGGCTTTTGAGGATATGATGCGTAAAAAGATAGTTATGCCGGCGCATTTTCTGCGTGAGGTAGGGTTAAAAATAGGCCAGACCTTTGGCCACTTTACAGATGCCGCACAGCGCCTGGGTATTTATACGGCGATTGACTATGTTGATATTTTAAAAGAACTAATTACCGACTGGCATATTGAAAGTATTGGCGAGCTAAATGAATCGGGCGAGAAAGCGCGCGATTATATTGTGGCCCTGCCTAACCGTTTGTTACGCATAGCGGATAGGATGAAAAACCCAACGCTTGATTATAAATTCAGTTGGATAAATGGTTAATTTTAATTAAAGCAAATATTAAAAGAGGGCTAAGATCATTAATGATCTTAGCCCTCTTTGTTTTGTTCTATTTTCTGTCTATCTAAAACCTAACATTAAAACCCACATAATAATTACGCAATGCTGATGGGTTATAGAAACGGTTACCAACGGCATCAAGGTCATCGCCCAGGCTATAACTTTCATTAAGCAGATTGTCAACCCCGGCAAATATCTCTAAGTGCGATTTGTCGCTTAATTTATGCTGCCAGCCCAATTTGGCCTGTACTAAATTATAATGTGGTGCATAAAAAGTATTGGCCTCATTAAGTGGGATGCGTGCGGTTGAGTTATACTGCGCGTACAGGTACAAATATTGAGGAAACTTTACCTGTACACTGGCAACACTTACATGGCGCGGCACACCGGTTAATTCATTGCCGGCATAGCCTGTTGTAGCGTCGCGATAATTGCCAAAGGCAAACTTGCTTATGGTTAATGACTCGCTAAATTGCAGTCCTCTTATAAAGCCATGGTCAGTTTGTTTGATAAGCCAATCTGTAAAATAAAGCTCTAAGCCGGGCTGTTTGATATCGCCCGAATTGGTGTAGTATTCAGTTGAAGCAGCGGTTAACCGGCGTACAATGGCATTGTTTAAATGATAATAAAAGGCTGATACGTCCAGCATCATGGTCTCATCATTATTGCGTAAGCGGAAACCGGTCTCGTAGTTCCAGCCATATTGCGCACCCAGCGAAGTATTGATAATATTGTTCGATGGACGTATCTCTGCAGATGTCGGTGTTGAGTACCCCCTGCTTACCGATGCGCGCCATACAAAGTTATTAGTGATCTGGTAAGACAGCGCCAATCGTGGCATGATCTGCGGCAAAAACGTTTGGGTTGTGAATGCGGTTTGCATCCGTGGGTAAACGTTCTTGAAATCATATCCGTAAAAATTCAAACTCGCTGCTGCTTCCACATGCAGGCGGTTGTAAATGGTCTCTTCATAACGGGCAAATATAAAATGCTGATCGGTATTAACTTTGTCTAAGCTTTGGGCGGTATCTCGTACGCCGGCTCGGTTACCATAGTCATTATTGTCGGCATTGGTCTTTGCCCACTCCATACCTACATTGGCTTTCCATTTAAAGTTCTCTTTAGGGATGCCTGTAAACTCAAAATAGGTACGCATGCCATAAGTGCGTTCATAACGCTGCTCGTAATTGGTAATAAATGGGTTGGTGAAATTTACGTACGCCCCGTAAACAGCAAATATATTACGTATACGGTCTGTTATATGCCACTCATTCACCGCGCCACCGTAGGTCATTTTATTTTCTATGCCTGCATTTTGTTTTAACGCTCCCGGAACCGCAGGTGTTGATGGCCTTGCTGCTGTTGGGTCGGCATCTGCTTGTGCCTGGGTTAAGCCACCAGGTGTTTCGTATTTCAAATCAGAATAAAAACCTAATATTTTTAAAGAGTTATTGCCGCCATAGGTAAGTTTATCACTGGCCTGAAAATAATGGCGGTACATATCGCTATGTACCCTATAACCGTGATAAGTCTGGTAGGCTTGGTTAAAGTTAAACTGGTTATTTTTAGTTACGTTTTGCAAACCCACATTTTCATGTACTAAACCGTACGACCCACCGGTCAGGCCCGCGGTTACATAGTTAGTATTGTCGTACCTGTTTACAGGGCTTAATAGGACCACTCCGCCAGAGTTAGCACCAAATAAGCTACCATCGGGCCCTTTCAATACTTCAATTCCTTGTATGCTGTTAAAGTCAATTACATTTAAATAGGTATTGCCGCCTGCATCGGTAAGTGGTAACTCGTCATAATAAATCTTAACATCGCGAATGCCAAATGGCGAGCGTAGTAAACTACCCCTTACTGATAAGCGATAACTGCCTGGTGAGCGTTCTTCCATACGCACCCCTGGAACCGTATTTACAGCTGATACTAATGAATTATCGGGTTGTAGTTTTAATTGCGCCGGTGTTATTACACTTACAGATGCCGGGACGCTTAACATTGGCTGGTCTGAAAGATAGCCTTTTACTGTCACGGCGTTTAGTTTAGTAGTATCGGCTTTTTGAAGGGAGCGTTTGTTTTGAGCCCAGGCAGTGTTGCCAATTGCCAGGATCAATAAAATAACGGGTAAAGTTTTTAACACGGTAAATAATATAAGGTTGAAACAAAAATAATCCTTTAGTTAGTAAAAGGGCTATTTAGCTTTGTAAGATATTAGATACGCAAACTACTGTATACTAATGCAGACCTATTCAGACTAATAATAAATACCACTTTTTTATCATTAGTAATTTTAATGCAGGTACATTTATTTATGCATCATGATGAGAAACATCTAAAAAGCTCTGACACTATCCGTGATATTGTTATTGGCATGTCTGACGGTTTAACCGTGCCCTTCGCACTGGCCGCCGGGCTTAGTGGCGCTATAAATTCATCAGGCGTAGTGATAACCGCCGGTGTAGCCGAAATTGTTGCCGGATCAATAGCGATGGGCCTGGGTGGCTTTTTGGCCGGTCGTACTGAATCTGAGCATTATGCAGCCGAATTGCAAAGAGAATATGACGAGGTTGAGCGCGTACCCGAACAGGAAAAAGCCGAGGTTAAAGAAGTATTTGCAGGTTTTGGGCTATCAGAAGTTTTGCAAGATCAGATAGCCAATGAAATGGCCAAAGATAAAGATAGGTGGGTTGATTTTATGATGCGATACGAGCTTGGATTGGAAAAACCCTTACCCAATCGTGCTACGCAAAGTGCAGTTACCATTGGCTTGTCTTATATAGTAGGAGGCATTATCCCGCTATCGCCTTACTTTTTTGAAAGAAATTCGCAAACCGCATTGGTATACTCCTGTGTAATAACCATGTTATGCTTATTTGTTTTCGGCTAT
Organism: Bacteroidota bacterium; assembly: GCA_040388175.1. GTDB lineage: Bacteria > Bacteroidota > Bacteroidia > Sphingobacteriales > Sphingobacteriaceae > Mucilaginibacter. The sequence goes on along the minus strand of JAZKCG010000059.1, from coordinate 61,958 downwards.
TTTAAAAGTAAAGTAACCGGACAGCCTCCAATATCCGGTGCGTTCAAAGTTTTAATAATTGGCGTATTAGCAGCTTCGGCGGCTTTTAGTTTGGCTAAATGGATAAGCAGTTAATAATCAAAAAGCAATAAACTTATCTATCTGCTCATTAGTAAATTGAACAGTATCTTCTTTAAACAAGTCGCTGTATTCGTTAAATTCTGTTTTGATATTGGGGATATGCAGCTTTAAAGGCATAACGTGCAGGTGTAAATAATGGCAAACGCCTGTAAAATGGTCTACTCCGCGTATGTTGCCGTATTTGCCTGATGATATACCCACCAGCGCTGATTTTTTTTCATAAAAGCTACCGGGGAAGCTGCAGGCATCAATAAATACTTTTAAACTGCCGGGAAAACTTCCATTGTACTCGGGTATAATAAATACAAATTTATCGGTAGCATCAATAATGTCCTGTATTTTTTGAAACTCGGGGCTACGTTTTCCGTACAGGTCGGTCTCTAATATATTTGGCGGAAGTTGGGCCATGGATAATATGCCGGCCTCTACTCCCTTTTCAAGCATGATCTTTTGATAGTAACGTGCTACTTTAAGTGTTGAACTTCCGGGCCTGTTGGTAGATGATATAACTGTTATCATTTTTTATAATGAGTGAATTAGCGAATAATGGAATGAGTGAGTTTTGAATAAAATATTGGTGATCGCTTAAAAAGAACATTCACTAAATCACTCATTCCATCAATCGCTCATTGCCAAAATTGTTTGTAAATAGCCAAAAACTGTGGATTTTTCCGTTGTTTAAATATATATCTTAGCACTTGGGAAAAAGTAGTCCGAAGGTAGAAATTTATATTTCTTTTTTTCGTTGTTATTAAACCTGTTATAAAATTTTGGAGAGATAGAATGAGTAAAATTATTGCTTTAGCCAATCAAAAAGGCGGTGTGGGCAAAACCACATCATCCATTAACCTGGCCGCAAGTTTAGCCGTATTAGAGTACAGGACACTGTTAGTTGATGCTGATCCGCAGGCTAATGCCACTTCAGGTATTGGATTTGACCCGCGCAATGTGAAAAACAGTATTTATGAATGTATCATCAACGAGGTTGATCCGCGCGATGCTATCATCAAAACCGAAACTCCGAACCTTGACCTGCTGCCCGCGCATATTGACCTTGTAGGTGCCGAGATTGAAATGATCAATCTGGACAACCGCGAGTATAAAATGCAGGAGGTTTTTAATAAGATCCGCGATGAGTACGATTTTATTATCATTGACTGCTCGCCATCATTAGGTTTAATTACCATTAACGCCCTAACTGCTGCCGACTCGGTGATCATCCCGGTACAATGCGAGTACTTCGCGTTAGAAGGTTTGGGCAAATTGTTAAACACCGTTAAAATTGTCCAAAACCGTCTAAACCCGCAATTAGAGATTGAAGGTATTTTATTAACCATGTATGATGTTAGGCTACGCCTTTCAAATCAGGTGGTTGAAGAAGTACGCAATCATTTTGAGGACATGGTATTTGATACTATTATACAACGCAACACACGTTTAAGTGAAGCGCCAAGCTTTGGCATATCTGTAATTATGCACGATGCCACATGTAAAGGCGCTATAAATTATCTAAACCTTGCCCGTGAAGTGATCCGCAAAAACGGATTAGTGAAAAACGAGGTAAGCGCAACAACAGAAACCGTATAGCATGAGTGCAGAAAAAAGGAATGCTTTAGGCAAGGGATTAAGTGCACTGTTAAACGACTCTGAAAACGTACTGCCTTATAAAAAACCAAATAGCAGCAACAATAACAATACCGGTGCATCGGCAGAAGTTAATGGACTTGGTTCTGTAAATGATATTAAATTATCAGAGATAGAGGTTAACCCTTTCCAGCCACGTACCGATTTTGATGAGCAGGCACTGGCAGACCTGTCGGCTTCTATAAAATTACAGGGTTTAATTCAGCCTATTACCGTGCGCCGTGTTAATTCGCACCAGTACCAGCTAATATCAGGCGAGCGCCGCTTACGTGCTTCAAAATTGGCAGGCTTAACGCATATTCCGGCTTACGTACGTACGGCTAATGATCAGCAAATGCTGGAGATGGCGCTGATAGAAAACATCCAGCGCGAAGACCTTAACGCTATTGAAGTGGCTTTGAGCTTTCAGCGGATGCTGGACGAAGTTGGCCTGAAACAGGAGGAACTGGGTGCGCGTGTAAGTAAAAACAGATCAACAGTAACCAACTATTTAAGGTTGTTAAAATTACCGCCAACTATCCAGGCATCCATCCGCGATGGTGAGCTAAGCATGGGCCATGCGCGCGCGCTGATAACCGTTGAGGACCCCGCCCAACAATTATATTTACACAAACATATTATTCAGCAGGGTTTATCCGTTCGTAAGGTGGAAGAGATGGTGCGCGATCTGCAAAAGATGCGTACCAGGAAGGAAGGAAAACAACCCGAGCCGCCTACGTTTCAGATACAAAAGATACAAGACGATCTGGCCTCTAAGTTTAGTTCGCAAGTTAAACTTAAGGTAAACAGCCAGGGCAAAGGTGTTATTGAAATTCCTTTTTTATCAGAAGATGATCTTGGCCGCATTCTTGAAATGTTGGATTGGTAAAAAATGCAGAGATACTTATTAATTATAGGCTTATTAACAGGATTTGTTTTATCGGCAATGGCACAAAAGCCGGTAACGGCTGTGAAAAAAAGCAAGGCTGATAGTGTGCTGGAAAAAAAAGACTCGTTAAAGTCAAAACCCTTCGTTCCTAAGAGCTCCATAAAAGTTTATCACCCTGATAGTACCCATAGTCCAAGCAAGGCATGGCACCGCTCTGTATTTGTACCGGGATGGGGACAGGTATATAATCATCGTATCTGGAAAGTGCCTATTATTTATACAGGTTTAAGCTTATTGGTAGTGATGTATAAGTATAATGCAAAATACTATAAACAGGATCTGGCTATTGCGCGTTATCGTACTCGCGGAATAAGCCCCAATCCAGGCGATCCGTATTATGAATTATACCAGGCCTATCAAGGTTATCCGGATGCCGCTATTACTGATGCAGTTAGAGGTTATGCCCGTTACCGCGATCTGAGTGTGTTGCTTTTTGCAGCAAGCTGGGGCATACAAACCATTGATGCTTATGTTGATGCTAAGTTTATCCATTCTTATACTATGGATGATAATTATAGTGTTAAGATTGCACCAACACTAATCACCACGCCGGTATATGCGCAAAGTTTTAATGATTCATTTATTCCCGGTTTAAAAATTACCTTTACAATGCGATAAAGAAGGCTATATGCTATCTTTACCCGGCCAATTTAAGTACACGCAACAAATGAAAATAGCATTATTAGGTTACGGTAAAATGGGTAAGATCATTGAAAAGATCGCGCTTGACCGTAAGCATGAAATTGTATTAAAGATCGATTACGATAATCAGCATGAATTAACTACAGAAAACCTGCAAAAAGCCGATGTGGCTATTGAGTTTAGCACCCCTGCAACTGTATTGGCTAATATTGACCATTGTTTTAATGCAGGCGTACCCATTGTTGTAGGTACAACCGGGTGGCATGAGCAACTAACAGAAATAAAACAACGCTATGAGGCAAGCAACAATGCCTTTATTACAGGTACTAACTTTAGCGTTGGCGTAAATATATTTTTCCATATTAATAAGGTATTAGCCAAGATGATGAATCAGCACCCTTATTATGATGTACAGGTAGAAGAGATCCACCATACCCAAAAATTAGATTCGCCAAGTGGTACGGCCATTACAATCGCCGAAGGCATAATTGAAAATCTGGAGCAAAAAAAGCAATGGGTTAATATTTTAACCGATGTAAATAACCCTGTTGAAGATAATGCCAAAGTTGAAGATGTACTGATAGAATCGTACCGCATTGATAGTGTGCCGGGTACGCACACCGTTATTTACGACTCTGAAGTTGATACCATTGAAATAAAACATACAGCGCATAACCGTAACGGCTTTGCATTGGGTGCTGTTTTAGCTGCCGAGTGGATAGTGGGTAAGAAAGGATTCTTTACCGTGACGGATATGTTTGATACCCTTAAGTAATAAAATTAACTTACTACAATATTTAAGAAATGAATTGGAAATTCTGGAATAAGAATAAAACCGCCACAAAAGCAAAAAAGAAATCGAAAGCCCGCGAATGGGGTGATGCTATCGTATTTGCGGTAGTTGCTGCTACCATAATAAGAACATTTTTTATTGAGGCATATACCATACCCACACCATCAATGGAGCGTTCATTACTGGTGGGCGATTTTCTGTTTGTAAGTAAATTAAATTACGGTCCGCGTATACCAATGACACCTATCGCGTTTCCGTTTGCGCACCATACAATGCCGCTTATAAATACCAAAGCATATTGGGATGGTTGGGAGTTAGGGTACCACCGTTTACCGGGTTTTGGTGAAGTTAAAAAAGGCGATGTAGTGGTATTTAACTACCCAATGGATGCCGATTCGCCATTGTACCGCCCGGTTGATAAACGCGAGAACTTTATTAAACGTTGCCAGGGTACACCAGGCGATACTTTGAGCGTAGTACAGGCGCAGGTTTATATTAATGGTAAAGTAGCTGGTAACCCACCTGAAGCGCAGATAGATTATTCTGTTACCACAACCGGAATGGACCTCAACCCACAGATAATGCAGGACCTGCATATTTCTATGTATGAAGGAGCTTCATTTCCTACTATGACTGTAGATGCTTATAAGACATTAAAAGGTTACTCGAGTGTTAAATCTATTACACCCAATATCAGGAAAGCCGGTGATCCGGATCAGGTTTATCCTACAAATCCTAATCACCCTGCGGTAAATCCTAACCTGATGTTACCAGGCAAACAGCATGATTTTAAATGGAACGTAGATAACTACGGGCCAATTATCATTCCTAAAAAAGGTTGGACGGTAAAATTAGATACGGTTACTTACCCGATTTATGCGCGTTGTATCAGCGTGTATGAAAACAATAAAGTACAGGTTGTAGGTAATGACATTATCATCAACGGTAAAAAGACCGACAGCTATACTTTTAAAATGAATTATTACTGGATGATGGGTGATAACCGCCATGATTCTGACGATTCGCGCTACTGGGGTTTCGTGCCCGAAGATCATATTGTGGGTAAAGCTTTGTTTATATGGCTAAGCATGGATGACGATGCTTCGTTCTTCAATAAAATAAGATGGAGCAGGTTATTTAAGATCATTCATTAAGCCCCCCAACCCCCTAAAGGGGGAGCTTTTGAAAATCATAATTAAAAAAACGTCTTGGTCATTGATCAAGACGTTTTTAGTTTACTATAGATTGAAACCTTACAATTAAAGTTCCCCCTTTAGGGGGCGGAGGGGGCTAACCTTTAACTTTTCCGCCAATTCATTCAAATCTTTTACTACCGCATCAACTAAGGGAATGCCGTTTTTCTTGCGATCAATTTCGGCTTCGTATTCTGGTTCGCCGGGGATAATTACTTTTTGATCAGGATGGATAGTTGAGGCCGATTTGAAGCGCGCCACCCAATTATCAAGATGGTCTTTAAACTCATTAACCGGCCGAAAGCCATCAACCCGCATAGCGCCTAAAAAATGCCCTATACCTGAACCTACCGGATCGGCAGGTGGTTCTAAAAAAGAAACAAATGGCGGTACCCATGGCCCATAATTAGCACCGGATAAAACTGCCGATAAAATATCGACAGTTGCGCTTAAACCAAAGCCTTTATGACTGCCATGATCGCGATCACTACCCAGTGGTAATAAAGAGCCGCCGTTTTTTAGGGCGTGTGGGTCGGTTGTATAATTACCTTCGGCATCCTGTATCCAGCCTTCGGGTACTTGTTTGCCTGATCGCTGGGCTATTTCCAGCTTGCCATTTGCCGCTGCGGATGTCGCCATATCAACTATCACCGGCGGATATTTTCCTGCCGGGAAAGCATAACACATGGGGTTGGTGCCTAACATACGCTCGTTTGAAAAAGTGGGCGCAACCAAAGGACTGGCATTAGTCATGGCAAAACCGATCATATCTTTTTGAACGGCCATCAGCGCATGATAACCCGCAATGCCAAAATGATTAGAGTTGCGGATAGATATCCACCCAGAACCATATAACTTTGCCTTCTTAATTGCTACCTGCATAGCGAAGGGGGCTACCACTAAACCTAAACCCGCATCACCATCAATAGTGGCGGTGGTAGGGGTTTCATGAATTATTTGAATGTTTGGGGTAGGGTTAATACGCTGCTTCTCCCACAAGCGCACATATCCCGTTAAACGGGCCACACCATGCGAATCTATCCCCCGCAGATCAGACAATAACAGAACATCAGCCGCTAAAACAGCGTGTTCTTTACTGCAGCCCATGGCAAGGAAAATGTTTTCGGTAAAAGTTCTTAAGGCAGATTCGGTGATGAGCATGTGCAAATATATTAAAAAGGGCAATTAACGTAGAAGCGCAATACTTTGCGTCTTAAATATTGCCAGGAGACGCAAAGTATTGCGCTTCTACATCAATTACGCCTCTGTCAAAACCGCAAATTCAAAATCCAACGGTTCAAAATTGCGAATCAACTCATCAATAAAGTCTTGTCCCCATTTAACATATAGTAGGCCGAAATTTTCATTGCGCTCCTGCAAGCTATTGCCGGGGAAAAGTTCTGTTTTGATCTGTTCTATTTGTTCAAGCCGGGTATGGTAATTGCTTTTTTCTGCTTTTACCAACTTCTTCTCAAGGTTATCTATGGCCTTTTTTAAACGGGCCTGTACGGCTTCTGTTGATGGGCCAAGCGTTGGGTCTATCTTAGCTGCGCGTTGTTTTAAATGGTCGAATATCGATGTTAATTCGGTCCATTCTGTTTGTAACGATAGGTTATGCTCGCTGTGTTTTTTGATCCAGTAATTTTTAAGGATATCGGTTGGTTTGAATATGTCCGCCGCCGACAATTCCATACGCTTTATTTTGGCTGCCGATTCCTTACGAACAACTAAACCCGAATTACGCAGAATCATTATCGGGAAATCGACTTTATAATATTCGAAGTTTGATTTTAACTCCAGCCAATAAACTATTTCGGCACCGCCGCCAATATAGGCGATGTTTGGCAAGATGCATTCCTGGTATAACGGACGCATCACCACGTTAGGGCTAAATTTACCCGGAAATTTTTTGATTTCCTGCCTTAATTCGGCTTCTGAAAAACTGATATTGGTATTCAATACTTTATAACGGCCACCCTCAAATACCAAACGTTCGCGCAAAGCGCCTTTCATATAAAAGAAGTTGATCTCGCGTGGGTTAACCTGTATATGCACTCCTAACTGGTGTAGTTTTTCGTTAGTAGCACTAATATTTTTAAAGCTATGTTGTTCGATAATATCCTGCTCGATGATCGGCGCGAACTGATGCTTTAACCGCTGATTATCGGCATCAATAATAACCAGGCCGTATTGGCCAAACAAAGCATTTACCATGTAACGGGTAGCATCGGCCAACCTGTCGAAGCGAGTGTAGGCGGTTTCAACTATCGCGGCCAGTTCAGGCCCGTAATGTTCCATTCCTAATACACCTTTGTATTGGTTGAGGGCTTGTCGCATAGTTTCGGGGTGGATCCGTCCGGTAGCGCCCGAGGCTTCCAGCCACCAATGTACTTTTTTGCCGCCAATGGTAGTGTAGCTAATCTCTGCAAAATCATGATCTTCAGATGCCATCCAGTAAACCGGTACGAAATTTTTGTCAGGGAACTGCTCTTTTAGCTGCTGTGCAAGTTTAATAGCCGTAACTATCTTATAGATAAAATATAGGGGGCCGCCAAATATATTCAGCTGATGCCCGGTAGTAATAGTATAAGTATTAGTTGACCGTAAGCTTTCTATATTTTGCTGAACAGGACGAGGGATTGAAAATCCGGGATCCCAGATACGGGCGTACTGCAGAATGATCTGGTATTGATCGTCTAAAGTATCTGCTAACAGATTTCTGTCGGCAATTACTTTTTTGGTTTTTAAAAATTCGGCAAAGCCTTCAAGATTGGGGCGATGGTTATAAAATTCTCTTAATTCCGGTTTGTCTTCCAGGTAATCAATAACCGTTGGGGAAAAGAACCCCGTTTCTTTATAGCTTATACAGGCAACGTCCATTTTTTATTTCGGATTTCGGATGTTCGATTTCGGATTTACTTTCGTCTCTTACATCTTTTGGAAATCGAATTTAGACTTAAATATTATAATTTAAACAATCAGCCTGTTAAAAGACGCTTATTTTACAATATGTCCATAAAGGTCAAAATCCTCGGCGGTATCTATCTTTACGTTAACGAAGCTGCCAATGGTTGCGTAATCGACGGTGGCATCAATTAACACCTCGTTATCTACCTCGGGCGAATCGTATTCGGTACGGCCAACAAAGTATTGCCCGTCTTTTTTGTCGATCAATACTTTATAAGTATTGCCGATCTTTTCCTGGTTCTTTTCGAAAGATATTTCCTGCTGGATCTCCATGATGGCATCGGCGCGGGCTTGTTTTACTTCTTCCGGTACGTCGTCAACCAAAGAGTGGGCATGGGTCTTTTCCTCGTGCGAGTAGGTGAAGCAACCTAAACGGTCAAACTTAGTATCTTCAACCCAACGCTGCATCTCTTCAAAGTCGCGCTCGGTTTCACCGGGATAGCCGGTTATCAAGGTGGTACGCATGGCAATACCCGGTACTTTATCGCGGATCTCATTTACCACGTCGATGGTTTTTTGTTTGGTAATGCCACGACGCATTGATTTTAACATATTATCGCTGATATGCTGCAGCGGCATATCCATATACTTACAGATATTATCGCGCTCGTTCATCACATCCAAAATCTCCATAGGGAAACCTGAGGGGTAGGCGTATTGTAACCTGATCCACTCGATGCCATTTACATCAGAGATCCGGCGAAGCAATTCGTCCAGGTTACGTTTACCGTAAAGGTCCAAACCATAATAGGTCAAATCCTGGGCAATAAATATGAGTTCTTTAGTTCCGTTTTTGGCTAATTTCTCTGCTGCTTTAACCAAGTCATCCATCGGCGTACTTAAGTGCTTACCACGCATTAGCGGAATAGCACAAAAAGAACATGGACGGTTACATCCCTCAGCAATTTTAAAATAAGCAAAATGTGATGGGGTGGTTAATAGGCGTTCGCCAATTAATTCGTGCTTATAATCAGCACCTATCGAGGTCAGTAAGTTTTGCAGATCATTAGTGCCAAAATAAGCATCCACATTAGTTATCTCTGCTTCCAGCTCGGGCTTGTAGCGTTCAGATAAGCAACCGGTAACAATAACCTTCCCAACTTTACCCTGATCTTTAAGCTCGCTGTATTGTAAAATGGTATCAATAGATTCCTGTTTGGCGTTATCAATGAATCCGCAGGTATTAATAACGATGATATCGTCCTTGCCCACCCTGTCCGACTCATGCACCACATCAAACATATTACCCTTCAACTGTCCCATCAGGATCTCAGAATCATAGGTGTTTTTTGAGCAGCCCAGGGTAACTACGTTTACACGTGGTTTCTTGGTTAGTATTGGTTTTATAATTTCTTTTGTCCTCATGGTATGGAGCATAGCCCCCTCTAAATCTCCCCCGGTAGGGGAGACTTTTACTTTTGTATTTTTAAGCCCTCCCTACCGGGGAGGGTTTGGGTAGGCTTAGTCTTTAAACAGGCTATCCACGAACGCCTTACGATCAAATAATTGCAAATGATCCACGCCTTCGCCAACTCCAATATATTTTACCGGTATTTTAAACTGGTCTGATATGCCTATTACCACACCGCCTTTTGCGGTGCCATCCAGTTTGGTTAGTGCCAATGCGTTAACCGCGGTAGCTTCTGTAAACTGTTTACATTGCTCAATAGCGTTTTGCCCGGTGGATGCATCCAGTACCAGCAGTATCTCATGTGGTGCACCCGGTACCACCTTTTGCATTACGTTTTTGATCTTGGTTAATTCGTTCATCAAGCCAACTTTATTGTGCAAACGGCCGGCAGTATCAATAATGGCCACATCGTCACCCGCGGCAACTGCCGATTTAAGGGTATCAAATGCAACAGATGCAGGGTCTGACCCCATAGCCTGCGCTACCACCTTTACACCTACACGCTCGCCCCAAAGTTTTATCTGGTCTACAGCCGCCGCCCTAAAAGTATCGGCTGCGCCTAACACTACCTGATTGCCTGCTTGTTTTAGTTTATGGGCCAGCTTGCCAATGGTAGTGGTTTTACCTACACCATTAACACCAACCACCATAATTACATAGGGCTTATGGGTACCGTACTCAAAACTGGAAAAATCGTTGCTGTTATTTTCGGCAAGTAGTTGCTGGATCTCATCACGGAGTAAACCTTGCAGATCGCCGGTGCTTACATACTTATCACGGGCCACACGGGCCTGGATCCGGTCGATGATCTTGAGCGTGGTTTGTACGCCCACGTCTGATGTTACCAGAACCTCCTCCAGCTCATCCAGTACATCATCATCAACGGTTGATTTGCCGGCTATTACTTTGGTGATCTTTGAAAAAAAGTTATCCTTGGTCTTTTCTAAACCGGCATCAAGCACTTCCTGTTCTTGTGGTGTGCTTTCCTTTTTCTTAAAAAAATCAAATAGTCCCATGTGTGTTAAATGTGCAGATGTGCAAATATGCGGATGTGCAGATTAATAAACATCAGATTAAAGTACTTTTATTCAATTATTTGCACATTTGCATATCCATGCATCTGCACATCAACAAAAAAAGCCCTCTTGAACTAACAAGATGGCTTTAATATTATATAAGGTTATTCCCTGTTATAATTTTCCGGCAATCGCATCTTTAACGAGGTCGTTAGCTACGATTTTCTCTTTGAATGAATAAGCGCCGGTTTTTGGCGATTTAGTCATGGTGATAACTTTTGAATAATCTTTGCCTTTACCGGCAACTTTCAGCGTTGCAATTGATTTCTTTGCCATTTCTTTTTGTGTTGTACGTAATACGTTTTACGTTTTACGTGGAGTTTTTAAACTATATTATCGTGTTATTTTACGTACTACGTAAAACGTCCAACGTATAACCTATTTAATTTCTTTATGAACAGTTACTTTACGCAAAACCGGGTTGAATTTTTTCATTTCCAATCTTTCGGTTGTGTTCTTTTTGTTCTTGGTGGTAATGTAACGAGACATGCCTGGCTGACCAGTTGCCTTGTGCTCTGTGCACTCTAATATTACCTGAACTCTATTACCTTTCTTAGCCATCTTCTTTATTGTTATACGTATTACGTTAAACGTGCTACGTTATTTTTCCAATTTGATGTTATCAGTTAGCAGCCTTACGTACCACGTAAAACGTTTAACATATAACTACTATATGTATCCTTTTTTTACAAACTTGTTAATACAAGCTGTTATCCCGTTTTTGCTGATAGTTTTAACAGCTGATGTAGATACCTTTAAGGTTATCCATTTATCTTCTTCAGGGATATAAAACTTTTTAAGCTTAAGGTTTGGATGAAACCTGCGTTTAGTTTTGCGGTTAGAGTTAGAAACGTTGTTACCAACTATTGACGCTTTTCCTGTTAAATCACAAATTCTTGACATGACAATTGTTTTTTTAAAACCCTTTTATTAAAGGGATTGCAAATATCAGGATTTAAAGTGAAATAGACAACAGTGTTTTAAAAATATTTCAAAAAATATCAAACCATAATAAAAATAAGCATTTATAGCTCCTAAGATTGGCTTGTTTTACGGGTGGTTAAGTATATAATTCGCCCTGTTATCGATGCCAGTAAGCCTAAACAAAAACATATGCCAAGCGATAAATTTAAGTCAAATAAGCCGCCAAGCATCATTATAAATGGTGCACAGGCAATAGCAATGGGCAAATAAACCTCTAAAAAGTATTTCCTTTTAAACAGGTGCTTCATTACACTAAAGTAGCAAAATCTTTATAAATTGTATTTTTTCATTTACACATGTGCAATAAATCGCTATTTTGCGTGTCCGCTAAGAAAACCACAAATAAGCCAATTTTATATCTATAGCAATGAAAATTACCTCATTCGACCATTACAAAGAAGTTTATAAACAGAGCGTTGACCAACCTGAAGAGTTTTGGGCAGGCATTGCTGATACCTTTTTATGGAAAAAAAAGTGGGACAAAACTTTAGACTGGAACTTCAAAGAGCCCAATATCAAATGGTTTCAGGGGGGTAAATTAAATATTACCGAAAACTGCCTCGACCGACACCTGGATACTATAGGCGATAAAGCAGCTATCATCTGGGAACCTAATGACCCTGCCGAAGATCATCGGATCATAACCTACCGCCAGCTATATGATAAGGTTTGCCAGTTTGCCAATGTGCTCAAAAACAATGGCGCTAAGAAAGGCGACCGTATCTGTATCTATATGCCCATGGTGCCCGAACTGGCTATTGCCATACTGGCTTGCGCCAGGATAGGCGCTATTCACTCGGTTGTATTTGGAGGGTTCTCGGCGCAATCAATAGCCGACAGGATCCAGGATGCCGAGTGTAATATCGTTATCACATCCGACGGTAGTTTCCGTGGGAATAAAGAGGTACCGCTAAAGTCAATTATAGACGATGCGCTGGTACGCTGCCCTTCGGTTAAGCGGGTTATTGTGCTTACCCGTACCCGTACCCCTGTTGCCATGATAAAAGGGCGTGATGTTTGGTGGGAGGATGAAGTTAAAAAAGTAGAGACCCAGGGCAATAAAGAATGCACAGCCGAAGAAATGGATGCCGAGGATATGCTGTTTATCCTCTATACATCCGGCTCTACAGGTAAACCTAAGGGGGTGGTGCATACCTGTGGTGGCTATATGGTCTATACAGGTTTTACATTTGATACCACGTTCCAGTACCAGCCCGAGGAGATCTATTTCTGTACGGCTGATATTGGCTGGATAACCGGGCACTCTTATATAGTCTACGGTCCGCTGTCACAAGGAGCGACTTCATTGATGTTTGAGGGGATACCCACCTACCCAAGCCCGGGCAGGTTATGGGATATTGTAGATAAGTTTAAAGTCAACATATTATATACTGCGCCAACGGCTATCCGGTCGCTCATGAGTTTTGGCGATGACCCGCTGAAACAAAAAGACCTAAGCTCATTAACCAAACTCGGCTCTGTAGGCGAACCTATTAACGAGGAGGCCTGGCATTGGTTTGATGAGAAGATCGGTCATCGTAAATGCCCTATTGTAGATACCTGGTGGCAGACCGAAAACGGTGGCCACATGATAAGTGCCATAGCCGGCGTTACTCCTTTAAAACCGGGCTATGCCGGTTTGCCTTTGCCTGGCGTACAGCCAGTGTTGGTAGATGAAAAAGGTGCTATTCTGGAAGGTAACGGCGTAAGTGGCAACTTGTGTATAAAATTCCCTTGGCCGGGTATGCTACGTACCACTTATGGCGACCACGAACGTTGCCGCCTAACCTATTTTGCTACCTACCCCGATATGTATTTTACCGGCGATGGCTGTATGCGCGACGAGGATGGCTACTACCGTATTACCGGCCGTGTGGACGATGTGCTTAACGTATCAGGCCACCGCATAGGTACTGCCGAAGTAGAGAACGCCATTAATATGCACAGTAGCGTGGTTGAATCTGCTGTGGTGGGTTACCCGCATGATATAAAGGGACAGGGGGTTTATGCTTTTGTGGTATGCCCTAATAAGCATGGCGACGAAGAGCTTACCCGCAAGGATATCATGATGACGGTTGCCCGCATTATTGGTGCCATAGCCAAACCTGACAAGATCCAGTTTGTAAGCGGATTGCCAAAGACCCGTTCGGGCAAGATCATGCGCCGCATCCTGCGTAAAATAGCCGAGGGCGATACCGGCAATTTAGGCGATATCTCCACACTGCTTGACCCTGCCGTGGTTGAGGAGATAAAGGCGGGGGCGTTCTAGGTAGTTAGAGTCAAGAGTTAAGAATCAAGAATTAAGATAGATGAGCCGGAGGGGTTATGCCTTTCGGCTCTTTTTTATGTTCCGCAAGCGCGTTGGGCTGTCATCCTGAGCTTGTCGAAGGACGGCGGGCAAAGGCCTTTACGCACTGCTCTCTTCGACAGGCTCAGAGTGACAACGCTCTTTTGGGTGTTGTCTTAATTCTTGGCTCTTAATTCTTGAATCTCCCTTCACACCACCAAAACCCGTCTTACCCGTAGTAAAAAAAGCTATTTTTCCGGTATCAGCGGTAATACTGGTAGTAAAAACAGGCGTTTTCCGGGTATAGGTGCCAACGCCGGTAGTAAAAAGTACTGTTTTCCGGGTATTAAGGCACTTGCCGGTGTGAGGTTTTTTGATTAAATAATTGACAGTCATGTAGTTAAGTGTTTTTACTGTTATTTGATACAAGAAATTAATAGAGAAGCCACCAGCGGGGCAAACGAATTAGCGCCCGGCAGAACGCCCGAGGCACCCTAAATATACTGAAAATATTTGGAATTATACAGAAAAATCTTGATCTTAAAGCGCCTTTTTTAATTCCCTCCCTTGGGAGGGGTGCGGCTGGATGTGTTGTGGCAGGGAGGGGTTCTGTACGCCTGATTAACCCCTCCCTACACCCTCCCGTGGGGAGGGAATCGCACGTGGCCTATGCTTTTGGCTCTGAAAACTTCCATTCCTCCACCACACGCAGGTGCACGTAAAGCTCCCGAAAACACACACAGGCGCAGGTTATATCTCCGTACACCCCACTATTTCTTTATCGGGCCGATGTATTTGCGAGCCATGACCAGGTTGGCGTACTTGATGTAATGCGACTGCCCCGCCGGGCTTTTATCGTCATAAAATTCAATCCAGATATAGTTGATGTTCAAATTAGGGTCGGTGCGCCATTTAAAACCGGCGAAGGGGGCTTCCTTCGGGTCATTGATCCAGGAATCAGCGTCCCAATGGCCGTTGGGGAAACCGGGGCCCCAGTGCCCTACTTCTTTACCGTCCTGCCAAACCTGCAGCTCGCCGTTGCTGGCCGTTACGGGGTTATTTAGTTTCACCATTACTTCTACGCACATCCATTTGTCCCATGGCAACTCGCGGGCTGTGGGGCTATGGTTCACCATATCATTGCCCCAGCATTTACCCTGCGCGTTCTTCATGTCGCCCCAATACAGGTAGGTATCCATATTGGGCGCGTTAACCGGTTCGTAAGCAATGGAGATGCGTTTATCGCCCAGCCCGCAAATACCGGCCCGCGGGTTAGGGTAAGTGGTGGCTGGGTTATAACCCCCAAACCAAACCGACTCATGGTGGATATACCCTTTTGACGATGCCGGATATTTTACATAATACCGCAAGTAAACCGTGCCCTCAAACCCCGTTTTAAATACTTTGTACAAATGGCCGCCATCATTTACGCCGCCACCCTTGCCTGTCATCACCAGTACCGGTGTGGTGCTCCCTTCGGGGATGTCTTTGGTGTCTAACGACATCCCTTCGCGGTTCTTGACATCCGTATACCGGCCGAATACGTTAGCCAAACCATCGTTAAAATCCTCGGTGTATAGCACATCCGGGTCCTGCGCCAGGCCGGTGTCGTTTGGGTATTTGTTGGCGATGCCGCTTCCAACAGGCAACGGTTTAAAACTGGTTGCTGCAATTAGTAGTGGGATAAATAGGATAAGTTTGCGTTGTATCATTATTGAGCGGGATGGCTTCTTTGTTTGACCTCAAGGTAGCAACTATTTAATATTTTATTCGTCTATTAGTGTATGAAAAAGAACCTTCAAACCTTATCCTTTTTATTTTTAATTGTTTTATCAGGCGCACATTTGCGCGTGTTGGGGCAGGCTAAGCCCTTGTTGCCTTTGGCAGATCAGCAGTCGGAAAAAATAGCGCAGCTGCAAAACGATCCCAAGATCACCGCGGATGCAGCCTTTAAGCTGTTAACCGACTGGAACAACTACCCCGACCTTAAAGCTACCGGCAAAGACTACACCTGGTTTTATCAGGATGCCACTTTTGGCAAGGTGCCCATGCGAGTTTATATCCCAACCAATTACCGTAACAATAAAAAGTCACCCTGTATATTGATGTTGCATGGTGCCGAGGGCGGAGTTCGGTTTGGCGATATTGATAGTTTAAATAAAGCCGATGACTTGTACGATGTTTTTAAGAGTTTAATGGACGAGGGCTATATCATTATCAGGCCTGTTGCCGACCGGTCCAAAAAATTTGATTGGGCGGTTAATAAATGGCGCGATCAGCCTAACCTTACTTATCAGGCCATTAACAATATGCTAATCTCGCTTAAACGGGTTTTAAATATTGATGATAATAAGGTTTTCGCGTTCGGCCACTCGGATGGGTCTGATGGCGCGACGGGTTTAGGCGTTTATGATCCGCAGCCCTATGCCGGTATTGTTGCTTATAATTCTATGCTGACCAATATTTTTGCCCGAGATTTTTACATCCGCAATACCGCTAACCGGCCATTTTACGAGGTTCATTCGGACCTTGACGACCTACGGCCAATGTTACAAACACGCGAGATCATTAATGCTTTAAAAAGTAATGACGATAATATTTTGTATAAAGAATACCTGGGCTATGCCCACCAGGATAAACACCTGCTGATTGACAGGCCCCGGGTAGTAGGGTTTATGCAGCAAACCAAACGTGATCCCTTCCACAGTAAGATCTGGTGGGAAACCAACTCGCTTACCTATAATTCCTGCGACTGGCTGACGATCACTCAATTAAAAGGCGACACTAAACCGGCCGTTTGGTCTAAACCCTTTAATGTAAAGTCATACAATAAGATCGAAAAGAAATTCACGGATGATCTGTATTATGAATTAGCCACTACTACAAGTGCTGTTAAAGCGACGTATGCTAACAACGCTTTTGATATTCAAACCTCGCGGGTAGGAGCGTTAGAAGTAAAGATCAGCCCGCTGATGGTTGATCTGAAAAAGCCGGTGAGGGTCTTAGTAAATGGTAAAGAGGTATATAATGGTTTGGTGAAAGCGGATAAACAATATCTGGTTAATTCGTTTAATGCAAATTTTGATAAAGAGGTTTTGTGGGTAAATGCGGTAAAGGTTGTAGTAAATTAGGTGTGTTAATCGCCGTTGTTGGTGATAACATCAACAAGGACAGAGACACACGCGGCACGCTTGCGCTAACGTTAATTTGATTTTAATGGTATTAAAGTATCTGTTTTTTCTTTATAAAATTTGTCAATAATTGTATTTATTAACGTTGTTACTTCTTGGCTATAACTGGAGCCGCCATTGTAATTTGCCAATATTTCCTCGTAGGCACTCCATTCACCATAATATCTATCAGGATATAATTTGTAATTCTCTTCAAATTTTAAAAAAGCGTTAAATACTTTTTTGCTGCCAAGTTTAATGCTCTCTTTATCAGATATAATTTTGCTAGATAATACCTGCATAACACCTAATGTATGAGGTTTTTTAGTAATTCTAAAGGATAGATTTTCAATGATTCTGATAATAGCCGGCCGATTAAAATTCTCATAAATTAAAATCGCATAAACAACAGCCTCCAAAGTTTGATGTTTAGTTTCGGTTGTTATTAAGTCGCCATATAATTCTTTAAAATGTATATACTCGTGATAGATGTAGTTGTCTTTTCTTTCTACGTTTCTTGATTGTGAAATTCGAATCTTATTAAAGACATGAAATATAAAAACTAAAATAATAATCCAAAGTTCATTGGCAAGTGACGCAAAATCAGGCAATATATTTTTCTTAACACTTATTAGTTTAATGTATGCTACGTAAGATATCACTGTTATAGCAGTCCAATAAAGTATTTGTCTATACCAATTAATTAATCTTGACCTACCCGTCAAAAGACCAAAGAATAGTCTAAAAAAGAGATAATAGATATTCACAAAAAATATATTGTAAACAAAATGATCCGCTCCAATTGAATATAATACTGATGAAATAATTATTAGGTATACTATAGGGGTAACTACACGAATAAAGAAATTTGAAGCTGGAGCATCTTCGTTTTTTACAAATAATGTTACCTCCGTATATCCTAACGAATAGGAATGTTTACCTATCCAATTTATAATAAAAAATAAAAGGACTGCAAAGACTAAATGTACTGTAAAGATTATGATAGTCATATGTTTAGGGTTATTTGTACTAAAATATATAATTAATTCAATATCACATTTACTTTGTTCATTCGATTTAAAGAAAGCTACAACAGCTGCGTTAATTTCGTATATTGGTTAATAATTACCTAAATGCCAGCGAGAAGACCACCTATTACATTTAAACAAAGATTTCGCCGTTACTTGGTTAGGCAATTGTCTAATAATCAAGCCAGACGAATCGCCGTCATATTTTCGGTAATTATAATAGAGATTTTTTTGTTATTAAAGGTTGAGCATTTTTTTGCCAAAACCCTTTTTAAAAGTACGTGGTTATGCAACTTAGGACTCTTTTTTTCTGCCTTGCTGCTTGCTTTACTGGCAATCATTGATGATTTCAGTACTACTATACGCCTTGAGTTTTGGAAGTCTGTGTTGTTAAAGATCACATTGATAATATTTGCATGTTATTTAGCATATGAATGCTCTCAAATTAAAGACAATCTAAATGATAAATCGCTTGCGAAGCAAAAAGCGAAATCGGATAGCTTGCAAGTTTTGCGCGATAAACAATATGACGATTCTTTAAGGGCAAGAACTAAAGAAATCACTAAAGAAATCACGAATACATTTATAACTGCCTTGGCCGCAAATGGTAAAGAATATATAGCAGGTCAAAAGAAGGTGATTGATATGGTTCGTGACTCAGCACGACGTCAGATACTCGAACAAAAAGTATTTCCTCCGGAAGTGTATTTCGATACTTTAAAGGCATTCACTTACCCGGATAAAATGAAAAGGTTCAGGATTGTCTTTAGAAATCAAAAAGATGAAGCAAAAAATGTGAGTATCAGACTATTTCTGCTGACTGTCGGGAATGACAATGGAATTGTTGAGAAATTATTTCAAAATGCGCAAAAGATAGATGCTGAGCAAATTACTAATGCAAAAGGATTTGAGTATGTCATAGACTTTTACACCAAATACTCAATTAGAACCTACTACATTTATCTAGATGGCGGTTATTATGATAAAAATAATAAGTATTACCCATACAATCACTTCATGGCTTTGGATGGAAATACTTTTCGTATAAATTATCCGCAGGGTGACAACAGAGAAGGATTAATGGGAATATTTAGACAGAAATATCCTGAAATTAAACGTTAGCCAACATTTTCGAAAATTAAGACATCCGTAGACATTGCTACGCTCGCAATGATACGATGAAGAATTGCACCCTGATTCTTAACTCTTCATCCTAAATCCTTAATTTTGCGCGATGACAAAAGCTAAACCCAATATTCTGGTAGTGAATGACGACGGGATTACCGCGCCGGGCATAAAAGTACTGATAGACGTAATGAAAGAGATTGGCCGCGTGGTGGTGGTTGCTCCGGATAGCCCGCAGTCGGGTATGGGCCATGCGATAACCATTGGCAGGCCGCTGCGTGTGGATAAGGTGGACCTGTATGAGGGCGTAGAGATGTACAAATGCTCGGGCACACCTGTCGACTGTGTGAAGGTGGCCGTCACCAAGATCTTTAAGGGTAAAAAGCCTGATCTCTGTGTGTCGGGTGTAAATCACGGGTTAAACAATGGCATTAATGTATTGTATTCGGGCACCATGTCGGCAGCGGTCGAGGGGGCCATTGAGGGCATCCCGTCCATTGGTTTCTCGTTAGATGATTATACCTGGCAGGCCGATTTTAGCCATGTCGAGAAATATATCAAAGAAATTGCCCTGCAGGTGCTGGCCAACGGGATGCCTACGGCTACGTTGCTGAATGTTAACTTCCCGGCAGGGGGTGGTATTAAGGGCATAAAGATCTGCAGGCAGGCCAACGCCAAATGGTCGGAAGATTTTGACGAGCGCATTGACCCTTACAAACGCCCGTATTACTGGATAAGCGGTGTTTTTGAAGTGAATGATAACGGCGAGGACACCGACTCGTGGGCGCTGGATCATCATTATGTATCGGTAGTGCCTATCCAGTTTGATATGACGGCGCATCATGCCATCCCGGTTTTAAATAGCTGGAAGTTCTCTGTGTAAAGAGTCAAGAATCAAGAGCCAAGAATTAAGATGAAGTGGTTTGTTGACGTTGGGACACTTTTTTATTAATTAAACCGTCTTAATTCTTGATTCTTGGCTCTTGACTCTAAAAACGTATTTTTGGCCATTATGCTGATTATAACCAACCCCACGCGATGAAATATTACCTGGTAGCCGGCGAGGCTTCGGGCGATTTGCACGGGGCCAATTTAATGAAGGAACTGAAGAAGCTGGACCCGCAGGCCGAGTTCCGCTACTATGGCGGCGACCTGATGCAGGCCGAAGGGGGTACACTGGTTAAACACTTTGCCGACATGGCCTTTATGGGTTTCTTCGAGGTGGCGGCCAACCTGCGCACCATATTAAAGAACCTAACAGCCTGCAAGGCGGATATAGCAAAATACCAGCCTGATGTGTTGATACTGATAGATTTCCCCGGATTTAACTTGAAGATAGCGGCGTTTGCCAAAAAGAATAACCTGCCGGTTAATTACTATATCTCGCCCAAGGTTTGGGCCTGGAACCAGAAACGGGTGTTAAGGATAAAAAGGATAGTAGACCACCTGTTCTGCATCCTGCCGTTCGAGGTAGATTTTTACAAAAGCTGGGGCATGGAGGTTGATTATGTGGGTAATCCGCTATTAGACGCCGTAGCCGCTTTTAAGCCTGATGCCGGCTTTCTGCAAAAGAATAACCTCACTAATAAAAAGATCATAGCCTTGTTGCCGGGCAGCCGCAAACAGGAAATTAACTACCTGCTGCCGGATATGCTGGCCGTTGCCGATCAATACCCCGATTACCAGTTTGTTGTCGCCGGCGCGCCGTCCTTTAACGCTGATTATTACGACCAATATTTACAGGGCAGGCAAATCCCCGTTTTATTCAACGCGACGTATGATATTTTGAGTAACGCCCACGCCGCGGTGGTAGCATCGGGCACGGCAACGCTGGAGACCGCTTTGTTTAACGTTCCGCAGGTGGTGGTGTATAAAGGCAACCCAATCTCGATAGGCATTGCCAGGGTTGTGGTTAAGATCAAACATATCTCGCTGGTTAACCTCATTATGAACAGCGGTGTGGTAAAAGAACTGATCCAGCAGGATTGTACGCCCGAAACCATAGGCGCCGAGCTGGACCTTATCCTGAACAATAACACTTACCGCCAAACTATGCTGGCTAATTATGATACCTTAGACCAAAAGATGGGCACCCCCGGCGCATCCGCTAAAACGGCAGCATTAATTGTGAAATACGCAACTAAATAATAAACATCTACCTTCTATAATGAGTAACATCCAACCCAATACCGACGCTTTAAAAACCAAACAACACTTCCAAATCTTAGATGGCCTGCGCGGCGTAGCCGCCATATCGGTAGTGATCTTCCACTTTATGGAAATTGCCCAACCCGATTATGAAAAAAGCTCTATCGGCCATGCTTTCCTGGCGGTCGATTTCTTTTTTTGCCTGTCGGGGTTTGTAATTGCTTACGCTTATGATAGGGCCCGTTTGCAAAAGATAGGTTTCGGTACTTTCTTAAAGCTGCGGCTTATCCGTTTGCATCCGCTGGTGATCATTGGTTCCATCATAGGGCTGCTCTGCTGGTTCTTTGACCCGTTTAGCAATTTGTATGAAAAGTATGGTACCGTTAAGGCATTTTTAATGTTTATTACTTCGTGCTTGATGATACCGTACCCGTTGATAAAGGAAAGGTATTTTAACTTATTCCATTTAAACCCGCCAAGCTGGTCGCTGTTTTGGGAGTATATTGCCAATATAGTTTACGCGCTGGTGCTGGTTAAGCTGCCTAATAAAATACTGTGGGTATTGGTGGTTATCGCAGGTGCTTTTTTGTGCCATGAAACGTATGTATCGCACAACATTATGGCTGGCTGGGGTGGCGATAATGTACCAGCCGGTGCTATCCGGGTGTCGTTTTCTTTCCTGGCGGGGATGCTGGTTTACCGGTCGGGCTGGATTATTAAAACAAGGTTGGGTTTTATAGCGGTAGCTGTATTAACATTGGCCGTGTTCCTGTCGCCATTCTCAACCAAATGGAATTTTATTAGCGAGCCTATCATAGTGATACTGTACCTGCCATTCCTGGTGGCATTGGGTGCAGGAGCTACCTTAAGGCCGGCATTTGCCAAGATCTGCAAGTTCTCCGGCGAGTTATCGTATCCGCTGTATATGGTGCATTACCCGTTCATTTGGATATTTTTCAGCTATTTGGAAAAATGTAAACCTACGGTAAGCAAGCTACTGGTTGTTATTCCCGTAAGCGTAATATTATTAATTGGGTTTGCCTGGTTGGTATTGAAATTTATTGACGAGCCGATACGGAAGTATTTGAAGGGTAGGATGGAGAAGAGTGTATAGTATTTAATAAAGCAAAACGATAGCGCCCTGCAAATTGCAGGGCGCTATCGTTTTCGTAGGTAGTATTCTTTTATAGGTAGATGTATATATGGATCAGGCAGCTTTCTGTGAAGCTGACTGGTTGTTGCCGGTAAACTGACCTTTTTCTTTGA
>JAZKCG010000059.1:22208-39166 GCA_040388175.1 Bacteroidota bacterium | reverse complement strand
TGAAAGCTTGTAGGTCTGCCATTAACATATTTTTCAATTCGTTATCGTAGCGGATAAGTAATTTACTGGTTGCCGGTTTTTGTGAAGTTTTCATAGGTAGATGGTTTTAAATGTCTATCGTTAATTAGTTACGCTACTGATAATTGTTCATTTTTTATCACTTGTAAAAATTTCATTTGGGCTCTTCTTATCATTTTAAGATCGGCGCTGATCATTTCTTTTAACTGGTTGTCAAATTGGGTTAACAACTTACTTACTGCGGGTTTCTGGTTAATGGTTCTCATAGGTAGATGTTTTTAAATATTTTTAATTTTTTTCTTTAGTTTCTTTGTTATCATCGGTTTCTGTCAGGTTATCATGCCTGCGCTTGGCTTCTTTGTACTGCCTTAGCACTTGTTCCTTGTCACGCTCGTCTGTCGATAGAGCAGGATCTACAGGGTTTTCCCATTTCTTCTCTTTGGTATCGTCAGTTTTTTTATTCTTAATGATCATAACAATTAACTGATGGTTGTTAAGGTATATTCCAATTAAATGCCAAAAATTACGATAACGAGAAAAAAAGTCATTTCATGATCAACTTTATTTTACAATACTGTGTAAAACGCTGAAAACAAAATGATTACAAATAATAAGTAAAAAGAAAATTGCAGAGAAAAGTGTCTACAAAAACAGAACACCAATTTTAACACAGTACTCAGGACTGTACAATTGCGGGCCTTGATTGTATCTTTTTTCGGTTAAACAGGTGCATTACCAATGCAATGGTTGATATAGCTATGCTTAATACACATACACCTGTCCACTGGTAATTGTGCCAAAGTTGGGTTGCTATAAAAGTACCCAGCGCGCCGCCAACAAAATACGTCACCATATATATGGTATTAATGCGGTTACGCGCTTCGGCTTTAATGGAAAAGATAATTGCCTGGTTAGATATATGGGTAGCCTGTACGCCCATATCCATCAGTATCACCCCTATTATCAAACCAACCATGCTATGGCCCGAGAACATAAACACAATAAATGATATAATAACTAATGATAGGGTAAAGGTTGATAAATGATAAGGATCCATTTTGTCGCTTAATCTGCCCATGGCCCCTACGGCTAATGCACCAAACGCGCCTACCAACCCAAAAAGACCGGCTATATCACTACCCTCGTTAAAGTTTTGTTTTAGCAAAAAGGTAAGCGTGCTCCAGAACGCGCTGAAACAGGCAAAGCACAAAGCCCCGCGTAAGGCGGCTAAACGTAGTTTAGGTTCGTCTCTTATTAAATGCACCATGGATAGCATTAGGTTTTTATAGCTGCCTTTGTAGTCGGGTTCAACTTCAGGCAGAAGCAGGTACACCAGTATCCACATAACCACCATTAAGCCGGCTGCAATATAAAACATGCTTCGCCAGCCAAAATTTGCGGCTATAATACCGCTAAAGGTGCGTGAAAGTAGTATACCTATTAATAACCCACTCATTATAAAACCAATTTTTTTACCCCGCTCATGCGGATTTGCCAGATGTGCCGTCATCGGTATCAATAATTGAGGGATCATGGATGAGGCGCCAATAAATAAACTGGCTATTAATAAGGTGTTGATGTTTGGAGCGATGGCGGCTAATAATAAAGAGAGTACTATAAACCCAAAATCAATCAGCATCATCTTTTTACGCTTTAACATATCTGCCAGCGGGATAAAAAAGAACATACCAACCGCGTAACCAATTTGTGTAAATACAGATACTTGCCCTGCTTTCGCGCTGTTTACTTTAAAGGTGTGGCTGATATCAACCAATAAGGGTTGATTATAATATAAATTAGCAACAACAAGACCGGTAGTAATGGTCATTACCCATAAAGTAGATGTACTGAGGTGTTGGCTTTCCTTTTTTGCTGCTGTCATATATAGTATAAAGTGTGCAAAAGTGAGAAACCTATTTAATATTAGGTGTTTGCTGAAAGTAATTTCTATGATTTTATACAGAAGCGAAAAAAAATAGAAGTAAAAAAATATTACAAATTTTTTTTCGAACGCCTGGGTTAATTTTGAACAAAAAGGCAATAAAAATCATCGAAAAAAGCTAATAAAATGGATTTGCTCATAAATTTTAGTAGTTTTTTTAAAAAAGACTAAAAAATTTGCGGTAAAATCTACTCAGAAAAATTTTTTTTCAATAAAATGTACTGAAGTTGATAAAAAGTATTTGAAAACAGTCAAAATTAACACAATGTTAACATTTTGTTATATGTATTGCCAATGTGGTAGGTCTGTTGCCTATTTTGACAAAAAAATTACAAAAATAAATTTGCACAATAAAAATGTTAGTGTTACCTTTACACCATGCAAACGGGATAAGAATCCCAAAGCATATTAAAATAGTCTTCTCATAATTTAGGTTTATAATTGGTTTAGTAAGAGCTCCTGCCCATCAGGAGCTCTACTTGTTTTATAGCCCCGCCTAAAATCTATGCATGTTTTTTAAATAATATCGGATCATGAATTTCGTATGTCGAACATCGAAGTAATGATGCGGTAGTTCATTGGTGGATATTCAGCATTCGGTGTTCGATATTATCAAAACAGAATCCAATGCGACAATAGATCAATGAAAATTTCGTTTCCTCAGGTCTTCCGACTGAGACCTCTGTGGTTGCACAACGCAGGGGCCTCTTTGAGAAACCCTGCGGCTACGGGAATAGTACAAAGCCCAATAGAAATAACGTGGCTTTGCTGTTAACAATACCTTTTTTGTTATCTGACAGCTTTTATTTAAATTTGATAAGGTTTAAATATCATGGACAAAGCAAAGCAAGCATTTGATAAAGCTGAAATTGAACTATTGAAAGCAGGCTTAAAACGTACTTATAAAGAACGCTTTGAATTTGCCACCCGGCTATACAAAATTCAACAAACCATGAATAAGGCTGTCATTACCCATAAGCCATTTATCAGCAAATAACCTGTGAACATTTCGATAAGAATGATAAAACCGTTTAACTTGCTTAAAATTAAAGCGATATGCTTTCTTTTGCTTTGTTTATTTAGTACGCCATCTATAGGCCAGATCAAATGGCCGGCTAAACAGCTGCTTCCTTCTTTCCCGGCGCCTGCACAGGTGCAGGATTTTATTACGCTCCGGGGGAACACTCCTACCGCTTCTGCAGAAATGTACCTGTTTGCTTCGCTAAAGGGTATTATAAACAGGACTAAACCGCGTATTTTTTCTTACGAGGGGAATGCGTCCGGCGAAGGGCCCTATACCTGGCTAAAGTCGCTTGGTTTGAGTTGGGTTGAACCGGCCGACAAATGGGAGCTGATCACAAAATACCGCAAAGAAATTTCGGGTTTGATTGTCTATGATACCGCCCAGGTACATACCATTAACCTGGCCACAGTAATTGCAAAAAGCAAAGGGGCATTGATCGCCTCACCATTATTGTTGGCTAAATTAACTGCGGCTCCTTATAATTTGCCCGTTTTACTTGATCTGCGGGGTAAATTTAACAGTAAGCTGGAAGTTTACCAGTCGTTATATGATAACTATTGGCCAAAACTTGATCACCGTTTATTAATTGGGCTAAACCCTAAAGCGCAAAAAGCGGCCCTTCGTGAATATGCGGTTGCATTGGGTGTTGCTACCATATGGCTCGATCCTAAAGTAACCGGAGAAAGTGAATTACTTGATAAATTTCTTTCTTCCATGTCTCCCGGCTCACCTTATATGGGGTGGTGGCCAGAGGAAGCGCCTGGGGTTACAAGAGCTTCCAAATATGGAATCGCGACCATCGCGAGCGATTGGTGTTTTAACCTGTCGGTATTTAGTGGTACCTCAAGAATCATCAATATAAAACCTATACCACCAAAACCGGCCCTCCAAAATAAGATCTATGTAGCATTTATATTGAGCGACGGAGATAATTTGCAATTTATGGAACATGCGATGCGTAAACTTTGGGATAACCCGGACCGTGGCGCGGTACCAATTGGATGGACCGTATCACCTGCTATGGTTGATGCAATGCCCGGCGCGCTTAACTACTACTGGAAAACTTCTACCAATAATGATAACCTGATCTCCGGTCCTTCAGGCTATGGTTATACGTATCCAAATACGTGGACAGATGAAAATTTACTAAAGCAGTTTGTTTCTAAAACGCAAGACTATACTGATCGTGCCGGTTTAAGGGTGATCACCATCTGGAATACTATTACCGGTGGCATTAACCCTAATGTCGGCAAAATCTATGCTACACAGGCAAAATCATTATTGGGTGTGACTGCTCAAAATACCGGGGGCGGGCTCACTATCTATGACGACAGCTTACCCGGAATGGCGCTTACCTGTAACTACTGTACCAATGAACAGGCAATAAAAGATCATATCGGCAGGGCTTCCGCTGGTTGGGATAAAACCTCGCCACGTTTCCTGATCATACAGGCACAGCCCTGGAAAGGTGTAACGCCCACAAGTTTTAAAAATGTGGCTAATTCATTGAATGAAGATTTTATCATAGTCCGCCCTGATCACCTTTTTCAGCTTATTCGTGAGGAAAAGGGTATTGCGATTAATCCAAAGTAGAATACATTAGAATTACGATATTCTTGCTGCCTTCATTGGTGATAACAAAGTGTTCGGAAGATTAAAAAAAGCGGTGGGATTGTGCGATTCCCCTCTTGAGAGGGGCGAAGGGGTGTGTCTTTTCGCTTCATAAACACACCCCTGCACTCGCACTACCTAACGCGCCCCCTCTCAAGATGGGAATTTAATCGGCAAAAAAAATCTTCCGAACACCTATGATGTTATCACCAACAAACGAACGACACAGCTCCTACCCCATCTTCTTCCGCAACCATTTCCTAACCGGCTCATCATACCACTTTAACGCGGCATAGGCTAAAATTATAGCTCCAATTAAAATAAGTAAGGCATAAGGCCACGCTTGCGTTAGGGTTGTGCCTTTATGATTGCTGATCCAGGCTACGTAAAAATAAACCAACGGGTAATGCACCAGGTAAAGCGGGTAAGAGATCTCGCCTAAAAATTTACAGATCCTGCTCTCTCTTTGCGTTTGTATCACGCCGCTGGCACCAAGGTATACTATCAACGGGAAAACAATGATGATACAAACAGACTCATAAATTCCGTTCATCCATAAATGTTCAGCGCCTCCAATACGCGGCATATAAAGTACAACTGCTACTAAAATACTGCACCATAAAAAAGCATTTTTAATTTGGGTGGGTTTGGCTATACGCGACAGTAACAGACCGGCAAAGAAAGGATATATAACGCGGGTGAAGCCAATGCGTACCTGTGGTACATTCAGCGTCCAGCCGCCACTTACATCGCCACTGCTGATGGCCAGTTGTGCCAACGCGATAGCCGCGATGATTACCAGGATACTTAATGCCGTTTTAGAGAATTTCCTGATCCAGACAGCATAAAGAATATTGGCAATGTATTCAAAAAATAATGACCATCCAACGCTATTAAGCGGGTGCATTTCTTCCCAGCCACGTATATCCAACGATAATGGTATAGGCAGAATGGTATAACCGATCAGCATCACCAGTAACATCTTCCAAACAGGTATGGTATGTATAAGCGGCCATAGCGTGGAATCTGTAAAATAGAACCCGATAGCGCCCATGGTCATCCCCAAAACTACCATGGGTTGCAAACGCTCTATACGGCGTTTAAAAAAACTACCGACGGTCATTTTATTCCAGCGGTCGTCATAAGCATAACCGATCACGAATCCTGATAATAAAAAGAAAAAGTCGACAGCCAGGTAACCGTGATTGACCAGTTTATCTAAATTGCCGGTAGCTAATGGCTCGCAAAGGTGAAAGGTTACAACAATGATGGCTGCAACACCGCGAAGACCGTCTAATATGGGATAGTGTGGTTTGGTGGCCAGTGCATTATTATTCATTAATAAAATTGGGTATACAGACTATAATAGGTAAAAAATGACGATTAGAATTTTTCCAATTCGGCTTTCACTTCTTCCATTAGCCACATTGGGGTTGAGGTGGCTCCGGCAATTCCTATGGTATCGCCGGGCGAAAACATGGATTCTTTTAATTCGGAGGTCGAAGAAACAAAATAGGTATCAGGGTTGTGTTTGCGGCAAACTTCAAATAATACTTTGCCATTTGATGATTTTACGCCTGAAACGAATACGATCTTGTCAAAACTTTTGGCAAATACAGGCAAATCTTTATCGCGGTTTGATACCTGGCGGCAGATGGTGTCATTAGCGTTCAGCTCATAACCACGGGCAATCAATTCGGCCTTTACCTGGTAAAATTTTTCCATGCTTTTGGTGGTCTGGCTGTAAAGCGTGATCTTTTTAGGCAGCTCAACATTATCCAACTCAGCTATATCCTGGAAAACCAGGGCCTCGTTATTAGTTTGCCCTTCCAAACCTACAACCTCGGCATGGCCGTGTTTGCCAAATATTAAGATCTTCTCTTTAGCATCGAACGATGTTTTTATTCTGTTTTGCAGTTTTAACACTACGGGGCATGAAGCGTCTATGAGGGTGATATTGTTAGCTAAGGCCGTACGGTAAGTATCAGGAGCTTCACCGTGTGCACGGATCAGTACTTTTTCGTTATGTAAGGTCCTGAATTCGTCATGGTCAATAATGCGCAGGCCGCGGGCCTTTAGGCGCTCAACTTCTTCATCATTATGTACAATGTCGCCCAGGCAGTATAAGTAACCATCTTCGGCTAAAATATCTTCGGCCATATCAATAGCGTAAATAACCCCGAAACAAAAGCCGGAGTCTTTATCTATAGTAACTTTTAATTGATAGATACCCATTACGTCACAAATTTACGGCATTAGGTTGATTTTATTGCAGTGCCGCAAAAAATATAAATTGGCTTACTAATAATATGACAGCCACTATACTTTGCTTTTTAAATCGGAGCAGCTCAAACACTAATAGCAACACCACGCTTATTATAAACCAGCAGCTATAATTAGTAAAAGGGATGGTGTTACCAACCCAATGCCAATAATTTAGGCGGATAGCTACCGGTTCTATTAACAGGTCTAACAAAACTAATATGATAGCACCTATTAATATACGTAACCATATAGCTTTGATAGACAGGTATTGTAAGGAAACCCCGGCAGCATAGATCAGCAGAAACCAATTTGCGCCCATAATTACAGGGATGCCACCCAACTGTAAGCCCAATGTTGGCCCATAGTTGTAACTGCCAAATAATTTGCCGGTATGTACGCCTATCCACTCGACAGTAAAGCCTACAATAAATATCAACAGGAAGAAGGAGGTAAATTTTTTATTAAATGGTTGATGGGTAAAGAACAGCACCAAAGTCATCAACAATAAATGATATGGTACCAGTTGCAGGAACAGCGGGCGTGTAGGTGTTATTAAAAGACCTGCTAACCCTATCAAATGAAAGGCCACAACCAACTTAATGG
Organism: Bacteroidota bacterium; assembly: GCA_040388175.1. Classification (GTDB taxonomy): domain Bacteria; phylum Bacteroidota; class Bacteroidia; order Sphingobacteriales; family Sphingobacteriaceae; genus Mucilaginibacter. The sequence goes on along the minus strand of JAZKCG010000059.1, from coordinate 31,703 downwards.
CAAGTGCAGTGCGTTTACCTTTTATATCTTCCGACCCTTCCATACCATGGTTTTTGTGAGGTGTCTTTGTATCGCTAAAAAAGCCACAAGTGTTAGGCTAAACATTTGTGCCGGATGTAATATGATATTATGCCAGGCATTTTGGCCCGCTGCAAGTGAGATCATGACCCGGGTAAGTAAGATCAGCCCTATCATAAAAAAGATCAGCGACCAGTTAAGGGTCATGATCACAATCATGGGGCCGCCTATAATTAATATAATATAGATCAAAAACCACAGGATATTATAATTAAACGCCGCCAAAAAGTTTTTGCTGAACCCGTTTACCGCCTCGGGATAGTTTTTATACATGCGGCAACTAATCAAGCCGTTAGCCAGCAAAGCTTCGCCGTTACAGTTATTGGCTTTTACCAGGCGCATTATCTCTACATCTTCAACCACTTTGTTTTTAACTTGTTCATGCCATTGGTACTGCCGGTACAGTTCGGCATCAAATAACATAAACTGACCGCTGGCCGCTGCAACTGTATAGTTTTTAACCAGGTAAACTAAACGGAGAGGTAGTAAATTCAATAATATATAATGCATCAGCGGCACCACCAGTTTTTCGCCCATAGTAACCATTTGCTGGTTAGCGAACAGGGTTAGCAACCCCAGTTTATTCATATACATCCTGTGTACGGCACTATTGATTAGACCGGGATTGACCTCTTCATCGGCATCAATAAATAAAAAGAAGTTGCCACGCGCCTGTTGTGCCAATTGATGGCAGGCGTAATTCTTACCCAGCCAGCCATGCGGTAGTTCTTTGCCTTTTATCACCTTGAACTGTGAATGTTTGGCGGTAAAATCAGCACAAATTTTATAGGTTTTATCGGTCGAGTTATCATCTAAGATCAACACTTCATAATCATGATAATCTTGCCGGTAGATGGATTGCAGCAGCGATAAAATATTTTCTTCTTCATTACGCACCGGTACCAGGATGGATACCAGGTCTGTATAAGGTTTATTTACCCTGCGCAGTTTGGGGTCTGATATGAAATTAAACAGCGTTACCGCAAACCGCAGGATAATAAAAAAGAAGGTGACGCTAATGGCAATTATCACTATTTTACAATTTGAATTTGTTGCTGCCTGCCATTATCATAATGTTGTTGATACGCTTGCTGCAATTGGCCTATGTTATTAAAGTTAACATTAATATCGTTTTTTAGGTGCGTATTGGCTGTCGCTTTTAAATTTTCAAAACACTCTATAAAGGTAGCGGCAAATATCAACTGAAAACTACCTGTTGCTTTTTTTATTACGTGTATAATGCCTTTTTCAAACACGATATCGCTAACCATGTTGGAGTAAAGTTTTCCTTGCGGGAAAATAAGCACCAGGTTTTCGGGATCATCTAACAACTCTGCCGCAAAATCAAGCGAATAGATCATGTCTCTTGATGTTTTGTTGATAGAGAAAGCCCCTGCATATTTTAAAAAGGGTTCTTTTATAGCGGTTGATTCCAGCAGCATTACATGAAACTTCTTTTTAAACAACTTTCGGTTTATCCAAAGCAGGACAATCGTATCCCATCCACTAAAATGATTGGCTATTAATAATACCGACCTGTTTTTGTCGACCTCGATAGTATTAAAGTTAATAGCATGAAAATTCCTGTTGGCCAACCATCGCACATATACATGAACACACCATTTGAATAGATTATTTTTTTTAGGATAGATCATACGCCAGGCTAATTAATGTTCTACAGCTACCTGGGCTTTTAATGCCTGCTGATGGAAGTTGTTAATCCTGGTGGTCAATTCTTCAAAGGGTACCTCGCCGGCTATGCCGCAATCATACAGGTGGAAAAACACAGATGGCTTAAGGCTTTCAAAATAATCTATCAGCGCGCACGAATAAACTATCTGGCATGGACCTTTTATGTTTTTTATTAGGCGTTCTATGCCTTTTTCGACTGCTATTTCTGTTGTGTGATTTGAGATTAATTGCCCTTGAGGAAATACTACTACCAGGTTCTCTTTATCATTAAGCAGGTTGGCTGCATATTGCAATGATTTAATCATCTCGCGCGAGTTACGGTCAATAGAAAAACCACCGAACAGGTTAAGCAACATTCGCTTGCGCAAATGGTCTTCCTGCATCATGATATACAGTTTGCGGTCAAGGTGCCAGTAAGCCAGGTAATTGCCCCACAAGCCATCCCACCAGCTAAAGTGATTGCATAATAACAGTACCGAATGGCCCTCTTTGGGTTTAAAGGGCATTACTACCAGGCGGTTAAAGTAGCTACGCATCCTGAAACGCATGTATATGGCAAACCAGTTGCTAAATAATTTTACTCGGCGTGCGGGTATCATGGCGCTAAATTTACTAAATAATCGTCTAACGCGGGTGTTACCAACCAATGGCCCAAAGGTGCCTCATGCACATCTGCATCAGCCAGTAAATTAATAAAAGGCATAGCCGCTGCTTTTGGGAACAATTGATCATGTTTGCCAAAGATCAAACTGCATTTAATTTTATGCTGATTAATTAAATGGGCTATTTTAACAACATCGGGCTTTAATAGCTTTATTAAATTTAAGGTATAATAAACATCAAACCGTTTTTGTTCGGTATCCATTTCGCTGTAGGCTATCTGGTACAGGCTGTCGTCAATAAAACGTATTTTACGCAGGTTTTTGAGTAGTGCGGGTGCCAGCCATTTGCTTTTGGTAACTTTTTTAAATAAAAACTTGCCCCAGCTACGGTTTGTTAAAATGTCAAAGCCTTTATATACAGCCAAACCATCAGGTGCCATCAATACAATATTGTCTATCAGGTCGGCATATTCTTCAACCAATATCAACGCCAGGTTGGCACCAATAGAATACCCCATTACCGAAAAACGCTGCCGCCCATATTGGCTAAACCAGGCTTCCATATATTGCCTTACCATAGCTTTTGGCATACCGGAAAGAATTTGCGCTTCGGTCCAGTCATCTAACCTGCTTTCGCCATGAAAAAAATGGTCTATGCCATAAACGTGGTACTCTTGTAAAACAGATTGTTTTAGTACATGAAACTGCCTGCCCGTCATGCCATAACCATGAAAAGCCAGCATAGGTTTTTTGCCCTCGCCATATTCATGAAAATGTACTTTACCTAAAGCGGCAATATCTAAAAATCCCATCACGGCAATATTAAGGATTATGCCGAATAATTAACTAAGATTTATAAGATTTGAGAATGGTAAGATAAATTGTAGAGACGCAATACTTTGCGTCTTTTTGATGCATTTTGACGGAGACACAAAGTATTGTGTCTCTACAGTTTTTTTACGCGTTTTAAGGTCAATAGATTTTGCGCGTTTAAACTATATCCGGTAATGTTGTTTTGATACAGGTTTACCCGCTTATCGTAATACAACACTACAACAGGTGCGTTGGCCATAACGATATTGTCCATTTGGCGGTACAAGGCGTAGCGCTCCTCGTCGCTTTTTACATTGTAAGCTTGCTCGAACAGTTTATCAAACGCAGGGTTATTAAAACCGGTATAATTTGGGCCAAAGGGGATTTTGTTTTTGGAGTAGAAAAGGGAGAGATAATTTTCACCATCAGGATAATCAGCTATCCATGTGCCGTAAAAGAAGTTGATGCCATTTTTGGCCACCATTTCGCGCAAACTGGCACCTTGGGTTACTTCTATTTTGGTTTTAATACCGGCGCGTTCCAATTCGCTTTGTACGTATTCTATCAGGTTATGATAGGCAACGGTGGTAGTGAGTATAATGGTTGGCATATTGCCATTACTATATCCCGCCTCAGCCAATAGCTGTCGCGATAGGGCAGGATTATAAGTATAACTTTTAGCACCGGTATCACTAAAGCCGGGCATACCTTTAGGTATAAAGCCTTCATCGCCGGGCGTACCCAAACTGTTGCGCAGATATTTGACCAGCTTGTGCTTATCTATGGCATAATTAATAGCCTGTCTTATCTTTAATAACCGTAACGGCGAATGCTTTACAATAGGCAAGGTAGTATCGACCAGTATACCCAGGTACATTGTATTTAAATAAGGGCCGGTACTAATTATAAACTGGTCCTTGTATTTTTTGGTGAGTTGACCTGATTTGGTCAGGATGTCATCGCGGTAACTGCCATCTATATCATTAAAGAAGTCGAGTTTCTTTTTGATGAACTCCATGAACGATGTTTGCTTATCATCAATAAATGTAGCGCGGATGGCATCTAAATAGGGTAGTTGTGAACCTTTGTTGTCCTTTTCCCAGTACTTCTCGTTTTTGAGCAATACCAGTACTTCGCCTTCTTTCCAGTACCTAAATTTAAACGGACCTGTACCAACAGGGTGGCTACGAAAATCCTTACCATAAAAATCGACGACCTCATGCGGCACTACCGAACAATACTGCGCGGTTAACATGCTGATAAAAGGAGCAAAAGGTTGTTTTAAAGTAATGCGAAAGGTGGTGTCATCCAAAGCCTCAAAAGCCTCTTTACCAGCTACCTTGTCGCTAAAGATCCATGAACCAGATGACGCTACTTTAGGGTCTATCAGCCTACTGAAACTGTACACAAAATCGGCAGCTATAACCTTGCGACCTATGCCGTTTTTAAAATGCGGATCACTCTGAAAGTTAACATCATTGCGCAGGTGGAAGGTGTAAGTTTTACCGTCGGTAGATACTTCCCAGCTTTTGGCAATGCAAGGCGATGTTTTCAGGCTATCATCAATCTGTACCAATCCGTTATAGATCTGGTTATCCATCCAGATGGTATTGTGGTTCCGGCAAAAAGCGGGATCGAGCGAGGTAAGGCCCTCGTCGAGGTTGATGTTGAATATGGTTTGCTGATTCCCGTTTTCTGTTGAATTGCAGGATGCCAATATCGCGCAGAGCAAAAACAAAATACTTAGCCGTCCTGTACATTTCATAATCAACGCTAAAATACTTAATAAAGCTATAATTGAATATTAAGGCCAGGTGATATGACAAAATGATGTTATAAAGAGAACCCCCTGATAAAGTATCGCCCAACTTCACCCCAACGACCTTGTGCATCTGTTAAAACCTTCAACATCTGTTTATAGTCGACCACAATACCTTTTTTGGGCGCGACCAGTTTCTTATCATCAACAGCAGCAGGGTTTACTTTAGTTGCTACCCAGATCACATGTTCATAAGGCAATGAAAGCTTCAGGATCATACCGGGCAGACCCGTGAATGATTCCGGTCCGCCGGATGCATGGATGTCATCAGCATAAAAGGCAACCACATAAACCGAGTCTAAAACCAGCCCGTTAGCTCGTCGGCAGGTGTAGCCTGCAACCGTTTGGGTTTCGTCAGTTATCTTCCATTTTATTTTGCGTAGGGTATCTTTAATGAGATAGGTATGCTCATAAAACTCTTTTTGAGTGGTGGTAGTACCATGCGTAAAATCAGAATATACGGTGTTCAGTTGGTTGGCAATGGGCGCGTCATAATACCATTGTATAGATTTACCCGGAATGGGCGTAAATAATGAGCTGTTGGCATTAAAGATGAGTGTGCTTTTATAAGTTAAAAATTGCGGCTCGTTTTTCAGATATTGCTCGTAGTAATCTTTATTGCTGGCATTATCTTTTGTGACTTTGTTTTTCATAATGGCAAACATGTTTTGCGTTTTCTCAAACTCAATAGTGCCGCCGGTTATAAATTGCTTGCTCTGGGCAAATGCCAACCCGCTATGAAGCGCAATAAACAAGAGTATCGTTCTAACAAGATTTTTCATAGCGGTCATGGTTTTTGAGGTTGAGCCAGGGTGCCAAATTTGCTGAAATCCCACGTAACACTTAGCAGGAAAAAGCGCTTGATGACCAAATTACGTGACTCGGTAAAATTATCAGAAGTACCTGTGCGGCTGTAGCCTGTATTTTGGTTAAGCAGGTCACTGCCGGTAAGGGTTATTTTAAGGTTTTCTTCTTTCAGGAATTTTTTGCCGAAGTATGCCTTTAATAAAAATCTGCTGAATGCTGTTGGGAAGATATTGTTTGGCGCGGTGTAATCATACTGGCCGTCCGTACCGATAAAGAAGTTAAAAGGTAGCTTGTTGTACTGGCTGAAACGTATCTCATAGCCTTTGGTATCATTAGCAGCTTGCAACAAATTGGCCTGGTTTTTTGCCAGGGATGCATTGAGGCCTAAACTGTATGAGTAGTCTTTGGCACCCAGTCTTATAGGTAGATCAACCTGATAGTTCATACTGTGATTGGCACTTAGCTGGTTATTGATAAAGTTATAGCTGCTGTTGTTTCCGGAAATACTAATATTAGGAAGTAATAAAAGCGATGAACCTTTAGGGTGGCCGTATAACTCTAAATACATATTCCAATTATTAGGGTGTTGGCCAACAAGGTTTGAGTACTGATAGGTATTTACCCCGGCCGAATCCGTCCTGCGGTTGGTTATAATAGCATTGCTGGTAAAGTTATAATTAATCCTGAAGTTTATCCCCTGGTCGTTAACGGCTTGGTATACCCGGTAATAAAAGCCAAACGCGTTTGAAAACGAGGGCTTAAGCAGCGGGTTGCCTATGGTGATATTCAACAGATCGGTATTTTGGCGCAAGGGTTGGATCTGTGAAAACGAAGGTGCCTGGGTTTGGCCATTGTACCAAAAGTTAATGGTAGCCGCTTTCGAGAAACGGTAAAAGAAATCTGCCCGGGGATTAAGAATACTGTACTTGCGCGTAAGCACGGTATCTAAAATATTATCGGTTTGTGTTTGCTTTGAGCCACCAAGATGGTTGCTGATGCCAACTATGATTTTCTCTGAACTATATCTTAAGGCTGCATAATAATTATATATGGCGTTTGTGGTTGTATAGTCGTTATTATACAGTAAATCAGGTATGTCATAAGCACCTGAAGCCGATTTGTTGAATGATTGTTGGTTATCTCTCCCCCGGTTGTTTGAGAAATTCATACCAAAACTTAACGCCAATTGTTTTGCGAGCGGCTCGGTGTATAAAAAATTACCATACAGATTCCTTGTGTCACTATATGATGGCTTGTATTGATCTGTTTTTACGCTGGTGACGCTGTCTAATTTGCCGGTTGCATCGTAATATTTTAAGTCGGATTTGAAATAATTATCAGTTACCGAATGGTTAAGTGAAGCTTCTGCATACATAGAAAATGTGCGGCCGGGCTTTTTAAAGCGCCGGTGATAATCGGCCATAAAATAGCCGCTTCTGCTATTGTAATTGCTGCTATTATGCGTTACGTTATTGTTAAGCATTACACCGTTACCGTGAAGAGTTGTAGTATTATTATCTGAAACTGATGAAGCATTTGAAGTGGCGTCAGAAGTCGAGATTTCCAGTGTCGACATTGAATCCAGCTGTGTATTAAAATCAGCATATAGATTTTGCCTGAAACTGTGTGAATGCGAAGAGCTGCTGCTGTTGGTGTTGTTGTAACCAGTAGGTAAAGTGATTTTCGACTGTGAACTGCCTTGCTGGTCGACGTCCAAAGCGCCCAGTTTGTAAGTTGTATTTATGGATTGCTTGTCTTTATTCCATTTAGCATCATAATGCACACCTCCGTCACGTGCAACGGGGATACCAACGCCGTTAAAAGAATAGTTGCTAAAGCCACCACCATATTTGTTATTGTCGCCGCCACCCAGGCCTACGCTGCCGGTATTAGCAGTGTTGCCGTAAATAGCTATCTTCTCTTTAGGCGAGAACTTGTTGGCCATGATCTGTCCGGCGTAGCGCTTATCGTTACCTATACCGGCATCGGCTTTGCCAAAAACACCACGCTTTTTATCTTCGCGAAGCACCACGTTTATGGTTTTTACCTTTTGGCCATCGTCCATGCCACTTTTCTTCGCCAGATCTGTTTTGTCATCGTATACCTGGATCTTCGATACCATATCGGCCCGCACGTTTTTGGTTATCAGCGCCGGGTCATCGCCAAAAAACTCCTCGCCATCAACCAGCATTTTTTGTACCTGTTCACCCTGAAATATTATCACACCGCTTTGGTTAATGCGCATACCGGGCAGCAATTTTAAAAGGTCCTCAACCTTAGCGTTTTTTTGCGTGGCGTAGGCGGCCGCGTTAAACTCGGTGGTATCGCCCTTTAATTTTATGGCGACAACTTTGGCTTTAATGATAACCTCATTAAGTAACCTTGATTTAAGCACCAGGTTCAGGTCGCCAAAATCTTTTAGGGGATGCGCGGCATCAAGGGTAAAATTTGCCGTGTAATCAGCATAGTCGGGATAAGTGATCTGCAGCAACAAATTACCCGGCTTAAGGTTGTTGATGTTAAATGCACCTTTGCCGGTATAAACAAATTTCTGGAGGATAGAATCTTTGGCGCTCATCACAACTATTGTGGCGCCATCTAATTTGATCTTGGTAGTAGTGTCTGACACTACACCCTTAATACTATAATTTATTTGCGCGGCAGCCGTAAAACTACATAGGCAACAAAATAGAATTATTGCGATTCGGTTTCTCATAAGGTAGATTGGTACTGCAATGTATAACTATTTTTTTAGTTTGCGAATAGTTAGCACCTTTTTTATAGCAGTTTAATGATAAGACAATAGGCCTATTCAAATAGTTGCATTATCAGCTTATGATAATTAAGCCCAACATCATTTTTCTGAAATGCCTTAGTAAGTGTGAAGCTAAAAACGGATGGAATGCTTTTTATAGGGAAATGATAGGGAAATAGGTGGGTTCCTATATAAGTAATCGCATACTTACACTCGCTGTATACGAGCGCAAGTACAGTAAACTAGAGTAAGAAAATAAACTTGCTTTCGTCTGCAACGAGGGATTACTATGGATGAACGTTTATAACGTTAATATCCTTAAAACCTTTCCTTCAAATACTTACCCGTATAGCTATCCTTAACTTTAATCAGATCCTCAGGCAGGCCTTCAAATACCACTTTACCGCCACGGTCGCCACCTTCGGGGCCAATGTCAATTACCCAGTCGGCACATTTAATAACGTCCATGTTGTGTTCAATAACGATGATGGTATTCCCATGGTCCAGTAAAGCGTCGAAGGATTTGAGCAGTTTTTTAATATCGGCAAAATGCAGGCCTGTAGTGGGTTCGTCAAAAATAAACAAGGTTTTATGCGGATTGTTACCTTTTACCAGGAACGATGCCAGTTTGATCCGTTGCGCTTCACCACCCGATAGTGTGTTTGACGATTGGCCCAATTGTACATAGCCTAAACCCACCTCGAACAATGGTTTTATTTTGGCGATGATCTTTGGCTCAGACGCGAAAAATTCCAGCGCGTCCTCAATGGTCATGCTTAGTACATCGGCAACGTTCTTGTCGTTGTAGGTAACGTCAAGGATATGTTGTTTAAAGCGTTTGCCACCGCAGGTCTCGCAGGTTAAAAAGATATCAGCCATAAACTGCATCTCTATCTTCACCTCGCCTTCGCCCTGGCAAACATCGCAAC
>JAZKCG010000059.1:0-22198 GCA_040388175.1 Bacteroidota bacterium | reverse complement strand
AGAAAATGCCGATGGTTTTAAGCCAGCTGCTTTGGCATCCGGGCGTGCGGCATATAAGTTCCTGATCTCGTCCCAGGCCTTTACATAGGTAACCGGGTTAGAGCGTGAAGAACGGCCTATGGGGTTTTGGTCCACCAGTTCAACCTGTTCAATTTTATTATAGTCGCCTTCAATGGCATCGTAGCTGCCGGTTTGTTCGCCGTTATAGTTGCCTAATGCTTTTTGCAGGGCAGGGGCCAGGATCCGTTTCACCAGACTGGTCTTACCCGAGCCTGATACACCGGTAACCGCGGTAAATACACCTAAGGGAAACTTCGCCGTAACATGCTGCAGGTTGTTTTCGCGTGCGCCTTTTATCTCTACAAAATCATTCCACTTGCGGCGGGTGGCGGGTATGGCTATCGACTCGCGGCCACTTAAATATTTGCCGGTAAGGCTCTGCTCGTCTTTTATAATTTCTTCATAATTGCCGCTGAATATCAGCTCGCCGCCATGCGTGCCTGCAGCCGGACCAATATCAATGATATGGTCAGCAGCTTTCATAATATCTTCTTCGTGCTCAACCACCAATACGGTATTGCCCACATCACGCAATGATTTTAACACAGTAATTAAACGTTGGGTATCGCGCGGGTGTAAGCCAATGCTTGGCTCGTCTAATACATATATCGATCCAACCAAACTACTGCCTAATGAAGTAGCCAGGTTGATCCGTTGCGATTCACCGCCTGATAAGGTGTTTGATAACCTGTTCAGCGTTAAATAGCTTAAGCCCACATCATTTAAAAAACTTAAACGATTGGTGATCTCTGTTAATAAACGTTTACCTACTACCGCATCGGTTTCATTCAGGGTAAGCCCTTTAAAAAACTGCAGCGCTTTATCTAAAGCCATTAAAACCACATCGGTTATCGAGTGGTCGTTTATCTTTACGTAGGTAGCATCATGACGCAGGCGGCTTCCTTTACACTCGGGGCAGGTGGTTTTACCACGGTAGCGCGATAGCATAACCCGGTACTGGATCTTGTAAGTTTGCGCCTCCATCTCCTTAAAAAACTCATCCAGTCCGCGGAAATATTTATTACCCGTCCACAACAGTTTTTGCTCTTTAGCTGTAAGCTGGTTGTATTGACGGTGGATAGGAAAATCAAATTTTAACGAATGTTTTACCAGCTCGTCATTCCATTCGCGCATTTTCTCGCCACGCCATGGGGCAATGGCGCCTTCATATACGGTTTTGCTTTTATCTGGGATAACCAGATCCTCATCAATGCCAATTACTTTGCCGTAACCCTCGCAGCGTTTACAGGCCCCGTAAGGATTGTTAAAGCTGAAAAAGTTTGGCGAGGGTTCTTCAAACTTAATGCCATCCAGCTCAAAACGGTCGCAGAAAAAACGCTCTTTTTCGTCGGAAGCATCAGGTTCCTGGTATCTGACATAACAATCGCCTTTACCTTCAAAGAAAGCTGTTTGTATAGAGTCGCCAAGGCGGCTTAGGGTTTCGTCTGATTGGTCCTTAGTTACCCGGTCAATAACAATGTGCACGGCATGATCCTTATAGCGATCACGGTCAACAACGGTGCTTTCTTCGGTATTATCCCAAACCGTATTGTCTAAACCTTCTTCTTCTAATAATGATTCAATTCGTGAGATCTTGCCCTGGTACTCCACCCGTACAAAACCTTTTTGCATCAACACCGCCAGCTCTTCTTTTAAACTGCGGTTGTTATGCGGATATAAAGGACAAAGTATGGTAGCCTGCGTATCATCAGGCAGGGTCATTATAAAGTTAATGACATCTGTAACCGAATCTTTTTTTACCACACCACCAGATACCGGCGAAATAGTTTTACCGATCCGTGAAAACAACAGCTTCAAATAATCATAGATCTCGGTAGAGGTGCCCACTGTCGACCGCGGGTTAGATGTAATTACCTTTTGCTCGATAGCGATAGCAGGGGCAATGCCTTTAATATAATCAACATCGGGCTTGTTCATGCGGCCCAAAAACTGGCGGGCATATGATGAAAGACTTTCTACATAACGGCGCTGACCCTCGGCATATAAAGTATCAAAAGCCAATGACGATTTGCCCGACCCCGACATACCCGTTACTACCACCAGCTTGTTTTTGGGTATGGCCACATCCAGGTTTTTAAGGTTATGCACCCGGCTACCTTTTATAATGATATGCTTTTTAGGATCTTTATCTGCTTCTTTGATCATGTAGTTGTTTGTATTGGTCCAACGGACTATAGATACGGCCTTTGTAATATTACTGACTATTAGTGATTAAACCTTTTTTAAAAGAGTTAGTCTAACCGTATATAGCCAATAATCGAAACCGTGTTTTTCAAAATGCAAAAATCCTAAAATAATTAGCAGTATCCAAATAACATTGTAAACCAATAATTATTATGACACAAAAAAATTATTTGCTTTTTACGTAAGAATTTGTTTTATTTGGAGTAACAAATAATTAACCCTAAAGGAGAATCTATATCGATTAGAAGCTATACTTAACATTTTATTCTAAACTAAGTTAAAGTAAACGCTTTATATGGATTTTCAATTGCAAAGTGATCAGGATCTAATCCATCTGTACATAACCGGCGACGAAAAGGGGTTGGTGGAATTAATTCGTCGATATCAAACCAAAATATACACTTCTATTTATCTGTTGGTCAAGGACGAATACCTTGCCGAAGATATCTTTCAGGATGCTTTTATTAAGGTTATTAATACGTTAAGAGCAGGCAAGTATAATGAGGAAGGCAAGTTTTTACCCTGGGTAACCCGTATCGCCCATAATTTGGTGATCGACCATTTCCGCCGCGAAAAGCGTGCGCCTATGGTAAGTAACGGTGACGACTTCGATATTTTTGAAGTATTGGGTAACTATGATGAAAGTACCGAGGACCGCATGGTGCGCGAACAAACGCACAAGGATCTTAAAACGCTGATCCAACTTTTACCATCAGAACAAAAAGAAGTATTGATTATGCGCCATTTTGGCGACATGAGCTTTAAAGAAATTGCCGACATTACAGATGTGAGCATAAACACCGCCCTTGGCCGTATGCGTTACGCGTTGAACAACCTGCGCAAAATGATGCAAACTAAAGAGCTGAGTTTAAAGAACTAAGAGTAGTTTATGTGATTTTAAGCGAACCGCCACCCTGATATATTGGGGAGGCGGTTTTTTGTTTTTATGGAGCGGTAGTAACGATAGGAATTAATGGTATCTTTAACTGCCAATTAACCGAACCTAAAAATACATTATCATGAAATCATTAACTGTTGTACTCTTGTCGCTATTATTTATTTCGCCCTGTGTGGCTAAAAATAAGCCTGCGCAGCTTAGTGCCGATTCTATAATTAGCCTGTCAATAAAAGCATATGGGCATCTTAAAACCTATACCGATTCCGGCAAGTTAATACAAACTTTTCTTACAGCTAATCCGCATAAAACAGCCATAATTTTTAAAACCGCCTACGCAAATAATGGTGATTTGAATTTTGAATACTACGTCTCTGGAAATTCGAACTCGCTTTATACTATTAATAGAACAAACAATACAGTAAAAACCTGGTGGGGCGTTTTAAACCGTACGGATGCGCCAGCCAATATCCAGCTTGCCTTAGGCGCAGCTTTAGGCGTATCGGGTGGTACTTCAACGGTTGTGCCCGGGTTATTATTAACTGCCGATTTTAAAAACGGTAATTTATACCGTAATATGAGTAAGCGGGTGGTAGCCGCAATAGAGCAGGTAAATGGTAAAGATTGTTATAAAATAACCGGCACAAACTTACGTGGCCCAATAACTGTCTGGATAGGCAAAAAAGACTTTTTGATCAGGAAGATTGAAAAAGAGCATATAATAGACCCTGCTAAAAACGAAGTTGCCAGCCATAAAATAGATTCGATGATGAAAGCCAAAGGTGGCGAGATGGCTAAAGCACATGAAACAGCTATGAAAAACCTGGTTATGATCCACAAGATGGATTCGCTTAGAGGCAAATCTGCACAAGGTGCTTTTACAGTTAAAGAAACCTATTCGTTTTTTCCTACAATGGATAAAAAGATCGATCCGGAGCTATTAAAATTCAGGCCCAACCGCGAGGTAGCCATTTAAATACAGGTCATCGCCATAACTTAATTCATTAACTATTCACTCAATTTATGCGTACGCGGTTAACTAACGCTGCAATACTATCAACCCAAAAGAAAAATTTCATTTAATTTTCATTTTGTAAAATAAATTGAAACAAGGATGCGTTATAACATCGTATAACTGATCAACAAACAATTTAAGCTTATGGGTGAAACCTTTACTTTAAATGTGCTCACTAACCAACAAGAAGTGATGAAAGACAATGTAAAAGACAACCTTGACGGAGACGAACTGATGTTTTATCATTCGTTACGTTCAGGCCTTGAACAGCTGCAAAAGAAACCAAAACTTCAAACTATCCACAACATTCTTGATTATTCAAAAAGCTTGCGATAGGGTTTATTAGACACAAAAAACTGGAAGTCCGAAATAGAAAGTAAATTTCTTATTCGGACTTTTTTTATTTTTGGTCACCGTTAAACATATCGGCTACTTTTACACCACATGCTCAGATCAGAACGTTACCGCCATTTTGTCGATTATTTTTCCAAAAACCAGCCCGAAGCCGAGACCGAGCTGCATTATACTAACCCGTACGAATTGCTGGTGGCAGTTATCCTGTCGGCGCAGTGTACAGACAAGCGCATTAACCAGGTAACGCCGGCGCTGTTTGCCCGCTTCCCTGATGCAGAGAGCCTGGCAGCATCTGATGCCGACGAGGTGTTTACTTATACCCGTAGTGTAAGCTATCCTAATAATAAGGCCAAACACTTAGTAGGAATGGCTAAGATGCTGGCAGGCGAGTTTAATAACGTAGTGCCGTCGGATATCGACCAGTTACAAAAGCTGCCCGGAGTGGGCCGCAAAACGGCCAATGTTATTGCCTCTGTGGTGTACGATGTTGCGGCCATAGCCGTAGATACCCACGTTTTTAGAGTAGCTGATAGGATAGGCCTGACCACCAATGCTAAAACTCCATTAGCTGTAGAGAAGCAATTGGTAAAACACCTGCCTAATGATACGTTGGCCATAGCGCACCACTGGCTAATTTTGCATGGGCGGTACATTTGTGTGGCCCGTAGCCCTAAATGTGAGATCTGCCCCCTAACCTGGTTTTGCCGGTACTACGAGCGCGCCAATACCGAAACCGCACTGTTAAAGGCCGAAGCACAAAAACTAAAGAAAGCCAAAGAAGCCAAAAAGAAAAAGGCACTGAACACCATTGGCAAAGAATTGAAGAAGCGTAGTGTGGATAAGAATATTTGATTGATGTTTGCGGGATGATTAAGTTTACGTAACAATTCTGAACCATGATTTTTAGGATTGGAAGATTAACATGTAAACAATCATGAAATCCATTAATCCTAAAAATCATGGTTCAGACAATTAATTACTAAAAAAATTAGTATTGTTAAAAATAACTATTACATTTGCTAAAGATATTATTAAGAGATGAGCAACGCAGATAAATTAAAAGCATTACAACTTACGTTGGATAAGTTGGAAAAATCATACGGAAAAGGTACCATCATGAAACTGGGCGACTCTGTTATTGAACCAACAGAATTTATATCGACCGGGTCATTAGGATTGGATATCGCTTTAGGTATCGGCGGTTTGCCAAAAGGCCGTGTTATTGAAATATACGGGCCGGAATCATCAGGTAAGACCACGTTGGCTATCCATGCCATTGCCGAGGCACAGAAAAAAGGCGGTATTGCCGCGTTTATTGATGCCGAGCATGCCTTTGATCGGTTTTATGCTAAGAAATTAGGCGTTGATGTAGAGAACCTTTTAATATCACAACCCGATAATGGCGAGCAGGCGTTAGAAATTGCTGATAACCTGATCCGATCAGGCGCTATTGATATTTTAGTTATTGACTCGGTTGCCGCGTTGGTACCCAAAGCAGAGATAGAAGGCGAAATGGGCGACTCGAAAATGGGTTTACATGCCCGTTTAATGTCGCAGGCTTTGCGTAAGCTAACCGGTACTATCAGCAAGACCGGGTGCTGCTGTATATTTATTAACCAGTTGCGCGATAAGATAGGCGTGATGTTTGGTAACCCCGAAACTACTACCGGTGGTAACGCTTTAAAGTTCTACGCTTCGGTACGTCTGGATGTACGCCGGATCTCGCAAATTAAAGACAGCGATGAAGTATCTGGTAATCGCGTTAAGGTTAAGATCGTTAAAAATAAAGTTGCCCCGCCGTTCCGCATTGCCGAGTTCGACATTATGTTTGGCGAAGGGATCTCAAAAGCAGGCGAGATCATTGACCTGGGTGTTGAACATAATATCATTAAAAAAGCAGGTTCATGGTTTAGCTATGGCGAAACCCGCTTAGGCCAGGGCCGCGATGCCGTTAAACAATTAATATTGGATAACCCCGAGCTAATGGACGAGCTGGAGATTAAAATTAAAGAACATGTTACCGGCGATAAGTTGGTAGTGGAAACAGAATAACTATTAGTTTTTTTAATAAATGAAAGAAGCTTTCCATTTTGGAAGGCTTTTTTAGTTTGTAATTAATTTATATACAGTATATAGGACACAATAGGTATAGACAAGTTAAATTAAGATTAGAAAGAGATTAAATTTTTCAAAAAGCTTTTTATTGTCATGCTATAGTCATACATTTATAATTATAACAACAAAGTTACAATTAGAATGTTGATACCCCTGTCTAATTTTCCGCTAAAAAAAGCAATGTTTTTCTTATTGCTTTTCGCTTCTCCATTTGCTGTCAGATCACAAAATATAACTTTAGCCAATGCTTTTGCCCATAATGATTATAGGCATAAACGCCCGTTGTTAGATGCAGAGCATAATGGCTATACACATATAGAAGCTGATGTGTTTTTACATAGAAGCAAATTGGTTGTAGCGCATATTAATCCTTATTTTAAAGGTAAACGTACATTAGAGAACTTGTACCTGGCGCCACTGCTTGAACAAACCCTGAAAAACAATGGTAATGTTTACGAAGGCTACGACAAAACCATCACCTTAATGGTTGATATTAAAACAGACGGAAAAAAAACTTACGAGCATTTGAAGGAGTTACTTGAAAAATATCGCCCTATATTATCAAGTTACGATACCGGTAAGGTAGTTACACGCGCTGTTACTATTGTATTATCAGGCCATAAACCTTATGATATGGTTAGAAACGAGAAAAGCCGCCTGGTTTTTATTGACGAAGACCTGCGTAAAGTTGAGCGTGATACTATTGCCAATGTTTCAAGAATGGCCAGCTGTAAATATTCTAAACTGTTAAAGTGGAAAGGAAATGGTCTCTTATCTGATCGAGAAAAGAAACGTTTGTGCGATTATGTAACTATCGCGCACAAAAATGGAGAGCAGGTTAGACTTTGGGCATCGCCGGATAATAAGGCAGTCT
The DNA here is from genome assembly GCA_040388175.1 of Bacteroidota bacterium. Lineage (GTDB taxonomy): Bacteria > Bacteroidota > Bacteroidia > Sphingobacteriales > Sphingobacteriaceae > Mucilaginibacter. Next base: position 14,680 of record JAZKCG010000059.1, on the reverse strand, counting down.
GGAGAGAGATACTAAGCTGCGGCGTTGATCTGATCAACACAGATAAGCTGGTTGCCTTAAAAAACTTTTTAGTTTCAGAATCAAACACGGCAAACGCAACGGTCAGCCAATCAGGATTATAACAGTTTTTCTATTATTTAATAGCTATAACTCGCCAATAAGCAGGTTTAGGGTGTAAATTATCGTCAAAAAGTAAAGGGTAATTTTTTCGACCCTTGATCGGGAAATTATTTAGCCATGAACTTCGGTCACTAATGTTCCAGAATGTAACGCCTGTAATTACATCTTTGTATTTTCTGAATATTTTAAAGACCATTTCATATTGCTGGCTTTGCTTTTCTGCGATCGCAGGGGTATATCCATTGTCGTCAACTGGCGTCCTTTCTGACGGATAGACAGACATATCCAATTCTGTGATCTGAATCTTGATACCAAGCGAAGAAAAACGTTCTATACTTTCTATAAGTTCTTTTTCGGTTGGGTCATTAATTGACCAATGGGCTTGCAATCCAACCGCGCCTACAGGTATATGAGCATCAACAAGTTTTTTTAGCAATTGATATACTTTTTCACGCTTTGCTGGACGCTCTGTGCCATAATCATTGTAAAATAAAATTGCATCAGGGTCTGCCTCGTGCGCATATTGAAATGCCTTAAAAATAAAGTCCTCTCCACATATCTGATACCATAAAGAATTACGCAAAAACTCGTCACTTTTATCAGATACGGCTTCATTTACAACATCCCAAGCATACACTTTGCCCTTATAGCGTTTAACTACAGTATAAATATGATCTTTTAGGCGTTGCAGCAACGTGTCTTTTGATACCACTTTACCGTCCTTATCATAAAAGAGCCATTTTGGGGTATTTTCATGCCAGCACAGATTATGGCCTCTTACGCGTAAATGATGGTCTTGTGCAAAATTTACTATCTCATCAGCTCCGCGCCAGTTATATCTGTTCTGTTCGGGATGTATGGCACCCATTTTCATTGCATTTTCTGGTGTGATGCTGTTAAATTGTTTTGATATAAGTGTAGCTTCGGCCGAATTATTTAATGAGGCAGGTGATACAGAAACTCCAATAGGGAAATATTTTTTGTAATAATCTTTTAATCCTTTGGTAGTATCAATGTGTTGCGCAATACTTACAGCGGGCAGTATCAGGAAAAACATACACAACAATTTGACATGAAATTTACTCATACATATATGTGGTTAAAGTAAAGTGCTAATCCCTCAATTTTTTCAACTGCTTTAAGGAATTATTATATTCCTATGTTCAGTAGTGTGTACGCTAAAGTAGCCTAATATTTTATCAGAGTTAAAATTATTGGGTGGGTTAGTAGGCGTTGTTGAATTAAACCCATTTGATTTTTGTTGGGTAAACGTATACCAATAAGTATATATGTTAGCATCAATACATTGCATTTCAATATCTACCCTGTCGCCGCTTTTTAACTTGATGTCATCCTGGTACAAAATCTGTTGAACATATCGGCCATTAGTAAATTGGTCATTACGGGCAAATACCTGTTTTACCTGTACACCGTTCACAGACAAAACAAACCGGTATTGATTAGCCACGTCAGGCGGGTCATGATAAAAGACAATAATATTCTTTGTAACCGTAGTTGCAAAACTTTGCACTGATAAGGCAACAGAGTCTATACCTACCTTTGACGGCATAGTAGAGACTGCGGTATAGGTTTGCCCGTTAACTTTTACTTGTAAGGTATATGATTGTTTATACCGGCCAATAAATGAGGTAGAGTAATAGGCCCCGGGACTGCGTTCTATTAAGGTATAAGAAATGCCATTGTAGTCAATAAGCTTAACATTTGCGCCGGTAACCGGCGGAAACATATTGGTATTATCTAAAGAAACCGACTTGGTTATAATTACGGCTTGAGGGCCTAATTGATCAGTCAAATTACCTTCAATCACCATCTGCGGCGCTGCGCTGTCCAGATTCAGGTCTATTACATTTTTACAAGAGCTTATTATTAGTATGCTCAGTAAAGTAATAACAGGTATGCTATATTTAAATTTCATAACCTAATAAGTAAAGTTATAAGTTACTGACGGTATTCTGCCAAATAAACTGGTTTTAACAGCTTGGGTACGTGTACGGTCGTCAGGATTATCCTGGAACGTAATGGTGTATGGGTTTTTACGATCGTACGCATTGTACAAACCAAATGTCCAACTGGAGTGGAAGCGTTTATGCTGCTTGCCCTCCAGGGTAGCGCCCAAATCAAGACGGCTATATGGCGGTAAGCGGTCTGAGTTACGATCGCTGTAATAAAACGTAGTTAACCCGCCTACGGTATACTTGCCGTGGGGATAGGTAACCGCATTGCCTGTGCCGTAAACAAAAGTGCCCGATAGCGTCCAACGGCTGCTTAATTTATAAATGCCTACTACTGATATATCATGCGTACGGTCATATGTGGCGGCAAAATAATTGCCATTGTTTATGCCGTCAAATTGATTCTCTGTTTTTGATAAGGTGTAACCTATCCAGCCATTTAATTTGCCATAACGCTTCTTGAAAAATACTTCCCAGCCATAAGCACGGCCACGGCCATAAACCAGTTGCGATTCTACATCCTGGTTAGCTATCAACTGCGCTCCATTTTTGTAGTCGATTTGATTTTGAAGCGATTTGTAATAAACCTCGGTCGAAAATTCATATTGGTTACCTGTTATATTCTTAAAGAAACCTAACGCCACCTGGTCTGATATGCCCGGTTTAATATTGTTGCTGCTCATTACATACAAGTCTGTAGGCGAGCTTGCTGTCGAGTTAGAGATCAGGTGGATATTTTGGGTATTGCGGTTGTAAGAAGCCTTAATAGAATTCTGATCATTTAATTTATAGCTCACAGAAAAACGTGGCTCCGGGTTAAAATAGCTTTTTACTATATCGCCCGAATTATAATTGGCCGACGATAGTAAAACATCATTGGCGCTATATGTATTAAATTTACCGGGGCCTAACAGCGAGAAACTTGAAAGCCTGATACCATATAAAAAGTTTAATTTATCGGTAGCGTGCCATTCGTCAGATACATAGGCTGCAGATTCAATACCATTACGACTTTGAATGGCTTGCGGATTGACAGTTGATTTATCAGATGAGCTGATGTCGCCGGGGTTAATATTATGGTGGGTAACATTAATGCCAAAATGCAGGGTGTTATTGGCCGAGAAAAAATACTCGAAATCTTCTTTAAGGTTAAAGTCGCGTATTTTGGAGGTTACCTTAAAATCATTATTGCTTGAAAAACTTTGTACTATAAAATTGTAATCGCTGTAAATAAGCGATGTGTTTAAAAATAACTTGTTATTAAAAATATGGTTAAGGCGTAAGGTTGCGGTTTGGTTGCCCCAGTTGGTCTCGAAATTGTCTTTTATCCCCAATACATCTTTACCAAAATAACCAGATAGGTAAATGGTGTTTTTATCATCAAAACGATAATGTAGTTTGGCATTCAGGTCATAAAAATACAGGCTGGCATTGCGGGTGGTAGAATCAGAAGATAGCTTTAAAAATAAATCAGCATACGTACGGCGTGCACTTATCATAAACGACCCCCTGTCTTTAACCAAAGGGCCCTCAACTTTAATGCGCGACGCTATCAGGCCAATGCCGCCTTGTACGGTATAGTTTTTATCATTGCCATCCAACATTTTAATATCCAGTACAGATGAAAGTCGACCGCCATATTGTGCCGGCATCCCCCCTTTATATAAGTTCACATCCTTTATCGCATCAGAGTTGAAGGTAGAAAAGAAACCAAATAAATGCGATGCATTGTAAACCACGGCTTCATCTAATAAGATCAGGTTTTGGTCAGAACCACCACCACGAACATAAAAGCCGGTATTACCGTCGCCGGTTGATTTTACACCGGGTAATAGCTGGATAGTTTTTAAAACATCCTTCTCGCCAAATATTACGGGTACGTTATTAACCTGGCTCAGGTCAAGCCGTGTTAAACCCATTTGCGGGCTTTCCACATTCTCGTTTTTGCGGGCATTGCCATTTATGGCGATCTCCTGGAGGGTGTTATTGCTGACCAATAAAATGTTAACCTGAGAGTTTTTGTTTAGTTTAATAGGTTGATTGACGGTTTCATAGCCCACATAGCTTACGGTTAATGTGTAATCGCCTTCGGGGGCAGTTAATGAAAAAAAGCCGTAAGCGTTAGTAGTTGCACCGGTTTGTTGCTGGGCCTCTAACTTTACTGTAGCCCCAATTAAGGTTTCGCCGGTAGCGGCATCTTTAATTGTTCCATTAATAGTATATTTTTTCTGAGCAAATGCCCCGGTAGTTAATGAAACGCTTATCAGCAGAAAAAAAAAGTAAAAAAGAGTTCTGTACATATAGGCTTATTCCGTCTATTCTTAATCGTTAAAAATTCTTTTTCGATATATTAACGGGAATAATAGGTTTTTAATCAGCTCAAAGATATTACTCTGAGCCATTATAACGTATAAAAACAATAAATAGCATAATAAGCCATTGATAAAGTTTTACAGCGATATTGTTATATTTTAATACGCAGATTGGGGTATCAAGGTTGGCTGCAATATTTTAATATAATTACACCTGATTTAAGCGGTTGCGATTTCACTAATATAAATTTTTGTTTATCCTTAAATAAAGATATGCCCCTGCCTATACTAACCGGGTAAACCCAAAGCACATATTCATCAATAAGGTTAAACTTCATTAATTGTTGCACCAGTTTATGGCTGCCATATACTATGATGGACTTGCCCTCCTGTTGTTTTAATTTAAGTATTTCCTGGCGGATGTTTTTTTTGATGAGCCGTGAGTTGTTCCAATGTAAAGTGTCAAGTGTGGTGGAGCAAACTATCTTCTGGCAGTTATTGATTATTTGGGCATAAACCAGGTCCTCGCGCGATAGGGCACAAAGACCCGCACTTACAGCGGGCCAGTAACCTGCCATTGCGCTGTAAGTATTCCGGCCCAATAAAACAGTGTCGGCATGGCTTAATTGTTCGCTCAATATCTGGCCCATATCGGCGTTCCAGTTTTGCAGGTGCCAATCCAGCCCTCCATCAGGTTCTGCCATAAAACCATCAAGGGTGATATTCATCGATACAATTAGCCGCCTCATTCCAACTCTTAAAAGATTTACTATAATAACTTAAGGCAAGCGCTCAATGCCTGCCTTAAGATTGTGTGCCTTAGGCCTTTTTATCTAAGGCCAGTTTTTTATGGTAATAGATGTAAGCAGCGGCTGCAAGTGCTACAAAAAGCAGCGTACCCCACCAAGGGCCTTCGGGGTTTGGTATGCAGTAAAGCGAGTAGGTCGCGGATATCAGATCAAAAGTTAAACCTGCATACGCCCACTCTTTTATGCGTGGAAAATTTCCAGGTATTAATATGGCTATAGCCCCCAGTATTTTAGCTGTGCCCAAAAATGGGATAAAATAAAGCGGGTAGCCCATAACTTCGTGCATGCCATGGATGGTAGATTGCACACCTAATACCCCCGGTACACCCGAGCCAAACATTACAAAGGCAAATAATCCATTAAATACCCAGTATAAAATTTTAGTTGTTTTCATGTTGTTAATGTGTTTAGATTTATTGTTTAGTTATTTAACGATACAAATGTAGCATGGCTTTATACCCCCGGTAGTGTGGTGTTGAGACATTGTAAGGGGTAATTTGAGACATACTGTTTTTTCTTATCAGGGTTTTGCTAAATTTGATCTATAGTAGCTCAATATTAGCTGGTTACTTAAATAAAGCAAATGAAACATATCTCTATATTAGTGCCTTATGATGCTGTTCCGGCAGCAATTGTCGATCCGCGTTATATGTTTACCACTATTAACCAGTTTTTAATTGGTGCCGGTAAAGAGCCCGCATTTGATGTGCAACTGGTTGGCCTGGCACCACAGGTGCAGTTAAGCAATGGGGTGTTCGCGGTAAATACAGATGCGCTATGCGACGATATTGAAAAAACCGACATGGTGATCATTCCCGCCATAAGTGGCGATATGAAAACAACCATCGAACGTAATAAAGAGTTACTACCCTGGATAGTTAAGCAATATAATAATGGCGCAGAGGTAACTTCGTTATGTTTGGGAGCATTCTTGCTGGCATCAACCGGGTTGCTGAACGGAAAAGAATGCTCAACACATTGGTTCTCTGCCAACGAGTTTAGGGAAATGTTTCCGGAAGTGACGCTGGCCGATGGCAGTATTATTACGGAAGCCGATCGCTTGCATTCAAGCGGTGGTGCAAGTTCCTATTGGAACGTGTTGTTAAGCATAGCAGAAAAATACACCGGCCGCGAAATGGCCATACGGATCTCTAAATTTTTTGCTTTAGAGATTGACAGGAAGAGCCAGTCGCCATTCATTATGTTTAACGGGCAAAAGAAACATGAGGACGAACCTATAAAAAAAGCACAGGAATTTATTGAAGAGAACCTTACCGACAAGATCTCTATCGAAGACCTGGCAACCCGCTTTGCCATAGGGCGTCGTCATTTTATCCGCAGGTTTAAAAAAGCTACCAATAATACCCCTGCCGAATATATTCAACGGGTAAAAATAGAAGCAGCCAAGAAGCATTTGGAGAATACCCGAAAAAATATCAACGAGGTAATGTACGATGTTGGTTATACCGATGTGAAAACGTTTAGAACTGTCTTTAAAAAGATAACCGGCCTATCGCCTATTGATTATAAGCATCGGTATAACAGGGATGCGGTGGGTGTTTAATTAAACTATTGTCCCAGCAGCTCTTTCATTTTGGTCAGATCTTTAGCTCGTGGGCTTGTTGCCGGTAACCATGTTTGGATATCATTGGCCCAGTAATTGAATTTTTCTTTGTTTTTTTTCGCGAAGTATGTATAAAGGATATTAAAGGCCATCTCTGTTTTTTCATTAATACTGCTATGCTCAATGCCTTTTTTATAAGTTTCTTCGGCTTTACCCATTTGATTAGAGTTTACCTGTGCAAATACCAATTCTTTATATAAGTCGCCATTGTTAGGTTGTGTTATAAGCGCGTTCTCGATCATTGCCGCGGCTTTATCATATTGTTTTAGTGCATTGTAAGCGTAAATGTATTCAAACTCCAGTCCGGGATATTTAGGGTCGATCTTTTTTACCCGGTCTAAATAATAGAATGCTTTTGGCATATCGTTGACTGCATTATAAGTAACCCCTTTCCTAAATAACCATGCAGCAGAAGTGGTATCGGCTTTATAAGACTTTAACCAATCGGGCATTTCCTGCTCCTGCATTTCTTTTACTTTATCAACAGGGATCCATGCTACTATTAAAGCGCTGCCCTGTAGCCTTATAATGCGTGTTTGGTAAGGCACGTTTTTGGTTGGAACAAAAGCTCCTTCTTTTGTTATTTTGAAAGAGCCTCCTTCGCGTGCCGATAGCCCAGCAGTTACATCCAGATAAACGAAGCCATAGCCATATAAACTGTCTTTAGCTGTTTTGATCGCCACCCACTTATTTTCAGATTCAATAAGGCGTTTATTAAAGTTTAAAGGACCTTGCGCATTGGCATATATGCAGGTTAGACAAGCAAATAATAAGAAGATGTATTTCATTAGGTGATGTGTTTAGGAATAACTGATATAGTTTAAATATAAAGACTTGATCAAAAAGATGCAAACACCATTCAATTAACCTGTTGATCAAAAAAAACGTCCACTTTATTAATGAACTTTCTTCTATGCTCAAACAACGTCCCATGGCCAGAGTTAGGTACTATCCACAAGCGCGAATTTGGTATGTTTTGCTGTATTAGCCGGGTATGCTTTGGGTTGATGATATCATGATCTCCGCCAATTACCAGCGTGGGGCATTGAATTGATTGAAGAGCGTTAAGCGAAATAGGTTTCTCATCTATTTCCAAGCGTATCAACTTCCAGTCATGCATTTGCTGGTTTGTTTTTGAACTAATAGTTTTTAATCTATTGTATTTTGTAATCCCTTCTGTCCATTCGGCCGGATCAACTATGGTTGGGTCGGGCTTTAGTATAGCACCAGATATGGCCATTTTTTTTATTTTTTCCGGATGTCGCAGCGCCATTAAAATGGCATTAACACCACCGTCGCTCCAGCCAATAACATAAGCAGAATCAATGTGCATTTGGTCTAATAAAGCGGCAAAGTCATCGGCCATCATTTCATAACTTAAAGAATCTTTGCTGTCTGTTGACTTTCCTTGCGCGCGGCTGTCTGCTACAATTACTTTATATTCATCGGCAAAGTGGGGGATAAGGCCCGAAAAGGTGCTGATACTTCCGTCGTTCCCATGAATCATTAATAATGGTTTGCCTGTACCATAGATCTCGCAATACATTTTAAAACCACGGATATTATAATATTTACCGGTCGCTTTATTAGCGCCATAAGGAATCTGTTTACAACTTATTAAACACGTAAGCAGTAGCAAATTGGTAAATAAGATAAAGGCGTTTTTTGTGGAGTGCCGCATACTAAATAAAGATAAGCTAATTTTTAGTTACCAAAACCCAATCTACCACAAAATTGGCTTGTCCGGTTATTATTTTATCAACCGTAGTTTGGGGTAAACCGGGGTATGGTTTGCTGATCTTATTTACACCCTGCGGATAACCCCCGCCCAATGCAAGATTTAGCAAAAGGTATTTATTATTGTCAAATACCCAATTGCCATATTTTTCTACCATTTCTTTAGTAACGGTATAGGTAATTTTACCGTCAATACTAAAGGTAAGGATGGTGGGTTTAATATCTACAGTATAGACATGCCACCCGGTTACATCAGTACCTTTAGGAAAAAAATTGCGCGATTGTAAGGGTGTATTTCCATGATAAGTAGGCCCATGTATAGCATTGCTGGCCCAGGTAGAATCGCCCACGGTTTCCATAATATCTATTTCGCCGGCATCGGGCCATTTGCCTTTGCCCAGTATCCAAAAGGCAGGCCATAAACCCGCACCCGCAGCTATCTTCATTCTTGCCGAAACAGTGCCGTATACAAACTCACATTTATTCCGTGTATTTATCCTGCCCGAAATAAAGTCGTTAGTTTTTTGGCGGTTCATATTATATCCTGGTTTATATAAAGGTATAATAGTTAATAGGCCGTTTTTTACAGATAATACGCCAACTGAATCGACATACGCCTCTTGCTCATTATTGTCGGTATGGTTGTTTATCTCTACGTTCCATTTGGTCCGGTTAAGCGAACTGCCATTAAAGTTTTCAAAAAATAAAGTGTCTGCCTTTTGTTGTGACAATGCGGTAAACGAGAAACAAAAGAATAGCCAAAAGGGTAGTGTTGTTTTCATCAGGATCTTGATTGTTTACTACTAATATCCGGGTTTAAAATGATCAATAGGATATTTATTCTTAAATCACCAAATACTTGCAATTTAATATTGTGCGCGCCGTTGTTTTAAGCGGATTGTTTGGATTTTACGGCAACGATTGCATAAAAACACATAGCGGATTTCGCCGAAAAAAACATATTTTTAACACCTGATACCAACTGATCTGTAAATACCAATACGCTAATAAGTTGGACCTGTATTTATACCCCCAAAATTAACTATTTATAGAAAAATGATGAACAAGATCTTATTAAAAAAAGAAGTTGTAGTATTGCTATTGGCACTTGTTTTTTGCCATAGAACAAGCTTCGGGCAGAGTGCTCCTGTAGGAAGCAATTTCTCAAAAACAGATACCGCCATGGTTCCCAAAGAAATTGAGGACCCGGAGAATATCGGCATAAACAAAGAGCTGAACCATGCCACTTTAATGCCTTATGGTAATCTGGCAGAGGCATTAAAAGCTAACCGTCGCGCATCGTCGCAAGCTATCAGCTTAAATGGCCTTTGGAAATTTAACTGGGTTGACTGGCCTCAAAAACGCCCGGTTAATTTTTATAAGACCAATTATGATGTTTCTAAATGGAAGGATATAAAAGTGCCGTCATCTTTCCAGGTACAAGGCTACGGAACGCCTGATTACAGCAATTTTACGCTGATATTTCAAAGCGATTATCCAAGGGTAATGACCGAGCCTACCAATAAAAAATACACTACGCTACATGAAAGAAACCCGGTTGGTAGCTATCGCCGCGATTTTGATGTACCTGCAAACTGGAACGGCCGTCGCATATTCATCACTTTTGATGGGGTAGATGCCGGTTTCTTTATCTGGGTAAATGGTAAAAAAGTGGGTTACAGCGTGAACAGCCGTAACGCTGCCGAGTTTGACCTGACCAAATACGTACATCCCGGTAAAAATATGTTAGCGGTTGAGGTTTATCGCTTTGTATCAGGCAGCTACCTGGAAAACCAGGATATGTGGCGTTTAAGTGGCATTTTTAGAAATGTTACCTTATGGAGCGCACCACAAGAGCATATCAGGGACTTTTTCATAAAAACCGATCTGGACAGCAAATACAAAGACGCTGATCTGAATGTATCTGCCAAAGTAAAAAATTATAGCAATGTAGCTACACCTGCACGCCAGGTAATGGTAACTCTTTATAATGGAACGGTTAAAGTGCCGGGTGCTACTACAAAAGCCAGTGTGCCTGCGTTGCAGCCAGGCGAAGAAGCTGTGGTTAAAACCAGCATTCATGTAACCAATCCGCAAAAATGGACCGCAGAAACACCGAAGCTATATACAACCATAATCACGCTGAATAATGGGGCTAATGTAGTGGAGACCATGTCGGCACGCACTGGTTTCCGCGAGATAGAGATAAAAGGACGTTTGTTCCTGGTGAATGGTGTACCTATCAAATTAAAAGGTGTTAACCGCCATGAAAACTGGCCCGATGATGGCCATGCTATTACCGAGGAGCAGATGATTAAGGATATCGTTCTAATCAAGCAAACTAACAGTAACCACGTACGTACCTGCCATTACTCTGATGATCCGAGATGGTATGAACTATGCGACGAGTACGGTATCTATTTAGTTGCCGAAGCTAATGTGGAGTGCCATGCGCAACAGAACCAGTTTAATGAAGAACCTACTATTAAGGCGGCTATTATTGAACGGAACGTAGCTAATGTCGAGAACTTTAAAAACCATCCGTCGGTTGTGATCTGGTCATTAGGTAATGAGTGCGGTAGGGGCGGAACAAACTTCAGGGCGGCTTTAGCAGCTATAAGGGCTATTGATAACAGGCCTACGCACTACGAAGGTTTTGGTATTGGCAACGACAAGAACCCGGCAGATATTGACAGCCAGATGTATACCGGCATAGACGGTGTTGAAGAACACGCCAAAGATGATAAACTAACCAAGCCCTATTACCTGTGCGAATACGCACACGCCATGTTTAACTCGATGGGTTCGGTTGATCTTTATAATGACTTGTTCGATAAATACCCGGCTTTATTAGGTGGTGCAATTTGGGAGTGGGAAGATCAGGGAATCTACAACAATCGCACCCCGGGTCACCCTATTACTGCTTATGGTGGTGGTTTCGGCGAATATCCAAACGATCATTACTTTATTCATAAAGGGGTTGTGTTTTCAGACAGATCGCCTAAGCCACATTTTCCTGAGCTGAAACATGCTTACCAGTGGATCAGCATTAAAGCTAAGGATCTGGCTAAAAAAGAATTTACTATTAAGAACCGTTACCAGTTTATTAACCTTAATAGCTTCACTGCTAAATGGGAGTTAAGCGAAAATGGTAGTACTATTGCCTCTGGTCCGTTAAATGTTGGGCTAATTAGTCCGGGTACAGATAAAGATATCAAACTGCCTTACCAGGTTAATGCAAAACCGGGTGCTGAGTATTTTGTGAGGATCTCGTTTCAGTTAGGTTCTGATAAATTATGGGGTAAAAAGGGCTTCGAAATTGCAGAACAGCAATTTGAGTTAGGTACACCTGTGCCGACTGTTGTGAACAAAGCAAACGGCGGTAACTTAACGTTGAGCAATTCAGGTAACGCAATTAAAGTAAAAGGTAGCGACTTTGCGCTGGAGTTTGATAAAACAAAAGGAACTTTCACCAAAATGGAAAAAGGTGGCGAAAACATTCTGCGTGAAGAAGGCGGACCGAGATTACACTTATGGCGCGCACCACACCAAAAAGATGATATGTGGGCCTATACAGATTGGGTTAAGAATGGCTTAAAAGAAATTAACTGGGTAGCCGATGATGTAAAAAGTACCCAGGTTGCTGCTAACGTAATACAGATTAGCGTAAGCCTTATTGGTACCGGTAAACAAGACTTTGTAGTTCATCATAAAGCGATTTACACCATTAATGGCAATGGTAACATTAAAGTAACTAACGATGTTGACTTTAGCGACCCTAAACTGGTGTTGGCCAGAATTGGTGTGCGTATGTTCCTGAATAAGGACCTTAACCAGTTTGATTACCTGGGCCGTGGCCCTATGGAAAACTATGCCGACCGTAAAAGTGGCTTTGATGTTGGCCATTTTAGCAGCAGCGTTGTTAAACAAATGACCGGTTATGAAAAACCGATGGAACAAGGTAATCACGAAGATGTACGTTGGGCAAATGTAACCGCGGCCGATGGCTTAGGGTTAAATATTAAACAGGTTGACGCGGTAATGCAGGTGGCCGCGTTACCCTATAGCGACGAGGAAATGGACCCTGTTGAATACAAAATAGACCTTCCAAAAAGTAGCGGCACGGTATTATGTATCAGCCATAAAACATTAGGTGTTGGCTCGAACGGTTGTGGCCCAAGGCCATTAGAACCGTATAGAGTATACGCTAAAGCAACCTCATTTAGCTATCAGCTTACTTTAGCTAAAACAAAAAAATAACTAAATACAATTGCAAGCTTTAGGGCCCGGCCGTATATATACAATATATGACCGGGCCCTTTTGTTTAACATAAGGTGGCCACGTATTAAAGCCTGTTTATTTTTTATGACTTCTTAATTATAGTAAGATATACTATCTTTAAAAACCAAATAAAGACATAGCCTGTTATTTACAATTATTAATTGCTACCTAAAACAATGTCGTATAAGAAATTTATCCTCATCTTACTTCTGTTACCGGCAGTAAAAGTATTTAGTCAGAAAAAAGATATCCCCACCCCGCAATGGCGGCCGAGGTATCACTTCACTCCCGAGAAAAACTGGACAAATGACCCTAACGGTTTGCTGTTCCTGAACGGCGAATTTCAATTATACTATCAGCATAATCCGTTTGAAAACAAATGGGGACACATGAGCTGGGGGCATGCTACCAGTACGGACCTGATCAAATGGAAACACTTGCCGGTAGCTATCCCCGAGATAGTAACACCTGATACTACCACCTGGATCTATTCCGGTTCGGCAGTGGTCGATAAAAATAATACCAGCGGATTTGGCATAAAGGGCAAACCACCTATAGTAGCCATTTTTACGGCAGATCAGCCTAAACAGCATAAAGAATCGCAGTTTATTGCTTATAGTAATGATAATGGCTTAACCTTTAAACAGTATAGCCATAACCCGGTTATCGACTTAAATAAAAGAGACTTTAGGGACCCTAACGTATTCTGGCATCAACAAAGTAAACAATGGATCATGACCGTGTCAATGGTTGATGAACACATGGTACGTATATACGGGTCTAAAAATTTAAAGGACTGGACAAAGCTAAGCGACTTCGGCCCCGCAGGGTATACCCGTAATGGATGGGAGTGCCCATCGTTATTGCCGTTAGTGGTTGATGATGATCCGTCGAAAGTTAAATGGGTGATGTTTGTGTCGTCGGGTGGTGACCATGGTCCGCTGATCCAATATTTTGTAGGCGATTTTGATGGTGCCACTTTTAAAGACGACAACAACGGAACTAAAGTTTTTCCGGTTGATTATGGCGATGCTTTCTATGCGGCCATAGCCTGGCGCGATGCACCGCAGAACAAAAAAGTATTATTAGGATGGCTACAGGATGGCCGCCGCGAAACATTCCCGTGGAAAGGACAGATGTCTATCCCGCATGACCTGTCGCTTAAAACTACCGAGGATGGGCTTAGGCTGATCCAGGAGCCATCAAGTTTTGTAACTAAAGCGCTGTCAAGCTATGCTACCAAAAAGCCATTACTGACCAGGAATTTGCCCATAAATGATACCCGCGTTAATCTGACCAAAGAAAGGCCATTTACCGGTAACTCGTACTGGCTGGATGCCGAGTTTGATGTTGGCAAAGCTAAAAAAGTTGGATTTAACGTTGCCGAAAACTCCGATATTACCAAGACCATTTCTGTTGGTTATGATGTAGAGCACGAATTGTTGTTTATTGATTGTACCATATCAGAAATGGGCAATAAATCGCGCAAGAACCTGCTACAGGTTGCACCGATGAAAGCTATAAATGGTGTTGTTAAGCTACAGGTGCTGGTTGATAATTCATCATTAGAGGTATTTGGTAACGATGGCGAAAAAGTTATCTCAACCATGATGTACCCGGATATTAATGCCACCAACTTGTCTGTATTTGCAGAAGGTAACGCGGTGATCAAAAACATGAAGATCTGGGATTTTAATCAAAAATAAGCAATTATTATATTAATTTGTCATTGCGAGGAACGAAGCAATCGCGAACTATGCAAGTGTGCGATTGCTTCGTTCCTCGCAATTGTAAGGGTTAGGTAATTCGGTAACAGAATTAGG
>JAZKCG010000058.1:53952-61765 GCA_040388175.1 Bacteroidota bacterium | reverse complement strand
TATCTTTTTTGTAAAGGTAAGCCAGCAATCCGCGGCGTTTACCTACTAATTTTTGCAGTGATAATTGGGTTGAAAAATCATGTTTGTTTTTTTTCAAGTGACCAGTTAAATGAGCGATACGGTAAGTGAATAATGCTACCTGACCTTCGGTCGAACCTGTGTCTGTTGCACCTTTACCGTGTTTTGCGAAAATTTCTTGTTTTTCTTCTGTACTTAAATACATTACGTAAATAATATTAAAGCGTTAATTATTTTGTTATTTGTGGGTGCAAAGGTAATTCTTTAATTCGAAAGTAAAAAGTTAAAATTCAAAACATCCAGTTGCTATAACCCAAATGAAGTTTTAACTTGCCGTTAAGTAAGTAATTATGAAATTCTACAAACTTTTATCATCGGCTTTTTTACTACTATTAGCTTGTAATAATACACAGCAACAGCCAGTCGCGCCAGTTATCCATATCAATGCTGTAGTCAATCGGTTATCATTATTATCAGATACTTCTTTATCTGTTAAATTATTGACCGCGCCTCCTAAAGGCTTATCACGTATATTACTTGTATCAGGCAACATGGTATTAAAGGTTGCAAATATTGATAGTACTTTTAAAAAGGGAGATACTATATCATTAAATTATCCTTTTAAAAACCATCAGCATTATGCCTTATATGCTGTGGGACAAGATCTGGGGAGAGAATATTACGACATGTCCGCTTATGATTTTACGCTCGACATTAAAACACGATCTGTATTAAACTTACGAAAACGTCGCCCCTAAATAAGAAATTACCGATAGAGTATTCTGAACAATAATCTATTCGTTTTTACTCTTTATACAAAGAGGGGTCTATTTTCTTATCCCGATAAAGATGAGCATTGGCTCCAAATACTGTAAAATGATCACCTCTTTTGTCTTTTTCGAAGAATTCCAGACGTATAATATCTTTGGTATAAAAACCTAAAAAGCATTCCTTTACTATTTTGTCGCCATCGTAAATATCCAAAGCTGCCGGTATCTGGTTAAAATCAACAGTGTATTTCAGCTTATGTAAACCCTGGTTGCTGGTTTGTATGTAAACTATGTTTTTATCTACAAACGTGAATTTTTGAAATTTGGTAGTGTCTTTCATCTTACTAACCCACACGCCTAAAATATCCTTATATGTAGGCTGCCGCATTTCTGTTCCCGGTAATTCTTTTATTCTTTTATATACCGCTACTTTTTTATTACTTGTGTCCGCACCTTTAGGTATAGCCCAACCACCTCTCATAATAATGGTACTATCATTTAAAAATTTGATATACGGACGCGTATAATTGGGGTGTTTCCGGGTAGGGTCATTAGTAAATTTAAGTTCGATTATATCTTTATTTACCTTAGCAGAATAACTCATTTTACTATAAGTAAAACCATCAGCTGCTAACCAGGCTCCTGTCGAGTCGGTCAAAAAAAGCACATTTGAAGTTTTATATCTCGCATTTTCCCAACGGCCAATAAGATCTTTCGCGGTATATTGTTGAGCATAAAGAACACCTGAATTAATTAGCACCAAAAAAGCAATAAGTATTCTTTTAATCATGTAGATTACATTTAGGTTTTGTTCAAAAATAGCATCAATCCGCAAATTATCAACTTTCTGTCGCTATCTCTATCAAAATCCCCTGGTAATGAAAATAAAATCCAAACGTTTTACGGATCAGTTGCGGTTCCTGTGTTAAGGTTATCCCTCCTGCTTTTAATCGATCAAACATTGCGATAACGTCGGTATCAGTTTCCAGGAAAAAGCCTACATGAAAGGCATCAGGATAAACACTATTACCATTCTGGTTCAGTTTCTCTGACATGATAACTAGCGTAAAGCCATCCGGTCCTTTCAGTACAGACAATGTATCGTTGAGTTTTACATCAACAGATCTAAAATCAAAATAGGTTTCAAAAAACGCTCTGGCAGCCGTTACATCTTTAACAGGCAGATTTATATGGTTCAATTTCATAACTTATACTATACAAATATCCATATTTGTATTAATGACAACAAACCCTATTTACACCACCTTCCAAACCGAATATCGTGTTCGCCCTGACGATATCGATATGTTTCGCCACGTTCACAACAGCAAATACTTCGACTATGTTTTAGCTGCACGCTACTATCAAATGGAGCGCTGCTATGGCATGGCTATGGAAGTTTTTTTAGACCAGGGTTTTGGCTGGCTGGTGCGCAGTGTCTATATGGATTATAAACGGCCTTTACTATTAGGCGACTATTTTATAATAACCACTGGCATTGAAAACATCGACGAAAAAAATTGCCGTGTAAAATTCAGCATTACCAACAAGGCTACCAATAAATTATGTTGCGATGGCTGGTTTGATTTTGTGATGGTTAACATAGCCGATGGCAAGGCTGTAAAGATACCGGCGCATGTTATCGAACACTATACTTCCTTTAAAAATTAAAAAATGCCGGTCACCTTATAAGCGACCGGCATTTAAGATACTATTGGTATAACTTAATTAGCTTCGGTATATTTTTTAAAGTTGTCTAAAATAGCCTGCCATCCGCCACGTTGCATTTCATGTGGATTGATAGCCTCAGGATCAAAAGTCTCAATAACTTGGGTAACATCGCCTTCTTTTATAAAAGTAACCGATACTTCCCTGCCATCGTCCATTCTATACGCAATGAAGCTATTTTCCTTTACATCGGTATAAACTCCACCGAAGTCAAAACTAAAGCTGCCATCTTTGGCTGCCATAGTAGTTTTAAATTCTCCGCCGGTGCGCAGATCGTTAGCAGCGTAAGGCGCGTGCCAATCATCTGAGGCCTGGCACCATTTAGTGATATGCTCAGGGCTATTCCATAGTTCCCAAACTTTTTCAACAGGTGCGTCAATTGTTGCTTGTACTGTAATTGTTGTTTTTGCTGCAGTTTCCATTTTTTATTTTTTTAAGGTGATCGTTTTAAATTATAGACCAAAGGTAGCCCAGTAATTATAAAACGACCGTGTGCAAAAAGGACAAATATGGGGTGTGATAGTACCCTATGTTTATAGTTTATATTGCTCCTTCGATCAATTCGCCATAAAACTCTTGCAGGTTCATTCCCGCAGCTCTTACCTGTTGGGGTATCAGGCTGTTTGACGACTGCCCAGGCGTGGTATTGATCTCGATGAAATAAAAGTCCTGGGTCTGATCTAATAAAATAAAATCTATGCGTGCCATTCCGCGGCAATTCAGGCGCAGGTAAACTTCTGTAACAATTTCGGCTATCTGGGCATTCTTTTCTGCACTCAGGTCAGCAGGGGTTATCTCTTCGGATACACCTGACGTGTATTTAGCCTCGTAATCGAAGAAATCTTTAGAGCTGATGATCTCTGTAGCAGGCAATACTTTTATTTTGCCATGCAGGCGTGCTATGCCTATGCTAAACTCTCTGCCTTTTATAAACTCCTCTATCAGTATCTGGTCATCTTCATTAAACGCTTTGTGGATAGCATCAGGTAATTCGGCAACACTATACACCTTACTCATACCCACACTACTGCCGCCATTGTTAGGCTTAATAAATAATGGAAATCTCAGGGCCGATGCGATGGTAGCTATATCATGCCCATCATTTTTATATAGACGGATGGACTTGGCTGTATTTAGTCCATGAATACCATGCACTATTGTCTTAGTGTAAGCTTTGTTCATACTGATGGCCGATGTGGTAACATCGCAGGTATTGTAGGGGATATTTACAAGGTCAAGGTAACCTTGCATTTTACCATCCTCGCCGGGCGTACCATGTATGGTAATAAATGCGAAATCAAATTTAATTTTAGCGCCGTTTACGGTTATAGAGAAGTCGTTTTTATCAACATCTACCCTATTGCTGCCATCCTCATAAAACCAGCGGTCACGGTTAACTAATATCGTGTAAACTTTATATTTATCGGGATCCAGGTTGGCAGCAATATTTTTAGCGCTGTTTAAAGAAACCTCGTATTCGCCGGTAAAACCACCGGCCAAAAGTGCTATGTTTTTGATCGTCATACGGCCAAATATAGCTATTTTTTAAAAGCGTAATAACTTAAGCACATTAGTTTTTCAAACTGCATAAATCCGAAATTATCCTTATGTTTGATGCATAATTTAAGTATAATATTACCCAACTGCAGATGAATAAATTCTGGGCTTATTTAAAAACCAAATCTTTTAGATACACGTTATTGTTTGCCGTCGGTTCGGTTATAGCTATAGTATTAATAGCTTTTTTCAGTCTGAGTTTTTATACTGATCACGGATCGGGCGTACCCGTACCCAAATTAAAAGGCTTGCCTATTGAAAAAGCCATCAGCATATTAAAAGAACAGGGGTTTGACTACCAGGTTGATTCTGTTTATGTAGGCGATGCCCCGCCGGGAACTGTTGTTGAACAAGACCCCGATCCGGAAACCAGCGTTAAAGAAAACCGTAAGATCTATTTGACCATGGTTACGCTTAAAGCGCCGCCAGTAGCCTTACCAGATATTGACCAGATGCCTTATATACAAGCGGTATCTACCCTATCAAATAATGGCTTAAAGGTGGGCGATACCTCATATCGTGCCGATATAGCACGCAACGTAGTATTAGAAGCACGATTAGCCGGGCAAACCATTAAAGCCGGCACCAAAATACCAAAGGGTTCAAAAATTGACCTTGTATTAGGCGATGGTGTTGGTGCAAGCGAGGTTGAAGTCCCTGACCTGATTAACCAGGATCTGGATGCAGTACATTTCATCTTAAAAAATTCAAATCTTGGCGTAGGTACAATTACTTACCAGGGTGCTATAACAGACTCAAATAATGTAGTGGTAATTGGCCAATCTCCTATGAAAACAGATTCGGTACTCAAAGTAAGCATCGGCACAAAAATTAACCTTACTGTTACTCAAGGAAAAAAATAATGCAGCAGATTGATGCGCTCAATTTTAAGAACAGGTTACAAAGCAACGAAATGCTTAACCTGCTTGACGTACGCGAAGAAATAGAATACCATACCTATAATATCGGGGGCATAAACATACCATTGTCGGCATTAAATGAAAAATTGGCATTACTACACCACAACAAAACCGATGAAATAATCGTTGTGTGCAAAGCTGGTCTGCGAAGCGAAACAGCAGGAGCTATTTTAATACAAAACGGCTTTACTAACGTAAAAAATTTAACAGGCGGATTGTTAGCATTGCAAAGACTACAGGCTTAAAACATTTATCAATAACATGACTACAGAAAAAAAATCATCAGGCGGGACATTAAAAAAATTCATTATTGCCCTGGTTGTTTTGGTTGTTATAGGATTAGCCGGAACTATATCCTTTTATTATTTGAAGTACTTTGGCCCCAATGTTACCGGCAACCAGGATTACCTGTACATACGTACCGGCCAGGACTTTAACGATGTTTATAAAACCATTCGCGATAATGGAATAGTAAAAGACACGGCAACATTTGCCTGGGCAGCACACCAAATGAAATATGTAGGCCACGTAAAACCTGGCAAATACCGCTTGACAGAAGGTATGAGCAACCGCAAGTTTGTACGCATGTTACAACTGGGTGAACAGGAACAGGTTGACCTTACTTTCCACGTTTTCAGGACCAAAGAGCAATTCGCTGGTTTTGTAAGTAAAAAGCTGGAGGCCGATTCTTTAACATTACTGCATTATCTTGATTCGGCTGATTTTGTGAAGCAATATGGTTTTAATACCGACGATGCCTTTGTAATGATCATGCCTGACAGTTATAAGCTTTATTGGAACATATCGCCCGATAAATTTTATAAACGAATGTTCACGCATTATGAAAACTTCTGGACCACAGAACGTAAACAACAGGCCGCTACTTTAAATTTAAGCGAGCCACAGGTATCTATCCTGGCATCTATAGTTGATGCTGAGGCGGTTTATGACGACGAGATGCCAACTATAGCCGGTTTATATTTAAACAGGCTGCATAAAGGCATGAAGCTGGAGTCTGACCCTACGGTTATCTTCGCGATGAATGATTTTACTATTCACCGCGTATTGAATAAATACCTGACCGTTAATTCGCCTTACAATACTTACCTGCATACAGGCTTGCCTCCGGGCCCGGTAATGATGCCGTCTGTGAATGCGGTTAAATCGGTATTGAACTACCAAAAGAACGATTATTTGTATATGGTAGCAAAAGAGGATTTCTCTAATCGCCATAACTTTGCTACCAATGTGGCAGAGCATAACATTAACGCGCAAAAATTTCGCAAGGCGCTGGATGAACGTAACATTAAAAAATAATGTTTGAGCATGCTACCAAAATAAGGGTACGCTACGGCGAAACCGACCAGATGGGTTATATGTACTACGGCAACTATGCCGAGTTTTATGAAGTTGGCCGTGTGGAAATGCTGCGTAGCCTGGGCCTTACCTATAGCGGCATGGAAGCATCAGGCATAATGATGCCGGTGTTAGAAATGAAGAGTAAATATCTAAAACCCGCTTTGTACGACGAAGAGATAACCGTAAAAGTTATTATGGATAAAATGCCCGGCGTTAAGATCCATTTCAGGTATGAATTGTACAACGAAAAGGAAGAACTGATACACCAGGCCGAGACTCTGCTGGTGTTTGTTAATATGGCAAATAGCCGCCCTTGCCTGCCCGCTTCTGATTTTTTAGAAAAATTAAAACCTTTTTTTAAGTAAATTAGCTTCGAATGAGGTGGCTAAATCGTTTACTACTCCGTATAAAATTATACCGGGCCTTTATTAAATGGACCAAATCCATTATATTGCCCGGATTTGGTAATTTATCTATTTACGCGGTTATAGTTTCGCTTGCTAATGAATTTTTGGAAGATTCTCTTTTAAGCAAAGCATCATCATTGGCTTATAACTTCATGCTGGCGCTTTTCCCCGCAACGCTATTTTTATTTACACTGATAGCTTATATACCTGTTCATAATTTCCAACACAACCTGTTAGATCTTTTACGTACCATCTTGCCTACTTACGCCTACCTGGCTTTTGAAACTACTATCGAAGATATTATCAAGCATCAAAATGCGGGTTTGTTATCATTAGGTTTTGCAACCGCTCTTTATTTTGCCACCAATGGGGTAAGCAGCTTAATGCAGGCATTTAACAATTCATCGCTCATTCTCGAAAAACGGAGTTGGTTAAAACGCAGAGGCATAGCAATGCTGCTTACCATAGGCATCAGCATTGCATTAATAATAGCGATAGCCGTTATGGTAGCCGGTGAGGGTGTTATAACCTATTTGCAGAGTCATGTAGCCAGCAAAAGCCATTTTTGGATATACCTACTCATTTTATCAAGATGGGTGATTATAGTGGCTATATTTTTTGTCACCATCTCGCTTTTGTACCGCTACGGGCCATCCCATAAACTAAAGTGGCCTTTTTTAAGCCCGGGATCTATATTAGCTACGGGATTGGCCATATTAACTTCATTTGGTTTTACATTTTATATAAACCATTTCGCGTCGTACAATAAGGTTTATGGGTCCATCGGTGCCATTATCGTGGTGATGTTATGGTTGTATCTAAATTCCATGATCTTGCTAATTGGCTTCGAATTAAACGCCAGTATTGACCTTTCTAAGCGCAATTTAAAGATCGTTAAACCTCGTTTCAACGCTTTTAGAGCTGAAAAACTGGCCGATTAGCATTTTAATCAACTAACCATCAACCCCTTATAACTATATTAAAAAAAGTGCAATTCAA
The DNA here is from genome assembly GCA_040388175.1 of Bacteroidota bacterium. Taxonomy (GTDB): domain Bacteria; phylum Bacteroidota; class Bacteroidia; order Sphingobacteriales; family Sphingobacteriaceae; genus Mucilaginibacter. The sequence goes on along the minus strand of JAZKCG010000058.1, from coordinate 54,007 downwards.
ATTTGGCAATTCGCCCCGGATTTGTACTTTTGTCCCCGGAGAGCTGGCAGAGTGG
>JAZKCG010000058.1:37661-53887 GCA_040388175.1 Bacteroidota bacterium | reverse complement strand
CTTGAAAACTGTTGACTGTAACAGGTCCTGGGGTTCGAATCCCTAGCTCTCCGCAACCTTAATAACAATAAAGAAGCCTTATACGTATCGTATGAGGCTTCTTTATTGTTATTAAGAAAATTTGGTAGCAAAACCGCCAACTTTTCAGTCATTTTGGGTTACTTTGCCGCATGTCGCAATATGATTTTACGTATTATACCAACAATTCTATAATCACTTTATTACTATGGGTGCGCTCTTCGGTGCTGGGCGAAATCTCCTAGGTAGGTAAAACTATTTGGGCTTATTTTGATTATTCCTATCAGTAAACTTACCAGATTATGCAAGCAACCGAAACTCAACAGGTAATAAACGGAGGCTTTTTATACTTTTAAATCAAAACCTATCGTTATGAAAAAACTCTGCTTTCTGCTTTTATTTACATTTTCGTTAAAAACGCTGGCACAGCAAACAGACACTGTTTTTCTAAAAAGAATACTCGAATCGCACCCGGAATTATTTCAGGGTATACTGAACCATCCTATGCATAACGAGGTACAGTTACTTTATACGCAAATAGACCGCGATAAACACAATCTCCCCCATTTTACGTCTTATAGTTATCGTTTAAATCCCAAACGTTATTTTTATCCTGCCAGTACGGTGAAGCTACCCACGCTTATATTCGCTCTCGAGAAAATACACGAACTGCATATTAAAGGCTTGACCAAGGAATCTGTCATGCTCACTGATAGCGGCTTCCGTGGACAAACCAGGGTCACCAAAGATACCAGTGCTAAAAACGGCCTGCCGAGCATTGGCAATTATTGCAAAAAGATATTGTTGGTAAGTGATAACGATGCTTATAATCGCCTGTACGAATTTGTGGGCCGTGAAGAGATCAACAAGAAGCTGCAAAAGTATAGCTTCAAAGATACCCGTATTCTGGGGCGCCTGGCCATTGGCGATGGTGATGACCGCGCAAGACATACCAACCCTATACGCTTTTATAACGGCGATAAACTAATTTACACCAAACCGGAACAGTTGGATAACAACGATTATCCTGTTAACGTGGAAAACCTGTTGCAAGGCAAAGGTTATTTAGACCGGAACAACAATCTGGTCATGAAACCTTTTGACTTTACCGACAAAAACGTTTACCCCCTGAATGATCAGCAGGCATTGTTGAAGCGTCTGCTATTCCCCGAAGCTTTTCCGAAAAGCGAGCGCTTTAACCTGACCGATGACGACTACAAGTTTATCTACAAGTACATGAGCATGTACCCTACTGAAAGCAAAAAACCCACTTATCACCGTCCGGAATATTTCCCGGCTTATTGTAAGTTTTTATTTTATGGCAGCGATAGCAGCGCGATCAACCCGGATATCAGGATATTTAATAAAATAGGCGACTCGTATGGGTACGATATTGACAACGCTTATATTGTCAATTTCAAAACTAAAACCGAGTTTATACTTTCCGCCGTAGTACAATCAAACGAAGATGGCATTTATAACGATAACAAGTACGAATACGCTACGGTTTGCCTGCCCTTTATGAAAAATATCGCACAGGTGCTTTATCAATATGAATTAAAACGGTCCCGAAAACATTTTGGTGATTTGCGTAAGTATAAGCAAAACTAACATTTCTTTAAGGATGCTCTTAGAACAAAGATGGCAATTGAACATGGCTTAACTGCCTTATATCTGATCAATCCATAGTTTATCAAGCAGCACTCAAGCTACTTTTGTAATATTCATGTTACAAAACACTAATCCATTTTTTTCTTTTTTGAATATATAAATTATAAAGACTTATATTTACATTAAGGTTAAGTAGAATTGCTCATATTATCTAATTAACCCCAAATTAACTGATCACTTAATCTTATTCTATGAAGAAAGTTCTCCTTTTACTTCTTCTGGTAACTTTTTGCGGCTCCGTACAGGTTATGTCGCAGTCGTTAACTATTACCGGACAGGTAACCTCAAGCGAAGATGGCAGTACGCTGCCCGGTGCAACTGTTAAGGTTAAAGGCACCACTAATGCAGCAAGTACCGATGCTAATGGCCGATACAGCATTAATGCAAACACAGGACAGGTGTTAACGTTTAGCTTTATTGGTTCTGTTACCACAGAGCGCACTATTGGTACGCAAACTATTATTAATGTAAAGTTAACCACTGACGTTGCCAGCCTCAAAGAGGTAACTGTAACTGGCTTTGGTGTTAAGCAATCTAAACGAGATCTGACGTCATCTACCCAAACTATTACCGGGCAGGCAATTGCCGACACCCGACGTGAGAATTTAGTAAACTCATTACAGGGTCGTATTGCTGGCGCTACAGTAACCAGCACCAGTGGTGTACCAGGTGCATCGTCTTCAATTGTATTACGTGGTATTACTTCCATTGGCAGCAGCAACCAGCCATTATTTGTGGTAGATGGTATCCGCGTAAATAACGATGCAATGAGCCAGGGCGCATTGGCATCAAACGGCGATAACAGACGCGAGGATTTTACCAACCGTATTGCCGATATTAACCCCGACGATATTGAGACTGTTACGGTACTTAAAGGAGCTGATGCTGCGGCCGTTTATGGATCAGACGCCGCAGGCGGCGCTATTGTTATTACCACTAAAAAGGGGAAAACAGGCACCAGCAGTATAACTTATAACAACAACTTTAGCTACTCTAAAGAGTATCGCTTTCCAAAAATTCAAACAACATTTGGCCCGGGTGCATCTGGTTATGCCGATGTAACTGTCAGGCCTGCATTCGGCCCTGCGTATGCGCCAGGTACACAAACTTATAATAACCTTCAAAATTTCTTCCAGACCGGCTTTTCGCAATCCCATGACCTGTCGTTTGCCGGGGGGAATGACGATGCGAGCTATCGGATCTCGGCCGAGTACCGCCATACCGGCGGTGTAATACCGGTGGTTTATAACAACAAACTATCCTTACGTTTTGCAGGCCAGGCAAAACTCACACCTAAGCTAACTAGTAGCGCCAGTTTTAATTACTTTAACCTGGATAATCGTAAAACAAATAAAGGTAATAGTGGCACCTACATTAACGCGCTTTCCTGGCCCACAAATGATGATGTGCGTAACTACTTGAATCCTGACGGCAGCCGCAGAACTTTGTTACCTGCAACAACATCTGTGCTGGACGCAAGTATTGATTTTGATAATCCGATATGGGACATAACGCACAACATATCACGCGACAAAACAAACAGGATGATAGGTAATTTTGACCTTTCTTACGATCCGGTTAAGTGGTTAAACTTGAGAGGTTTGTTTGGGGTGGATTTTTACAATACACAAGGCAATAACCTGGTAAGTCAATTCAGTAACTCTTATCAAAACTCTATCGGTGCTAACTTTGCAGCATCAAGCGGAATAAGCAGGGGCGGTATAATTGATAACTATAATGATAACAACATACTACTTAATGGCTCATTCTTCGCAACCCTTAAACATAATTTTGGCGACTTCAGAACCACGTTAGCACTTGGTGCCGAGGTTTATGATAGCAAGGACATAACCGACGGACAATATGGCGAAGCCTTTTTACAGCCGGATTTTAATACCATAAATAATACCTTGCCAACCACCCAGCGTGCTGTAACCAATTATTTTGAGACGCGCCGTATAGGTGAAATAGCCCGTTTAAGTGTTGTTTACAAAGAACTGATCACTTTAAATGCTACAGGCAGGAATGATTATTCTTCGCGCTTGGCCGGAACTACCAAAGATTCTTATTTTTATCCATCAGGCGGTATCGGCTTTAATTTTAGCGAGCTACCTGCTTTAAAGGGCAATAAGGTTTTATCGTTTGGAAAAATACGCTTCTCGTACGCAGGCGTGGGTAAAGATCCATTCCAGCCATATAAGATCAAATCCAGCTTATTGCAGCAATCAACAACAGGCGGCGGGTATGCTTACGACGTTACCGGTAATAACCCTAACTTAAAACCAGAGAAAGATTACCAGATGGAATTGGGTACAGAGTTACAGTTTTTTGGTGGACGTTTAGGAGCCGAGATCAACGTATATAAATACCGTGCAACCAACCAGATATTTGACCCACGTATAAGCTACGCATCTGGTTATATATTGGAGTTAGTAAATGGTGGTGAGATCCAAAACAAAGGTATTGAAATAGCCTTAACCGGCACTGCCATAAAAACAAACGATTTTACTTGGAAGCCATTTGCTAACTTCTTCTTAAACCGTGGTAAAGTAATTAATCTTGGCGACCTGCCGGAGTATTATAATTCTGACACCTGGATATATGCTAACGCCCGCGCAAGTATTTTTCCGGGTAGTAGCTTAAGCAATATTGCCAGCTATACTTATTCACGTAACAAGGCCGGGCAAATATTGGTAGACCCATCAACAGGTATGCCGGTATCTAATGGCACATTTGTTACCGTGGGCGACAGGCAGCCACAGTTTACTTTAGGCATAGGTAACAACTTTACCTATAAAGGGCTGGCATTATCCTTCCTTTTAGACTATCGCAAAGGCGGCGATGTGTTTAATGGCAATGAATTATTCCTTACCCGTTATGGTTTAAGTGAACGTACAGTAAACAGGAAAACGCCTATTGTTGTACCTGGCGTATTAAAAGATGGTAATGAAAACTCGGCCAACCCAACTGTTAATACAATCCAGATCACTCCTTATACTCAAACCGGGTATTATACCAACGCCATCGAGTCTGATTTTGTTGAGCATAACATCAGCACCCTGCGCTTAAGGGATGTTACATTGAGTTACACCTTACCAAATAGTCTGATTTCAAAACAAAAAGTATTTAAGGGATTTGGCATCTACGTAACAGCTACTGATTTGTTTTTAATCACCAACTATACAGGTGCCGATCCGGAAGTTAATGGTACCAACTCTTCAACCAGAGGTTCGGGTGCCGCCGGTTTTGATTATGGTGTTCTGGCAACGCCACGGACGATTTCTTTTGGAATTAATGTGAAATTATAAGATAAGCGACATGAAAAAATTCATATATCTATATGGCGCGCTGGTATTAGTAGGATTTGTCAGCAGCTGCAAAAAATTTGTTGATATCAACAGTAACCCAAACGCACCTACAGAAGTCTCGGCGGCCAGTTTATTGCCGCCTATACAAGCAGGAATGGTACGTGGTGTTTGGTTTGATACCCGTTACATTGGCCAATACGCCCAGATCTGGGGTGCCAATGTCGCCAATAATGTATGGGACCAGGAAGGTTACTTGTCTGGCACAGACTCAAACGGCGAAATGTGGCGTACAATTTATTTCAGCTTGGGGCAAAATGTAACGCTGATGATGGAGGATGCGACTAAAAATAACAAACCCGAATTTTTAGGTGTGGCTTATGCACTGCGTGCCTGGGGATGGCAAAATGGTGCCGATATTTACAACTACATGGTTGTTAACGAAGCCTACGATCCAACCAAGCTTACCTTTAATTACGATGCCCCGCAAGCCGTATATGCCGAAGCGGTTAAAGATTGCTACCTGGCTATACGTTATTTTAAGCAGGCTATGACCGCAGATGGGCTTAACGTTTCTCCTACACTACAAAAGGGAGATTACATGTATGCGGGTGACCGTACAAAATGGATAAAATTTGTGTACGCCATACTGGCGCAAAACGCACTGCACTTTAGTAATAAAACAACCTTCAGCGCAGACTCTGTTGCCAAATTCGTCGATAATTCTTTTGTCGATAACAGTGATAATGCCAGCGTAGCTTGTACCGCGTCAAACTCTACCGACGCAAACTTCTGGGGTCCGTCCCGCGGCAACCTGGCCGGTTTTCGCCAGTCTGATTTTATTGTGCGCTTATTAGATGGACGTATACTTGCAGGCTCGCCTACGCAAAATCTAACTGCCGACCCACGCTTACCATTATTGTTAATGCCAAGTAAAGACGGTGCATATCGTGGCGTAGTTCCTCCATTTGGCGACATCAACTCGTCCGATGTTAATACTTCTATCCCTCAATTTGTCGGTGCAAACACCATTAAAGCAACAGGTACTGCAAAATACCTTTTTAACGATAATTCAAGAGGGGTGCTGATGACCTGGTCTCAGCTTCAGTTCATGAAATCAGAAGCATTATTTAAAAAAGGCGACATTAACGGAGCCTATGGTGCTTATATCAAAGGCATTCAAGCCTCGCTTGATTTTGTAAGCAATCCGCCGGCGGGGTCCAATTTAACCGGTACACAAAACCTCATACCGGCGGTTCAGCAAGCAGCTTATTTAGCCGGGCCAAGTGTGCGTCAAACGGCAGCATCCTTAAAACTAAGCGACATTTTGCAACAGAAATTTATTGCACAGTTTTTATATAACCCGATCGAGGCTTGGTCTGACGAGCGTCGGTACAGCTATGACGCTACCATTTTCCAGGGCTTTACCAAACCAGGTACTTTATTTGCAGACAATGCCGGCAAGCAAGTATATGTAGTGCGTCCACGTTATAATTCAGAGTATATCTGGAACGTACCTGCGCTGCAAAAAATTGGTGCAACTGCGCCCGATTATCATACTACCAAACCATATTTCATTTTACCATAAGCTAAATCAAAATGAAAAAAATAACCTATATAATAATTTTTGTAGTGGCGACCTCATTGGCCGGATGCCAGAAAAGTGTTATTACGCAATCCGGCGATGTGTCGTCAGGTGCACTTATTAAAATATTGCATACTGCGCCGGGCACCCCCGCAATTGACGCTTACATAAATAATGTAAAAGTAACACCGGTATCATCTGTTTCTGTAACTGACAACACGGTATTAACCTCAATTATAACCGGCATTAACTATAATTATAATGGCGTAGCCGCCACTTATCTTGGATTATTCCCGGGTAGTAATTATGCTTCGGTAACGCCGGGCAGTACGGTAATAAAAGTGCAGGCCTCAACACCTGTGCCTACCTTAACAAGTACGCAAACAACTGCCGCAGGTGCAACTATTGGTACGGTCACACAGGCTACGGTTGCCGGTTCAGCATATTCTGTATTTACGTTAGGTCTACCAGGATCCGCCACATCTCCATTGGGTATTAAAGTTATTTCGGATGTATTTCCTGCTGCCGAAAGCGGCAAAACTTACGTTCGTTTAGCCTATATGATCCCTAATGGCGCGCCGGTAGATATGATAACAACCACTACGTTAACAGGGTCCACAACACCTACAGTAACTATACCAATAACTAATATAGCCTATAGTAATGTAAGTAATTTTATTGCCTTGCCTGTAAACCCAACCGGGTTAACCAACTATACTTTCCAGCTATACTTAACAGGTACAACCACAAAATTAGGCACAGTATCTGCCGCAATTTCATTGGCACCCGGCAGATATTATACAATTATCGGCACAGGCCTGGCGGCTGATTACCCGGTACCAGGCACAAGTATAACTTTAAAAGCAAGTACCAGGCCTACCTTACCACTTACAGATCCGGCTACCAAATTTCCGGAGATCTATTTCGCGCCGGCACAATTAGAGTTTTACACCAACAAGTAAATGCGATATAAAGAAAAAGCCCATAAAAAACCCTATTAAATTGAACCCTGTAGAGCCGTGCTAAGCTATTTGTATTATTTAACATCTAATAGTCTCGCTTTAAAGGCATTAAAAAAAAGTGGAAATAGTGACCTTGGGTTCGACAGTGGACTCTCTCGCCATTTGATTGTAAATATTATTTATCTAATTCCAATTCGTCCAAAAACGTTAAAAACGAGATAAGGGGTTCGATTACAGTACCTGAATCTCCGCAACTAACATCAAAAACAAAAAATCCTGTAAATCAATAATTTGCAGGATTTTTTTTATTTTTGTACTCAACCGCTCAAAAAAACAACAGAAACACCCATTATCCCGGAGCAAAAATCGTGGTAATAATTTTTCCACAAAATCACTGCGACAAATTAAAAAGTCAAAGGTGGTAGTTTGCCCCCCGGTCCCTTTCGGTTGTCACGCTCAACTAAATCTCCACACAAAAGACCAAAGAGTTTCATATATTAGTAACAATAGGTAATTTAGCTCAAACTTGAAGCAGGTTAAACGCCTGTTTGGGAAACGAGAAAACAGGAATTGAAATATAACTAATAGTGTTAACACCATAAAAACATAAATCATGAAATGGCTTGGCGGTACTGAAAGTAACGATGTAGAAGAAAGCAGCGGCGGGGGCAGTCGCCGGGGAGTTTTATTTGGCGGCGGTATCATCGGGCTGATAGGCGCGGTTATTTACCTGTTCACCGGTATCAACCCCTCGCAATTATTTGATCAAAGCGGTAACTCACCGCAAATTAATACCCAGCCCGGGTCAGGCAACGAAAGCCGGAATAAACAATTTGCCAAGGTAATTTTCCAGGGGACTACCGTAGTTTGGGATAGTTTGTTCAATGCAATGGGCGAACAATACGTTCACCCTACACTGCACTTATTCACCAATGAAGTTGATGCAGAGGGTTGCGGTTACGCGTCTTCAGCTACCGGGCCATTTTATTGTCCGGCAGACCAAAAAATTTATCTGGACCTTTCTTTTTTTGACGAGTTGGAGAATCGCTTCAAAGCGCCCGGTGAATCAGCCTGGGCCTATGTGATCGCGCATGAAGTTGGTCATCATATACAAAACCTAATGGGCACATCGGCCAAAATGGATGCTGCGCGTAACCGGCTCAGCGAATCTGCTTATAATAAATTATCAGTAAAACTGGAATTACAGGCCGATTTTTATGCCGGCGTATGGGCCCATTATGAAGCTTTAAATCATCATAATAACATTGTAATTGAACGGGCAGATATTGACTCCGCCCTTAATGCCGCCCACCAGATAGGCGATGACCGTCTGCAACAACAATACCAGAGTCATGTTACGCCAGATAGCTTTACACATGGCAGCAGTGCACAACGCATGTACTGGTTTAAAAAAGGATTTGATACGGGTGATATCAAACAAGGTGATACGTTTGCGGAGGGAAATTATCAGCCTTAAATAGGCCTGAACTTTATTGCCAAACTTTATCAATTCCGGAATACTCAGGGCGATTCAATAAACATTACAGATTAGTACTGCTTATAAAATCATCATTATTCGCACCGTGCAAAATGCGGGCAACTATCCCTTGCAGAAAGATAAAGATCATGATGATCACAAAAGCCATCCTGATCACGTACAGAAGCATACCCCGAACTCATGATGGTGAGTCCGGGATAGGCATCTTCAATAACAGATGGATCGTTTCGGAAATAGGCGCACTTTTTACAGATCGTTTCCGATTGCTTTCCTAATTGAATGGAATCAAATATTTTCATCTATTAATGCGTCACAATAGTAGACCAGTAATGGCCGAATACAATTACAGAAAGAACATATCCTAAAACCACGTTTACAATAACGCCAACAGTAAAAGCAATGATAGGTTTACTACCTGCCGATGCCAATTCGCGGAAACGTGTGGTTAAACCAATACTAAAAAAGCTAAAGGTAAAAGCCCAGGTACGTAACGCGGTAATTGGTGCTATAAGCGTTGGCTTTACTATTTTATTATACTCGGCCAATGTATTTCCATGTATAATTAGCGAGGTTAGTATCGAAGCCACTAAAAAGCCTATCACAAATTTTGGAAAACGTACCCATATTTGAGATACCTGTACTTTTGAAGTGGTTTCAGATGGCTCCCAGTAAGTAACTGAAATAATAGCCAAGACAAAAGCCCAGATCCCTATCCATATATCGCGGCCAATAACTTTTATCAATGTATATGATGCAACGGCTTGGTCTGCCGTGCCAACAATACCATGGCTGCCTGCCAAACCACCATATGATTGTGCTGCAGCCAATCCGGCCGCGTCTGCAAACTCTGATGTACCTATCCACGCACCACCAACCCCTGCAGGTAACTGCAATAACCGGCAAACAAACGGCAAAACAAAGATCATGATAATAGCGTAAATTACTACCAGGCTTATTGCCACAGGCGTGTGTTCCTTTTTGGCCCTAACAGAACCTGCAATAGCAATTGATGCCGACACCCCACAAACCGCCCCACCGGCGCCTAAAACGGCTGCCAAACGACGATCAAGCCCTAATTTACGGCCAACAAAGAAGATGGTTAGAAACGTAGCCAATGAAACAATAGAAGCTTGTAAAATAGCTACCGGTCCGGCCCATAGTATTAAGGTAAAAGGCAATGTGGCCCCTAAAAGTATAATACCCAGTTTAATATAAAATTCAACCCTGAAACCGGCATCAAACCAACGGGGTAATTTGGTTAAGTTAGAAATAAGCAAGCCTAAACCAAGCGCTACCAAAGGCGGCTCAAGCGTGTACTTACTGGCCTGATCCCAACTGCCGAGAGAATAAATAATGGTCGAGATCACGAAAACAAAAGTAAATGCCGGAATAAAATGTTTAGGTTTTTGCCCGATACGTGATGTCACGAGAGTAAAGAGTACCAGCAATACACCCAACAATGCAAGGTATTTAATACCGTTTTTAACAAATTGCCCTGTCAGTTGTGAAAATGTAGACCATTTAGAAGGCGCTACAGCGATCCATGAAATGCTGGAACCGCTAAGATAAAACACATACGCCAGACCGACGATGCCCAGTCCAAGCCAAACTGCCCACCAGTCTTCTTTAGACCAGAATTCTTTCCAGCCGGAAGATTTTTCAGCAGATGTTTCCGTATTATTTGTTGTCATATATAAGTTGTTTTGGTTTTATATTTATTTTGTCAGTTGATGTCAATCTTAAAATACGCTTCAATAGTCCCTGGCTTCCTCTTACTTCTCTAACTTATTGATGCAGCAAATATATTATAATCTATTAAATACATAGGATTAATAGATTATAATTATTGTAATATTTACCTTACCAAGTGCCTATATTTAGCTTTCTGGCTTAAATAAAACACTGCCGTCGGGCTTTATCTGCCAGGCAGTAATGGGGTTCATATGGTATCCGCCTAAAGCTGTGCCTCGTGCTTCGATCAGTTGCTTTAAAGTGGGTTGCAGATAGCCGGTCTCATCCGTAACGCGACTTAGTATTTCTGTCGCGGTGCCATTCCAGTTCCATAAGTGCCTGAAATAAGTGTGTGCCTTACTTAGTACCGACTCCTGTAACTTTGCAGGCTGCCACGTTTTACCGGCATCGGTACTTACTTCTACTTTAGCTACTTTGCCCCTGCCACTCCACGCTATGCCACGTATCTCTATCCAACCAATTTGCACCTTTTGCGGGTAAGATGGATAAGTAATGATCGATCTCGCATCCATTTCAAAACTAAACATCCGGATCTTATCCTTAACCGGATAGGTGTATTTGGATGTTTCTTCGCGGGTCATGTAGGGTTCGTCAGATAACTCTATTCGCCTTAACCATTTTATATTCATGTTGCCCTCAAAACCGGGTAAAAGCAATCTTATAGGATAGCCTTGTTCCGGCCGGATAGCTTCGCCGTTTTGGGCGTAAACTATCATGGCATCATCCCAGGCTTTCGCTATGGGTATGGTACGTGTCATTACTGCCGCGTCACTCCCTTCTGCTAAAAACCATTTGGCTTTGGGGTCAACACCTAACTCTCTGAATATGGTTGACAGCATTACCCCTGTCCACTCGCTTTGGCTTGTCAGGCCTAAGATATCTTGCGGTGTCAATTCTTCTTTTCCTGTCCTGAAATTACCCGCGCACTCTAAAAAACAAATGCGGCTAACTGATGGAAATCTTTTAATATCAGCCACGGTAAATTTCATAGGCCGTTCCACCATACCATGGATCAGCAATTCGTGTTTTAACGGATCAATAGCCGGTATACCTGCATGGTGCCGCTCATAATGCAGATCAGATGGCGTAATGGTGCCGTACATATCCTGCAAAGGCGTACGCGATGAGATATCTGAAGGCTTGCGCACCGGGTTCTCAAACGGCGACCGTTTGCCTACCGGGCTTGGCCCTGGACCGGGTATTTTAGTGGGGTCATCAACCGGCTCGGGTAAAACAGGCGGCCCTATCTGCACATAGTTGGCCAATGTATTTACCGGCAACATCGCGGCAGCAACCACACCACCCAATAAAGCGCGCCGACTGATTTTGTATGGAGTTTTAAGCTGATCTTTTTCGCTACTCTTTTTCATCACTTAACCTCCGGCCCTCCTTTACGATTATCCATAATAAACAGTTTTTTTGCCGGCATAATTATTTTAGGCAGGTTTTGCGCATTAAGCACTACCTCGGGCTTGATTATTTTATTAGCGTTTAACAGGTAAGCGGTAATGCTGTACACTTCGTCATTGGTTAAAGAACCGGGCTGGTTATAAGGCATTGCCCGGCGCAAGTAATCAAACAACGTGGTGGCATAGGGCCAATAGTTACCAATTGTCTTGGGCCTGCTTTTGGGCACGGTATCGCTTACTAAAGCCGGGCCAATTAGTTTAACACCCGGTGTTTCCGTACCATCTGCCCCATGACACGCCGCGCATTTTAGCGCGTACAAAGCTTTGCCTTTCGCGGCATCGCCCTGCCCTTTGGGTAAGCCTTTGCCATCTGGCCGTACATCAATATCCCAGGCAATAATTTCCTGCGGTGTTGGGGTATGTCCAAATCCAAAACGGGTCGGCCATTTGGTGGTATCTGTTAACTGCAATGTACGTGAGGCCTTTAAGGATATATCCTTAAAGGCCATTATGCCCAGTAAGACCAGGCCAACTATACACGGCAGTATTATTTTCATTATTTAATACTAATATTTACCCGCGCTTAAAGTACTTTTTGGCAATGCATACTTACGGTCATACTTATCTAACACCACATAAATAGAATCTTTACGCTCGTTGATGCCAGAAAGGATCACTCTTGAGCCATCGGTAGTATCATACTTTAACACCATACGGTTTCTTTTGGGTTCGCGTTGTTTAGCGGCAAACTCCCTGTCTCTTCTGGCAGATGCGGCATGTTTATCTATCAGATCTTTTTCGCTGCCAATATGTTGCCATGCGGCCTTACTTATCCAGTTATCTTCTTTTGGTTTAGCTGCATTGTTGCGGTTACCGCCACCACGGCGTCCGCCACGGCCGCCTCTTGAGCCCATAATATTCTTATCCTGCAGGTAAAGCACTTTTTCAACAGTATCAGCGTAATAATGGAATGCCCGCTCGCCACCTGCAACGCCGGTGATCTCGAACGTACGCTGGATATCATGCATCGGGCTACCCCCACCATTTGACGGGTCGATCAATACCGGGTGATTTACCTTAAAAGTTAAAGTTGTCCAGTTCTCGAACGTAGCTTCCTGCCACCTAGTTGAATCAAGCGGGTTATAAGGAATGTCCTGGCCGTTAATTTTAAACTCGGTTACATGGTAGTTGCCTCTCAGTTTTTTAACACCGGCTGTTGATGGTTGTTTATAGGGGTCGTATTTAAAGTTGATGACTTCGGTATAAGTTAATACACCAAAAAAGATAACGAACGTCAATACCTTTAAGCCAATGCGGGTATATTTCAACCACGGCTTTTTAAAGTCGGGGTAAACCCTGTATGGCACTGTGTAACGTTCTAAGATCAGCAGGTTATATAGTTTAGGGAAATCGTCGGCAGCTATAAACAGGCCAAGCAACACAAAGTAAAACGCGTATACGTGCACACCACCGTCATAAGCATAATTTACGAAAGTGATATCGCCTAAGGCTGCTGCTAAAAGAATTGCGCCAAACGTGCTTGTTTTTCTGAAGAACAACATAGCGCCCGCTACAATCTCGATCACGCCGCCAAATACCTGGTACCATGGCACAATACCTACCGACATCCAGTAAATTTTTTGCGCGGTAAAATCGCCGAAGTTACTATTCAATAATCCCAATGATGGATAAGGCATTTGGGTAGGAAACAGCTTGGTAAAGCCGAAACCGATAATACCTATCCCGGCACGATAACGCACCACTACGCGGATCCAATAGTATAAAATGTTGTATGATTTACTTTTACGATCAAACACCGTCCAGATCAAAGCACCGGCAATAGCTATCAGTAAGGCAATACCCCAGTCTGTATAATCATCTAAAAAATTCCTTTTTGGTGGCAGTACATCATTGCTGTTTGCGCCACGATCATTATTTACACCACCACCAACTTTTGCTAAATTATGAGCAGTAGTATCGTTTGCTAAGCTATCGCGATGGTGGTGCCTGACATGACCTTTGCCCCCACTATCGGCAGTAAGTATTGCTACAAGGCTATCGCGATGGTGATGTCTTTTATGACCGCCATCTTCAAGTTGATTATTTACAAATGTAGCACTGGTTGAATCTCTATGATGGTGATGCCTTCTTTCACCGCCTTCATTTCCGGCCGTAAGCGTGCTATCACGATGGTGCCTGCCTGGTCCGTGACCGGCACCGTTATCCGCAAATCCCGCACCTGTCGAATCTCTGTTACGATGATGCCTATGGTGGCCTTCGCCCCCATTTTGGTTACTGTCGTTTTGCGTAGTATCCGCGTCAGCTCTATGCCTTTTACTACCTTTTTTTTCATCACTGCCAGGTGCAGTATTGTCAGCAGGCGCATCGGTGATATCGCCATACCTTTGCCCGCCAAAGAACGAGCGGAAACTTGGCTGAAAACGTGCTATATCATACAGATCGCGGTAATGCGGGTGCAGCCAATCCAGTGTAAACACGTTATTGTACCAGCTGCCCGAAAAAGGTATAGACATAGCCAGGAAGAAAATAAACAAAACACGGAAACCGAATTTCTTGTACCAGGACCATGGCGCCTTAGCTGCCGCCGCCCCGTCTATGGTTTCAGTATGATCTGAGGGTTGTTTTTTGTCAGACATAACATTTAGGATTTATGTTGTTGATGTTTTTGTTAAAGTTTAAGTGCCTTACGACGGCCCAGTTGTAGTGGATATTTTTTGTCGATTTTATTTAATACCACATAAATTGAATCGCGGTGTTGGTCAAGACCCGATAGGACGATCGTCGTTGAGTCAGGCCTGGTGTAGGCCAGTTTTAATTGCTCGCCTTTATAATGTGAGTTTTTATTCTCTAAAGACAATACATGTTTAGCAGTATCAATAGTGTAGCTATAATAATGCCTGCCTGCAGATCCGGCCAGTTCATAATCACGATCCTGGTCCTTGGTAAAGATCTGCTCATAATTTGCAGAGTCTATCAAAACGGGGCGATTAGAGCGTACGCTGATAGTGGACCATTTTTCAAATACCACATCCTTCCAGCGGATAGGGTCCGTAACAGAATAAGGCAGTTCTTTATTATTGATCTTAAACTCGCCCACATTATAAATACCTGCTGCATTTGCTAAACCCGGCGTACGCGGAAACTGGTAAGGGTCATTGTGTAAACCCGAATAGGTTTTAAAACCATATAAAATCACAAAGAAGAAGACAACCAGCGTCTTAATTACCAGGCGTATGGTTTGTTGCCTGCCAATAAAGCTGGGTTTAAATTTATTGGGCTCTGTTGGACGCTCAAGCGATATCAGGTTATAGATCCGCACAGCATCGAACGATAATACAAACACGGCTAAACTGATCAGGTAGATGGCGTATATGTACTCGCCGCCCTCATAAGCCAGGTTTGATATAAACACGTTGCCGGTAAATACTAAAACTATCAGCGCGCCAATGGTCGCTGTTTTCCTGAAAAACAATAACAGGCCGGCCACTATTTCAATCCCGCCTAAAAACGCTTCATAATTAGGTACGATACCCAGGCTCATTGAAAATATTTTCCAGTCGGTAAAGTCGCCGTAAGCGGTATTTAAATTACTGATAGATGGAAATGGTGACTGTAACGGGAAGAATTTAATAAACCCATAACCGATGATGCCTATAGCTAAACGATAGCGCACAACTACCCTTAACCAGTAATAATATTGGTTATAATCAATATCCTTATACTTTGATCTGCCCCAGGCAACGGCACCTACCAGCGCAATTACCGCAACGATGATACAGTTGATAAAACTATCTGCCCCCGGAATAAACTTGACCGATAGGCGGGTTAACTGAAAGATATCGCCATAACTGATACTTAGCCAACTAAAACCAAAAACAGTTTTAAACAGGTCGGCGCTTAATGGCAGCGCCTGTAAAATAAAGAAGAGAAAAAAGAACCTGAAAATGCCCTTCTCCTTCTCAGTCCACACATTAAGTGGTTGTGCTGTTGTAATTTTACTCATTA
>JAZKCG010000058.1:0-37651 GCA_040388175.1 Bacteroidota bacterium | reverse complement strand
GCCGGGGGCAGATTCGAACTGCCGTAGAAGGTTTTGCAGACCTTAACCTATCCGCTCGGTCACCCGGCTATATTGATCGGGCTTGCTTTGACACGTGGTAAAGCAAACCCGATCAGCATTTACTTATTTATCATCGTCGTCATCATCGGCTTTTGCAACAGCATTGCCGGTTCTGGCTTTGCGAGGTTCTTTTATCACCACTCTTTTTGCCAGGTCATATTTCTGACCGGCACTTAAAAAGAAAAATGGACCGTCAGACGCGGTGAAATCTTCACGGTCGTTAACTATATGCTTATCAGCGCCAGCGTTAACTATGGTATTATAGTCATAGATGGCGGCGTATGATTTGCCTAACACTTGCAACGTATCGCGCTGTACTAAAACGGCAGTAGCTTCATTCAAACCAATACCTATCAAGTCCGGCGATTTTCTGATAAAATCAACCAATGCAAACTGACGGTTACGTACCAGTATATGCTGGTCAATGGCTGAGTTTTTAAGGAAACCTAAACCTTGCGTATGATCGCCTACCAACACCTGCGCGCCTTTAGTATCTCCCCTCCAAAGGAATGATCCTAAAATACTTGCACCTGCCGAGCTGCCTGCTATAACGCCACCACGGTTAAGCACATCAATAAATGCCTGATGAGTAAGGGTATTTAAATAAGAATCGGCAATGCGCCACTGGCGGCCGCCTTCAAAGTAAACAGCCGTAGCATTTTTAAGCGGAGCGATAAATTTTTCGCTGTTAGCTTCTTTAAAGTCGCTGGTATGAAACAGGGTGACATTTTTAATGCCGGTCTGTTTTTTTACTTCTTCAACGTCTTTCTTGTCGTAAGCTGCCGAGTCGCCTGATGCTGTGGTCACTACTACCAACACGGCCTTGTCTTTACCACCCGCTAATTCTGTGAACTTGTCCCAGATATCGCGCTGCGAACCAACGTTGCCGCCAATAATGATCAGGCTGCCTTTTTCAGGACCGTGACGAGTATCTGATTTTTTTACAGTGATGGGTGATCTTTGTGCGAAAGAGGCATAACCAAATGCTACTATCGCTAATAAAAGAGTGCTTAATTTTTTCATGATTAATGTTTTCAAAGTGATTAATAACCAGGGTTGCGGTTAGCACCAGCCAATTGTGGGTCAACCAATGTTTCATTATATGGTATCGGGAACAGGTACAAGTGTTTATCAGCCAGCGCCAAAACAGTTTGTGCACGGTCTGTGCGCACCAGGTTAAACCAGCGGTCGGCCTCGAAAGGAAACTCCACCTGGCGTTCTTTTTCAATCGCCAATTTAAAATCATCAAGCGTGACCGATGTGGTTGGGCCAACATTGGCACGGGTACGTACCGCGTTCAGGTCAGACTGCGCACTGTTCAAGCCAACAAGGTTACCTTGCTGCGCACGGGCCTCTGAGCGGATCAGGAATAACTCGGCTATACGGATAACATACGCAGGGTCTGTTCCCAGCGGGGTGCGATAGTATAATTTACCATACCATAAATTGCCCGGCGGCGCGGTTTGTGCAATTAAAGCGCTACGGTTACCACCAATAGTCGCGTTATTTAATAAAGCTACCAAAGCATCATTTGGCGACCATTCCCTGCGGCCACCTAAAGCTGGTGGCAACCACCAGTTACTGTGTCCGTTGGTATTTGAAGTGGTATAGGCCAATTCAAACACAGACTCGTTAGTAGCAACCGCATTATTGGCAAAAAATGCGCTATAAGGTGTAACCAATGAATAATTGGCGTTATCCCCAATTACGGATGTTGCAAATTGCTCTGCCAGCGCCCAGTTTTTTTGGTACAGGTAATAACGGGCTTTAAGGGCTTGTACTGTTCTTAAGGTTACCCGGTTACGGCTTACCGTAGTAGGTACTAAAGTTTCGGCAGCGTTCAGGTCCTTTAAAACCTGCGCGTACGTATCGGTCAGGCTGCTGCGTGGTATACCTAAGTTATCGGTTGAAGCATAGGTAGGTTTTAATATCAACTGTACCCCACCCCAGCCACGCGCCAGGTCAAAATAGGCTAAAGCTCTTACAAAATAAGCTTCGCCTAAATATTGATTTTTAAGCACTGTAGTTAACAGCGGGTCTGTAACAGTCGGCACTTTATCAATGATATAGTTGGACTGTGATATAGCTTTGTATATAGCTGTCCATGCAGATTGAACGTAACCATTGGTGGCCGATGTTAAATGTTTGGTGATCTCGCTTGGGTCTGACTGAGAACCAGACCATTGGATATCGCCTGCTGACAGGTAAGACAGCGCCTGGAAGTTTGAGCCGTAATAACTATTGCTGCCCACCAGGTTAAACAACGCGTTAGCCGCTGTTTTGGCTGTCCCGGCGTTTGTGATCGCTTCCGATTGATCTATCTGGAGCTTTGGCTGCACCTCCAGAAATTTCTTGCAGGAGGTGAAGAGTACTAATAAAGAAAATATATAAGTTACTTTTTTCATGATTTGCTGTTTTTATGATCAGAAAGTAATGTTTGCGCCTACCTGTATGGTACGTGGTATTGGTGGTGTACCTAAATCATACCCTAACACTGTGGCCGAGGATGATACGTTGATCTCCGGATCCGGTCCCTTATATTTGGTCCATAACCAAAGGTTTGATCCGCTTACGTAAACACGTATTGATGATATCTTAGCTTTTTCGGTAAGGCTTTTTGGCAGGGTGTAACCCAGGTTAACATTGCTCAGACGAAGGAATGATCCATCCTCTATATTGCGGCTGGTTGGGCTTATGGTATAATTTTGGCCGTAAGCGGTTAACCTTGGCATATCGGTAACATCACCAGGTTTTTGCCAGCGGTTTAACTGGTAAACATCCATTGCCCTGTTAGCATCGCGGGTACCGCCGCCTTCAAGGAAAAAGTTGTTATTATTATAGACCTTATTGCCATAAACAAAATTGAAGAATACAGACAGGTCAAACCCCTGGTAGCGGAAATTATTGGTTAAACCACCGGTAAACTTAGGTAATGCGTTACCATCGGCCTCAATATCATTTGAGTTGATAGTTTTATTGTTATCAACATCATCATAAACAGCATTACCTGTTTGTGGGTCAACATATAGCTGTTTGTATACGTAGAATGTATACATTGACTGGCCTTGCACCATGCGCTCTGCAGCATAAGCTGCTACAACCGGTGTAGGCAGTTTCTCTATTTTATTAATGTTCCTGGAGATGTTGAAATTGGTGGTCCATTTAAAAGCGCCATCCAGGTTGATACTGCTGATGCTCAACTCGCCGCCCCTGTTGCTCATCTCGCCGGCATTGGTCAGGATAGATGAAAAGCCCGAGCTTGATGCCAGTGGTAGATTAAGCAACAGATTGCTGGTATATTTCTCATAAATATCACCGCTAATAGTCAATCGATCTTTAAGTAAGCTTAAATCAAACCCTATGTTGGTTTGACGGGTGCTTTCCCATTTAAGATCAGGATTGGCCAATTGCGCCGGAGTAGTACCCGGGTTATTCTGGTAGTTAGCACCTGCACCCCATAAACCACGCGATGCAAAGTCATTAATACCATTTTGATTACCGGTAACACCTATACTACCACGCAGTTTTAAGTCGGTGATCACTGCAAAGTCTTTCAGGAAATCTTCCTTTTTAACCCGCCACGCTACACCTGCTGATGGGAAATATCCAAATTGATGATTAGCACCGAAACGCGATGAACCATCCGCGCGGATACTAAAATCAGCATAATACTTACTATCGTAATTATAGTTTACACGGGCAAAGAATGATGACAGTTTATAGCTTGTTTCTGATGCTGTCGACGTACTTGTAGCCGCCGAAGATATCTGCGTGAAAGAATCATTTGGGAAATTGGTACCCTGCGCAGTGGTTTGGTTAGATACTGAACCTTGTAACGAGTTACCTATTAAAGCGCCAATACTATGTTTACCAAACAGGTGGCTATAGGTTAAGGTTTGCTCATCCGTCCAAATAGTATTATTACTGATGGCCGACGTACCTAAACCAAGGTTAGCTATACCCAAGTTGGTTAAGCTGTTCCAATACTGAAACTCGTTATAATTGTTATAATCAACACTCCAGCTGGTTTTAAACTTCAGGTCTTTCGATATCTTAACCTCTGCATATAAATTACTGATCAGGTGGTTACTGGTACTGTTCATGTTGGTATTGTTTAACAACACGTCCAGGTTATCAAAACCGGCCCATTTTCCGGGAGTACCGTTGGCATTAACTTCGGGCAAATAAGTTGGTGTATGTAATGCCGATTGCAAAATACCACCCTGCGGCCCATCACCCACGCGGGCATTGGTGCGATAAGTTTGCGTTAAGGTATTACTGGTTCCAACAGTTACGTAGTCGCTTATTTTCTGGTCAAGGTTGATCTTGAAAGACGCTCTTCTAAAATCGTTCGTTTTCAGGTCTGCCTGTTGTTTATTTAAGCCACCACCTATATAATAAGTGGTCTTGTCATTACCTCCTGATACAGACAGGTCATAATTCTGCAAAAAGCCGGTACGGAATGCTTTGTGCAAACGGTCATACGTTTGCTGATCTTGTGGTAAACCACGTGGCGCTGGTGATGCGGTTGGATTATCGGTCAGCGCCCTAAAGGGTTGGAATTTATAGGTTGTAGCCGGCGTGGTACCATTGGCAGCCGCGATAGCAATCGCGTCAGCGTTAGAGTTTCTGTAAAATTCGTTGATCAGTTCGGCATGCTGCGGACCGGTAACCAGGTCCCATAGTTTAGGGGCACGTGCACCACCAAAATAAGTACTTAAGCTTACTTTGGGTGCTGTATTGTATTTACCGCGTTTGGTAGTTACCAAAATAACACCATTGGCGGCTCGCGCACCGTAAATGGCTGTCGCGTCAGCGTCTTTTAAAACAGTAATACTTTCAATATCATCCGGGCTAATGTCCGATAATGGATTGTTGGCCTGCCCCTGTGTGGTAATACGCTGTAACGAGCCACTGTTTACATATACACCATCGATCACATACAACGGATCATTACTGGCGTTGATTGACGTAGTACCACGGATGCGGATAAACATACCATCGCCCGGTATACCGGTCGAAGTACTTACCTGCAAGCCCGGGGCTTTACCTTGCAATTGCTCGGCAAACGTAGCAGTGGGCTTGTCTTTTACCTCGCTTACTGATATAGTAGATAGAGAGCCGGTTAATGATTTACGCGTTTGCGTACCATAACCTACTACTACCACATCATTTAATTGATTGTTCTGCTCTTTTAGCCTAACGAAAACAGGACTGCCATTAACTACGATCTCTTTTGATTCATAGCCTATATAGCTTACTACCAAAATAAAAGGCAGTTTCTGCGCGGTTATTAATATAAACTTGCCATCCAGATCGGTTGTCGCGCCGTTGGTTACTCCTTTTATACGCACTATAGCGCCGGGAAGCGTTTGTTTGGTGATAGAATCAGTAACCGTACCTATGATCCTTGAATTGTTTGCCGGTACCGCGTCGGTTTGGGCCAGCGTTGTAATTGGGAGGGCCAACGCGAATAATAAAATAAAAAAGCTTACCGCTGTGAACGGTTTTTTCTTATGGATAAATATTTCCATATTTAACGAGTTTTATGTTAATGATTAAATTCATTGCTAAGACTTGCGAATGAGTATCAGTGAGTGATTGCCGTTACAGAACTGATACATCATTATGACCGGCGAGGCTTCCTTGCCGGTTCATTTTTTATATGGTTTTCAACACATTTTTTCGGGGAATTGATAATAAGTGTACTTAGGTTGCCGGAACGGTACTTACCTGCGGCTTTCTGACGGGCAGAAAAAGGATCAGCAACAACACATCATACCATCTGATAAAAAGATGTTGATGACAGGGGTTTTAAAAATGATCTCGGAGTGAGACGGGTTTCCAATTATTGCTGTTGTTTTCATGATGACGCAGCAAACATAGAAATTATAATTTAATCTACCAAATCCATAGACTAAGTATTTTAATAATTATTTATCCACTTAATAAAGGTCCAAAAGTTACACTTACATAAAACTTATCGTGTAACAATATAATTGCCTACGTGCTTCAAGGCAATAAAGAAGATCAAAAATAATATAAAACCAATTAACTTTACCGTCACTAATCAGTTGGTCTTTATTAGTAGTTATATATGAACAAAACAGTTTTAATGTCTAAAAAAGCGATGGTAGCAGCTATTGCTGCACTCTTGTTTATCGTATCTTCTTACAAATCAGAAGCTCAGGGTATCAATAAGGTAAAACATGTGGTAGTAATTTATATGGAGAACCATAGTTTTGACAATCTATACGGTGAGTTTCCCGGAGCCGAAGGTTTGGCCCAGGCAAAGACTGAAAATGTTACGCAACTGGATGCAAGCGGCGAACCCTACACAACCTTGCCTCCTATTCCGCGTGGCAGCGCTTTCCCTACCAATCTGCCTAATACCTATTTTAATATCGACCAGTATGTACCGGCAGACCAGGTAAGCCCTGATGTGACTCACCAGTTTTACCAGGAGCAGCTACAAATAAACGGCGGTAAAATGAACCGCTTTGTACAATATAATTATACCAAGGGTTTCGCCATGGGCTATTATAAAACAGCCCAAATACCGTTGTATGAACTTGCGAAAAAATATACTTTATGTGATAACTTTTTTCATAGCGCATTTGGTGGGTCATTCCTTAACCACCAATGGTTAATAGCAGCGGCAACACCTGTATTCCCAAACTCACCAGCCGTGATCACTGCTCAAACAGATGCTGAAGGCAAAATGACCAAAGATGGGGCTGTGACACCTGATGGCTTTGCAGTAAACACCTTGAATTCTGTTAACCTGCACCCTAAAAATTTCACTCCGGAGAAACTGGTACCTACACAAACCGCACCTACCATTGGCGACCGTCTTTCTGACAAAGGTATTTCATGGGCCTGGTATTCCGGTGGCTGGGACGGGGTTATGAACGGCAACCCGCCGCCATCATTCACCTATCATCACCAGCCTTTTGCTTATTTTGCTAACTATGCAGAGGGTACCCCTGGCAGAAAAGAACACTTAAAAGACGAGACAGAATTTTTGGAAGCCGCCAGGAACGGCACTTTACCGGCAGTATCATTTGTAAAACCGATTGGACGTGAAAACGAACACCCGGGACAATCGTCTATTAAAGGTGGCGAAAACCATGCTGTCGAACTGATAAATGCAGTATTGAACGGCCCAAATGGAAAAGACGCGGTAATCATTCTGACTTACGACGAAAACGGTGGTTTTTGGGACCATGTAGCGCCACCCGTTATAGACAAATGGGGACCAGGCTCTCGTATCCCGGCGTTGATCATATCGCCATTTGCAAAAAAAGGATATGTTGATCATACCACTTACGAAACTGTAAGCATTTTGTCCTTTATTGAAAAACGATGGAAGCTGAAACCACTAACCACCCGCGACAAGCATGCCGATCCGCTGAGCCATGCGTTTAACTTTTAAGATAGTTGGCTTCTGCCTGTTAACGGTTACCGGTTATTGTTTACTGGCGTTCAGTCAAGAGCAAACCCCGACCGCGGTAAAGGTTAAGGAAAAATTGGTTTTACAAGCCGATAGTTTGTTAACAGCAATAAATCGCTTACAAACCGCGCATGCCAAAGACCTGCAGCTAAGGTTTCGGCAACTGCGCTTGGCCTACAAACGGTTAGAGTGGGCCGCCGAATACTTTGACCCGGTGACTACCCGTATAGTAAACGGACCGCCTGTGCCTGAAGTTGAACCTGATGGTCTGGTGATACAACCCGACGGCTTACAAGTGATAGAGGAATTATTGTTCCCCCGCTACAACCCCACTTCAAAAAAATCGCTTGATAAATTGCTGGCCAGCCTGGCTACCAACGCCGGTAATTATAAAAGCTATTTTGCCCGAACAGATTTGCAGGACTGGCGCATACTTGACGCGGTAAAATTAGAGGTATTTAAGATTGAAACATTGGGCTTGAACGATTTTGATGACCCGCTTGCCCGCCAGTGCTTTGCCGAATCGTCAACGGCATTACAAAGTATCCAGGCAGTTACCGGAGAATATCAAAACCTGCCCGAATTTAGTAATGCCATCCGATACTTGCTCAAACCTGTCGCCTTTAACAGTTTTGATCGTGCCAAATTTCTGACAGCATATGCTAATCCATTAACCCGTGCATTAACGCGTTTACGTAAACAATTACACCTGCCCGATATCCGCTACAACCGCCTGCTTAACCAGGATGCAGCAACGTTATTTGATCAAAATGCTTTTAATCGTAACGCTTATTTGAATGATTTGAGCGACTCGACTACCAGCGCAAAGATAGCATTAGGCAAAAAGTTATTCTTTGACCCTTTACTTTCCGGAACAATGACCCGTAGCTGTTCCTCTTGCCATCAACCCCAAAAGTATTTTACAGATGGCATGGTCAAGAACCTGGATATTATGGGTAAAAAACCGATCGCCAGAAATACGCCTACATTGATCAATGCCGCGTTGCAAGCCGGTCAATTTTATGATCTTCGGGCAGAAACCTTAGAAGACCAGGCAGGGGACGTAGTACGAAACCGGGACGAAATGCATGGGGATATGCAGCTATCGATAGGCAAACTTTGGCGGGATTCAGCATATCGAAAATTATTTGGTGATGCTTTCCCTGTCAAGCACCGCACTGCAATTGATACAATGGAAGTAATGAACGCTTTGGCCGGTTACATTCGTAGCTTAACTGCTTTAAACAGCCGGTTTGACGCTTATATGCAGGGCGATCAGAATGCGCTTAAAAAAACAGAAGTAAATGGCTTTAATTTATTTATGGGCAAAGCGCGTTGCAGTACTTGCCATTATATGCCTTTATTTAACGGCACATTACCACCGCGATATATGCAAACCGATGCCGAGGTAATAGGTACGCCACAAACCAAAGCAGGCAAAAAGATCGACCCTGATCTGGGTTTATACGGTATAACACCATTGGCATTTACCCGCCATGCTTTTAAAGTGACCAGTGTGCGCAATACCGCACAAACAGCGCCATATATGCATAACGGTGTGTTTAAGACCCTGGATGAAGTGATCGACTTTTACAATAAAGGCGGTGGTGCCGGTATAGGTTTGAAAGTCCCCAACCAAACGTTATCAACAGACAAATTGAACCTTACCCTTAAAGAACGCCGGGAACTGATCGCTTTTATAAAAAGTTTGGACAGCAGATAAACACTCTTTATCCACATTCATTGCCTTTGCCAACGCGGTTGCTTACTTTCGGCCCAACCATTTATGAAAGTAATAATAGCCGAAAAGCCGTCTGTAGGACGTGAGATAGCCAAGGTATTTGGCGCAACCACTAAAAAAGATGGTTATATTGAAGGTAAGGGTTATACCTTCACCTGGGCCTTTGGGCATTTATTACAATTAGCCGCCCCGCAAGAATATGGCTATTATGGATGGAGTGTACAACACTTGCCCATGTTGCCTTCCAAATTCAAATTATCTATTCGCAAGGTTAAAAGTGGCGGCCAGTTGGTAGATGATCCCGGTGTAAAAAAACAGCTGGATATTATAAAAGCATTGTTTGATGAAGCTACAGAGATCATTGTAGCAACGGATGCCGGGCGTGAAGGCGAACTGATCTTTCGCTATATTTATTACTATTTGAAATGTAAGAAGCCTTTTAAACGGTTATGGATCTCTTCGCAAACTGATGCGGCCATTAAAGATGGTTTCAGGAACCTTAAACCGGGTTCTGATTATGATACCTTATTTAATTCGGCACATTGCCGTTCGCAGTCCGACTGGCTGGTAGGTATGAACGCTACGCAGGCATTAAGTTTGGCATCGGGCAATAAAGGTGTGTTATCACTTGGGCGGGTACAAACCCCTACCCTTGCCATGATCTGCGCGCGGTACCTGGAGAACAAAAACTTTGTACCGCAGATCTATTACCAGGTAAGCATTCACCCGGATAAGGATGGCCAAACTTTTAAGGCGATATCAGACAAAAACTTTAAAACCCGCGAAGAAGCACAAGCTGTATTAGACGCTGTATTACCAACGGGTAACATGCTTAGCGTTGAGGCTAAACCCCGTAAGGAACCGCCACCCTTATTGCATGACTTAAGCAGTCTGCAACAGGAAGCTAATAAACGCAAAGGTTTTACTGCTGATCAGACATTGGGTATCCTGCAAAATCTTTATGAGGGTAAACTGGTTACCTATCCGCGTACCGGGAGCCGTTATATTGGCGATGATGTATTTGCGGGTGTCCCCGCATTAATAGAAGGCCTGAGCGCGCATGCTGATTTTGGCAAACAAGCTACCCTGCTTTCAGGTGCAAAGCTGAACAAACGCAGTGTAAACGCCAAGAAGGTCACAGATCACCATGCTATTCTGCCTACCGGCGAAAAACCTTACCAGCTTTCACCGGACCAGCAAGCGGTTTATGATATGGTAGCCGGACGAATGCTGGAAGCTTTTAATCAGGATTGTATCAAAGAGATTACCAAGATTACGGTATTATCAGGCAGTAAGTTTATAGCCAGCGGTACAGTGATACAGACCGCCGGCTGGCGCGCTGTATTTAATGATAAGGACGAGGAGAAGAAAGACGAGGAGAACGCCACGCTACCTAAAGTGATACAAGGTGAAGATCTGCCAATTACAGATAAAACGGTATTAGAAAAGCAAACCAAACCCAAACCATTTTATAACGAGGCTACCTTACTGAAAGCTTTAGAAACGGCCGGCAAAGAGATAGAGGACGAAGAATTACGCGAAGCCATGAAAGAGGGCGGCTTGGGTACACCTGCTACACGCGCCGCCATTATAGAAACGCTTTTAAAGCGTAATTATGTAGCCCGCGAAAAGAAGAACCTGGTACCAACAGAAACCGGGCTGGCTGTTTACGAAGTAGTTAAACACCAGCGCATAGCCCAGGCAGAACTAACGGGTAACTGGGAGAAACGATTAGAGCAGATAAGAAGTGGTGCTTCGGTAAGTGAATTCCAGGAAGAGATAAAAGCCTACACCCGCGAGATCACGCAGGAGTTATTACATTCGGGTAAAGGCTTGTTGGTTAAAAGCAGTTAATTTATCTGCTAAGTTTCAATATTTTTTTGTGGTGATATTTCAAAATATCAATTACAAAACTTAGCTTCATCGCTTAAGTACTTCTTAACTGATGACAATTATAAAAAATGCCATAGAAAGCGCTTTTTCCATTTACTACCTGAGTGAACGGGCAGTAACGGTAGAGTTTGGCCATGAAATCAGTGAGCATGTAAATATTAAAGTAAGAGACTTTAACAATCTAATCCACAGTCAGCCTTTTCCCGGTTTTATTACTATGGTACCTGCCTATGCTTCGGTAACTGTTTTTTATGATCCGGTATTAGTTTCAAGGTCAAGCCTGACAGGGTCAGATTGTTTTGAAAAGGTGTCCATTTATTTAAACACTTTAAAACCAACAAAGAAAAGCACCAAAGCAATTGCACCAGATACTATCATTATCCCGATATGTTATGATATTTCGTTAGGCCCTGATCTGGATGGCCTGGCCAAACTTCATCAGATCAACGTTGATGAAGTGATTCGATTACATAGCGCGGCCATTTATCAGGTATACATGATAGGTTTTGTACCCGGTTTTGCTTATTTGGGCGGTATGGACCCGTTATTAAATTCGCCACGCAAGTCTACGCCGCGTAAAGCCGTACCGGCTGGTTCGGTGGGTATAGCCGGGGAACAAACCGGTATCTATCCACTGCAAACACCCGGCGGATGGCAGATCATTGGGCAAACACCACTTAAAATGTTTGATATTGATCGCCCGCAACCATCCTTACTAAAAGCCGGCGACAGGGTAATATTCAAGCCTATCCCCCTGCATGAATTTAAAGCTGGTTAACATGCAGATACAGATCATTAAACCGGGGATATTAAGTACGATACAGGATTTAGGTCGCAACCTGTTTTTATTGCAGGCAGTTCCTTTTTCCGGTGCAATGGATATTTTTTCGGCGCGGATAGCTAATAAAGCTTTGGATAATGATGATGGCGTCGCGGTGATTGAATTTACTTATGCCGATGCCCTATTTAGAGCAGAAAGCGATATCCTGATAGCCTATGCAGGCGATGGTGCGACATTAATCGTAAACGACCAAAAACTACCTTCTGAAAGGCCATTATTTATTCCCGCCAAAAGTGTTATCGAATTGAAGAATAATCCAAAAGGCAGCCGTACCTATTTGGCCATAGCAGGCGGTTGGGATGTACCTGAAATATTGGGTAGCCGTAGCACTTTTTTGACCGCGAACATAGGTGGTAAAGATGGCCGAATATTAAAGACCGGTGATACATTAAATAATATAGAACCATCTGCCAATAACACTACACGCTTATTAGCCGCTCTTAAAGGCGATAATATCAACTACCCTAAATGGAGTATCGCCCGTAGTTTACTGCTGCCTAATGACCGTAAAAGTATCCGTATTATGCTTGCGCAGGAGTTTAGTTGGTTTGATGATCTGTCTATTGTTAATTTTTTCTCCACGCCCTATACTATTGGCATAAATAGCAACCGTATGGGGTATCACTTAGAAGGTTTGGCTATAGATCGCATACAAAAAGACGAACTACTATCAACAGCCGTTACTCCCGGCACTATACAAGTTACAGGCAATGGTAGTATGGTATTATTAATGGCCGATTGTCAAACCACCGGAGGATATCCGCGTATTGGACAAGTAGCGGCTGTCGACCTACCCTTATGTGCCCAGTTAAAACCCGGCGACAAGATTAATTTTACCGGGATAAGTCGACATGAAGCAGAAATGCTGTATCTTGAACGTGAACAGCAATTGCAACAACTGACTACCGCTGTTCAATACAAATTTTTACACTATTGATATTTTAATATGCAAAGTATTGATTTGAACTGTGATATGGGCGAAGCATTTGGTAACTATCCTATGCCTAATGATGATACGCTGATGGACTACATCACGTCGGCAAATATTGCCTGTGGTTTTCATGCCGGTGATCCGGAAGTGATGCAACATACGGTTGCCATGGCGGTCAGAAAAAAAGTGGCAATAGGCGCACACCCGGGTTTACCTGATCTGCAGGGATTTGGCCGTCGTGATATGAAGATCACCCCTAATGAAGCTTACCAGATGGTGCTTTATCAAATAGGCGCACTATCAGGATTTGTTAAAGCAGCTGAAGGCAAGTTGCACCATGTAAAAGCACACGGGGCCTTATATAATATGGCCGCAAAGGATGTTGCCCTGTCGCGGGCTATTGTGCAGGCGGTGCATGATTTTGATCCCACTCTTATTTTATATGGATTGGCCGGAAGCGAAATGATCCGCGCAGCCAAACAGATGGGCATCACTACCGCTGCCGAAGTTTTTGCCGACCGTACCTACCAGGATGACGGCTCGCTTACCCCACGCACACAATCTAATGCGCTGATAACGGACGAACAGCAAGCTATAGACCAGGTCATCATGATGGTTAAACACCAGCAGGTAATCTCTGTAAATAAAAAAACGGTATCGCTTAGCGCCGAAACACTTTGTCTGCATGGCGATGGCACGCATGCAGTCGAATTTGCTAAACTTATCAACAACAAACTAAAAAATGAAGGTATAGCTGTAAAAGCGCCCCGCCAATGAAGAAAAGGTATAATTGGAGTGTATTATTAGGCGCGGCCTTCTTGATGGCTTCGTCGGCCATAGGTCCGGGCTTTTTAACACAGACAGCTGTGTTTACCGCACAATTGGGCGCCAGTTTTGGTTTTGTGATCTTATTATCGGTAGTACTGGATGCAATTGCGCAGCTCAATATCTGGCGGATCATTACCGTTGCCGATAAACCCGCGCAGGATATCGCCAATAATCTCTTCCCTGGCTTGGGTTACTTCATCTCCTTCCTGGTATTTCTTGGGGGCATGGCCTTTAACATTGGCAATATTGCCGGGGCCGGTTTGGGACTAAACGTGTTGTTTGGTGTAAGTGTGGGCCAGGGAGCTATCATGAGCGCCATAGTAGCTATCGGGATCTTTATTTATAAAGAATCAGGCAAGGCTATGGACCTGTTTGCCAAGGTCATGGGCTGTCTGAAGATAGCTTTGGCTTTATATGTAGCCTATATCAGTCAGCCACCATTAGCCGAAGCTGCTGTAAGGGCCATTAACCCTACTCAATTTAGCTTTACAGCAGTGCTAACCATTGTTGGCGGTACCGTTGGTGGTTATATCACCTTTGCAGGTGCACATCGCTTACTGGATGCCGGGATAACCGGCCAGCAGAATTTACCGGTAGTAAACCGCGGCGCTTTAAGTGCCATAGGACTGGCCTCGGTAATGCGTTTACTGCTTTTTATAGCGGCTTTAGGGGTAATAACTACAGGCGGTAAATTAGACCCCACTAACCCTGCTGCTTCGGTATTTCAATTAGCAGCCGGGCAGGTTGGTTATAAATTGTTTGGTGTGATCATTTGGGCAGCGGGAATTTCGTCTGTGGTGGGATCCGCTTATACTTCGGTATCCTTTATTAAAAGTTTCCATCCGGCTATTTTGAAACTAAACAGGGAGATCATTATCGCTTTTATTATCGTATCCTGCGGTATTTTTCTGGCCATTGGCAAACCTGTTAAAATACTATTGGCTGTAGGTGCCATTAATGGGTTTATATTACCTATAGCTTTAGGCGTAATGCTGATAGCTGCTTATAAAACCAAGATTATATCAACCTATAAACAACCTTTATGGTTAACCATATTAGGTGTACTGGTTGTTGGCACCATGACTTGGATGAGCATTGGCGCTATTGGACAAATGTTAGGCATTATTAAAATATGAAGAAATACAGCATAATTTTATTATTACTGTCGATCGGTATGGTTACATCGGCACAACAAAAAACTAAAATAGTACAGGTAGAGCCCGGAGTATCTTATCAATTGGCGCAGTACCGGAGTTCTGTTATCAGCGATATTTTATACCGGATCAGTTTTAAAATACCGGCTGCACGTAGCGAGCCCGTGACTGGCGATGTAGCCATTCAATTTAAGTTGAGTTCCGCAGATCAACCTCTACAGATTGATTTTAAACAGGATGCAAGCCACGTTAAATCAATCCAATTAATTGATCGTTCTAAAATTCCTGTTGTTATTGAAAACGAGCATATCATCATCGATAAGAAGTACCTGCGTGCCGGGGATAATTTAATTATTGTCAATTTCACTGCCGGCGACGCATCACTCAACAGAAACGATGATTATCTATACAGCCTTTCTGTTCCCGACCGTGCACGTACTATTTTCCCATGCTTTGATCAGCCTGATCTGAAGGCTAATTATATCCTTACGCTAAACGTACCTAAGGACTGGCATGTGCTGGCAAATGGTAAAACACAAAGCATCCCTGCTCCAATAGAAAAAGATGGTTTTACAGCATATCATTTCAGTAAAAGCGATAAGCTACCTACCTACTTATTCTCTTTTACAGCGGGCAAATACACCTCCATACACCAAACCATTGCCGCGCATGATGCTGAGTTTTTATATCGTGAAACAGATACAGCCAAGATCAGGCTAAGTGTTGATTCGGTATTTAAAGCCCATGGCGATGCTATTCTATTTTTGCAAAAATGGACGGGTATTCCTTTCCCATTTCAAAAAGTTGGGTTTGTTGCCGTTCCTGATTTTCAGTTTGGCGGTATGGAACATCCCGGCGAGGTACAATACAAGGCTTCTGCCCTGTTTTTAGATGCGGGGGCTACCAAAGACCAGATCATCGCCCGCGCCAATGTCATATCGCATGAAACAGCGCATATGTGGTTTGGCGACCTGGTGACCATGAAATGGTTCAATGATGTGTGGATGAAAGAGGTATTCGCCAATTTTATGGCTGATAAGGTGACCGAAAAAGTAATGGGTGCCGAAACTTTTAACCTTAAGTTTTTGCAGGACCACTACCCTGCCGCTTACGGAATAGACCGTACTTTGGGCGCCAATCCTATTCGCCAGCAATTAGATAATTTGCAGGATGCCGGGTCGCTTTACGGCAATATCATTTACCACAAGGCCCCAATCATGATGCGCCAGTTAGAATTGCTGATGGGGGCCGATAATTTCCAAAAAGGTATCCGCGAATACTTAAAAAAATATGCTTACAACAATGCCACCTGGCCCGACCTGATAGCTATTTTAAGCAAATACAGCAAAACCAACCTCTACAATTGGAACAAGGTTTGGGTTAATCAACCCGGCAGGCCTGTATTCAATTATACTGTAAAATATGCAGTGGGTAAGATCAATGAGCTAACTATTACGCAGCACCCTGAAACAGGAAGTAAACGTTTATGGCCGCAGGCATTCAGCATCACCCTGGTTTACAAGGATCATCAAAAAACTATCCCGGTAAACATGACCGGCGAAAGCATTATTGTAAAAGCCGCTATCGGATCCGCCAAACCATCTTATATTCTTTTCAATTCGGACGGCATGGGTTATGGGATCTTCCCGGCGGACCAGCAGATCGCCGATGGTATCTTTAATTTGAATAGTCCGCTGCGAAGAGCGTCGGCTTATATTAATGTTTACGAGAATATGCTGGCAGGCCGCGCTTATAAGCCTGCCGAACTATTGCAGTTATTTACCAAAGGTATCGGCATAGAAAAAAACGAGTTGAACCTAAGGCTACTCAGCGGTTATATTTCGGGGATCTACTGGGAATTTATATCGGCAAAAGACCGACTGGCTTATAGCGGTACTTTAGAACAAGCGCTGTGGACGGCAATGGAACAGCAAACCGCTGTCAGCAATAAACGGATATTGTTCAGCGCTTATCAAAACATCTATTTAAGTAGCGATGCAGGAAAACGCATTTACCAGATCTGGCAACAGCAAACGCCACCTGCAGGTATTAAATTGTATGAGGATGATTATACATCGCTGGCCTTGTCTATCGCCTTAAGAAGCGATACAACGACTTCTGTTTTAAAACAACAGCAAGATCACATCACTAATATCGAACGTAAAAACCGCATTAGCTTTTTAATGCCTGCGTTATCACCAAACGTTAGTGAACGCGATAACTTTTTCAACAGTTTACAAGATCGTAAGAACCGCGCAAAAGAAGCCTGGGTAACAACGGCTTTATCTTATTTAAATCATCCATTAAGGCAAAGCACTTCTATCAACTATCTCCCTAAAAGTTTGGAACTAATAGAAGAGATCCAGCGCACGGGCGATGTATTCTTCCCGCAATCGTGGTTGGGGGCTGTATTTGGCAGTTATCAGAGCGCTGGTGCCTATAAAACTGTTGCTGATTTCTTAAAATCGCATCCAAATTATAACCCTAAATTAAAAGATAAGATCTTACAGGCAACTGACAACCTGCGGCGGGCACAAGAACTGATTGTTGTGAATTAAGCCGAACAAATTATGGCTAACTAATGTTGTTTGCAGTAATATTTTTTACATATTTGATAACAAGAAAATAAACATTTTTTATGCAGGAATTAGATCCAAACGTCCTAAAGAAAGCCAACTCGTGGCTTGAAGGCAATTATGATGCTGATACAAAAGCAACCATTCAGCAATTAATAGATACTAAAGCTTATACAGAACTAACAGATTCATTTTATCGTGATCTGGAATTTGGTACCGGTGGTATTCGTGGTATTATGGGTCCGGGTTCAAACCGAATTAATAAATATACTATAGGCTCTGCTACGCAAGGTTTGGCTAATTTCCTAAAGAAAACATATCCTAACGAAAAGGTAAGCGTTGCCATAGCACACGATAGTAGAAATAACTCTGATGTGCTGGCTAATATTACTGCTGACGTCTTTTCGGCCAATGGTATCCATGTTTATTTCTTTAGTGCCCTGCGCCCTACTCCCGAGTTATCCTTCGCGGTACGTAAACTGGGATGTAAAAGTGGTGTAATGCTTACCGCGTCGCATAATCCAAAAGAATATAATGGTTACAAAGCCTATGGTGCAGACGGTGGCCAATTTGTTGCGCCTTATGATAAAGGCGTAATGGGCGAAGTGGCCGCTATTACCAGTATTGACGAGGTGAAATTTAACCGTATAGCTACCAATGTGGAAGCTATAGATACCGAAATTGATGAAGATTACCTGACTAAGATCACCGCGCTTTCGGTATCGCCTGATGCTATTAAACGTCAAAAAGATTTGAAGATAGTATTCTCGCCTATTCATGGTACCGGTATTACGTTGGTACCACAAGCCTTAAAAAGATTTGGTTTTGAGAATGTAATCATCGTTGAAGAACAAGCTACCCCTGATGGTAATTTCCCTACGGTAGTTTACCCAAACCCGGAAGAAAAAGAAGCCCTTACCTTAGCACTTAAAAAAGCTGCCGAGATTGATGCCGACCTGGTTCTGGCTACCGACCCGGATGCCGACCGTGTAGGGATTGCTGTAAAAAACACCGATAATGAATTTATCCTCTTTAATGGTAACCAAACAGGCAGTATGCTTATCAACTACCTGCTAACCGCGTGGGAAGAAAAAGGCAAGCTTACCGGTAAAGAGTACATTGTTAAAACCATTGTTACCAGTAACCTGATTGAAGCTATCGCGACAGCTAAAAAAGTTAAATTTTATAACACGCTTACCGGCTTTAAATATATCGGCGAGTTAATGACCCAATTTGAAGGCAAACAAACCTTTATTGGCGGCGGCGAAGAAAGCTATGGTTACCTGGTAGGCGAACTGGTAAGAGATAAAGATGCCGTGGTATCAAGCGCGTTCATTGCAGAAATGACGGCTTATTACAAAGACAAAGGAAGCAGCTTATTTGAAGCGTTGGTAGATACTTACGTTCAATACGGTTTCTATAAAGAAAAACTGATCTCTATCACCAAAAAAGGCAAGACCGGTGCAGAAGAGATCAAGGCGATGATGGAAACATTCCGTACTAACCCTCCTGCTACTTTAGGCGGATCAAAAGTAACGCTGGTTAAAGACTACGAGTTGCAAAAAGAAACCAACCTGCTAACTAATACGGTTACATCTATTGAATTGCCTACATCAGACGTATTGCAGTTTGTGACGGAAGATGGCTGTATTATATCAGCACGCCCGTCAGGTACAGAACCTAAGATCAAGTTTTATTGCAGCGTAAACACCAAACTGGCCAGCAAAGAAGCCTATAAAGTAACTGATAAAGAACTGGATGCCAAAATAGACGCGATCATGAAAGATCTGGGCGTGTAGCCGGTAAAAAAGTTAAATATTGTTAAAGGTCTTGTGTGAGTAGCACAGGACCTTTTTTGTTTCAACTATTTTACTTTTAATTGCATACGTAAACTTATTGTATCCAGTTCGTTACAAACATTTAACATAATTGGATGCAATATTCTGTTTAATACAGCGTAATTATACCAAACCAATAATTACCGCCTATAGCGTAAAAACAGACTATCAATCACTAAATCATTACTAATATGAACTACAAACTAAAGCTGGCCGATGGTACTACGCAATTGATAGAAATTACCACAGGATATTTTAAAAACTGGCGTGTGTGGAAAGTTAAAATTAATGGCAAAGCGGCTATGCTTTATAAATTGGGTAGTGAGTGGATGCAACGTAATGAAGATTACCTGGATAATAATACGTTGAAAGCAATAGGTGAATTTATTGATACAATGATATCGCCACCGGGCAATCCTTCAATTGCTATTTAAGTAAGATCTGTCTGCTTATATTTTACCGGATGATGGTTACATAGCCCGATAACGGTTTACGGTTATGTTTAGGGTCGATGATATAATAATAAACTCCAAATGGTAGATCGCTGCCTTTTAGTGTTCCGTCCCACGGTATACCATAACCCAGGGATGAATATATTTTTTGCCCGTTTCTGTTAAACACATTAACCGTACAACCATCGTAACTGTCAAGATATTTAATAATCCAGGTATCATTAGTACCATCATTATTAGGTGTAAATGCATTAGGTATTACGGGCACCTGCAATACTTTCACGGTAATGCTATCCGTAACAGAACACCCTTCTTCATTTGTTACTGTTAATGTATAAGTAACATCGTTATTTAATGTAACCACAGGGTCTGCAATTGTACTGTTACTTAAGCCCGTTGTCGGAAACCAGGAATAAGTAATATTATCGCCGCTTGCCTTACCATGTAAAACAGTGCTTCCTCCTGCTAATATAGTTGCATCCGGTCCGGCGTTTACCGTAGGTATGGGTTTAACTTTAATGGTGTGCGTTAAAGTATTAATACAACCTGCAATAGTTGTATAAGTATAAGTTATGGTAAAAGTACCCACCCCGGCAATAGTTGGATCAAACAACCCGGTATTGTTAACTCCGGTACCCGAATAAACTCCCGACCCGGCAACTCCCCCTCCTTCTTTTACTTCAAATTGTATACTGCCTCCATTTAAGCAAATATCATCAGGTGCATTTAAAGTTAATGAAGGTATTGGCAGTAAGGTTATATTTTTTGTTGTTACTACCGATTCGCAAATTTGCCCCGAATAAGCCACCATGCTCACGGTATAATTCTTAGACATAGGCGAACTAAATTGTGGGTATGAATGTCGATAGATCTTACCTGAATATGGATTATCATCAACCTCAGAGGGAGTACTATCGCCATAATCCATTACAACTTTTGTGATGTTTCCAATACCAACTGTAGATTTATCCAGAAAAAGCACTTCATGGTCACTACAAAGTGTTGTTGAATTTAATACTTCAAAATCTGCTACCGGGTTACTTCCGTTTACCATAAAAGGTTTTGACAACGTGGTTTGGCAACCATTATTTGATGTAACAGTAAGCGAAACATTGTAAAGTTTAGCCTCGGTATACTTATGCTGCGGATTTTTAAGGGTTGACGTATTAGGATTAGCAGCTGTAGCATTATTATCTCCAAAGTCCCATAAATAAGTAAAATTACCACTATTATCAGCAATAGTGGTATTATCATTAAACTGAGCATAGCTATCATCAAGGCATACCTTGGGTGTAGTAAAATCTACAACCGGTAACGGGCTAATTACTACAGTTTTTATAAGGGTTGCGCTACATCCTCTATCTGTTTTTATAACTAACTTCACCTGGTAGCTTCCCGTTGTTGCAAAAGTATGCTGAAAAGGGGTGTTATCTGCCTTAGTTTCTGTTGCTGTACTATCCCCATAATCCCAAACGCGTGATATAATGCTCCCTTCTGCACTCGTTGAAAGGTCGTTAAATGTAACTGCACGCGTAACACAGTCGGGGGTAGAATAATTAAATGCCATATTAACCTGCGGAATAATATGGATATTTTTACTGGTGACAGCAGGTACACAGTTTTCTTTATTGGTTACCGTTAATTTTATCGTATAATCTCCGGCATTGGCGTAAATATGTGATGGGTTTTGTTGATTCGATGTTTGCCCATCGCCAAAATCCCACAGCCAGCTTACAATTGTTGAATTAGGCGCTAAGGACTGGTCATTAAAAACAGTAGCATCACCCTGGCAGGTATTATTTGCTACAAGCATTATCGCTGTTGGCAATGGCACTACTTTAACATTGAGTATATTTGATGATACCACACAATTTGAAGTATTAATATTTCCAGCATCGCTTTTAACCATCCGATAAGAATAGGTGCCCGCTATAGCAGATGATAAAAAACTAAAAGAGGTAGTGGTGCTACCCGGGCTCATATCAACCCATACACCATTTATCAGCTGTTGCAGTTTTTGAGCATAATTAGGGTCAAGCGGGGTAATAGATTTTAAACTTACCATTTGTGGCGAACCGGCACAAAAACTTGTATTGGCCTGGTTAAAAGCAATATTAAAAGTAGTTGAACTATACGGCCTGAAAGTTATATCATCAATAGCAAGGTCATTGCCGCTACCACCGGGCGCGTTATTGATCATTTTAACAACAACTGTTTGTGTATTGGCTGGTGTTGAAAACGTAAAAGGGTATTCTAACCAGGTATCATTGGCAAGTATATCTCCGGTATTGCCCGTCCCCAAAGGCGTCCCATCTATGGCTTCAATGGTGAAGGTAACATTGGGTAATATCCCCCCGGCTTTTATGATATTCTTTATCCAGGCAGAGAATTGATACATTGTACTGCCGCATAAGCCAGAAACAGTACGTGTATAAAAAAGACCCGGTGTTTTACTTGCATTAACTATCATCATATAACCGCCGGGGTTGCCGGTATGATCAGTAGTGAAAACCCAGCCTTTGTTCATGCCTAACGTACTGCTTGCTATGGTGTAATAATTATCTTCCGGAGAAATATTAACATAACCATAATCGGTATAACCCGAATCGGCAGCCAAAGGCGGGGCATATTGCACCGTACCTGACCCAAAAGTGATATGCACCAAAGGATCGCCCAAACTTTGTGCATGGCTTTTATAACTAAAAACAAAAATTGACAGGTTAATAAATATAACTGTACAAATATTCTTATAATTAATTATTCTGCTAAAATATTGTAGCATGATCTTTCCTACACATCATAATTGATAAGGCTAAATATATCATATTTCAAACAGATACCCAACAGCAAATAAATAGCTATAAAAGAGGTTGGTGATGATGTTATTTTATATGGCCCACCAACAGGTTATTCATCAAATATTTTACCTGGGTTTAGTATGTTATTTTTATCAAATGCGTGTTTAATTCCCCGCCATAGCTCAAAATGTACCGGCGAATATTTGATAGGCATAAATTCTTTCTGTACCAGGCCAATTCCATGTTCGCCCGATAGTGTACCACCTAATGATACGGTCAGTTCAAATATTTCGCGTATCCCGTCCTTTAGTTTAGCATTCCAGTCATCATCGCTCATACCGGCTTTCACAATATTCACATGTAAGTTACCATCGCCTGCGTGGCCATAACAAATAGATTCGAAGCCATACTTATTGCCGATCTGTTTGATGCCCTTAATTAACCGGGGTAATTCGGCACGCGGTACCACAGTGTCTTCTTCTTTATATACCGAATTGGATTTTACCGACACCCCCATTGTACGGCGTATGCGCCATAGCTCTTCTTTCTGGCTTGCAGACTCGGCAAATAACACGTCGGTACAGCCAAATTCTTCCAGCACCTGGTTTATCTTCTCGCAATCAGCAAATATCATCTCCTGGTTGGTACCATCAACTTCTATCAACAAGAAAGCCACGTCACCAGCTTTAAGATCGAAAACAATTCCGTCCTTTGCTATAACCCATTCTATCCCCTTTCGCTCCATAAATTCAAGAGCCGATGGAATAATACCTGCCCTGAAAATAGCCGAGACCGCCATTGCTGCCGCTTCGTTCGTGGTAAATGAGGCCAGCATCAACGCATCAGCAGTAGGTGCCGGGATTAGTTTAACTACAATCTTGGTAACAATACCTAAAGTACCTTCCGAGCCAATGATGAGTTGTGTTAGGTTATATCCCGATGAATATTTTAAAGTATTAGCACCTGTCCAAATAACCTCGCCCGATGCTAAAACCAGTTCCAGGTTCAATATATATTCGCGTATGGTGCCATATTTCACTACCCTCGGCCCGCCAGAACCATGCGATACATTCCCCCCTATAAAACAACTACCCTTACTTGCAGGGTCGATAGGATATAACAGGCCTTTTTCTGCAACCCGGTTCATAAACTCTTCGGTAATTACGCCCGGCTCTACAGTAGCTTGCAGGTTTTGCTCATCGATATTTAATATTTTATTGAAGCGTTCCATAGCAATGAGTAATCCGCCCATAACAGGGAGCGCGCCACCGCTTAAACCAGTTCCGGCTCCGCGAGGTGTTACGGGTATTAAATGTTCATTACATAATTTCAATAAAGCTGATACCTCTTGTGTAGTTTTGGGTTTGACTACTACTTCCGGATAATAACGCAGGTCCTCAGTCTCGTCATGGCTATATTTTTCCATGCCGGTCTTGTCGGCAATAACCGCATCGTTTCCAACAATATTCTTTATTGCCGTTAATATTTCTTCGGTTATTTTATGATACATCATAACTACCTAAGGTTTGGTATAGTTTATCCTAACTTCAGACTGTTTAACCTTTGCACCAACCAGCGGGTTTAATTTTTTGATACTTAATTGTATGGAATCAACAAAAGTATACTCGACTTTAACCTGCTCTATTATTCCTTCTGCCACGGTTTCGATCAACTTTTTGGTCAGTTTCATTTCGTCGCATGCAATATCATACAGGCGTTCATAATTCACCATATTGTTAAGATCGTCATTGTTGATATCACCACTTGGGGTAAACTCAACTTCAATATCAACAATAAAACAATTTCCTAATTTCTGTTCTTCGGGGTAAAAGCCATGATAGGCAAAAAACTCCGCACCGTGAAGGGCTATAATCATACCCAAAAGTAATATTTTAATTAATTGACAAACAGTAGATTTATCAAATCAATAACTAATTAGTACTAATTACAACTAAATATGACTACCTATTAATATTCCAATAAGTTATATTTGTTAAACCAACAATTAATTCATGGCTAAAACCGATCTCTTTGAATCGCCTGACTATTACCAGTTAGATGATTTACTTACCGACGAGCATAAGCTAATACGCAAAAGCATACGCGAGTGGGTAAAAAAAGAGCTTAGCCCGATAATTGAAGGTTACGCCCAACAATCCGTATTCCCCAAACATTTATTAGCCGGATTAGCAGAGATAGGCGCCTTTGGGCCTACCATCCCCACACAATATGGCGGGCTTGGCTTAGACTACATGGCTTATGGCCTTATCATGCAGGAAATTGAACGTGGCGACTCAGGCATCCGGTCAACCGCCTCCGTACAGGGTTCGCTGGTGATGTACCCAATTTATGCTTATGGATCTGAACGTCAGAAATTAAAATATCTGCCTAAATTAGCTACAGGCGAATTAATGGGATGTTTTGGCTTAACAGAACCGGATCATGGGTCTGACCCTGGCGGGATGACCACCAATTTTAAAGATGCAGGCGACCATTATTTATTAAATGGCGCTAAAATGTGGATCTCGAACGCCCCTTTTGCCGATATTGCTATTGTATGGGCAAAAAACGAGGAAGGAAAGATACACGGGTTGATAGTTGAGCGTGGAATGGACGGATTTTCTACTCCCGAAACGCATAATAAATGGTCTTTACGTGCATCAGCTACCGGCGAATTAGTGTTTAACAACGTTAAAGTTCCTAAAGAAAACCTACTACCAAATGTATCCGGCTTAAAAGGCCCGTTAGGTTGTCTTAACCAGGCACGCTATGGCATTGCCTGGGGTGCACTTGGCGCTGCTATGGATTGTTATGATACCGCCCTGCGTTACGCTAAGGAACGTAAACAGTTTGACAAACCTGTAGCTGCATTTCAGCTACAACAAAAAAAACTGGCAGAAATGATAACTGAAATAACCAAAGCTCAATTATTGGTTTGGCGCCTGGCTATTTTAAAGAATGATAACCGGGCCACGCCGGCACAAATATCAATGGCCAAACGTAATAGTGTAGAAATTGCATTAAATATTGCGCGTGATGCCAGGCAGATATTAGGTGGTATGGGCATAACAGGCGAATATTCTATAATGCGGCATATGATGAACCTTGAGTCGGTAATTACTTATGAAGGTACGCATGACATTCATTTACTGATAACCGGATTAGATATTACCGGCGAAGATGCTTTTAAATAAAACACACCCCTAATAACCATAATATAGCTATGAATATTATTATTTTTACTGGTATATGCCCCCTAAAATAATTAACCAGGAAAAATATGCTGTTGCTAAATCTGTCCTTCGTTATTGTGGGGTGGCATTTTGTATTGCTATTGCTGCCTCTTGTAAACAAAAACGCAGCCAGTCTGTAGGGGTTTCTGACAATATTAAGCACATTGTAAAACAGATCGATGTGCTTTTTAGCACAAATCATCCTCTGCAAGCCTTGCAACTGGCAGATTCGGTAAGGCTTCACAGTGATCTGACACTTGACGAACAATACAATCTTTATCGTTATCACTACTTCTATTATCAGAAAATTTTAGGCGATAATAGAAAAGCTGTACCCTATGCCGATACGCTGCTAACTATCGCCAACAAAAGCATCAATGAAAAACAGTATGTAGCCCTGTCTGTAGACGCAAATTTTGCCCTGGGCGATGCTTATTTTTCCTTACAAAAATACAACGATGCATACCGGCACCTTTTTCAAGCTTATATAACCGGGAAAAACAGTTTTAATAAAGTTGTCCTGGCCGATTATATGTACCGAATGGGCATGATAACCTATAAGATGGGCGATTACAGATCGGCTAAAGATTATTTTATTAAAGCACATCAGTACTTTGATTTTGTAAAGACTGATTTTGTAAGCTTTTACCATGTGCAGGAATTGCTGGATAATGTTGCGTTAAGCTATAAGCATAATGGCCAACCAGACAGCGCCATTATTTATTTCGACAGGTCATTGGTATTTATTAATAAATATGGCCCTTATTTTACAGAAAGGCCCAACATGATAGATATTGCCCGTGCGGTTGTGTATGGTAACAAAGCCGAAATATTCCTGGCAAAAAAAGACAACCCCGAGGCGATAGCTTTACTAAAAAAGAGCATAGAAATAAATTTACAAAAGGGCAATGATAATAATGATGCTGCATTGAGCGAAATTAAACTTGCCCAGATTTATTATGACACCAATAAAGACCAGGAATTATCCGGATTGCTAACTGCGATGAATACGCAGATGGACAGCTTAAAAAACCCGGCTGTTGAAGCAGATTGGAACCAGTTGATGAGTAAATATTATACCCGGACCAACCAATTGGTAAAAGCGTTGGCCCATTTGCAAAAATACAGCACACTTAAAGATTCGGTAGCTAAAAAATTGTACCTGTTAAAAGAAAGCGATATCCATAACCAGTTAGATAGTTTTGAGAAACAACAACAAATTGAACAACTAAGCAACAATAATAAAATACAGCGCATACAATTATGGGTATCTATCGTGATAGCAATAATGGCGTTAATTATTATCCTTTTAATTTACAGGAACTGGAAAAGATCTAAAGAGGATGTACAAACTGTTAAAATATTGAACCAACAGATCAATCAACAAAACTTGGAGCTGGAAATTGCGCTTAACGATCTGAAAGCAAAAAGCCAGGAAAAAGATCACATCCTGCGGACAGTTGCACACGACCTGCGTAACCCTATAGGTGGTATAGTGGCGTTAACCGGATTAATTGACAATGAAAACTGTACAGACGAGCAACAAGAGCTAATAGCACTGATCAAGGAAACATCACGCAACTCGCTCGAATTGATCAATGAAATTTTAGAAGCTACCAATATCACTTCCATACAATTACAACCAGAGCCGGTTGAAATTAATGCATTGGTAAGTAAAAGTGTAGAATTATTGCGGTTTAAAGCATCCGAAAAACGGCAGAAGATATTTTATGAACCATTAAACGCCCCCCTTAACCTGCAATTAAGCCGCGAAAAAATATGGCGGGTAATAAGTAATTTAATTAGTAATGCCATAAAATTTAGCGCTAACAGCAGCCCTATTTTTGTTAAGGTTACAAAAGAAAAAGAAGAAGTTATTATATCTGTATTAGATAATGGTATTGGTATACCAGACAATCTAAAAGATCATGTTTTTAATATGTTTACCATAGCGCAACGCCCGGGTACGGCCGGCGAAAAGTCTTTTGGGTTGGGCTTATTTATTTGTAAACAGATAATTGAAAAATCAAACGGCAAGATCTGGTTTACAAGCAGCAAAAGCGGGACGGTATTCTACATAAGCCTGCCTTTATCTGCTTCTGTTAAATAGTATTGTAGGTTATTTCAATAAATCACCATACCATTGCCCTGATGATTTAATAATACGTTGCTGTGTTTCAAAATCAATATATATAATTCCAAAACGAGGATGATATCCTTCGGCCCACTCAAAATTATCAGTAAGGGTCCATATAAAATAGCCATCTACTTTGCTGCCTTCATTTTTAGCTTTTAGCACCTGTTGTAAGTATTCATACAGATAGGTAACGCGTTTAGCATCATCAACTTTGCCATCAACTACTTCATCTTTAAAAGCAGCCCCGCTTTCGGTCAGGTATATTTTCTTTATCTGCGGATATTGGTCATACTTTTTCAGGATATGATAAATAGAAGCCGGATAAACCTCCCACCCCATGGTAGTTATGGGTACATTTCTTTTTTCAGCCTTAACCAAACTGGCATGAATATAGGGCATAAAAAACGAATGTTCTACAATTTCGCGGGTATAGTTTTGCAAGCCGATAAAGTCAAAATCAAATTTGGCATTTTCCATATCTCCCGGCAAAATATACTTCTCCATGTTCTTTAATACTGAAGAGAGTTCTTCGGGATATCCTAAACCCAGTATTGGCTCAATGAACAACCGGTTCAATAAAGCATCCACCCTAATGGCTGCCGCTACGTCTTTTGGTTTATTGGTAGCGGGCTCAATATGCGAGCAGGAAAAT
The DNA here is from genome assembly GCA_040388175.1 of Bacteroidota bacterium. Lineage (GTDB taxonomy): Bacteria > Bacteroidota > Bacteroidia > Sphingobacteriales > Sphingobacteriaceae > Mucilaginibacter. The sequence goes on along the minus strand of JAZKCG010000058.1, from coordinate 9,064 downwards.
GTAGTACCTATTTCTGCATCAGGGAGTATCTTTCTTAATGTTTTTGCGCCTGCAGCTATACATAAAACCGCATGATGAATAGCGGGTAAAAAGTTTTTTATCCCTTTTCTTCCGGGCGCATGGATCCCCAAAAAGTACCCGGCGCCTGTAAATACCGATGGTTCGTTCATCACCATCCAATGCTTTACCCTATCGCCAAAGGCGTTAGCGCATACGGTAACATACTGATTAAACCAATCAACAACGGCACGGTTTGTCCAGCCGCCTTGCTGTTCAAGCGCATGCGGCAGATCCCAATGATACAGGGTTAGCCAGGGTTCAATACTTAACTCCAAACAATAATCAATTACCCGGTTATAGTAATCTATACCAGCCTGGTTAACTTCGCCTGTCCCGTTAGGTAAAATACGCGACCACGATATAGAAAATCTAAAATTTGGAATATTTAGTTCCTTTATAAGGTCAATATCGTTTTGGTAACGATTATAAAAATCTGTTGCTGTTTTATGGTGATGGCCGTTTAATATTTTACCTTTTTTGGTGGTAAAAACGTCCCATATCGACTCGCCTTTTCCGTCAACATCATGCGCGCCTTCAATCTGAACAGCCGCTGTTGATACGCCCCAGGTAAACCCCTCGCCGAAAAGCTGCTTAGTAAATGCAGTATCCTGAATATTAGATTTCATTAAATTGAGCTACGCAACGCCCAAATTGTGTATTATTATTGTATAAAAGAAACGTTAGTAAAAATAAATTAGTGAATAAAAGAAGAACGTATGCTTCTTAAGATGATCCACTCACGTAAGCTGCTGAATAAATTACCGATGAATTTCATAACAGTTAGTTTTTAAGTTCAATACTAAATTACTTAGCCTGTATGTGTTTAGCGTGACGTTAATATTATGTTATTGTTAAGTGTATTTAGTGGCAACCAAATCTAAATATTGTTTAATTTAGTAACGTAACACAGGCTTATATGCATATATCCTACTATACTATTGCCGAGGTCTTCGGGCTGTCTGAAGTATTGTTGCTGCTGGTTAAACGCTCAAAAAAAGGCAGTATCAAAAGCCAGTCGGACAGAAACTCGCTCTTGTTGCTGTGGATAGTTATTACCGCAAGTATGACCATGGGTGGCCTTGCCGTTAATAGCGAAATAAGTGCATTTGAGCGCACCAACCTGGTAATGGACATTGGCATTGCAGTGGCAGCTATCGGTTTTATAATCCGTTGGACAGCTATCATACAACTCGGCAAAATGTTTACTGTTGATGTAGCTATCGACAACGAACATCAATTAAAAACCACCGGCCTATACAAAACAGTGCGTCACCCAAGCTATACCGGGCTGATGCTTATAATTTGCGGTATTGCTGTTTGTATGGCCAACGCTTTAGCTTGCGTGGTGATTATCGTTCCCATCTTTCTGGCGTTGAATTATCGTATAAACGTTGAAGAAAGAGCCCTGTCAGAAGCATTTGGTTATGATTATGAGCAATATAAAAAAACTACCGCCCGTTTAATACCGGGCATCTATTAACAATATAATGAAAGACTATTTTATCCGCTTATTTGAATATGACAAGTATGCCAACCTGGCTATATTAAAAGCAATCAGGGAAGCAGGTAATCCTTTACAATCTATACAACTATTTGGCCATTTGTTGGCCGCGCAGCAACGATGGCTTGCCCGCTGTCAATATTCGACAGCGCCCGAGGTTGATATCTGGCCAAAACAAGAGACCCTTCCTTTTGAAGAGATATTGGCTGATAATTTCCAACAGTGGACCGCACTTTTAAGCACCATCACTCCTGCCGACCTGGAACAACGCATAGCGTATAAAAACTCTGCCGGTACCCCATTTGCAGATAAATTGATTGATATTTTAACGCAGGTAACCAATCATGGAACGCACCACAGGGCGCAGATAGATCAGTAATTAAAACTGGCCGGCGTGGATAAACTACCTGTAACAGATTATATTTACTTTATTCGCAATTAATTGATCATTAACTGTAGTAATAAGGCCTACATGATGTAAATTTGGGGCTGATATAAGATCACTACAAATTTTTATGAGAAAGATTTTTTTGTTTGCATTTGCCGCATTAGCGCTAAGCGCGTGTAAAGACTCCAGAACCGAAGAAAAGGCTGTTTTAAACGATGTTATCAAGATCCATGATAAAGTAATGGGTAATGACGAACAGCTGATCCAGAACAAAATGAGGCTTGATACTTTGCTAAAGGAAGCTAAAAATACAGAAGCGGTAACAAAGATCAAACAACTCATAAGCCAGGCAAACCAGGCCGATAGCCTGATGGAAAACTGGATGCAAAAATTTGACCCGGATCAAAAAGGCAAATCGCACGAAGAGATCATGAATTACCTGTCTGCACAAAAAAAACAGGTAAAATTGGTGGACTCATTGCTTAAAAATGCGGTTAATGAAACCAGCTCGTACTTACAGCCCTTTAAAAAATAAAAATGAAAAAACTGATCTGTGCGGCTGTAATTCTGTTAACCTGGAGCGCCTGTAAATTTAACACCCAACCACAAACTTTGCCCATATACGGTAACCGTACACCATTAACCAAAACGGTAAACGGCAAAACCACACACGATACCTTATACCAGACCATCCCACCATTTTATACCGTGAACCAGTATGGCGATAGCATCACCAATAAAAAACTGGATGGCCAAATTTATGTGGCCGATTTTTTCTTTACCACCTGCCCTTCTATCTGCCCCATCATGCACCGCAATATGTTAAGTGTTTACGAGGCATTTAAAGCTGATAAAAACGTAAAGATCATATCTTATACCATCGATCCAAAACATGACAGCACGGCCGTTTTAAAGAAGTATGCTGACAAACTGGGCATAGCTGGCAATACCTGGTGGTTCTTACAAGGCAAAAAAGAAGAGATCTATAAACTATCAGAAAGCTACTTGGTAAGCCCGCCGCAAGAGGATGCCAAGCAACTATTTATCCATGACGGTTATTTTATTTTGGTAGATAAACAAAAACGCATTCGCGGCACTTATGACGGCACCGTGCCCGACCAGGTGAATAAGTTGATAGCCGACATCAAAACGCTAAAAGCCGAACCCGACCAAGCTGCCGCTAAATGAAATTAAAGGTAATAAGCGGGATCTGTTTATTGCTGGCGACGTTACTATATGCCTGCCAGAACGAAGACGAGATAACCTTTAAACGCTATTACACCACGGGCAGTGTGATCTATCAAAATAACTGTCAGAACTGCCATGGTAAAGACGGGGAAGGTCTGTCGGCATTAATGCCTGCTCTTACTGACTCTGCCTTTTTAAAAACCAATAAAGCATTACTGCCTTGCTTTATCAAGTTTGGTATAAAAGGTAAACTACTCATCGTAAACAAAAAGGCTTTCGAGGGCGATATGCCCCTAACTGACCTGGCACCTATTGAAATTGCCGAGGTATTGACCTATGTGACCAACTCGTTTGGTAATGACATGGGGCTTGTTACAGCGAAGGATGTTAGTGACGATTTGGCTAAATGTAAGTAATTAGTCCGAAAGTCCGCATAAGTCGGTAAGTCCAGGAGATTAAGAACTTTATTACTTTCGGACTTATGCAGTCTTTCAGACTTCCCGACTTATTTCCCTACCTTTACGCTGCAAAACGTTCTATCGCTGCTCTACCCTACGGGCAGAGCGGAGGAAAGTCCGGGCAACACAGAGCATCCTGCTTCCTAACGGGAAGGCGCCGGCAGCCGGCGACAGCAAGTGCCACAGAAAATATACCGCCCGCAAGGGTAAGGGTGAAAACGTGAGGTAAGAGCTCACGGCTTTTCCGGGCGACCGGGATCGCGGTAAACCTCAGGAGTTGAAAAACCAAATAGGTCTTGAAAGCGGGGCGGCTCGTCCTCTGCTATGGGCAACCGTAGCCGTCAAGATGGGTAGGTTGTTTAAGCCTGTCAGCAATGGCAGGACCAGATTAATGATAGAAGTCATCATTCGATGATACAGAACCCGGCTTACAGATTTGCTGCTGTTAAAAACGCCCGGCCCAAAGGCCGGGCGTTTTTTAAAGATTAGTTATTGAAGATTAAAGATTAGGCTTAGCAAATTAACTAATAAACCGACAGGCCTAATCTTTAATAACTAATCTTCAATCTTTAATTCTTGCTTATCTTATACAATTTACCGCTATCTGTACCTGCGTAAATAGAACCGTCTTTACCGGTAGCTATGCAGCGCCAGCGCTCGTGTTTGTCTTCTAACAGGCGCTCCTCGCCCACTACTTTATTGTTTTGGATAATCAGGCGTGCAATGTGCATACCGCTCAATCCACCTACAAACATGTTGTTTTTCCACTCGGCTATATTACCGGTGTAAAACATCATACATCCCGGTGATATTACCGGATCCCAGTAGTAAACAGGCTGTATGGTGCCCTCTTTTTGCTGAATACCATCATATACTTTTTGGCCGCTATACTCAATACCATAGGTAACATATGGCCAGCCGTAGTTGCCACCTTTTTTAATCAGGTTGACCTCGTCGCCACCACGCGGACCGAACTCTGTTTCCCACAGATCGCCGGTAACCGGGTTAAGCGCAAAACCATCCGGATTACGGAAACCATAAGCATATATTTCAGGCTTGGCATCGGCCTTGCCAATAAATGGGTTATCAGCAACAGGCTTACCCTCTTTAGTAATGTGTATCACCTTGCCGGTTGTATAGCTCAGGTCCTGCGCTTTTACTCGGATATCACCGGCCTGGCGATCACCCGAGCTTACAAACAAGTTGCCCTGGCGGTCAAATACTATGCGTGAGCCAAACTGACCACCACCTTTGTTGTAGCTGGTAGCCTCCCAAATCACTTTTACATCTTCCAGCTTGGTTTCATCGGCCGATAGTTTGCCTTTAGCTACAGCCAGTGCACTTTTACCTTCGGCGGTAGGTTCGGCAAAGGTCCAGTATATCATACGGTTTTTGGTAAAATCGGGGTCAATGTTCACATCCAGCATACCACCTTGTCCCTGAAACACCACCGGCGGGAAACCGGTAATGGTTTTATCAAGCTTACCATCGGCAGTTAAAATCTGCATGTTACCTGGTTTGCCGCTAATAAGGAGGCGGCCATCAGGCAACACGTGCATACCCCATGGGCCCTGTAGTTCGGTATTAACTACGGTAACTGTGTACTGGGTTTTTGATTTAACACTACCAATACGTGTTTGCCCTGCAAAAGCGGGTTTATAATCGCTGTTGGCTTTGTTTTTCTCTACCGGCTCGCCGGTTTGGGCCATAGTAGTGGTAGTTATACCTAAAAGAATAGCGCCTAATGCTAAAGGTTTATAAAATCTGGTTATCATAAATTCTGTCTTGTTTAATATTAGGTAAGTTACAATGTTATGAGCTATATGTTTAATTACAACGTGATTTTTACAGTGGCCGTTAAAGATTGGTGGTTAAAGGTTGGTGATTGAAGATTAAAGATTAGGCTTAGCATGATCATGTAAATCGACAGACCCAATCTTCAATCTCTAATAACTAATCTCTAACCTCAAATAAAGTTATCCCATTATAACTAACAACTGCGTCTTTACCAACCAGCCCAACCTGCGATGCCGGCCATGAGCCTTTAACCTCGGCTACCTGTTTGCCATCCAGGAACAGGATCACCCTATCTGCCAGCTTAACGGCGCGCAGGTTATAGTCAGATGTTTGCTCTTCGGTGGTATACAGTTTATAAACATGTACCGAGTTATCTGCCGTGGCGCTCACTAACCTTATGGCATCTGCGGTTACTTTACCGAACTCAATTTTATTAACCGCCTGGTTATCTCGAGCTACTACCTTGTACTCCAATGGATACCAGTCGCCATTATTACGATAATACACTTTAAGCGAATCGAACAGGTTGATCCTGAAATCGCCTTTATTATAAACTGATTTCACGATCTCCAGCCCAGATAGTTCGGTATTTTTCTTTAACGGGTAAAACTTCGCCAGTCCGTCGCCATGTTTAGGGTCAGGGTATTTAACCATCTTCCGTTTAAGCGGAACTGCGACGTTCGTAATAGATTGGCCCTTTAATTTCCCCGAAATAATCAACTGGCCGCTTTTAAAATTTAATACTGTTTGCAGGTAATTATCCTTATCCGCATAAACCGGGTAAATACCCGCCTGGCCCTTATCAGCCGGGATATTTAAATTACGATAAAGCTGTGTACCAAACTCGTATTGCTTCAACAGATCGCCTTTAAATGCCGCGAAACTACCTTTGTCTATAGATTGGGTTATCCCATTACCAGATACCGCCCATTTGCCTGTAGCCTTTTCGCCGCTTATCGCGTTGCCCCAACCTGCGATGGTAGAATTATATTCGTCAAAACCAGGTGTATAGATGGCTGCATCAAACGTCGCATTGCTGCCTTCGGTAAATAATCCGGGGATCCCCTGTGTTGCAAAAGCAGCGGCTATTTTGTTATTGCCCGATGCCGGGTTATCATCTATCTCCACATCAAACCTCCCGGCATTTTTATACACCGACAGGCTATGATAAACATCAAAATTAAATACCGGCGAAAGTTTGTTTTTCTTAACCGACACTACCCCATCTTTCACCAGCTTTGAATACCAGGCACCCTCTTTGGCGTTTAATCCAACCTCTAAAAAGTTGGCAACACCCGCGTAATAAGCTATAATACCCACGCTACCTTTCTTACCCGAGTCATTTTTCACCCCCACCTTGAATAAATAGTTACCTGCCTTATGGCTCTTAATTAAGGCGATGTTTTCGCTGCTCGCATCAGTTTGTTTCAGTTCGCCATTTTGCACCTGCCATTTGCCGGTTTTAATGTCCCATTTATTGGTCGGGTCGGCGGTGTCAAATCCATCACCAAAAATAGGTAATGAGGGATTAGGGTGATAGCCTTGAGTTTTAGGCCCGGTAGGCCCGTCAACGGTTAATTCGTGGTCATTAAATAAAACACGGTTGATGAATTGACCACGACGTCCGTTGTTTTTAATGCCGAAATACACCAGCCACCACTCCATCCCGTTAGGGCCCTTAACAATATTGGGCTGGCCAGGATTTAGTAAAATATCGTCGCCGGGTTTGGTTAATGGGTCCACCAGGTCAACATCTACATTGGCACCTCTGCGGCCCCGTTTGCTATGTATGGCAATTACGTTGTTGCCGGTTTTTAGTTTTTGTATGATATCGCTTTTCAGGTCGATGGTGGCGTAGTTGGTAACCTCGCCGCTATATACCAGCTGGCCATCAATATATACCTCTGTGGGGCCGGCATGGTTAACCAGCAGTTGCAGGTACGGCGATGGTGCAGGCTTTATGGTAAATTGCTTCCTTATCCAAATATCGTCTGTGGTCCATATGGTTTGTCGCCTTATCAGTGTGCTGCCTGTCACTGCTTCCCTGGCAAATCCTTTTTCGCCACTTTTCCAGTCCGCGTCGGCAAAACCGGGGTTCATCCAGCCATCAACCGGTTTATCAAAAGCATATTTCCAGTTACTAAAAGCGTCGGTAGACGAAGTAAAGAAATATCGCAGCTCGTCAGGATCATCGGTCAGATTTTGCTGAACCACCGGTTGCAGATACTTATTGCCGCTGTTAAATGCCAGCGGGTCATTAGCCTCGGCTACACCCAGCGCATAGTTACCCCACTGGTTCGAGCTGTGGTTGGCGTTGTACATCATATAATAACGCGACCTGTATTTCATCACCCAGGGGCCTTCTGTTACGTTGTTATCGTAGCGTTCCCAGGTTTCGGGCAGCGAATTAAAGATGTATTTCGGGTCGCCTTTTAAGGTCCAGGGGTCCTTCATTTGCTGGCCCCATATAGTATTGCCATCGGTAAACTTTACCGAGTAAAAGTAAAAAGTGCTATCGCTGTTGATAAACATATCGGCATCTATCCGGCTATCAAACCACGTTTTTTTATTGGGCTCTACATATGGGCCCAATATGTTATCGGCAACGGCATGGCCTATATGCACCGTCATGTTCTTAGCACCCCAAAAGTTAACCGACCAGTAAAAGTGGAACTTGCCGTTCCAATACTTTATATCGGCAGCGTGGATCTGGTTATCACCAAAAGGCTTACCACGCGTCCAGTCATTATCCATCGAAAACACATGCACCGGCCCGGTCCATTTCACCAAATCGTCCGACACATAAAAACCGCCCAGCGTAGCCACGCCGGCCAGGTAATATTTACCGTTAAAGTTAATAACGCCGGCATCGGCAACACCTTCCTGCACCGGGTTACTTTGGGCATATAAATTGCATACCCCGGCAAACAGCGCCAAGGCAGTTAACAGGCTGATCTTGAAAATCTTCATTTTGGTTTAATGGTGATAATGTGCTATAAATGTACAAAATGAATTGTCTGAACCATGATTTATAGGATTAAAACTTACTATGATTTACGCGCCCGACTTTGGTGTGTGTTATCATCAACAAATGTGGGGTGAGATTACCGTGCACAAAGCCGCATGAAGTACCCATCTTCACATAGTAGATTATATTCCCTTCAGGAATATAACATTATAAGACTTTGCTACTTATTTGTATATTAGCGCAACCCCTTACATAATGAAGTTTAATGCAAAACTCCTAATAAATGCGTTAGGTATTTTAATAACCTTAGCAGGCGGATTAATACTGGTACTAAAGTCTTCTATGCTTGTTGATGCCTTACATACCGGCACCGCCAACAATAACCCGGCCGACGGCACTAAACGTGCGCTACCCCAAGATAAATATGTTAAAATAGGCGGCTATATGATTATAGCCGGTTCTGTTATACAATTTATCAGTAATTCTTTGCCGTAGAAGGCAACAATCTGCACGTGTAGCCGCAGGCTACAGGCATAATTGTCCGAAGTTATTAAACTTCGGACAACGAGAGGAATGGAAGGATTTATATGATTCGTTATTGGAATAACATCCTGCATAATTGATTAGCTTACGTAGAGATTGCTTCGTTCTCGCAATTGTAAAGGTCAAGTAATTCGGTAACAGAATTAGCTTTGAAATATTAA
>JAZKCG010000057.1:11058-51303 GCA_040388175.1 Bacteroidota bacterium | reverse complement strand
AACTCATACCAGTATTAACAACCTAAAGTGTAAACTTATTTTAGGACGGGTCATTCTTTAGGCTAAAGAATATTTAGTGATCCAAAGTGTTACACCAGGCCCGGACTAAAATGCAATCACTTAAATATTAAATAGTTATAAAAAACGAGTGATCCAAATGATCCAAACCATTACACACTCGCGTGGATCACTGAGGTTAGTTAAGCAGTTGCTAACTCTGCTCGGTTTTCACCAGATTGCGAACATCGAAACCTTTGCCTGCAGCCAGCGTAACCAGGTGGTTATAGGTCTGCGAATCCATTACCGGTTTGCGCCCCAATATCCACAGGTATTTAAGGTTAGGATGGCCAACTAAGGCGTACGAGTAATCATGCCCCAACCCTATTATCCAGTACTTACCCTTAAATGGCCAAAAGAATTGAACAGACAGCTTGGCGTTGGTCTTGGTATCGGTTACGGTGGCCTTACCTTCGGCTACCTTGATCTTACCGTCTTTAATGCAGGTATTGATCACTTTAATGCTACCGTCATCATTAAGCGAGTAGTGGGCCACAGTGTGGCTGCACCCACGCTCAAAACTTTGCGGGAAAGCGGCGATTTCATACCACTTACCTAAATATTTATCCAGTTCAACATATTGAACGGTAGACAGTGTTTTGTCCTGCGCGTATAAAGCTAAGGCGGCTATGCTTGCGGCCCCTAATAGGGCTGATGTCACTATGATCTCTTTCTTCATCTTCATAGTATAACAACGGTTCATACTGACAAAAGTTTAACTATTAAATAAAAAGAATGATATTTGTTGCATGACGGTAAGTATATTAGGTTGCGGGTGGTATGGTACGGCATTAGCCGGATCCCTCATAAATAAGTGGATAAAGGTAAAAGGGTCAACTACAACTACCGCTAAACTGACTTTATTGGCCGAAGTGGGTATAGAACCTTACCTGATAGATCTATCGCCTGCTAATGAAACCATCAATCCGGCTTTCTTTGAGTGCGATGTGCTTTGGGTATGCATCCCACCCGGCGCAAGGGCCGGCAAAGGTGCTGAATACCTGGTTAAAATAGAACGGCTAATAACACTAATAAACACCTATCAAATTAAACAAGTTGTATTCATAAGTTCGACAGGTGTTTATGGCGACCATAACACCGAAATAACGGAACAGGATGCTCCAAACCCCGACAGCGAGTCGGGCAAGATCCTGTTAGCTGTCGAAGAGCTTTTAAATAAAGAGAACGCGTTTACTACCACCATCATCCGTTTTGCAGGCCTGATAGGCCCCGGCCGTGACCCGGGCAGGTTCTTTGCCGGTAAGACCAACATACCCAACGGGCAGGCTCCCGTAAACCTCATCCACCTTACAGATTGCGTAGGCATAAGCAACGCGCTGTTAGATAAGCAGGCCTTTGGCTATACTTATAACGCGGTATCGCCGTCGCACCCCACCCGAATGGAATTCTATACCCAGGCTGCTATAGATAGCGGCTTAGAGCCACCTCCATTCATCGAGGAGCAAAACAAATGGAAGCTGGTATCAGAAGTAACCGTAAGCGAACTGTTAGACTACCAATACCAGGTCAAAATATAGCTACTCTACTCCCCTAACGTTCATCTTTAAGGTATAAACAGACTTTGAGGCGGTTATAAACAACACGTCGCGGTTCTTTCCTGCAAACACCACGTTGCCGGTCCAGTTATCTGTATTAGGGATATTGGTTATCAGCTTACCTTCGGGGGTGTATATAGTCACCCCCTTGCCCGTAATGTAGATATTGCCCTTCTCATCCAATGTCATCCCGTCCGATCCCTTGTTGAACAACAACGTCTTCTCGCTTAGCGTAGCATCTTTGTTAATGGTATAACGATACGTCTTTTGAGCGCCAAGATCAGACACATATAAGTATTTACCGTCAGGTGTACCTACAATTCCGTTAGGCTGCTTCATATCGCCGATAACCTTTACAGGCGTTTTGGTTCCTTTGGGCAGGTAATAAACATGCTCACCGTCAAGTTCCGTTTTCTTACGGGTCCAGTAATCGCGCTGATAGTAAGGGTCGGTCATGTAGATACCGCCTTTGCTGTCTATCCAGATATCATTGGGGCCATTCATTTGTTTGCCGTCCAAACCACCGCTCATTAATACGGTTACTTTACCTTTTGGATCGATGGACCATAACTCTCCCTTATCATCAGCACAAGTGACCAGGTTGCCTTTTTTATCAAAATAAGTTCCGTTTGATCTTCCGGTCTTATCCAGGAAAATAGACAATTTACCTGTACCAAACTCATATTTCCATATCTTATCATTGGGCTGATCGGTAAAGAATACATCGCCATTCTTAGCTACCGAGCAACCTTCAGTAAAAGCGAACTGATTAGATATCAGTTGCGGTTTTGTTAACGTATCAAACAAAGTATGTTGTGCAGCTGCTGTCATGGCCATAAATGTTAATGCTGAAAGGGTAATAGCTTGTTTTAAGAATGTCATTGTTTAACTGTGTTAATTGATAGCAGAAATATTGGCTTCTTTATATAATCCAAAATCGCTAAGGGCAATACTTATCGGCGCGCTGGTTATTCTTAATCTTACTTTTGATGCCGTTACATCATCTTTTAAACGGATCAATCGGTTGCCGCCGATACTGGTAGCGGTAGCAACTTCCTGCCAGTTACCGCCAACAAAAGCGTCTATCGCTACAGCGTCTATGCGTTGGCCTAACTTAATGTTTTCACGCAGGCGCACCACGTTAAAAGTTTTTGGCTGATGCATATCAATAGTTAATTGCGGGGTAGTCACCTTATCGTCTGTGGCCCAATAGCTGTAACGGTCGGCATCTACCAGTTTGGCAGGACCGTAAAGGGCTTTGTTCTTTCCACGGACGTTACTTGCTGTTAACGTTGCACCTTTTGCCAGGTTGGTCTTGAACGTTTCTTTTAGTATCGCACCTAATCCCGCTAAAGCTTTAACATCTCCATCGGCCAGTAAACCTAAACGGTTGGGCGATAGGCCCAGATCAAGGCAAGCGCCATGGCCTACACTTTTATAGTAAAGCTCCATTAACGTGGCAGGCGATTTCACTTTGGTATCCTGCTCGGCATGATAAAACCATCCCGGGCGTATCGACACATCGCACTCGGCAGGCATCCAGAATTTACCATCACGATGGCCTTCTGTTCCTTCTTTATCCAGTACATATCCATTACCCGGTGCTTTACCTGCATCAGGAGCATGTGGCGTATAGGTAGCCCAGCAGGTTTCGCCGGCCATACCTCGCTCATTTCCTACCCACCGTACATCAGGGCCGACATCACCAAATATTACCGCATTAGGCTGCAGTTTGCGGGCAATGCCCCATGTTTCATCCCAACCATAATAGGTAGAGCGGTCTATCGTCCGTTTTTCTTTAGCACCACCGTAATAACCATCGCCACCATTGGCACCATCATGCCATACAATAAACAGCGGGCCGTAATTGCTATACAATTCTTTTAACTGTTTGCGGTATACGTCGGTTACGTACTCAGGCTTTCCATATAAAGGACTATTCCTGTCCCACGGCGAACAATATACACCCATTTTCATACCTAACTTATCACAGGCCTCACGGTATTCTCTTACAATATCCCCTTTACCATTTTTATAAGGGCTTTTGCTGATATTGTGTTCGGTTGTTTTAGTGGGCCACATGCAAAAACCATCATGGTGCTTGGCTACTACTACTATTCCTTTTAATCCACCCGCTTTAGCCGCGCCAACAATTTGCATGGCGTTAAACTGGGTGGGGTTCATAATAGCAGGGTCTTCATCACCAAAGCCCCATTCCTTATCGGTATAAGTATCCGGTCCGAAATGGATAATACAATACATTTCTGTTTCCTGCCATTTTAATTGACCGTAAGTTGGTAAAGGGCCGTAAGGTTTTGGTGCCGATTGGCCAAAAGCAAAAATGCTTGCACCGCACAGCAAAAAAGTGAGTAATAACTTGTTCATGAATGTTTATACTATTGGTGTGGCTAATGTAAAAGTTTTTGCGATAGGTTAGTGCAGCAATGACAATTTTTATCAGTTAGGATGACGGTGATTACCTGCATCGCTATGCCTATTGCCCCCTCTATTGTGCAGGCGGCAAAGAGGGGCTGTCCTGAAATATGGCGGATGCGCCATGTCTGGCAAAGCAAAGCCACCTATACAGCAAAAATTGAAACTATTTTAATGTTGCACAGATCGCATTAGCAGAATCCAGATGTACTTTTAAGGTTGGCAGTACTTTTTGAACAAAGTTTTGTATCGTCTCTAATTTATAAGTCTTTGCTTTGGTAAATAGTTCGATAATCTTTTGATGATCGGTAACCATCATTTGTATATAGGCTTTATCAAACGCGCTACCTGAAAGTGTTTTAAGATTAGCGATAGCTTTTTGGTGATCTGTACTTACAGAATCACCACCGGTAACTTTATTGTTTATAGCAATATTTTGCAGCTCATCGCTGGCTTGTGAGTGGTCGGCTACCATCATTTTGGCAAAACCAATTATGTGCTGGTTCTTTGAATTGACGGTTGCTATTTCTGATGCTTTTATTTCGGATTGGCCGGCTTCCAAACCACTATGTATAAAAGATATACTTGCTGTATCCGGAATAAGATTATAATTCTGAGGATGCCTGTTTTCATCACACGATGATATCATAAACAACACTATCACCCCAAACAGTAAGCAACTTGATCTTTTCATTTTTAAGCCGTAAAGGTTATATAAGTGGTATAACAAATATAACCTTTACTGGTTTAAAAAATCTTAATAAGAATTTATGCTTTACGCCAGGTTCCTTCCGGCGTTAACTATGCCATATACGGTTCTGATAACCAGTTTATCGTAAGTTTCTATTAGTTCTTTGTCATTTGTATTATTGATACAGTTTAACGCGTAATGCTGCATGATAACCAATGGCAATACGATCTTTTCGCGAATTCCGATAGAACGACGATCAACAGGCGAATCCTGCATCAACGTTTCTGTTCCGGTTAATTCCAACAATAACGATTTAGTTAATTCAAACTCATCCTTTAACTGATTCCAGAACGCGCCGAATTTCTGATCTTTTTCCAGGTAAGCAGTCACCCTGAAATCTGACTTAGACATGGACATAATACAGTTATCCAGCATGGTTTTAAAGAAACCTGATGTATTGTACAGTTGTTCAACTTCTGCCCATTTACCTTCTCCCTTCATCTTTTTCAAAGCGGTACCTACCCCATAAAATCCTGGGATGCTTTGTTTTAACTGACTCCAGGCAGTAACAAAGCTTATGGCGCGCAGATCTTCCAGTTTCATTGGTGCACCCGCATTACGTTTAGTTGGCCTGCTGCTGATATTGATCTTGGATAATAATTTTAGCGGACTAAATTTTTCCAGGTACTCTACAAACAATGGGTGCTTACGCAGATCAAGAAACAATTCGTGACTTGCATCGGCCATATCGGCGATCAATGATTTTTGCGGCGCAGTTAATAAGTCACTGCTGTTAGGATTTAATGCTGATGTTATACCTGCATTAATTAACTGTTCCATATTAAAGCGTGCAGTGTCTATCGACCCATATTGCGAACTAACTGTTTGCCCCTGTATGGTCAATTGAATATGCTCGTTAGCTATCTCATTACCCATTGAAGCATAGAAACGGTGCGTTTTGCCACCACCACGTGCAGGTGGGCCACCGCGTCCGTCAAAGAAAGCCAGGTCTATATCGTATTTTCTTGCCATAGTGGTCAACTCAACCTTGGCTTTGTAAATAGACCAGTTGGCCATTAAGTAACCGCCATCTTTGGTACTGTCAGAGAAACCCAACATAATGCTTTGCGCGTTGCCGCGTCTCTTTAAGTGTTCCTTATAAAACGGATGGGTATATAGTTTCTCCATTACTTCGGCAGCAACTTTCAAATCGTTCACTGTTTCAAATAACGGCATAAAATCTACTGTCAAATCATCTGCTTTCCAGCCGCTCCATAAAAACAGGTCTATTAACTGTAATATATCCGATGCTTCCTGGCAGTTACTGATAATGAAACGCTGACAACCTTTCTCGCCATTAGTATGCTGAATATGTTTCATCAGCATAATGGTGTTTAGGGTATCCTTGGTCATGTCATCAGCATCCTCAGGGCATAAAAAGTTAAGCTCATTAAAGGTGATATTTTGCAGTTTTTTATCTTCGCTAAGCGCTTCGTAATTAGCTGGCAACCCTGTCGCTATACCTTTATCGGTGCAATAGTTAAATACGTTACGCAGTATCCGGCTATCCTGCCTGATATCCAGTGTAGCAAAGAAACAACCGAACAAACGTACTTTACGCAGTAAGTCGTCAACGATATTAACAAACAGGCTATCGTGGCTGGTAATTAAGGTTTCCTTAATCTCACCTAATAGTTCTAATAGTTCGCCTTGCAGATCTTTGGCGTTATGCTGATGCTTGTTAAAAGCATTTTCATACAACAGGGCTTCTAAAGTGGCCATGGTCTTTTCAATGCCACGGAAAGTTATCCTTCGTTTCAAGACTCTGAAATCGCGGTAATAACAGCGAAAGATGATCTGCCTTAACAAACAGGCTACATCATAAGTAGTTTTAGTATTAACGTTAGGGTTACCATCACGATCACCACCCGGCCAAAAACCCAACTCCAATAATTGATTCGAACGTTTCTCGTCAATATCAAATTCCTCTTCTAATTTGGTTTGGATGCCCGATATGGCATGGTAAAAAGTATTCTCCAGAAACCATACTAAACTTACCGCCTCATCAACAGGTGTCGGTGCCTTTTTATTAAAGAACGGGGTTTTACCCAATTGTTGTAATAAAACGTCGATACTGCTGATATCGTTAGTTTTTAATGCCTCTATCAGGTCATTCATGATACCAAGCACCGTGCTTGGATAAAACTGGGTTGGGTGCGCGGTAAGTACCAAACGCAGTGAAAAATCTTTTAGTTTTTCGCTGATATCCTGGCGGTCCTGGTCGCTGGTTGCTGCCGTTTGCAATAAACCTGCCAGCGTACCTACATCATCGGCACGGCCAATTTTATTGAATGACGAATCTTCAATAGCATCAAACAAAACCACCTGGCGTTCTATATATTGAATAAAGCGAAACATACGATTAAGCTGTTCGCGGTGATCGATATCCGGTACGTATTTTTTGAAAAAAGACTCTATGATCTCTGTCGGGGAATCCTCTTTAATAGCGCCCTTTTCGCAATGCGAACTAAAAAATGGTAATAAAATACCAATTTCTTTAACCTGGTAAAAGGGCAGCGTTTGAAATAAGCTGTTATATAACTCAAAGCGGGTAACAACTTCTGTATTGAAGATTGTTTCTTTGTGACTGAGTTTTAACGTTGAGGACATAAGTAAAACAGATAAATAAGTGTAAAAAAGCGGCGTGGTAACAATAATCAGTAAATCGGTGTGAATTTAAACTAAAATCATCAAAAATTGTATAATTATTAAAAAAAATACACATTGACACTAATATTGATTATAAAAAACCCATTCAGGTAGAATTTTTACAAATTCATATATCAGCCTTTTTTCCGAGATTTGTTGAGTGGTAATTCAAACTAACGAAATAAAAAGCTTCTTTTTCAGTCAGTATTTTTCTGACGGCTTGCGCATATCGTTAGGTATTTTAATGCCGGCGTTGGTGCTACTGCAATTTAACCAGTTTAATTTAGGCATAACCCTTTCTTTAGGAGCGCTTTGCATTTGCGTTATTGACAATCCCGGGCCCGAAATACATAAGCGTAACGGGATGGCTATTGGTAACTTATGTGTGTTTATTGTGGCCGTTACTACAGGGTTTGCCCGTTTAAATGTTTATACACTGGGTTTAGAGGTTACGATATTTTCTTTCTTGTTTTCCATGTTCATAGTTTATGGTAATCGTGCCGCCTCCATTGGCACGGCGGCGCTGTTAATCATGATATTTATGATGGATGAAGAAATAAAGCCTGATGAAGTATTAAGCTACAGCACGACAATTTTAGCTGGCGGTATTTGGTATATGCTGTTTAGCCTGGTATTTTTCGGAATACGCCCCTATCGTGCCGCGCAACAAGCATTGGGTGAGAATGTAGCCGATGTTGTTAAATTTCTACGTATAAAAGCCGATTTCTATCTGCCCGAAACTGATATTGATGATAATTATCATAAACTGGTGTCGCAGCAAATACAGGTAAGCCAGCACCAGGATGCTGTACGTGAACTACTTTTTAAAAGCCGTGTTATGGCACGCGAAAGCACCAATGCCAGCCGCATACTGGTGCTTACGTTTGTTGATTTAGTGGATATGTTTGAGCAGATCATGGCCACCCATTATGATTATACGCAGATACACGATAAGTTTAAGGATACCGGCATTTTACCCGATATAGCGCAACTGGTGCACCAAATGGCTAACGAGTTGGAGAACATCGGCTTTGCCATATTATCGAACACACGCTACAAACACATGGTTAATTTTAACCCGGCCTTAGAGCAACTTAAACTACAAATTGATACCATAGGTAATGCTAACGAAACCAGCAACCTTGTACTTAAAAAAATATTGATCAATCTGCGCGATTTGAATAAAGAGATAGAAAATATTTTTAACTACTATAATTCCAGCTCATCAAAAACACTGATTGCGAATGATAACAATGTGGAGTACTCTAAATTTGTAACCCACCAGGATTATGAGCCTCATGTTTTCTTTGATAACTTCTCATTAGACTCGGCCACTTTTAAACACGCACTAAGGGTGTGCTTGGTTTGTTTGGTTGGATTTATTGTGGGCAAGGCTTTTGCCTTGGGCCATCATAGTTATTGGGTATTGCTAACCATTATTGTAATATTAAAGCCCGGCTTTAGCTTATCTAAACAACGCAACTATCAGCGTTTAACCGGCACCATAGCCGGCGGTATTATTGGTATCGTTATCCTTTTGTTTATACCCAATGCAAAAGTTCAGTTTACTTGTATGCTGGTATTTATGTTGGGCGCTTATAGTTTCCAAAGGCTTAATTATGTGGTAAGTGTTGTTTTCATGACCCCATACGTACTTATCCTGTTTAAGTTTTTGGGGATAGGCCATTTGGATATTGTAAAAGAACGTGTGATAGATACCGCGATAGGATCAAGCATCGCGTTTATTGCCAGCTATTTGATCTTCCCAACATGGGAGTTTGAGCAGATCAAACAAAGCCTGTCTGATGTGATCTATAGTAATGTGAACTACCTGGTCAAGATAGCCAAGACCATCACCGGCAAAACGGTTGATACCACCGAATATAAGCTGGCACGTAAAGATGTCTACGTAAAATCGGCCAACTTATCAGCGGCTTTCGAGCGAATGACATCCGAACCCAAAAGCAAACAACGTAACATCAAGGACATCCATAAATTTGTAGTGCTCAACCATATCTTATCGTCCTACACAGCTACTGTAGCCTCAGAGATAACGGTGAAAGGAATGCATAAGGCTACGCCTGATACTTTGAAACTATTGAAGAAAAGCATAGCCGTATTGAACGAAAGTAGTAAAAAGTTAGGCGGCGAACGCATAGAATTTACGGGCGAAAAAGCAGAACCAACCGAAGAGTTAATACCTACCGTAACCAGTAACCTGCTTAAAGAACAGCTTGACTTTATTAATAAGATCAGCAACGATATTGCCAAGATAACAGATGGTATCGTAAAATAGGTTACAGCATCGTTACTATCTTTGCCCATATCATATCGCTTATTGACTGCATCCCTTTATCTGAAGGGTGGGTTTGTACCCCATAATTATCATATAGCCCGTAAGCAAAGTTGGGTGAGGATTGCTGTAATGAGATCAATGTAATATAGTCAGAATACTTACCCATTACACGGTTAGCCAGGTCTCTATCCGGCCATACGGATCCTACGGCCAGTATTTTAACGTCGGGGTTACCTGTTCTTAAATAGCCTAAAAGATCCACATACTTTTGTTCAAACAGGTCCGCGTCATTATTACGGGTAACGTTCTCTCCTATCCTGATAATTATAGCGTCGGGTTTGGCATCACGATAGGTCTTAAGATTAGCATCAAGATCATAATTATCAAAGCCGACCTCGAATGCTGCAATATTTACGGCAACAAGGGTACTATTGTTGTTTGAAGCCTTAAAACGTGCCGTTAATAAATGCACATAATCTTTATCTGCAGTGGTTGCTGCCATTCCCCAGCTTCCGTTCCACCCTATTGATGGGTCTGCAGGGGCATAAGTAATACTATTACCTAATATTAAAATATGATGAACCGAATTTGACTTTAACGTGGGTGTAGGTGGTGTAGCCGCTTTCTTACAAGAAGCCCCCCCTACAATAACAAAACAGGCAATTAGCAAAGGCCTTATTCGACTTATAACTATCATACCCTTATAATAATTCAGTAGCCAAATTTGCCAACTCACTCCGCTCCCCTTTTTGCAGGGTAATGTGCGCATAAAGCGGATGCCCCTTAGCCCTATCTATTAAGTATGACAGGCCGTTGCTTTCTGCATCCAGGTATGGCGTATCTATCTGGTAAATATCACCGGTAAATACAAACTTGCTGTTCTCGCCTGCGCGCGATATGATGGTCTTTATTTCGTGCGGGGTAAGGTTTTGCGCCTCATCAACAATAAAGAAGATCTTGCTTAGCGTACGCCCACGTATAAAAGCCAACGGGGCTATAGAGATCTTCTCGTTAGTAACCAGTTCGTCCAGCTTAGCCTGCATCTTTTCATCGTCAACAAACTGGTCTTTGATGAACTTCAGATTATCCCAGATGGGTGCCATGTAGGGGTCTATCTTCGATTTTATATCGCCGGGCAAAAAGCCGATATCTTTATTACTAAGCGGAACTATCGGGCGGGTAACAAAGATCTGACGGTAGTATTTACGCTGCTCTAATGCCCCGGCTAAAGCCAATAAGGTCTTGCCCGTGCCGGCATTACCCTGTATGGTAACCAGTTTTATATCCGGGTTTAGTAAAGCGTGTATGGCAAAGGCCTGCTCCAGGTTTTTAGGGTGGATATTGAAGATAGGCTGCTCGGTAATCCGTTCCAGCTGACCGGTCTGGCTGTTATAAAAGCCCGATGCCGTACTTTTCTTGCCTTCCAATATATAAAAGTGATTAGCGGTATCCTCATTTAACTCCAATCCGTCGGCGGGCAAGGTGTCTTGTTTATTTAGCTGGCTGATCTGCTTATCGGTTACGTTTAAAACAGTTTTGCCACTGTACAGCTCGTCCAGGTTCTTAACCTTGCCGGTTTCGTAATCCTCAGCATGAATACTTAACGATTTTGCCTTTAACCTCAAACAGATATCCTTCGATACCAGCACTACTTTCTTATCGGGGTTCTCTTGCTGTAGGCCCAAAGCGGCATTTAATATGTGATGATCCACCTTATCCGATCCAAAGATCTCTACCGCATCAATACCTGTGTTTTTAGTATCAATCACTACCTTAAAACTGCCCTTGTCCTTACCGTTAAGCGGGTGCCATTTGTTGATGAGCTTTTTACGGGAGATATCATCTATCAGCCTGATAAAGCTGCGGGCCTCAAAATTACGGGTATCATTACCGCTTTTCATGTTATCCAGTTCTTCCAGCACCTGGATAGGTATGGCTACATCATGTTCCTGGAAGTTTTCAAAAGCGTTATGATCATACAAGATCACAGAGGTATCTAAAACAAAGATCTTACTTCTCCCGTTCGGCCTGCTTTTATCGTCCTTTTGCATAAGTTACTAAATTAGGTAATTTTAAGCACGGCTTAAAATAATTTGCTTGGTAGCCTATGCTTTGTTTCACCGAAATAGTGAAACAAATGAAACAGGTGAAACAAGATTTAAGATCAACTTATTGAAAATAAGCTATTTGTAAAAATCGAGTGAAACAAGATGAAACAACTTATTCGTCAGTATTTTTAAGTATAAATTTTGGTTTACTAATTAATAACCAAATAATTACAAAGCACTGATTTTTACAAGCGTGAAACAAAATTATTTTAAACCTATGTCTGCCTTATTTGTTCACCAACGGTGCCACTTTAGTACCTAACAACTCAATAGCATTCAATAATTGGGTATGCGATAAGCCAGCGTTATCCATCTGGAAAGTGATCCTTGATATGCCGCCCAATGCCTCGCTGTGGCGCAGTATTTTTTCGGCTATTTCCTCAGGTCCACCCACCAATAGCGCACCTGTATTATCGTTCTGCGCATCAAAATGAGGGCGTGTTACCGGCGGCCAGCCGCGTTCGCGGCCTATACGGGTAAAAGTCTCGGCATAACCGGGATAAAATGCTTCAACGGCCTTCTCTGTAGTTTCTGCAACAAAGCCCAGCGAATGCAGGCCTACCTTCAATTTTTCGGGCGGATGCCCTGCCTGTGCGCCGGCCTTTCGATAAAGATCAACCAGTGGCCTGAAGCGGTGCGTTTCGCCACCTATAACCGCAACCATCAGCGGCAGGCCTAACGTGCCTGCACGCGCGAACGATGCCCGGGTACCCCCAACGCCTAACCATATAGGTAACTGATCTTGCAGCGGGCGCGGATAAATAGCCTGGTTATTTAATGCCGGCCTGAATTTACCCGACCAGGTAACCGACTCATTATCGCGGATATTTAAAAGCAGGTCCAACTTTTCAGCAAACAACTCATCATAATGGTGCAGGTTAAAGCCGAATAACGGGAATGCTTCGGTAAACGAGCCACGGCCCACCACCATTTCTGCACGGCCCTGCGATATCAGATCTAACGTGGCGAAGTTCTGGAATACCCGTACCGGGTCGGCGGCGCTTAGCACCGTAACCGCGCTGGTTAGTTTGATGCGCTTGGTTCTTGCTGCCGCGGCAGCCAGGATCATGGTAGGTGCAGAATCTAAAAACTCTTTACGGTGATGTTCGCCAATGCCGAATACGTCCAGGCCAACTTTATCGGCATGTTCCATTCTGTCCAGTAACTGTATCAGTGCTTCGCTGTTACTATTAGTGTTTTTAACATTGGCGGCAGCAAAGCTGTCTATCCCTATTTCCATAATTATTCATTCGCTCTTAATAAAGACAATGTTCAGAAAAATTTGTGTAGATGGTGCAGATTTAAGGAAAGATTACTTTTACTAAACTAATTGATTTGTTGTTAACACAAACCATAGTTAAGCTTTAGTTTAATTCGTTAATTTTTCTATCACAGCTTTTACATCTGTTTTGCCATCAACTGCCTGTATAGCATCAGCTGCCAACATAGCACCTACCTTCTCATAAACTGTACTTTTATTGTTTGATATTATTGGATCTGTAGCGGGTATTTTACCCAAAAGATCTTTCACACCCCAGTTTAATTTAAAATTAAGTGTTATAGTTTTTTTGCTGACAGGTAATGTACAGGTTAATATATCATAATTTCCCTCATTTTTAGCTCTAAATGCCTGGTGCGTTACAACAGGTATATCATCGTCTATTCTTATCTTTCTTAGAATTAAGTACTCCTGCGATATATTATTTACAACATACTCTGATTGGGTAGCCATAGACAAATAATTAGGATCTAAATGATCATACTTGATATAAAAAGACCATAAACACAAATCACTTGCAACAGAATTTATTTGTTTATTCTCCGGGTAAAGTTTTAATGCTTCGCAAGCAACTATAAATCCGTTTTTAAAATCATGCTGATAGGCATAATTATTAATGAGACGTACATAAGACAATTCTTTAGTATGATTAATATTTGCAGTATTTAAAGCAACGGCTTTATTAAAATACCATTTAGCCGAATCAAGATTATTTGCAGCCATATAGATAGCACCCAAAAAATGATAGGTACCAAAAAACTGCGGGTCTTTATTCAATGCTAATAAAAAATTCTTTTTGGCTTCTGTTCTATCAGTAGCTATTAATTTAAGACCCGCAAAAAATTCGGGAGATGGAGCTTGGCAAAATGCTCTAACACTAAGGTTAAGCACAATTAACAAAGCGAAATATTTAGCTTTCATGACATTGGTTTAGTTTGATACCAATATCTGTATTTTTCTGTTATTTATATAGTTGTTTTATAATTAAAACAAAGCTGATATTTTATAAAATTCTGTTTGTGCAGATACATACAAATCTTCCTAAAACAAAAACGGGAGCCCTCTTCTTGCGATTTGGATCTCCCGTTTTCTTCCTTATGATTAACCGTAGTCTTTCATAAAGCTTCAAGCTTTCTGTAAGTTAACCGATCTGTCCTGGCCTGCCCCCTTGCGGGTTTGGGTTGCTTCAAGATCATTATTTCCACTGTTCGCCTCCGTAAAAACTTGCAGTTTCTGCTAATACCCTATTTTAGTTAACACCGCGTTTCCGTCGCTTGCGCAGTTTCTGTTTAATGTAACTCAGGCAGTCCCATGATCTTTAGTTCGTCCTAAAACTCCCCCGATTCACTTTCTGTTATTCCTGTAAGGCTGTCAAAGTACGTCGTTCTTGATGATTTCAATATCGGGACAAGTAGTTGATTTGCAAAACTTTTCTCCTGTTTTTTATTAACCGTTTATTAACAATAAAATGCAGGTTTGCTAACATCCTATTTACCAACCTTGTGCTTAATTAAACGGTTATTTATCTGTATTTTCAGGTATCACGGCAGATCTGCGTTGTTTTACGTCACAGTTATTCACAACCTGCTTATTCACAAAGGATAAGAAATTTTAACCTAATTGATGAGCTGCAAAACGTGTAAAAGTTTACCGGGAGGTATTTTTCTGCTAAAATTTAGCTGGTTTGATATACCCGATTAATGGCATTGCACCTAACATTTAACCGTTTTTTTCTTTTTGCCCCAGTTACCTTTGGTTTTAACTTTTTCAATATAGTCTGTAGCTAAAGGTACTTTACAGGCAGTACCTTCTTTTATTATGGTAACCGGGCCTATCCTGTTGGCTATATTCATAGCTTCATTAGTTAAAGCGGTAACGTAACTCCCCGCACAAATAATAAACATATTCATGCCAGAGCGCACGCGGTTTGGTGCTGTATGGATAGTTTTCTCGACCCTTGTCAGTAAAGTTTTCAGTTTTTCAATATCTAACTCGCTGTCTGGTTTTAGCGCTACCACATTACATAGCGTAAACCATCCGGCCGATACGATATGCTCTTGTGGACTATCTATCCACTCCAACGCTAACTCATAGCCATAATTACCTTCGGCAGCAACCCAGGGTACGGTATAGTCGGCAATGTTATTGGATACTGCCTGTTGTACCCAGGTTTGCAGGTCGGCTTTGGTCATTTGTTTATCGTGGGCAATTAAACCTGCCAGGTACATGGCATCGGCATTACCGGTAGCATACAAATCTTTAGCCAGTTGATAATTGGTCTTTATCTTTTTTTGGATGATTTTTAAGTGTTCTACCTTAACCCCGAAAAATGGTTCTTTAACACCATGTTTCATTAAGATCTTTTTGATGCTTTCGCTGCCATGCGCTTTAAGGTCGGCTATTATTTCGGGTACGGTCATAACAGTTTCACAATTAGCTAGTTCTTATAAAAATAATAATAAATTTTAAAACAGATACGTTACTGCGCTGTACTTAAATAAGTAAACATATTTTATTACCTCTAATAGCTAAAAAAATGAAACGCATATTATTCCTGTTATTTACTGTTGTAAGCATAGACATGGCTTACGCTCAAGATCAGCCAAAAACCTCTTCGGCTACTGATACCAAAAAAATGGCCGACAATAAGAAATTTAAATTTACCGCTAAGGTAGCCGTATTAACTGTAGAAGGTGCTCCTGCCAATTCTGCTATCAGTTCTGTTACCCAGGATAATCGAATAGAACTGAGTGAACCTTTTTCTGCATCGATAACTCCGGATTCTGTATCATCATACCTACCCTACTATGATAAGACCAAGACCGAAGTTGTAGCAACCGATAGCCAATCGGTGACAGATGCAGATCCTACGCGGTCTTCGGCTACCATCAATGATTACGCGGTAAAACAGAATAAAAAACAACATGTAATTGTAACCGTCAAACCTAAAGACGGTAAGATCACCAAATATGTTTTTGATATAGCGCCTGATGGTACCGGCAAAGTTGAGGTAACCATAGAAGATTATAAGATAATAAACTACGAAGGCACCTTCGCCGGTTTATAACAATAAGAGGCCCCATAACCTGGGGCCTCTTATTGTTTAGGCTTTTAATGCTTCTTGCTCTTTTAAAGCAGTAATGTTGTTTTTACTACTGAACGCATTGGTTTTACCGGCGAAGTCTTCTAAAAGGCCGGCTATAGTATCCAGGTTGTCTGATACACGTTGGTGCATATCGGGCAGGTCTTTTTCCAGTTTTTTATCGCCCAGGTCTATATTATCAACTTCAATTTTTGTAAGCTTTGTTATGATAGCTTGCTGGCTATTTTTAAGGACTTCTAATTCATGGACTATCTTTTCCATCAATCCAAACTTCTTTAACGTATCCATTGGTTGTGTGTTTTTAGTTAATACTTTAATTACAACACCAACAACCAAAAATTGTTCATGATTTGGAATTATCATTTATAACTAATAATTTAGTTGAATGAGAACTACATCCATCCTACTCCTTATTTTTCTTTCCAGTACCTGCTTGTGCAGGGCGCAACAAACCCGCGGTACCAATGACGCGTTACTGGTTGAATATTACCAGAACCAACGCTTTGCCGATGCGCTTACCTATTTAAAAAGCATTTATACTGAACCGGTAACTGATACCAAAGAACTATCACGCCTGGCCTATACATCGGCAATGGCGCGTTTACTGCCCGATGCAGAAGGATATTATCAAAGGGTCTATGCTAAGGATTCGACCAATACATCTGTGTTATATAACTGGCCAATATTAACCAGCGCAGAGGCAATAACACCAAAGCAGAGGTGTATTTTAAAAAGCTGGTAGTATTAGATACGCTCAACTTTAACGCTTTTGCGCGTTTGGGGCAGATAGATCGTGATAAAGGTGATATTAAAAATGCGATGACCTATTTTGAAAGGGCCAATAAGTTAAATCCTATTGATGCCGATGTCGCTATTAATTTAAGCCAATTGTATAATATATTGCAATTGCCAACAAAAGCCGAAAAAACATTGCAACTGCCAACAAAGGCAGAAAAAGTATTGACCATAGCCATAGCTGCCGATCCGGAAAATATGGTTTTACAACAGGAACTTTTGAAATTGTACTATGTAGAGAGTAAATGGCGCGAAACCGCCAAAACAGGCGAACAATTATTATTGATGGGCGACAGTACCACATTCACATTGTCAAAATTAGGCAGGGCTTACTATCAAACTAAAGAATATACCTGCGGCATTGCGGTGTTGATAAGCATCCCGGAAACAAACCAGACAGAAAATACTGCTTATTATACAGGAGCTTGCTACAAAATGCTGAACGATCAGAAAAAAGCCATCCAATACTTAAATAAGGCAATTGAGCTGAGCATTTCAAAAGGTACAGCTACTTATTACAATGAAATTGCCGACAGCTACGAAACCCAAAAAGCCTACAAAAAAGCAAAGGATAATTACCTTAAAGGATTGTTATATGATGAGCAGCCGCTGGCCTATTACTATTTAGCTACCCTATGCGATGCTAAGTTAAAAGATGAAAAAAGCGCGCTTAAATACTATAAAAAATATGTAGCAGCTAACGTCGATGAAAAGCAGCAAAAATATAAAGAATACGCCTTAGCCAGGATAGCTACCTTAACGGGTCATTAACCTTGCCACGTACTTGCCGATAATATCAAACTCCAGGTTAACTACAGACCCTACACGCACATTATGCAGATTGGTATGCTCAAAAGTATAAGGGATGATAGCTACCGAAAAGCTGTTGGCTTGCGAGTTAACCACGGTCAGGCTGATGCCGTTTACACAGATAGAGCCTTTCTCAACCGTTACATTGCCTATAGCGGTATCATACTCGAAAGTATATTCCCAGCTACCGTCAAACTCTTTAAATTGGGTACAGATGGCGGTTTGGTCTACATGGCCCTGTACAATATGGCCGTCTAAACGGGCATTCATTTGCATACAACGTTCCAGGTTAACAGGTTCTCCGGCCTTTAGGTGACCCAGGCTGGTTTTGTTCAACGTTTCTTCAATTGCGGTGACGGTATGCTGCCCGTCGGCAACAGCAACAACGGTCAGGCACACGCCATTATGCGCCACAGATTGGTCTATCTTTAACTCGTTTGATATAGCCGCCTCGACCGTTATATGTAAGTTACCCTGATCTGCACGCAGATGGGTTATCTTTCCTAATGTTTCTATTATACCTGTGAACATATGCCCTTGTGGGTTAAAACACAAAACTAATTATATTAATTTAGGTTTATCAAACACGTATGCACATCTCCAATCAAAGCGCCGGAATTTTACTGTACCGCAACAATAACCACCGGTTGGAGATCTGGCTTCTATTATTTACATTTCTTTACGGTTCTTTACCCAATTCGAATCTGCACCCGCTACCGCATCAACTGTGGTTTTAGCGGCACTTAATAGTTGTTCCATAACAAGGGCCGCTATTAGAGCTTCTTTTTCATTACCGGTTTGTAATACTTCGGGCGTGAAATATTTCTTTACAAAATGCGTATCAAAATTACCCGATGTAAATGCCTCATGCTGCATAACAAACCTGCCGAAACCTAAAGTAGTGGTAATGCCGGTTATCTGGTATTCATTAATGGCACGTAGCATTCGTTCGATAGCTTCTTCGCGATCTTTGCCGTAGGCGATGAGTTTGGCTATCATCGGGTCGTAATAAATAGGTATCTCCATGCCTTGCTCAAAGCCATCATCAACCCTTATGCCGGGACCTTTGGGTGTTATATAAGTTTGCAGGGTACCTATATCGGGTAAAAAGTTATTAGCGGGATCCTCTGCATAAACACGCAACTCAACCGCATGGCCGTTTATTTTCAGGTCTTCCTGTTTAAAGCTGATGGCTTCTCCCCGCGCGATCTTTATCTGTTCTTTTACCAGGTCGATGCCTGTTATCAATTCAGTAACCGGGTGCTCCACCTGCAGACGGGTATTCATCTCCAGGAAATAAAAATTGAGCTGATCGTCCATAATAAACTCGACCGTACCAGCACCCGTGTAGTTTACAGACCGTGCCACATCTACCGCGCATTTACCCATAGCCTCACGAGTAGCCGGAGTTAAAATACCTGACGGTGCTTCTTCTATCACCTTCTGGTGGCGGCGCTGTACAGAGCAATCACGTTCAAACAGGTGTACTATATTACCATGTGTATCGCCCAGTACCTGTATCTCAATATGTTTGGGCGATGATACGTACCGCTCAATAAAAACAGAACCGTCACCAAAAGCAGACGTAGCTTCTGATACGGCCAGTTGCATTTGTTCTTCAAAATCGTCCACGGTATCTACAATGCGCATTCCCTTGCCACCACCACCGGCAGCCGCTTTGATCAGGATGGGAAAGCCAACCTCGACCGCGCGCTTTTTTGCTTCGTTTACATCGGTTATTGCTTCTTCTGTACCGGGCACCATGGGGATATTATATTTCATAGCGGCGGCTTTGGCCGATAGCTTATTCCCCATAACTTCCATAGCTTCGGGCGACGGGCCTATCAATATTAAACCAGCGTTGCGTACCTGGCGTGCAAAAGCAGCATTCTCACTCAAAAAACCATAGCCGGGATGGATAGCCTCTGCACCGGTTTGTCGGCAGGCATCAATAATTTTATCGCCTACCAAATAAGATTGACTGGATGGCGCCTCGCCTATATAGACAGCTTCATCCGCGTAACGTACGTGCAGGGCGTCCCTATCCGCAGCTGAATAGACCGCCACTGTTTTGATACCCATTTCGCGCGCAGAACGCATTACCCGTAAAGCAATCTCGCCCCTGTTGGCGATCAATATTTTGTGCATAACTAACAAATGTAACAGATTTGTTTAAACGACAAAGCCCCCTGATAGAAAATCAGAAGGCTTAATATTATTAAGTTTAAGAATTAGCGACCGCCTTGTGGCCTTGGTTGACCAGCAGGGCCACCCATACCCGGCGCACCCGGAGGGGGCATACCCGGACCATTACCCGGTTTTGGCCAGGTAGCGTCTTTCAAATGCGCTACACCATTGTGGCAGGTATAACAATTTACACTACCCAATTTAGCTACGCCGATAGAATCTTTATCGCCTGATTTAAAATATTTTTTATTGATCTTGGTTGCCATTAAATACATTTCGCGGGCCATTTTTTTCTCTGGCTTAGCGTCACTGGCAAAATCCATTTTTTTGGTTTCGTCATTACGGGCATGGCAAAAATTACATTTTACACCTAATGATGAGGCCCATTGCTTCATTACCTTCTCCAGATCCTTATGAGATATGTGCTTAGGCAATACTTTTAAGTTAACCGCTTTTTCGTCGCCTTCTTTTGGTGTTTGTTGAATCAAAGTCATTGAGGCTAAAAGCACAACGCCTGACAATAAAACTATCGGGATAAGGAATTTTTTATTAAAACGCATAATTGTCATATTTAAGTCATCTAAATTAGATCATTCCTTTCAATGTTCCAACAATTATTTTCATGTATTATTAATATTACACGGTAATGTTGGCCACCATTTTTTCACTCATCTCCCATAATTGGTTACGCGCGTTTACATCATTAGCAACTGACGCCGGTTTAGCAACTTTTTTCTTGTAGAAATACTGCCCGCTTTTCAAGGCCAGTTTGGTACCTGTAGCCAGGTATACAGGAGTTTCAGCACCTTTTTCAGCACTGATACTAAAAGGGGCAGCTAATGAAAAGAATAGTTTTAACCCACCTTTTAGCTTTGAAATAAACTGGGTTTTAACCACACCGGGATGCACCGCATAGGCGGTAATCCCTTTATCGGCGTACCGCTCGGCTAACGACTTAGTGAAATAAATATTAAACAATTTACTATTCCCATAAGCTTTAGTGGCCGAATAACTATCCGGGTTTTGCAAATCATCAAAAGCGGGCTTGCCTGACCGATGCATATTTGAGCTTAGATTGATGATCCGCGCATGTCCTTTTTGCAACAAAGGCATTAACCGGCTAGTCAATAAAAAATGCCCCAGATGGTTCAATTGAAAGGTTGTTTCAAAACCATCTTTGGTTAAAGTAAAGTCGTTAAACATTCCCCCGGCGTTATTTATGAGTATGTTGATGTTAAACAGTTTTGCGCTCAGCTCGTCGGCGGCTTTAGCTACACTGGCCAAATCAGTCAGATCGCATTTAATAATATAGATGCTTTTATTGCCGGTCTCTTTTAGTAGTCTTTGTTTAAGTGCTTCGCCTTTATCCGGGTCCCTTACTAATAAATACAGGGCATGTCCCTTTTTAGCTAATGCATAGGCCGTTACCTCTCCTATTCCTGATGTTGCGCCGGTTAATACGGTAGTTGTAGTTGCCATTTCTGTTAAAATATGTTAAAGTAACACATATCCGTTAAAATTGTGAGAAATAAATTTGGATAATTACGAACTATTCGTAGATTTACGAAACAATCGTAATAACAATGGAAAAACTATCGGTACAAGAAGAAGAAGCAATGCAGGCAGTATGGCAATTAGGCGAAGGCTTTATTAAAGATTTCCTGGATGTTTTACCAGAACCCAAACCACCTTATACTACCCTGGCATCAACCATAAAAAACCTGGAACGCAAAGATTTTGTAACCGGCGAAAAAGTGGCTAATTCCTTCCGTTATAAAGCGGCCATAAAAGAAGAAGAGTACAAAAAACGCTTCATGAGTGGTTTTGTAAGCGATTATTTTGAGAACTCTTATAAGGACCTTGTAACCTTCTTCGCCAAAAACAAGAAGATCAGCGCCGGTGAATTAAAAGAGATCATTAATCTTATTGAAAATCCTAAATCCTGATATCATGCCGGTATTATTTGTTTTCCTGCTTAAAGTAAACATAGCGCTCATTATATTCTGCCTGGGTTATTACCTGGTGCTGCGCAAGCTTACTTTTTACACCTTAAACCGGGTTTATCTTGGCTTGGGGATCCTATTATCATCGGTTTACCCGCTTATTAATATAGATGATTTTGTGTATCGTCATCAACAATTAGCGGCACCAGTACAAAGGGTAGTGCTAAACTGGAAGGCGCCTGCCGAGCAATTTATTCAACAACCTGGCTATTGGTACTGGGCAACGGTTATATTCTGGCTGGGTGCTGTAGTTTTTGCTTCGCGATTATTGGTACAGTTATTCTCGTTATATAAATTATACAGAAATTCTAAGCCTGCAAACATACAAGAACACCGGGTGCGTGTTACAGATGCCAATATAAGTCCGTTCTCGTTCTGGCAGAACATCTATATCAACCCGGACAATATTGACGATACCGACTTGCCAAGCATCCTGCGACACGAACAAATACACGTTAAAGAATGGCATACACTGGATATTTTACTGGCCGAGATCAGTGTGATATTTTATTGGTTCAATCCCGGTGTATGGCTCATGAAAAAGGCTGTGCGTGAAAACATTGAGTTTATTACCGACCGCAAAATATTACAGTTGGGTGCGGATAGCAAAGCCTACCAATATAGCTTATTGAATGTAAGCATAGCTGCCACCACATCGGCAGGAATAACTAACCATTTTAATTTTTCAACCTTAAAAAAACGTATAAAAATGATGAACGCTAAAAGATCTTCGAAGGTAAACCTAACGCGGTACGCGTTTTTGGTGCCTGCCGTATTGTTATGCCTGTTTGTTTTCAGCATATCAAAAGCCGAACTGGTTAAAAAAAGCAAAGTGGCTTATAAAAGCATTGCCAACAGTGTGAATAACTTGGTTAAATCTGATCCGACAACCATATCTGAAAAAACTGCTAGTACAAACGGTGAGATCATAACCGTTGACAAAGTATTGGCAGACACGACAAAAAAATCAAAAAAAGGATCACAGATTTATGTAGTTATGAGTGACGACACTACAAAAAGCGGTGCGCATCCGTTTACAATGGTTAGGGTAGCTAATGGCGATTCTACAAACTATACCATCAACGGGAAAAAAGTTACCGAAGCTGAATTTAAAAAACTGCAACCAAGCGATTTGCAAACTATCAATATAATTGGTGGCGGCGATAAAGACAATGATGAAAAAAACATAAAGAGCGTAGTAATTACTACAAAAAACGGAGCTACAGCAAATACGGTAAATGCCTGGAGCCCGGTAACTATGGTAAGGATAAATGGGGTAAAAGACACAACAAAAAAATCAATTAGCTTCACTTATCATAACAATAATGATACGGCGAAAAACAAGGTAATTAAATCAGTAATTAATTATAGTTATACGTTCAAATCGGATGCAAATAATAATAAATCTGACGATCAAAAAATAACTACTGTTACGTTAACCCCTCCGCCAAATTATACAGAATTTAAAGGCAAACTTATTTTAATAGACGGCAAGGAAGCAACTCCACAGGCATTAAAAAAACTATCCGCATCTGATATTGACAGTATAACACCATTTAAGGGCGATGATGAGAACCCAGATGGTGGTAATTACATCCAAAAATATGGCGATAAAGCTAAAAATGGTGTGGTATGGATTTCCACCAAAAAAGCAAAAAAATAGATCAGTTAATATAGTTTAGCCATGTCGGGGGTAATGCCCGACATGGCTTTTTTAATGCTATGAATTTATTTTGCAGAATGGCCCGATCTGATTAAATTTATACACCTAATATTATAAACCTACCTATCATGAAAACCACTTTAAACAAAGTCATAATAACTTTAGTCTTTTTTACGTCGATGTGCTGCATTGTTGCCAATGCCCAAGATCTTACTAATGCAGATAAGCTTGGCACTCGTGCACCAGCAAATATTAAGATAGACGGTAAAGCTGATGAATGGAACAACAAATTGCAGGAGTATAGTCACCATACCCAGTTTTACTATACGGTATCAAACGATGACATGTACCTTTACCTAACCGTACAAACCGGCGACGACTATATTATTAACCGGATACTAAAAGGCGGAATAACTTTTACCATTAATAAATCGGGCATCAAAAAAGATCCTGATGGTATACATATTACCTATCCGTTACTTTACCACTTTGGCATTTATTTAAAAGATTTACCCAAAATAAAAGACAAATCGGCAGCTAACGTATCCAAAATAGACACCTTTGTAAATACAGTTAACGACAATATGGAGAAGGTATCAAAACTGATAAAGGTGTCAGGGATTAAAGATATAGACACCGTTATTTCTGTTTACAACCTTGATGGTATAAAAGCGGCAGCCTCGCTGGATCATCAATTGCGTTACACTTACGAATTGGCAGTATCGTTAACAAACCTCGGACTATCTATAAACAACCCTTTAAAATTTGCATATCAGGTAATGATCAATCAGACCGATGACGGATCAGTTCATACATCAACACCCGATGGGATTCGTGTCACTATCGGCAGTCCTCGGTGGAGTCAGCAGGAGGCTACTGATTTTTGGGGTGAATATGTGCTGATAAAGTGAGAAAAGCAGCGCATGGTAATTAGGATAGTTATTAATATATTTATACCTACCTAATAAGCCTGCCTATCATGAAAAACCCATTTGCCCCAATTACAATCGTTTCTTTTTTCTTTCTGTCGACATTTTACCTAACTGCTGATGCCCAAAAACCTCCTTCAGAGCAAAAAGTGAGCGTACGGGCACCCGCCAACATAAAAATAGACGGCAAGGCTACAGAGTGGAATAACAAGTTCCAGGCGTACAGCTACCATACGCAGTTTTATTATACCATATCAAATGATGATAAGTATTTGTATTTAACCGTTCAAGCCACAGACTGGATCATCATCAGCCGTATATTTAACGGCGGCATTACTTTTACCATCAATAAATCGGACACTAAAAAAGATCCGGAAGGGATACACCTTACCTACCCTGTTATACAGGGATTTTTAATTGCGTTTAAAAGAGCCCCTAAAATTGAAAAGGGTTCGCCGGCTTATGTAGTTGATTCATTTGTGAACGTACAGAACTATAGAATGGAACAAAGATCAAAATTTATAAAAGTGGTAGGCGTTAAAGATGTTGATACAACCACCTCTATATACAACCTGGATGGAATCAAGACAGCCGCAACCATCGACAATAAATACCGCTATACGTACGAATTAGCCATATCCTTAATCGACCTCGGGCTATCAGCAGATACTCCCACAAAATTCACCTACCAGGTAATGATTAATGAAGTAGAGCCTGAAAAGCATGCCCCCGGCGAGATTTATGCTACATTTAACCTCCCTGGCATAGGCGAACAATACGCTACTGATTTTTGGGGAGAATATACATTGGCTAAGTAGTAATTACAAAACATAAAAAAATGAGAAGATCTTTATTATTAGCAGTTGTTATTGGGTTATTATCCATATCAAATACCAAGGCGCAGACCGTAGTATTGAAAAAATTCATTAACAAATTTGACTCTTATAAAAGCATCAGCTACACCTCTGTGATCAACAATGAAATGCCATGGGGAGATGAAAACGGTGTTGTACAAGTATATCAAGGTAAATCGCCGTCAGGCAAATTGCAGTTTGAAGAAGTAACAGACCGAGAAAAAACAATTTTTGATGGTGAAAATTTGTTGGTAATGTATCTTCAGAACAAATATTACCAACTAAAAAACAATTATAAATTAGAAAATGATGAGGTAGGTGGTTCCAAAAAACTATTCAGGCTAAGTAACATGGCTACCAAAGCATTAAACAGGCCTGAAAAGGTAAAAATGCTTCCTGATACCATAATTAATAAAACCGGCTGCTATCATATCCATGTAATAGTTAGTGACACGCTACGACATCAGAAAAGAGTATATAATATAAATGACCTTTATATCAGTAAGAATTCTTTTTTGCCGGTTTACTTTGTAAATACCCGACAAGTTTTAATTGGACAAGGAGACGTAGAAAGCAATGATCCGGTTATACTGGTACAAAGAAACAAATACCTTAATTATAGCTTTAATAAACCAGAAATATTAAATACCGCCGCAGTAAAAATACCTGCCGGTTATATAACCAGCGAAGAATTTAACAATAAGCCAAGCGAAAAGAAATTACCACTTTTAACATCAGGAACAAAAGCTCCCGACTGGAAATTACAAGACACTAAAGGCAAATACTTATCCAATAAAAACTTAAAAGAAAAAGTTGTTTTGATAGATTTCTATGGCCAGGGTTGTGCCCCTTGTATCATGACCGAACCGATCATGGCCCGCTTACACGAGAAATATAAAAACACCAGCGTTAATATCATTTCTGTGTGTATTGACAAAGACAAAGCTTCGGCTGTAACGTTATCTAAAAAGTCAAAATATCCTGTTTACATGAAAGGCAAGGATATGTATAATGATTTTCATGGCAATGCTATCCCTACATTTTACCTTATTGATAAACAAGGAATTATCAGCAAAACCTATGTTGGTTATGATGATGAATTGGAACAAACGCTAATTGCAGAAATTGATAAGATCAAATAAAATTATTAGCCTCAACTCACCTCTGCCAATTTTTCTTTATCCAGAATCTCTAACAAACCATTTTCAGCCTTGTTAAGTGTGGTTATTTTAGGGTCGCGGCCAATTTTTTCGATTTTTTTTACCAATCTGTTCATTGGTAGGACAACGATCATGATGGGAATAAGTTTGTAACATATATAACATAACCACCCTCTTTACGACGAAGTCGAAGAGAGGGTCGACAAGCGCAGCGATGTCGGGGTGAGTCGACGGAGCGCGTTTATGACGGCGATAACTCACCCGGTCTTTGCTTCGCCCGACCTGCCCTCTCTTCCGCAAGCGGTAAAGAGGGCTTTCGTTTTTTATTATAACTATGACCATCCCCTGACCATTTTATTTAAACACAATGGCCAACTTTATGGTTTATCTCACAACAAACCAATCAACTTTATGAAATACAACTTTTTAGGCAATACCGGCGTGCTGGTATCAGAGATATGTTTCGGCACCATGACCTTTGGCGGCAGCGAAACCGGCATCTGGGGTAACATAGGCCGTGTGCAGCAAGAAGAAGCAAACCAAATGATGAAGACCGTGGTCGATTCCGGCATCAACTTCATTGACACCGCTAACGTTTATTCGTACGGAAAATCTGAGGAATTACTGGGCCGATCTATTATTCATTTGGGCCTTAACCGCAACAACCTGATCATAGCTACCAAAGTACGTGGCCGCATGAGCCCTGATGTTAACGATGTAGGCCTGAGCCGTTTTAACATCTTCCAGTCGGTTGATGCCAGTTTAAAACGTTTACAGTTAGATCATATAGATCTGCTATACGTACACGGTGCTGATCTTTTTACGCCGATAGAAGAGACCGTTCGTGCTTTAAATGATATTGTGCTAACCGGTAAGGTGCGCTACATTGCTATTTGCAACTGGCCCGCGTGGATGGTGATGAAAGCACAAGGCATTGCCGATAAAAATGGCTGGAACAAATTTGTTGGCCTGCAGTATTTCTATTCCCTGTCGGGACGTGATATTGAGCACGAGATCGTGCCGCTGGCTGCCGACCAGAACCTGGCCATTTTGCCGTGGAGCCCGCTGGCCGGTGGTTTCCTGTCGGGAAAATATACCCGCAATAATGAAACACCCGGCGATTCGCGTCGCGACAAGTTTGATTTCCCGCCGATAAACAAAGACAAAGCTTACGATATTATTGATGTATTAGGCGATATCAGCAAAGCGCATAATGCATCAGTAGCACAAGTGGCGTTAGCTTGGGTGCGTTTGCAAAAAGGTATTACCAGCACTATCATTGGCGCTAAAACAATCGACCAGTTAAATGATAATTTAAAGTCGATAGCAATCGATTTATCAGCAGACGAACTGAAAAAATTAGATGAAGTGAGCGCACTACCAAAAGAATACCCGGGCTGGATGGTTGAAAGACAAATGGGCGATAGGATAGTTAAGTAGTTCAGTGGTTCATTAGTTCATTGGTTCATTCGTCTCGCGTTCAACCAATGAACTATTGAACTAATGAACTAATGAACCAATGACACTAACCACATATTCCACCTGCTCTGGATGCACATCCAAATGCAGTACAAAACGGATGCGGTGTTTATCGGTATCCAAAGCGTAGATCCCTTTTTGAGCCAGCCTGTCTAAAACTATGGCTGCCGGTTCAACGGTATCAAATAAAACAATATTGGTTTCGGCTGGCAACACGTTAGTTACTACCGGCGACTTGCTCAATGCTTCTACCAGTATTTGGGCATGCGCATGATCTATCTTTAAACGTTCCACATGATGATCTAAGGCATAAATACCCGCTGCTGCCAAAAAACCGGCCTGGCGCATCCCGCCACCCAATACCTTACGGATCCGGCGCGCATATTGGATAGTTTGTTTATCCGCCAATAAAACAGAGCCTACCGGGGCACCTAACCCTTTTGATAAACACACCGATATACCGTTGAAATATTTACCATAATCCATCGCCTTATCGCCGGTATAGGCCAACGCGTTAAAGATCCTTGCGCCATCTAAATGCAGCTTTAACCCTTTGGCTTTGCAAAGCGCGGCAATGGGTTTGATCTGCTCTAAAGTATAACAACTTCCGCCACCTTTGTTTACTGTATTCTCCAGTACCACCAAACTGGTATGGGGGTAATGAATATTGTCGGCATTAATTTCCGGCTCTATCATTTCCGGGGTTAATATACCCCTGTACCCATTCAGCAACCGTATTGATACGCCCGAATTGAAAGCGATACCTCCACCCTCGTAACGGTAAACGTGTGCGGTTTGGTCGGCTATCAGTTCGTCCAGTGGTTGTGTAAAACATTTAATAGCTATCTGGTTGGTCATGGTGCCCGATGGACAATATAGGCCGGCTTCCATGCCAAAGATGGCGGCAGCTTTTTCTTCGAGGGAGTTTATGGTCTCGTCCTCACCAAAAACATCGTCCCCCACTTTAGCATTAAACATGGCTTCCAACATTGCTGGTGTTGGTTTAGTTACGGTATCGCTGCGCAGATCAACGGTCATCATATTAAATTGGTTAAAAATGCGTTATTTGTATTTTTATATGTTATGCGCACAATTTTAATCAATTTATGCTTCATGCTGTTATTTCTAACAGCAAAATCACAAAACTGGCAGCCGGGCTATTTTTATGACCTTAAAGGTGTAAAAAGCACAGGGCTTATCAGCCTGAACCCGCGCGGTAAAGGACCAATTAAGAACGAAGGTTTTATAGAATATAAAGAAGATGCCAAAGCCGAACCCATGAAACTAAGTGCCAGCGATCTGCGGTCGTTTGTTATGGGTAAAGACAGCTTTATAGTAGCAGCAACGCCAAGGGAAGGCTGGGCCAAAAACGACATTGATTTTGTAAGGGTGGTTGTTGATGCCCCTTTACGGTTATTTGAAGTGACCGGAGGAATTGGTAGCGGCGGTGGTTCCGGTTTCAGGCCGGGCATAAGTATTGGGGCTGGTGGTGGCACCGGCGGCTACGGCGGCGGCGGTTTTGGCGGCGGCGTAGGTGGAGGTGTGTCCATACCCATTTTTGGAAGCGGCGGCGGTAGCCGGGGAAGCGGCAAAACAGTCTACTTTTATGGCGCAAATACTGCAGAAATGAAACTAATAACATCTGAAAATTTCATAGATGTAATGAGCGAAATAATGCGCGACGAACCTAATGTGGTCGAGAAGATACAGAACAAAAAATTCGGCCCCAATAACATGGATAAGCTGATAGCTTACTTTAAGCAGGTACAGGCAGGTGAAGTGAAATAACTATATTATTTAAATATCTCCAAAGAATTAAAAAAAATCGAACTGCAATCTTTATAAATTACATTTCCTTTATTCGAAGTGATTTTTAGATTGTAGTTATCTGTAATACTATATTCCGTGATTTTTTTATTCCCTATAGAAAGAACAATTTTAGGAGAATACTTTATCTGTAGACTAAAATCACTATTATAAATGCCTTGCGGTTTCAAAACCTGAAGAAAGGAACGATTTTCAAGAAACAGTGTCAAGATTTCACCATCAAAGCTAATTTCTTCAATTTGCTGGTAATTTTGTTTTATAGCCACCAGATCGTTCCAAATTTCTAATTTCTTCATAAGCTTAGGCTTTAATCTCGACAAATCCTGAGGGTGAATTAAAGTTCTCTTAAATCTCGGGAATCTTTCTTCGTCATTCAAAATAACAGAAATTTCATTTTTCTTTATGTCCTTAAGCAGATCAGGGAAATTTTGACTGACCCAGGTATAAAATTCATCTAAATTGTTGTAAATTAAATCATAAGGAGCGAGTTGAATAGATTGCTCTATAACTTCTTCTTTAATAGTTCGTAGCCTAAAGTATAACGCTTTGATACTATTAAAATTGTCAGCCTCTACGTAATCGCGAAGTCGGTTATAATCGTTTAAAGTTAATTTCCTCATAATCTCCTTTATAGCTACCAGTCGTAAAATCTACTCAACTAATCTTTACCAGCCAGTCTTTACCCTTAAATCTTTCAAATTGCTGGTCGATCTTTGAATTTGCTGCCACAAAGTCCTTAAACAACAGCTCGTAAACTATTTTTATCCAGATAATAATTACCGGCCATGCTTTCATGGAGTAACGGGCTATGTAGGGTTGCCTGATAAATTTGGGTACAGCATCGGTTAAGCCTAACCCGGTTATTACCAATACCAGTACCAGGAAAATAATGTTGGTGGTAGTATAAGGTTTATCCTGCACAAGCATCCAGATAAACACACCTGTTACTGCTATAATATAGGTTGGATGCTCTGCACCGGTACTAAAAATAACCACCAGTATCAAGGCTGATGCTAAAACCTGTATACGGTACATGAATGATTTGTACTGGCTAAAACGCAATAAGGGCAACAAGAATAATAATGCCCCGGCAATAAGGTATGGAGCGTTAGGTATATTAATATTACCGGTAACACGGCGTACTACCCCCATCACACAAATATCCTGCGGCGAATCAAAATAAGCGTTAAGTGCTGTTTTAGAGTGAACAGCAACAACCCATTGGTGATAGGAGTTAAACATATATGAAGGACTGTAAAGTACCAACGGCAAAACCAAAAACACAACAGACCATATGGCAGTCCACAACACAAATTTACCCTTATTTTTAGAGAACAGGAAGAACGTTAGCCCGATGATAGGATAAAGTTTGATCAGGAAACCCAGTACAATAAACAACGTAGCCCATTGCTCTCGCCCCCGCTCAACCAATATAAAGCTGAGTAAGATCATGCCCGTTATAGCCGGATTAAACTGCATATAAAACACCGAATTGGCAAACTCAATGGCACAGAGCAGCAGCAGTTGGTTCTTTTGCCGGGTTGTAAACGGCAGCAGGTGTATGGCCATCAATATAGCTATCGCGTTAGCAACTTCCCACAATAAAAAGCCCCAGGCATGGGGAAGCAAAGCCGATGGCGCTATAATCAACGGAAACACTGGGCCATAATAATACAGGTCGCCATACTCTTGCGGGTAAAAATCGTAAAGATTTTTCTCTGCAACAGCATGATAATAAGAGGCCCTGAAGATTTTGTAGTTATTGTCTATGTTCCGGGTATATTTAAACAGACAGGTATAAGCAGCAACAGCAATATACAATACCCAAAGCCATTGATAGCCGTTTAAATAAAGAACCCGTTTATTACTCATGCCGACAAATATAATAGTTAGTTGTGAATGGAGAGTAGTGAATTGTGAGTAGTTGGCACCGAAATTATTACGCTCTACTGCCTACTCACCATTCACTACTCACTACTCTCACAGTCCCTGCGCAATCACAAATCCGCTGGCCCAGGCCCATTGAAAGTTATAACCACCCAGCCAGCCGGTAACATCCACACACTCGCCACCAAAAAACAATCCGGGCACTTTCTTTGCTTCCAGCGATTTCGACGAAAGTTCATCAGTTGACACACCACCACGCATTACCTCGGCTTTATCATACCCTTTATCGCCGGCAGGCTTAACTTTAAAGTTATGGATCAGGTTATCAATCGCTTCCAGATCAACCTTGCTTAAAGAAGCTAAATTCTTCTCTATGGGCAGATATCCGCTTAACGCTTCGGCGAATTTGCGGGTGTATATGCCTGACAGGTAATTAAGCAATGTCTTTTTGCCGTTGGTTTCTCTTTCTTCCTGTATCAACTCCGTAATACTCTCGTTGGGCAAAAGATCGATATAAATAAACTCGCCCGCTTTCCAATAAGATGAGATCTGCAAAATAGCCGGGCCGCTTAAGCCCCAATGGGTAAATAAAATATTCTCTTCAAAACTGGCTCTGTCATTCCAAACGCGGCAAAAAATGCTGCTGCCAGATAATTGCTCATACCATTGCTGATCTTTGCCGGTAATAGTAAGCGGCACTAATGCCGGGGCTGTATCCACAATCTTCAGGTCGAATTTGCGAGCGGTACGCAGGCCAAAGTCTGTAGCACCCATCTTTTGTATAGGTAAGCCACCGGCAGCAATTACAACTTTTGGTGTATGCAGATTTACTTCGCGTCCGTTTTTTTCATATACCACTTCAAATCCGTTTGGGGTTTTCGTTATGCTTTTCACATCTGCATCGCATCTTATCTCCTGCTCCAGGTCATGACATAAGTCTGTAAAAACTTTTACAACATCTTTCGCCTTATCACTTATCGGGAACAACTGTCCCAGTGTTTTTTCTTTACCCTGGATTCCGTAAGTCTCAAAAAAACTGATGGTATCATCAACCGTCCACTGCGCAAATGCCGATTTACTAAAATGCTCATTTTCAGATATAAATTGCTTTGATGAAGCGTACAGGTTGGTATAATTACACCTGCCGCCACCGCTTATCAATATCTTGGCACCCACTTTATCGTTCTTCTCCAGTATCAGCGTACGCTTGCCTAAAAAACCGGCTTGTACGGCGCACATTAATCCACAGGCACCGCCGCCAATAATTATAGCATCAAAATCTGTTTGTTTTATTAAATTTGCCAACATGGTTGAAGTTTCGCAAATATCAGAATTTGGAAAGATACTTATCTTTTTAATTACAGGAATTATTGCTGTAGGCCTGATGTTTTTTGCAAATCGTCTGATCGCTCCGCGTAATCCAACTCCTGAGAAGCTAATCTCATACGAATGCGGCGAGGAACCGACCGGCAATGCCTGGTTACCTTTTAATTCGCGTTTTTATGTAATCGCCTTAATATTTTTATTGTTCGATGTGGAGATGGTATTTATTTTTCCGTGGGCTACGGTATTTGGCAGCCATGAAATTATTGCCGCTGATGCACGCTGGGGATGGTTCTCTTTAGCAGAAATGTTTATTTTCCTGGGGATACTGATATTAGGGCTGGTTTACGTTTGGGTAAAAGGTGACCTGGACTGGATAAAACCAAAACCAACTGTACCAACCACCAATACCAACATCCCGGCATCTTTATACGATCAGTTAAATAAAGAACAAAGCATATTTAAAACCAAAGCGTTTTCTTTAGAACCGGTTTTAGCTACAACTGCTGTAGTAAGCAGCCCTGCAGCAGAGCCGGCGCCTATAAGAAAACCCATGTTCAAACCTACCTTTAAAAAAACAGCCGATGAGTAACGATATCAACAGCGAAGGCGGCGGCGTAATGGTCACCAAGTTAAATGACTTGCTCAACTGGTCGCGGTTGTCATCCTTATGGCCTATGGGTTTTGGTATAGCCTGCTGCGCTATTGAAATGATGGGATCATATGCCTCAACTTATGATATGGATAGGTTGGGTGTGTTCCCACGGCCGTCTGCACGGCAATCAGATGTGATTATTATTGCAGGTACCGTTACCTTTAAAATGGCCGAACGTATTAAACGGCTGTACGAACAAATGCCCGAGCCAAAATATGTGATCTCCATGGGTTCATGCTCCAACTGTGGCGGGCCATACTGGCAACATGGTTACCATGTGGTAAAAGGCGTAGACAGGGTTATCCCGGTTGATATTTATGTACAGGGCTGCCCACCACGCCCGGAAGCTTTAATAGGCGCTATTATTGAACTGCAAAAAAAGATAGAAGGCGAAAGTTTGATAAAGGGGTAATCAAAATAATGTATGCCTGCAACTAATACATCAAGGACAAACACTCTAAAAACAATACTCTGGCTTGGGTTGGTAACCGGCACATTAGATGCCATTGCTGCTATTCTGCTTAGTTTAAATGTTGGCCCTGCAATTATTTTTAAGTTTATTGCCAGCGGTTTTTTTGGCAAACCCGCTTTTGCAGGCGGCCCTGAAATGATTGCAGCTGGTGTAATATTTCATTATTTAATTGCTTACGCATTTACCCTGTTTTTTTATTTATTGTACCCGTTGGCATATCGCTTATTCAAAAATAAATATGCGGTAGCCATTATTTACGGTGGCTTCGCATGGATCATCATGAACATGGTGGTTATGCCATTTACAAAAATTGGCGCGCACCATATTAAACCCGCAACCATTATTACCGGCGTTTCGGTGTTAATTATTTGTGTGGCATTGCCGGTGGTTTTGGTGGCTGATAAGAGACTATTAAAAAAATAAGTATGGCAAATACATATACACAAATACATATTCAATGTATTATAGCCGTAAAGTTTCGTCAATCACTTATTGAGCAGGGCTGGAAAGAAAGATTACTTCTATATATTACCGCGATTGTGCAAAACAACGGGCATAAAATGATCTCGATAAATAGTATGCCTGATCATCTGCATCTTTTCTTTGGGTTAAGACCCAATCAATCTTTATCTGATCTGATGCGCATTGTTAAAAGTGAATCATCAGAATGGATCAACAAGCAACAATTTAACAAGTCAATATTTAGATGGCAGGAAGGTTATGGTGCATTTTCGTATTCACGGTCACAAATAAAAAATGTGGCAGAATATATTGAAAATCAGGAAGAACATCACCGTAAGAAAACATTTTTAGAAGAGTACAAGCTATTTCTTGAACATTTTGAAATTGATTATGATGATCGGTATGTTTTTAAGCCTTTAGAATAATCGCTTTGTTAAGTATTGCACCTACGGCGCATAATTTTTCT
This sequence comes from Bacteroidota bacterium, assembly GCA_040388175.1. Classification (GTDB taxonomy): domain Bacteria; phylum Bacteroidota; class Bacteroidia; order Sphingobacteriales; family Sphingobacteriaceae; genus Mucilaginibacter. The sequence goes on along the minus strand of JAZKCG010000057.1, from coordinate 16,099 downwards.
TTATTTATTTTCTACCGGGCTTGGACTCCTAACGGAGTCCTTAAACATGTTTATCATGTTTTATTATAAATTGCCGACTGACTGCATTTAAATGCAGTCAGCTATTTCTATAATGAACTCTCATCCATTTAATCTTGCTCCTTTAGGGGCAAAAGCTCGGTAGCAAAAAATCAAACAATCATTTTTTTCGCGCCGTAGGTGCGATACTTAACCGATACATCTTCAACCTAAAGCCAAATTGGTTTATGCTTTTTGAAAGATTTAGGGTAAACTTGCACTTGAAAATGAAAGCATTTTACGGAGATCTTAAATTGGGTATTTTAGGCGGCGGACAACTGGGCCGCATGTTGATACAACAGGCCATTAATTATAACGTAACGGTTAAAGTATTAGACCCCGACCGCGAGGCTCCCTGCCGCAAATTATGCGACGAATTTATGGTCGGTTCATTAGCTGATTACGATACCGTTTATAAATTCGGCAAGAAAGTTGACCTGCTTACTATCGAGATTGAAAAGGTAAATGTAGACGCGCTGGAGCAACTGGAAAAAGAAGGCATATTAGTATATCCTCAACCCAGGATAATCCGCCTGATACAAGATAAAGGCCTACAGAAGCAATTCTTTAAGGAGAATAATATCCCCACAGCCGAATTTAAGATAACGTCGTCAATTGATGACCTGAAAAACACCGGTATCCCTTATCCTTATATCCAAAAGTTAAGGCGCGATGGCTATGATGGCCGTGGCGTTTATAAGGTGGTTGACGAAACCTACCTGCCAAACGCTTTTACAGAACCCAGCCTGGTAGAACGTTTAATAGATTTTGAAAAAGAGATAGGCGTAATAGTGGCCCGCAATGAAAGCGGCGAAGTAAGCACTTTCCCGCTGGTTGAGATGGAATTTAACCCGGATGTTAACCTGGTAGAGTTCCTGATATCGCCGTCTACCCTTTCATTTGAGATCCAGCAGGAAGCCGAACGTATCGCCAAAAAAATAGCTGAGGACCTGAATATCGTTGGTTTACTGGCTGTAGAAATGTTTTTAACAAAAGACGGGCAGATCCTTGTAAATGAACTGGCACCCCGCCCGCATAACAGCGGCCATCAAAGCATTGAGGGTAATGTAGTATCGCAATTTGAGCAACACTTACGCGCCATATTTGATCAGCCGTTGGGTGACACTGCTTGCCTGAACAACGCAGTAATGATTAACGTATTGGGCGAGCCGGGCTATGAAGGCCCCGCAGTTTACCAGGGGATCGAAAAAATATTAAAATGTCCTGGAGTATATGTGCATTTATACGGCAAAGCGCTAACCAAACCGTTCCGTAAAATGGGGCATGTTACCGTGGTGGATGCAGACAGGGAAAAAGCGATAGAAAAAGCGCGTTTTGTGCAGCGTACATTACGTGTTATAAGTTAATAAATATGTCATTGCGAGCGTAGCGTGGCAATCGCGAACTTTGCACCCGTGCGATTGCTTCGTCGTTCCTCCTCGCAATGACAAAAAAAAGAATAATATGAGCCAGCCAAAAGTAGGAATAATCATGGGCAGCAAATCGGATCTTCCGGTTATGCAGGATGCCTCCGACGTATTAACAGAATTAGGCGTAGCCTATGAGATTACGGTAGTATCAGCACACCGCACGCCCGACCGTATGTTTACTTACGCGCGCGAAGCTGCGGGCCGTGGCATCAAAGTAATTATAGCCGGCGCGGGTGGCGCAGCGCATTTACCGGGCATGGTAGCTTCGTTAACGCATCTGCCGGTTATTGGTGTACCTGTTAAGTCAAGTAACTCTATTGATGGCTGGGATTCTATCCTCTCTATCCTGCAAATGCCAAATGGTATCCCGGTAGCCACAGTAGCTTTAAATGCGGCTAAGAACGCGGGCATATTAGCCGCGCAGATCATTTCAACCGCCGATGATGCCATCGTTAAAAACCTGATCGCCTTTAAAGAGGATCTGAAGAAAAAAGTAGAAGAATCGGCAGAGGAAATGAAAGCCGGTAATTAATCAAATGTTAGTGTGTACACTCCTGATAGGTTTTCAACGTGGCAATTACAACCGCCTGATATTTTAAGTACAATGCTTTTAGTTTGTTTGGTTGCCGGGTTGGTAGCCGTTATCAATATATCATCACCTTCTGTCGAAAACTGATCACGCATATCATCACTGGCTACAGTCCTTGATCCATATATACCTGTCGCATATGGTGAATTAGATTTAATATCCAATGCCAAATGTGTGCGCTGATTTATTGCAGAAAAATCATTAACAGATAATAGTTGGCCGTCTTTATCATGAAATATTATAATGACAGAGGCGTAGATAGTGGTGCATACTTGTCCTGTACCACATGCAGATTGTTGCTGATTTTTATGGCAACCAAAACTGCATGCCACCAATAGCACTACTAATAACTTTTTAAGCATAATACGTTTAGTTGAGCTGCGGATTCTCGGGGAAATTAGCAATGTGCGCATAACGGCTGCCCAGGCTTCTTACCACTTCTTTCCACATGTTTTGCTCTGAAACGTTAAAGAGCGTATTAACGCTACACCTTTCTGCAACTAACCAGCTATTTTCTTTCAACTCTTCATCCAACTGGTTGGGTGTCCAGCCGGAATAGCCCATAAAGAATTTAATTTCTGTTTCATTAAGCTGGTAATTCGAGATCAGTTCTTTTATGGTATCAAAATCGCCACCCCAAAATACACCTTCACAAATTTTTATTCCGCCCTCAATTTTGTCGGGGGTGCAATGTATAAAATGCAGTGTATTCGCCGCTACCGGTCCGCCGGTATAAACCGGTAATTCTGAGTAGGAAGTATCAGGCAAAACATCGCCCAATAGATAATCGCTCTGGTGGTTTAATATAAAACCCATGGCACCCCTGTCGGCATATTCTGTTAACAGAATAACTGAACGCTTAAAGTTCGGGTCAAGCATAAATGGCTCCGAAATTAACAAACGACCTGCCGCGGCTGCAATAGAATTTAACATAAACGTATTTTAATAATATGACTAAATTAACAATATAAAGTAAAATATGGGCAATCACCTAATCATGAAATACAATATTAACTATTTACGGTATAATTAATTTGTAAGTTTGCATAAATGAATAAAGAAGAATTACAAAATTTAAGACAGGATTATAGCGCGGCTACCCTATCAGAAAACAGCATAAATGTAAACCCGATAAAGCAGTTTGATATTTGGTTTAAGGAAGCCCTAGCTGCCGAAATACATGAGCCCAACGCCATGACACTGGCAACCGCTACAACTGACGGACGCCCATCAGCCAGGATAGTTTTGCTAAAAGATTTTGATATGAATGGTTTTGCCTTTTATACCAATTATTTAAGCCGTAAAGGTAAAGAGCTAACAAAAAACCCAAACGGGGCATTGCTGTTTTTTTGGGGCGAACTGGAAAGACAAGTGCGCATTGAAGGCACCATTGAAAAACTGAGCAAAGAAGATTCTGAAAAATATTTCCATACGCGCCCTAAAGGCAGTCAATTAGGTGCCTTAGCATCGCCACAAAGCCAGGAGATACCAAACCGCGAGATATTGGAAAGCAAAATAAACCAATTAGAAGCCGAGTATGGTGATAAAGATATCCCAAAACCATCTTTTTGGGGTGGTTATATTCTAAAACCGAGGCTAATTGAGTTTTGGCAGGGCCGTTCAAACCGCTTACATGACCGGATCCTATTCAAAAAAACTGATAACAAAAACTGGAAAAAAGTACGTCTTGCCCCATGAGTTTTGAGGATATTAAATTATTGCTGGTTGAAAAATTTGGCGCTGATATAATAGTTGGCGAGGAAACTGGAGGCTTACAACCAGCCCTCCTGATTGATCCCGACCGTATAGCTGACGTATGCCTTGAACTACGCAATAATTCAAAGACCTATTTTGATTTCCTGTCGTGCCTTACCGGAGTTGATTATGGTGTTGAAGCCGGGCGGTTTGGTGTAGTGTATCATTTGGCATCTATGCCCTATCAATTACAATTAACGCTAAAGATTGGCAAAGAACATGATCGCGCAACAGGCGAACCTGTTTTTAAAAGCATTACATCAGTTTACCGTACTGCCGACTGGCACGAGCGTGAGGCTTATGACCTGGTAGGGATATTTTTTGAAGGACACCCTGATTTACGACGTATTTTATTGCCTGACGATTGGGATGGCTATCCGTTAAGAAAGGATTATAAAACAGCAGAATATTATAAAGGAATTAAGATAGATTTCTAAAACAAACTTGTCATTGCGAGCGTAGCGTGGCAATCGCACGGAGAAGAGTAGCCGATATACAAAATTCGCGATTGCTTCGTCGTTCCTCCTCGCAATGACAGAAAGAATAAACACGAAATACAGTGACCAACGCATTACAAGCATATCACAATAAAATAGCCGCTGCCAGCGTCGAAGACATGGTGTTGAACATGGGTCCGCAACACCCGTCGACACATGGGGTTTTGCGTTTGGAGCTGATAACCGATGGCGAGATAGTAAAAGAGGTGATCCCGCATATGGGTTACCTGCACCGCTGTTTTGAAAAACATGCCGAAAATTTAACTTACCAGCAAACTATTCCGTTTACCGATAGGTTGGATTACCTGGCATCAATGAATAACAGCCATGCCTGGGTAATGGGTGTTGAGCGTATGCTGGGCATTGATAAAGACATCCCTAAACGCGTTGAATACATTCGTGTATTGGTTTGCGAGATGAACCGCATCGCATCGCACCTGATAGCGGTTGGCACCTATGGTATTGATATTGGCGCCTTTACTCCTTTCTTGTGGTTGTTTAAGGATCGCGAACATATTATGGGTATGCTGGAATGGGCATCGGGTTCGCGCATGTTGTATAATTACATTTGGGTAGGTGGTTTGTTTTATGACCTGCCGGTAGGGTTTGAAGAACGTGCGCGCGAGTTCATTAACTACTTTAAACCTAAAATGGTTGAGTTAAACCAACTGTTAACCGACAACCAGATCTTTATAAGCCGTACCGCAAACATA
>JAZKCG010000057.1:0-11048 GCA_040388175.1 Bacteroidota bacterium | reverse complement strand
GGGACCGTTATAAAGTGCGGATAGACGAAATAGAGCAATCCTTAAAGATCATGGAGCAATGCCTTGATCGCCTGCAAAACGAATTAAAACGTACCGTTGATTTTGATCCGCGTGCTAAACTGCCACGCAAACTCACCCCAAAACCTCAGGACTATTACGTAAGGTGCGAAGGAGCCAAAGGCGAACTGGGATTCTACTTCATGCATACCGATGCCCGGTCTGAAATACCTTTCCGCGCCAAAGTACGTGCCCCAAGCTTTAATAACCTATCGGTACTACCCGAAATAGCCAAAGGAGTTATGATAGCCGACCTGATAGCTATTTTTGGCTCAATTGATATTGTTTTGGGGGAAGTGGATAGGTAAAAGTCTGAACTATAATTCTATAGTCGGCTATTTAAAATGTTAACTTAAACACTATCTTTATGTTGCCATTTTAAACCGCCCATTATAGATGTGCCTCAACAGGTTATTTTACTTTCTGGCTTTGCTGCTTGCTTTACCTGTTTGTGGGTTTGGGCAAACTGTACCTGTAGCGCCAAATATGCTATTAGATATTGGTGGGTATAATTCTAAGGTCGGCCCAACCAATTTGAAATTTGATGCCCAGGGCAATTTTTACGTCACGGGCCATTTTAAAAATGGAATTGGTGATGTAGCTGGAAAACCAGTAGATTTTGATCCTTCGGCAGGCGTAACTACTATGCCAACAACTGATGATAATTGTTTTATAGCTAAATATAGCGCCGCTGGTGCCCTTGTTTGGGTAAAGTCATTTTTTGGGTACGACGAGGGTGACCCTCATGGCCTTGACGTTGACCGTAACGGCAACATTACCGTGATCGGCACGAGAGGCTCTCAAATAATTCCCTACGTTGAGAATATTTATCTCGATGCTTTTATTTTGCACCTTGACAACGATGGAAACGTGTTGTGGGAAAAATTAATTAAAAGCGGCAGCAAAAATATACCAGAACCCAGCCGCTTAATTCACTATCAGGATATACAAATAGGATATAAAGTGGCCAGCGACGACGCCGGAAATTTGATAGCTGTTTTTACGATCCAGGGATCGCCTGACGTTGACGGGAAGGTAATAGCCAAAGGAACTACTGATGGTTTGGTGGTAAAGTATGATACTAACGGTAATGTAATATGGAAATTTAGCCTTGGGGCAGTGGGCCAGGAGGATAATTCAACTTTAGAAGCATTGGTTGATAAAGAGAATAACATCATTATTGCAGGCTATGCCAACGGTACGGTTAACTATAATCCTTTGGGTACGCCGTTTAATGTTAACGCATCTTCTATGTTTTTAGCTAAATATTCGCCGGACGGCCTATTGCAATGGATTAAGAACGTTGATGGTGCTACGGTTGATGCTAATAAATACAATATCAAGCTGGCTTTAGATGGCCAGGATAACATTTATATAAATGGTGCATTTAGCAGCGGCATCCAGATAGATTTTGACACCGCACATACGCTAACTACTAACGGAAAACAGGATATATTTATTACAAAATATTCTCCGGCCGGTAATTTATTGTATGTTAAAAATATGGGTGGTACAGATGCTACTATGCTTAATGAGGGACTGGCGGTTGGGCCCGATAACAGCTTATACCTTACCGGTAATTTTACCGGGAAAGTTGATGTGGATCCCTCCTCATCTGTAGCCGAACTCAATTCCAACGGAACGACTGCTATGTTTTTGGCTAAATATGACGATAATGGCAACTATCAATGGGCATTTGGGGTACCAGGTTTTGGAGGCGTTGATGGCTCACTTAGGCTTAACTTTATGGGTGGCTTAACGAATTTTGGCGTCAAATATGTAAATGTAAATAGCAGCAATGAAATATTTGTAACCGGTGGGTTTACGACAATTAATAATTTTGCTGGTACAGTTAATTTTGACGGTACGGGATGTGGAGTTAGCAACCTGACTCCGCAGAGCGTAGACACGTTTATTGTACGTTATACGCCTACCACAGAAAAACCAATTACTAATAACACGGTAACGGCTCCAGCGGTAAATGCTGTTTGCCCGGGCGTAGATCCGGACCTTATTACCGGCAGCACACCCATGGGTAGTTTTGACAGTTACCAATGGCAGCGATCCTTGGATAATAAAACTTATACCGATATCCCCGGCGCGGTGTCAAAAGATTATGACCCACCGGTAATAACGGCAACAACTTATTACCGCCGCAGGGTTATGCATTTGGCATGTGAGGTACCTAATATCAGTAACGTAGTTACAATAACCCTTTTAAAACCTGCAACGCTTAATATAATTACCGTTCCGGCTGTTAACAGTTTTTGTAATATCGGTGATGCAAGTTTAATTCACGGCTTTGTACCGGAAGCCACCGGTACTGTTGATTACCAGTGGCAGCAATCAACAGACAATATTAGCTTTATAAATATTAGCGGCGCCACAGAAAAAGATTATGACCCGTCGTTGGTTAGTGTAACTACCTATTACCGCCGGCTTATTACCAACAGCCCCTGCAGTATTGGCACACCAAGTGATACCGTTACCATCACTATTACCCCTGTGCCAGTACCAACAGTATCGGCCGAGCAAACTGTTTGTTTAGGCGATGGTGTAACGCTAAACGCGACAGGCGGCACCAGGTACTCGTGGTCCCCTGCTGCGGGCCTCTCTGCAACAGATATTGCATCGCCAACAGCAAGACCCAATACAACCACAAACTACACCGTAACGGTTTTTAATGGCAATTGCAGTGCTACGCTGCCGGTTAAAGTAACCGTAGTAGGCAGGCCAACGGTAAACGCAGGCGCTGACAACGAAATAATAAATGGCGACAGAGTGCAGCTAAATGCCCGGGTTAGCGATGTAGAAGGTGCTACGTATAGTTGGACACCCGCCACCTATCTGGATAACCCAGCTATTGCCAACCCGGTGGCAAGTCCGTTAAAAAGTATAACCTACCGCCTTACGATAACAGCTGCGCAGGGCTGCTTTATAGTGAGCGATGAGGTAGCTATTAATGTGCACGAAAAAATAATCGTCCCCAATACTTTTACACCTAATGGCGACGGTATTAATGATATATTAACCATTGATGGCTTAGACACCTATAAACAAAGCATATTGACAATTTTTAACCGCAACGGCCAACAAGTATTCCAAAGCCTCGCCTATCCAAAACCATGGGATGGCACGCGTAACGGTAAGTCTATACCAATTGGTACATATTACTATGTAATTGATCTTAAAAATGGATCAAAGGTATTATCGGGCTGGGTCGCAATTGTTAAGTAATATTTAAAATGTGGCCAATCAAAAACCTGATTTACTATTTATATGGTAATTTTGCCCGATAAACCACCACTATAATATAACAATGTATAATCGATCGTTCAAGATGTCAAAATACAGGTAGTGTTTAAGTTAACATTTTAAATTGCCGACTATAATTCTTAGGATTAATAGATTATAAGATAATTGCTTTGAATCCTATTAATCTTTCAATCCTATAAATCTTAGTCAAACAAGAAAGGCGCTATAAAGCGCCTTTTCCCGTCCATAGGTAAATGGTGTATCTATTGGCTAATAAACCTTAACCATAAATACAAAATTCTTTGTTTTTGCTGTTTTCTGCGCCTCTGTTAAACCGGCAAGTGTATTCTTTTTATTGAGGATGATCTTTTCGTCCAGCGAATCAGCAGGAATGTTTTTTATGGCATTTAACAGGTATCTTGCTTTGATAGCGAAATGCTCGCCTTCAACCTGCGATTGTTTAGAATCTGTGATACCTATCACATTACCTTTACTGTCCCACAATGGGCCACCGCTGTTACCGGGGTTAATAGGGATAGTAACTTTATAATGAACGCTATCGCCATTCTGGCCAACCAATGATGATAATGAGCCGGGGCTATAAGCGGCATAACCACCAGGATAACCATAGGTAGAGATCTGCTCGGCTATATTACTTTCTGCTCTTTTAAAGGTGTAAGGCAGCGCCTTTAATCCTTCAAAAGATTTATCAACGATCTTTAATATGGCGATATCATGCTGTGGTTCGGTATATAACACTTCGGCTTTATAGTTTACACCGTCAGCATTTTGTACAGATACCGCATTTGCTCCATCAACTACGTGATAATTGGTTGCTATTAACCCGTCAGAAGTTATTGCAAAACCGGTAGCGGTAAAACTGGACCTGTCAACAACTGGCGCTTTACCTTTTTCAGACTTGATATCATTAATAGAACGGCTCAGGTTTTTGTTAGATTTGTCTAACCTGTCAACTTTATTTTTCAGGTCAACAATGTTTGAATTATCGGCATTATTTAATTTACCGGTAAACAACAAGGTCACCAAAACACCAAATATAGCAACTGATGCAGCTACAGATATTTTGGAGTGATGTTTACGCCATAATTGTACTATCCATATCGGGTGCACCATCAGGTCTTCTTTCAGCGTATGCACATCTATTTCGTCATGGATAGCATTTAAACGGCTTTCCAGTTCAACACGCTCACCATATTGTTTAATCAGGCTGGTAAAAAGCTTGTGTTCAACAACTTTTCCATCCACTTCAGCATTTTCTTTGCGCAACAATTCAAACTTCTTACGCTCGTCGGCTTTCATTTCGCCGTTAAGGTAACGTTCAATTGTTTCTAAAAGTTGATTTTCACTCATTTTCTTACTCCTTCCCTATTATTGCTGAAAAAATAATTTTTTCAGCCTTTGCAGGCATTTATATTTTTGTGTTTTGGCATTGTCTGCATTAGTATAACCAAAACGCTCGCAGATATCCTGCATTGATTTATTGTGTATATAAAAGTCCTCCATAATGGTCTTGCACGGTTCGCCTAACAACTGTAGCGCGCTTTCCATTTTAGTGAACTGTATATTACGATCGTTATGTTGGTCGGCTTCTTCCTCTTCAACAGGTAAAAACTCCTGGAAATCCCTAATATCACCCCCATATCGGTTAAGCTGGGTTAACCTATTTAACCAAAGCCTGCGGCAAATGGAATAAATATAAGTTTTAAGCTTACTGCTTAACTCAAAATCGCCGGCCTTAACCTTATTATAAAGAACAATTATAGCTTCCTGGTATATATCCTTCGCATCATCCTCGTTACCGTTATTATTTATTATGAGTTGCAATATCATCGGGAAATAAGCCGTATACAATCGTTTTAAGGCACTTTCCGAATTATTTAGTATCCCAAGAATAACTTCGCTGTCTGTAGGCGTTGAATCTTTTAAATGTTTACTCACCAGTTTATATACATTACTTAATACCATTTATAACAAATAGTAACCCACTGTTATAAGAAAAATCTAAATTAAATAAATATCGCGGTTAGCCTTACCCTATTTTTTGTTATGATGCTACGCCTGCCATTAATCTTTTCATTTGCAAACAGTTAAAAAAGCATAATAATTTGTTTGGCATATTTAATGTTAGGGTTAACCCATTATTAAATAACAAAAACATACCATCATGAAAAGCACACTAAAAAACGGACTGGCAGCTTTATTTATTGCCGCGTCATTTGCAGCCTGTAAAGGTAACTCATCAGCAACGGTCGATTCTGTAAAGACAGATTCATCAACTACAGTAACTTTAAAAGATTCCACTAAAAAAGACACCAGCAGCGTGCCCGACTCTTTAAAAAGGGACACTACAATAACCACCAAACAAACAGAAACCAAAGCCAACACGACCGAAGTGCATAAAAAACATTAAAATTAATTAAGCCATTTTCAGGCCCGGATCTGCCCGGGCCTTTTTTTTCAAATTCTAATCTGGTTCTAATGTAGCCTCATGTATTATTGATTTATTTTGCCGTTTGTAATTTGAAACGTCAAATTACTAATGATCAATAACTAACTCACTTAAATCCAACAACAAAACGATGAAAAATTCATTCAAAATTGCATTAGTTGCTTTAACCATTACTTCATTTGTAGCTTGCAAAGGCAAAGGAGCCGCTACAACAGATTCAGTTAAAATCGATTCAGCTAAAAAAGACACTACCGTTAAAGTTGACACAGCTAAAAAAGACACCACTAAAAAAGATACTACTAAAAAAATGTAATCAATGTTAGCTTTTTAAAGCTGACTAATAGTTTTTAAAGCGGCTTCTGTTAATAACAGGAGCCGCTTTTTTTGTAACGATGACAACCTGTAGGGTTACCTTTTCTAACTAATTGTATTAATGGTACCAAACCGCTAATAAACCAGGTCATGAAACCACTAAAAACAGCCATCTTACTATTACTTTTATCAACTTCACTATATGCTTGCTCCGGCAATGCTTCTAAGGCCGCTATTGATACTGCTAATGCAGACTCTATTAAAAAAGCGGTTATGCAAGATCCAAACGGAGTTACAACATCAACTACTACCACAACTTCCAGTACTACTACTGTAGATCCTGTCACAAATGACAGCACTATCATCACTAAAACTGTAATTAAACACTCAGTTAAAAAATAAATTTCACACTTTTTATAGCTGATTATTAGTTTTTTAGCAAGAGGTAATCAATTATTTTACAAATAGTGGGTTACCTTTTACCGTTTATTGTATTAATAGAAAAACTATATAGTCACTTTAAAAAAAATTAACATGAAAAATTCTTTTAAAATCGCTGCTTTAGCTTTAGTTGTTGCTTCTTTCGTTGCTTGCAAAGGTTCTAGCACTGCTACTACTGATTCTGTAAAAACTGATTCAGTTAAAACTGACTCAACTAAAGTTGATACAGCAAAAGCTGACACTGCAAAAGCTGACACTGCAAAAAAAATGTAATCTTTGCAGATCACAAAACAAAAAAGCCTCTCGATTTATCGGAGGCTTTTTTGTTTTGTGATAATTTCTGCTGATCTTAATGATGATGCTCTACAGAATCGCGCAGAGCTTTGATCTCGTCATGCGATTGTGATAAAATACTTTGCTGGTCGTTCAATATATCCCAGATAAAAGCCGGCATAGTCGCTTCGTTTAAAGCGGACTGATATGCTTTTTTAATGGCATCTTCGCCAAACTCGCATTCTTCCAGGATACTTCTTTCGCTGTGGCCACTAAAAAAAGCCTTCACGTCTAACCAGGTACGATGCAAGGTACCGCTTACACTTGTACCCGTTTCGCCATCAGCCCCTAAAACTTCAACCTCTTCTGTCAGAGTCGATTTAAACTGCTGGCTTTCCAGTATCTTGTTATTAAAAACAGAAACAAGTTCGGCATCATCTTTCGTTTCTTTAATGGCATTTTCATAACCCTTAATACGGTCATTGTTTATTTGAATCAGGTCGTTCAAAGTTTCGATCGTTGCTTTAGTGTTTTCCATTGCTTTAGTTTTTTAATTTATAAAAGCACAACCAAAAGCGAGCCAGTAATTAACTTATGGATAAATTAATATCTAAATAGTAAATTACTTACTTACCTCCCATAAATAGGGAAAAGATCCAAATGATAATAGCTATTACAATAACAATAGCCAAAATGCCTACAAAAACACCCGCTTTAAATATGCCGGTAATAACAGAACAGCCAGTAAGGGCTATCATTAAGAAGGAGAATAAAAATATAGTGCTTAATTTTTTCATGATAAGTTATTTTTAAAAGAATATACAATAACTAAGCCTGTCTAAAATCAGCTTTATTTAATACGCGTTATCGTTTAAAAATGTATAGCATTAGCTACATGTTATCCATTATTATAAAATTCCTTAATAAGTTGGGCTTGTTGCTGCATATAATTAATTTTACCGGCTATGGCATCTCCAGTTTTTTCTGCACACCAAGTAACTGTTCGCTTTTTAAATAATGTATTGTTTGCTGATCTTAATTTCACCATCAATAAAGGTGAAAACTGGGCTGTGGTTGGCGAAAGCGGTTCGGGTAAGAGTGCCTTACTACAAACCATAGCCGGAAATTTTAACATCACCGGCGGCGAGGTGCGCTATCATTTTTTTGAAGATTACCTGCAACAACATCCCGGCAACTCTGAGCACTTAACCCATCATAAACTGGTGGCCATAGTTGAAGCCAAACATCACTTTAAAAACCTAAGCAATACCGGCGATTTCTATTACCAGCAACGCTATAATTCGATGGATAGTGAAGATGCTTTAACGGTAGCAGAATATCTGCACAGCATAAAATCCGCTCCGCAGCCTAATTTATACTGGCATTTTGATAAGATCATCGCCACGCTAAAATTAGATCAGCTCAGTAAAAAACAATTGATTAAACTATCAAACGGCGAAACCAAGCGGTTAAGAATAGCAGCAGCGTTGTTGAAAAATCCGAAGTTATTGTTACTGGATAGCCCCTTAACCGGGTTGGATGTACAAACTAGGCAGGAATTTAATGCCATTATTAGGGAGATCACCCAATCTGGCATTACGGTAGTTATGGCAACATCGCCCTATGAAATACCCGATGCCATAACACACGTGGCCGTATTAAAAAGCGGGGTGATCACCAATACTGTATCCAAGACTGACTTTACACCCAAAATGGTGGAACTGCAGCAAGACGACCGCATCGACAAAGAAGAACTAAAAGCACTTTTAGGCGGTCATAATTCTTCTGCCGCCTACCGGCAGATCATCAGCATGAATAAAATCCATGTGCAATATGGGGAGAATGTTATTTTGTACGATATAAACTGGCAGGTAAATCCCGGCGACCGGTGGGCGCTGTTAGGGCACAACGGCGCGGGTAAATCAACCCTGTTAAGCTTGATCAATGGCGATAACCCGCAAGCTTATGCTAACGATATTATTCTATTCGACAAAAAACGCGGCACCGGCGAAAGTATCTGGGATATTAAGAAAAAAATAGGCTTTGTATCGCCCGAGCTGCACCAGTACTTCCCTACCGACAACAGTTGTTTACAGGTGATCGAATCGGGTTATTATGATACGCTGGGGCTATTCAGGCCAAGCAATAAAGAACGCGCCGAAGTAGCCCTACGCTGGATGAAAGCTTTAGAGATTGACAAATATGCCCGCACCTTATTAAAAAATATTCCCGCCAGCGCGCAGCGATTATGTTTACTGGCAAGAGCGCTCATTAAAAATCCTCCGCTACTGATCTTCGACGAACCCTGCCAGGGAATGGACACCCACCAACAGCAACATTTTAAAAATTTGATAGATACTATATGTGGCCTAAGTAAAGTTACGTTGATCTATGTAACCCATTACCAGCATGAGATACCGGAGAGTGTAGATAAGGTTTTGAAGTTGGAGAAGGGGAAGGTGGTAGAATAAATATTTTGAGTAAATATCTGAATGCATTTTAACTGAAAGTGACTTCAATATAATTACATTTATTAGGTAAATAACATCTATCTATAGACATGAAACTGTTTTTAACATTAACGTGTGTTCTCTTCGGTTGCTCTTTAAAAGCTCAATCGATTATTATTCCCCGGAATGCAATAGAACTAGAAGAACAAAGATTAAATATTCTGCAACTCGGTGTTAAGGCGATGGGAGTATCGGTAACTACACCTGCTAAATATATAGAGATCAATCACTCGATTTTGCCTTTCATATGCCAGGCCCCACCCTATCCGCGTATGGGTAGCCATATTTTTTTTGCTTTCCTAAAAAAGGATAGTAGCGTTATGATTACAATAGCACTATTGGAACGAGATTCGCTTGACTATGTAAGGGATAAGGCCACTATTAACCGAGTGCGCCCGGATGCAATCCTCTATAATCCAGATAAGGTTTGGAGATATAACTTCCAAGATTTGGCTGATACTATAAATCATAAAAGTCAATTTTATTCAGCAAAAAAACTTAAGAATTTTAATGCAGATAGCGGGGTTGAGTTTTACATGACATGTACAAATTTATTTCTTGATAAGTATAAAATTGAAAGAGCAATTATCCTCGATAAAAAATATCGCGGTATAATTGAGATTTACTACTTCGTACGGCAAAATGCAGTAGTTAACATAAAAAAGGAACTGAAAAATGCTCCAAAAATGATTTCTTATATCAAAAAAGGATAATAAAACCTCAATGTTAGTCCGGATTTGCAATCCCGGACTTAAATGCAAGCTGATCTGTGATCGGCATTAACGATATTCTATTTTACCTGACGATTATAAAAAACCACAATAATCCTCCAATCGGATAAATCAGTTGTTCAGGCAGCCTTGGAAACTTTCAATTTAATTTCATAAATTTGATAATATGATACGTACCATATTAAAATCCAGTAAAAGTAGCCTTACGCTTGAATTACCAAAGGATATGGTTGGAAAATTAATTGAGATCATTGCTTTTGAGGTAGAGTCGACCGAGCCTATCAAAAATATGGAAGATCCGGGAAAATCAAAAAAAATAGCTACTATTGATAAGGCACTTAGCAAATATCGCGTAAATCTGTCAAATTTTAAATTTGACAGGGACGAAGCTAATGACTATGAGTAAAATTGCACTCGACACTAACATCTTAATCTATCTTCATGATGCTGAACCTAAATCCATCAAAAGAGAAAAAGCTAATGAGTTGATTGCTATTTCGCCGGTTATTCCGCCACAGGTTATAAGTGAATATCTTAATGTGTGCAACAAACGTCTTAAATTTTCTAAACAAGATTCATTAGATTCACTAATGATTTGGTTGCCTTATTGCACGCTTTCAGATGTTGAACCCGGGATATATACAGATGCCATGCGCCTGATTAAAAAATATCAATTTCAGATGTTTGATGCAATTATTGTATCGTCGGCATTGCTTTCCGGTTGTTCCATTTTATATTCAGAAGATATGCGCATAACTTAATTGTAGATGAGCAGCTAAAAATTGTAAATCCTTTTATTTAAACCTTCCAACAACCCTCTTTCCTAAAAATCACAACAATCCCATTACCAGCATGAGATAGCGGAGATAAGGTTTTTAAATTAAAAAAGGGAATGTGGTGGAGTGATAGAACTTATTAAGTTTAAGAGTATCCTTACCCTCTGCATCAGGGCAGACGCATTAAAATTTAAGCAGGTCGATCATATAATCTTGATCCCAT
>JAZKCG010000056.1:0-14229 GCA_040388175.1 Bacteroidota bacterium | reverse complement strand
ACGCTAACGAATGCTCAATATATTACCTTAACGGCTAACAATGATAAAGCCGCGTCGGCTATGACGGCTATCTATGTTCAGCCAAATGCGGGCACCTTTGACCTGAAAACAAATGGTACGGTGTTGGCGGCGGGGACGTACACTTTTACTTACATGGCTATCGGGTAAAAATGGAAGGATCCCCAGGTAATTACCTGGGGATCCTTCCATTTAATAAATCCTGGAAAATACTTAGTCCAATATCCGGATGAACGCAGTTTCGGAAAACCTGTAAATAATTTTTCCCGGTAGAGTATAGGTTTTGTTCAATGTGAATGCCTAACCAATCCATTATCTTTTGTTTGTCATCCTGGCCGTCAAGATTTATAAATCCCTCGATCTGTTCAACGTGAATGTCCGATATCGGTACATTGCTCCAAAATAAGTGTCTGCCAATTTGTTTGTCCGGCGCTATTAGTGATTCGTAGTAAGGGTTGACGTTTTCGACAGTCCATTTACCTTTAAAGAAATTTCGAAGTAGTATTATTTCAGCGTAAAGCGATAAATCTATATACCTTTTTTTTTCTTTTGGGCTCCAGTAATTCATTCGGGTATGGGATTGGCAAGGGGGACTCGACCAAATAATATCAAATTTGTGATAGTTTTTAAGTAGATATTTATGGGCATCACCTATGATAACAGTGTCCTCCGGATATAGTTTACTGTACGCGTTGGCTATTGACGCGTTATGTTCAATAGCGGTTACATGGCATCCTTTCCAAAATTTTCTATTTCCGCCAATCCCGGCATAAAGATTTAATACCTTCAATTGGTGAACCTGCGCAGCTTCGGCCGCTACTCCTGGATCCGGGCCGGCTTTGTTTATGCAGTCTAAACATTGCCAATGTTGCCGGAATTGGTGCATTTTAAGTTCAATTCGCTTGCGCTTACAGGTAACGCAAACGTGTCTTTTAGTGGCTTTAGTCATGTTTTTTATATTTTAAAACGTCCAAATATGACAAAAAAAAAATAAGATTTGGACGTTTTAAAATTAATTCATTACTATTGTAGTACACTTAAAAATAATTCTATGACAGTCTATTCCTACCGGGACGCATCCAACGTTCCAATGTTCTTTACAGAACTACAAACCGCGTATGATAAGTATATCAGAACGCATCTTCGAAACCGGCATAAGATCCCGCCGGTAAGAATTGAATATTTCTACCTGGCAATGATCGCTAACGGTCATTATACCAGTATTTGCAATCAAGTAATTATCGAATCAAAAACAATTTAAAAATTCTATTATGTCAAGTAAGCTAATCACAGGCTCAATGTGCCTAACCGACCTAAACAGTGCCGCAAAAGCAGGACACAGCGCATTTAACCGTTCTGAAAAAAACGGTAAAATCTATTTTAATTTCGCCGAATGGATTAACGATGAAGCGGATCAATACGGTAATCATGCTGCTTTCAAGCTTAATCCGGTAAAAGATAAGCAAGAAACTGAAGGCAAGGTGTATTTTGGTAATGGTAAAGAGAAGGTGACCGAAAAACCGCTAACGCCTGGTGATAAGTCCATACCCGATGATGATGATTTACCCTTTTAATTATGAACGTAAATGATTTTGATAGGCTAATACGATTGGCCGTAGAAAGGAAAAGTAATATGGATGTTTTAGAATCCCTTCATAGCATTAATACTGATTTTGTCGGTGGTGAAATTCATTTAAAAGAGGTTAATGCTCCCAATCATGTGGTATTGAAAATGTCTAAAGAGTTGATCGATCACATTGCTGTTTTTTATGGCGATCGTCTTAGTGAGGTAAAAGCCAAAATTGAAGCATTATGAGAAACCAAAAGCAAATCGATCAGTCCCGCATCGCGCGGGCCTGCATCACCGCAGCGGCCATTATTACGCTGCTGGCCCTGCTGCTGTCAATGTCCGGATGTGGAGTCTTTAAAAAGATCTCAAACGGTAATAAGTGTTACTATTCATATTACCCTACAGATACCGCTTGCGCGCCCGTAGTGTACGCTAATCCAATGGATGCCTATAAGGCGTACAGTAGAAAGCTAATGAGCGCACACGGCTACAGACGGGCCTATTTTATGTCCTACCGGGAAGTAATGAAGGTGCTGAATACCGGTAATTATTTTATCAGCCGTAAAGCCGGTGTTATTATTAAGGAGGATTGTATATGATTCATAGGAAACGGTTTAGAAATACAAAAAGACGTCGTGTGTTAGATTATCAGCGTTTTACTTTTAATGGTTTCAATGAATGGCAATTAGAACTGGAAAGGGATATATTTTCATGTGTTACAGGGAATGAAGAAAACGGCAATCCCTATCATGATGTATATTTTTGGGTTATAAAAGATGTACCCACCTTTAGGGATTTTGTAGAAGTACCTCCAACTGATCAGTCACATTAAATTATTTATTATGAAACCACAAAACGCAAAAAAAGCACTTCGGTTATTAAAGCAACTGGAAAATATCGATAAAATGATAGATTTCTTAGATAAAGCAATTTCTTACAATGGCGTAGAAGCTAATATGTTTGACATGTTGGTTTTTAAAATCGATATTGTTGCTGTCGAATTAGCAAATAATTTTAATTCAGAAATGGAGTTTATAGGTAAAATAAATTCTGAAAATAAACTAAGTTTTGATTTCGGATCTTTACCGGTTATCTTTTTAATGGGCATTAAAAATGTATGTATTGCCCGTAAAGAAGATGTTTTAAGTGACCTTAAAGACCTATAACGATGATCACAAAAGAGTATTTTTTATCCGGAAAGCCATTTTTGTATGACGGATTTGCTTATGTATTTGTAGGCTCTGATTTGATGGGTATTACTAAAGGGCATGTCTATTGTTGCGGGAATCTTAATTCTATTGATGGTAAAGTTTACCCGTGTAAGCTATTTATGATTTGCAGTGTCGACGCAATCACTAACGAGTATTTTTCATTTTATACTTTTATATTCGGTTTTCACGCTCAGTCAATAACCACTTTTGATAAATGTCTTTTATACGATAAACCGCAGGAGGATAGGGCAACGCTGGAGAGCGACCCGAGCGCCTGACGGCTCGCAGGCTCAAGCTTTGAGCGTTCGCCGCTACCTGGATAGGGTAGCGGCTTTTTTATTGCCCCTACGGCCCTTAAAATCGTTCACAAGCTTAGACCTGCACCAAAGCGCTAAACTCATCTCCGCCACGGCATTCAATTGGTTCATCATGAGTAACCATTGCTCGGCTCTTTAGCCGCCCTAAAACCGCTGACTAAAGCGTTATATTTTGCGCATTTTTCAGCTAATATTTTTGGTGTTATGGCATGGGTTTTGTATGTTTGTGATAGGTTTAGGTTGTATTGGTCAGGGCGCGAGGCCATTGCTATACTTATCTTAGAATTATAAAACGCTCGGGTTGGTGGATCTTCTCGGGCGTTTTTTTTTGCACATTAAAATATTTATTAACAACCGTTAGTAATATTGGTGGATAATTATTAGAATTGATAAATAATATTGTCAAAAGATCCACACAAATGATAATTGAAACACACTTACAGGTTCGGACTAATTGCCTATACCTGTACAATGTATACCCAAAAAAATTTCCAGCTTCGCTGGATATGCAGGCAAAGCTGCTAAGCATCAACGAAAAAAAGCGCGAAACTTTAGCAAAGCAGGAAACATACAGCGGTGTTTTGTGCCCTGGTGCAAAAAAGAGAATTACTAAAGCGGTTGATATCTTACTGCAACTCTCTCCAAAACAGATTATTTTTAATCCGGTAACCCGGGAAAATCAACCCTTTCAGATTAACTTTATCACGCTAACGGTTCATTCCCTGAATAATGAATTGACCGGAAAGGAAACACACAAAATGCTATTAGAGCCATTCTTACAGTGGTTACGGCGTTCAAAAGGTGTCAATTCCTACGTATGGAAGTGTGAACGGCAAGGCGAACGTCTGGACGCTAAGCAGATCCACTACCACATTACCACAAACGTTTTTATCCATTACGCTGAACTGCGTGCAAAGTGGAATGAGTTGCAGCGTAATGCCGGTTATTTGGATCATTATTATAATGATGAGGGGATCAATGACGGTAATCCTAATTCTACAGATGTTCACGCGATAAAAAAGATAAAGAATCTGACTGGATATATTTTGAAGTATATGGCTAAAAACGATCTGAATACAAGTTTGCCTACTAATCACCGGGATTATGTTGCGCCGATCGGGGGAAAGGTTTGGGACTGCTCAAAAAATATTAAATCAGTTGATTACTATACAACGGATGCCGGGCCGTACAGTTCTGCTATATGTGCATTGATCGAAAAAAAGGTAATGCAGGCTAAACACGCAGAGCATTGCAGCATGTATAAAATGTTAAACGCTCCTGCACATAGTATTTTGTCCGGTACCGATAAACTGGACTATAAGAATTTTATTAATAACCTGGCTTCCGGTAAAGAATCAACTAAAAATAAAGATGTTGTGCTATTACCGGATGGGTCGGTGAATAGTAGGCGAATGATCAATGAAGATCTACAGGAAAAAACAAAACGTGCGCTCCAGGTTAAGTTTAAAATGCTCAAAGATGACCTGTTGAATAACGGTTTTTACTATTCGGTGGAAAAAATGAGTAGCACTAAGCAACTATTAAGCAGAATAAAGCGCGAATTATCGGAGTTAACGGAGTTGGAAGCAACCAAAAGAGTACATTTAAGGCCCGATTTACCCCTACCTTAAAATTGCTACGCAATTTATAGCATATTCTTCTATATATCCAAGTTTTTTCAAAAAATAATTTGATTTTTTGATTTTTTTATTTCCTACATTTATAAAATGAAGGGTGAAACTGTTTTATATCTCGGTGCCGGTTTGTTGGCATTTATGATTTTCAGCGGTTTTAAGTCAAAAAGTGGTGGTTCATTCGATTTAGAGGGCCTGGATAAATACGGCGCCGATAATGTGGAACGGTTGAACCTGGTTTATCAGGAGTTATTGACCAGGGGATTGTCTGATTTGCAAATTCAACTCATCCTTTCACAACTATTGCACGAAACCGGGCTGTTTACCAATGTTCCTAACCTGAAAAATGTTGATCAGCTTAAAAATTACGCCGGGATCACCCGTAACGGATCGTATGTTAAGTATAGTAACATTTCCGATTTTGTAGATGATTATTTGCACGTACTGGATAGGGGATCATACCCGTTAGAAGCTACCAGCGTCGAAGATTTTAATTCAAGGTTGGTTAATAACCATTATTACACAGATAATTGGTTGACCTATGAAAATGCACTGAAAAAATATTTTTCACTTTTAGAAACCGTCAAAAATTGAAAACAGGTACAACTTTATTGCTTTGCGCGGGCGGTGTCCTGGCTGTTTACTATAGCAAGCTGCTTCGCGCCGCTGGTGTGGTTGATATTGTTTTTAGCGGTGTTCAGTTGCAAGGAATTACGGATTATGTGATTTCCTTAATGTTCCAAAATGTTTCCAACGCGACTATTGTAGTCAATAGCGTGGCCGGGACGGTTTATGTAAATGGTAATACCCTGGCTTCAATATCTGATTTCGATCAGGTTTCAATCCCGCCAAATAGCCAGCAAGAGGTGAAATTTCATGTTAACCCCTCGTTATTAACCTTGCCGGGTGTGATCAGGGATATTTTAAATATGAAGGGTTCCACGTTTGTCTTTAATATCAAGGCGAACGCAAATATTAATAATATCATTGTACCTATTGACCTGGATGAAACTGTAAGTATATGATCTCTAAAAAAGTGCTTTTGGCGAAAATACCGCCTTTTCGCAATTTGAAAGTGATCATTAATAACAGGCAGGGCACCAACGAAATAGTAGACGAAATTTTAAATACCTACTATGAGTGCGAAGTTGATTACGATGAGATTTACGAATACTTTGATAAAATTGATATTTATAATACCTGCGAAGGGCTTTGGAATTTTATGCGTTATAATTTCAATTATGATGCTGAACACGAAAACAGCCAAACTGTAAGGACGCCTACAGCGATATTACAGGACGGCGCAAAAGTAGACTGCAAACATTTTGCCTCCTTTATTGGCGGTGTCCTGGGGGCTATTAAAAGAAACGAAGGTGATGATTGGGACTGGTGCTTTCGTTTTGTTTGTTACGGTAAAAGTCCCGATGTTGATCACGTTTTTGTGGTCGTGTTTGATGGAAATAAAGAAATTTGGATAGATCCCTGTTTAAGTGAGTTTGATTATCATAAAGAACCGACACATATTATAGACGAAATTCCGATTATGCCAATATATAAAATCAGTGGAGTGAAGGATGATAAGCCGTTTATCATTGACGAAATCGATCCGTTTGTAGCGAATCGCAGTTTTATTAATGCAACGAATCGTAATCTTTACGGGTTACGGGATCTGTTCAGATCTCATCCGGATATCGTTAACGGGCCGGTGCGAAAATATTTTATAGCTAACGGTTTAAGTTGGGACGTTTTTAAAACGGTTATAGATGGATAAACGATTGCTGTTGTTAGGTGCTGCCGCCGGTGGTTTATACTTTTTGAGTAAAAGTAAAACCAGTACGTTAACCGATACCGGTACAAAAGCCGGTACTGCTGTTGCTACTTTAGCAGATGGATCCACCGGGCAATTACCGGTAACTAATAATAAAGGCGTTATTGTAGATCCGGTTAATCAGACAGTTAAAACAGCAACTGGGAAGGTATTAACCGCGGATGAGTATAAGGAATTGTCAAACCCAAATCATCATTTAACCCTGGCTGAAGCGCAACAATATTTTTTGAATTACCCGGACGTGGTGAACGGTACGGCTAAGTGGTCCGGTGGCCTGGAAACAAAGGCGAACGATCATTGGAAAAATTATGGTTGCGCCGAGGGGCGTACGTATTACCCTTTAGTTCCCCCTTCAATAAATCCCGGAAATCCAACTAATTCTAATGATGGATCCGGAAACGGTAATAACTGGATTGGCCCGGCCATTGGTGCCGCTGCTTCGATCATCACCAAAATTGCCGGGGTTGCAGATGTTTCATTAACGCCTGCTGAGGTTGAGGTAATTGTCACAAGTGGAGCAATAATAAAAGATTTGCTCCCTTATTTTCAGGGAGTTGACGCGGCTAAATGTGCCGCTATTAATAACAAGGTTGATTATTTAGTAAAGCAATACGTTTAAGATGGCAAATCCGGTATTTGATAAAATGGTAAAGAGGGCCAAAGCTATCCGCAAAGCACACCCGAAAAAAAAATGGCAGGACTGTTTAAAAGAAGCCGGTGCCGAAGTTCGTAAAGTGGGCGGTGTTAAGGCAAAAAAGAAAACAGTAGGGAAAACTAAAACCGCTGCTCCAGCATCGCGCAAAAAATCGGTAACCGGTGTTAAAGCTGCTGTTAAGCCGGTTCGTGCTGCTGTTAAAAAAGTGGTAAAAGTTGCCGGTGTAAAACCTAAAAAATCAACGATCAGCGGCGTTTATGGTAAAGGTTTACAGCATATTCGCAATATCAATAAACTGGAAGCTGACCGAAAAAACGCCAAAGGATCAGAGGCAAGGCGGTTTATTCAGATAGCTATAAATGCAGAGCATAAAAAATTAACCAAAGCCGGTCAACAATTAAAATCATAAAGATGGGAGCGCGTAAACGTAAAGCGGTTGTGTTAACCGATACGCAAGTAGTTGCAGATGGCTATTTGTCTATAAGTGAGTTAAATTTTGATGAAACATCGGCTTTGCCCTTTGTTCATTCAGATCTGATATCACTGTTTTTTGATGGTAAGATAGATAACGGCTACGGTTGCCTGTTTAACCAGCATTATGATACGGGTACAGTGGTATTTGAACCTGGAGATGTAGCGTTTTGGGATAGCCAAAACAATTATATATATCCCTCACATTTCAAGAAAATTTTTTAACCTTTAAATAATATAGATCATGGTTCGTCCTACAAGAAAAAGAAAAAAAACAGCCGCTAAAAAGCCCGGTACAAGACGTAGGCGGCGTGTTAATGGTGCTAATGACATTGGCCCAATGATTATGACCGGTTTGGCTTTAGGTGCCGGTGCGATCGCAGCGCGGGAAGTATCAAATATTGTGTTAAAGCAATGGCCTGGTATTGATAAAAAGATAATCGCAGCCGGTCAAATCGCTATCGGTTTCGTTCTGCCAAAATTTGTTAAAGCCCCGGTGGCCGCGAATATTGGTAAAGGTATGGTGGCTTTTGGTTTCCAGGTGATGGCGGTTGAGGTTGGTGTCATTAGCGGCGTGGGCATGGGTGGAAACCGTATGTCATACCGCGTTAATGGTACCGCAAATTTGCGTCCGATCAATGGTACGCCGAATTTGATTGCCGTTAACGGTGTGGGTGGTACCGATAAAAAACAGCTCCACTTTCCAACTGCTGTATAATTGACATATCGCAGTAATTAACAGATTATTTGACTTACATAAAATTTAAATAAATGCCTGAATTAAATAACAGTATTGCCGCTCGGGCGGTGTACGAACGGTCTAAATTAGCGCTGATACAGGCCGGTTTAGATCCGCGTTCTGTAGAAAATGCAAAGCTGACACAAACGGATATCATTTTGGAAACGCTGCTGTCAACGACACAAAACGCTTTCCCTTTTCAAATCCTGAATAATACCGTAACCGGTGGTATTCCGCAACGGCCTACAGAACGCAGGTTGAAATTGCAGGATGCGTTTTACGTGTCTACAATGTTTATTTACCTGGCTAAATATTCAAGTGCTTCGGCTACGGATGGCGTATCTAAGACATACCCTAACGTGGTGACATTCCCTACAGGTGGTGGCCCTACAGGCGCTTTGTACACTTTCTATAACGGGCAATTTACGTTGTCTGTTAATAATGAAGTTGTGGTTCCGGGTATGGATTTGCAGCGTTATTTGAACGTTCCGCAAACGCAGTTAACCGCTGCTGCCAACAGTCCTCAGGATGAGTTTGACGGATCTACAAAATTGATCGTGGAACCGAATTTGGTACTGATCGGCCAAAAGGACAATATTATGTCGATCAACTTGCCGGGTAACATTACAACAATAGATACCTTTACCTATGCGCGTATCGTGCTGGAAGGGGTTTTGGCGCAAAACGTTACCCTGGTTTCTTAACCCGATATTTTTCAAAATAAAAGTCCCGGTCAAAAGCCGGGACTTTGTAGATTTAAAACCGTTATGGATTTTGTAAATAATAAAACACAGATGATTGAATTAGTACAGGCCCCGTCTGCTGCTAATTTAACACAACTGGAAATTCCTTATCAGTCGTTCTTGGCTGATAAAAAGGTTTTCGGATTAGAGACTTATTGTAGCGGTGATTTGACATTATCGCCTACAGGTAATGCAATCATTACACCGGCCATTTTGCAAAATGCCTATTTGAACCTTTATTTTAAAGCGGCTGCAAACCGTTCTGAAGGTTTTTTTGTTCAGAATTTGCCGCTGATCAGTTTGCACCGCATGCACTCATTAACTACAACGTCTTATGTCCTGGATCAGTTCTTAATAGATGGCCCGGTGGTTTATTGGGAAAAATCATTTATTAAATTAGGCGCGCCTATGGCGAACGGGGCTAATATTTCGTTTATGCTTAACGTTTCCTATCAGGATCCGAATAATTAATTGACTAAACCGTTTTGTTATGGCGCAAAAAGCAATGTATGTAGGGATTGGTAGTATAATGTCCGCTTTTGAGGAGTTCGCCGATACGCCGTATTATTCTGTTTTATCAGGTAGTAAGCAATTGCTTTACGGGTTTAACGAAGATGATATGGAGAAGGGGAAGGAGCGTCTATTGTACACCCTGGAAGCCGCGGTGCAAAACGGGCACGATGATTTGTTGCTCATCCGGTTTCACGAAAAACCGGCAAAGGGAATGATAACCGATAAAACGCCGTACTATTCATCTATGATGGTTCGGGTTAATGAATTGAATACTTTGCCGGTTTATAACCCCGCTGCTATTGGCCGCGTAAATTATCAGGATAATCAGATCCTTGCTGAACTGAAAACGATCAGCGAACAAACCAGGCAAATGAAAGAAGATTTAGAATCTCGTTTGTTAGCCCTGGAAACCGCTGATACGGATGAAGATCCGGAAACTGAACCGGATATGATTGGCCGGATTACCGGCGTTTTAAATAACCCGCATATGCCGGTTATCCTGGATATGCTAAAAAATATTTTTCCTAATTTGTTTAATCCGGCAACCCGGCCAAATGTGGCCGTATCGGGATTGCCTAAACTTGAAAATACGATGCCGACCGTAACTGAAGAAAAAAAGACATTAACGCCTGAAGAATTTAACGCCGGGTTAACCTTGCAATTACAGCGATTAACTGAACATTGCAATATTTTAGAGTGCCTAACGAAATTAGCCGATATTGCAGAATCAAAACCGGCAACCTTTCAGAATTTAATATTGATGCTTAACTCTTACTAAGATGGCAAAGCAAGACGACGATATGATTTTTTATTTTGGCCTGGCTGGTTTGGGCTTACTGGCTTATACCATGTTTTCAAAAAAAGCAACGCCGGTAACGCCAATAACACAGGTTTACCAGCCTAAACCGGTAACCAGTACAACGGTTCAGGACACCAATAACAGTGTGTTTAATCAGATTACCGCCTCTGTACCGGCTTTAATATCGATTTACGATACGATATTTAACAGCAAAAAAACAACCGACACCGGGGGGCATACATTGACTACAGATGAGTACTACGCGTATTCAGCCGGTGGGTTAGCTTAAATGTCATGGCCGAAAAAAAAGGTTTGGGGGATAATGAGGAAAAACTGATCGTGGCCGGTGGTATTGCCCTGGTCGCGTATGTTGGTGTGATCCGTCCTATAATGAACGCTTTCGGTGCGGATCCTGCTGACCTGGCTACCATTGACGAAGCCGCGAACGATCCTGAATCAAACCCCTTTATGTTTGAGTGGGGCGAAGCGGTAATATCATCTCATAATAGTTCCCGGCTGTTTAAGGATGTTACGCAGATGGATAGCGCATTTTGGCAGCATATAGAAGAAGAAATTGCTAACGATGTGCAAACGTCCTGGCTGCAGGTTGCGCAGGACACGGCGGCTATAGATGATTCTTTTGGATGGTTCTATAATGATACGGAAACTATCGTTTCTACTATTAAGCGTCAAAAGAGCCAGTTGGCTATTTATGAGTTAACCTGCTGCTTTCGGTCGGTATTAGGAGAAGATTTTTGGACTTTATTAAATTATGGCAAAGCGGTTCTCGATCGTAAAGTAGGTTTAAGGGCTGACGCTTTAGCCGATTGTTTGAGATACGCGCAAGCTTTACCAATTGCTAATTACCCTGTATAATGGATAATGTATATAATGTATATAATGCTTTAAAGGCAATTTGGGAATTGCTGATTACCTTTAAGAATATTCAGCCTTACTATGTGAGCGTTTCTGTTTATTCTGCAAATCAGCCGGTTCCTTCGGACTGTAATGCTATTGCGTTTGTGAATGACGGAACAAACCCGGTTAATGTTTTTGCTAAGAAATTGTACTCCGGTAATACGTTAAGCATCGCGGGTAATAGTAAAGAAAAAGATACTACCAGCTATGAAGTGTGGTTCACCGATACCGGCGGGACTAATCAATTAACAGTTATAAGAAAGTTTTATAAATGAGTTCAGGAATCGTTATTGGTAACGCGGTCGTAAACGGCTTCGGTACCCCAATTGTTTATACGGGCCTCTTAGCACAGAGGCCCGCTGTCGTTACGGCTGGTGCCTTTTATTTGAGCCTGGATAACAGTACGATGTACTATTACAATGGTGCTGCATGGGTGGTTTTTATTGCCGGTGTTTCCCCGATAACGATACCGCTACCCGTTAACCAGGGTGGTACTGGTACGATAACCGCATTTACGCCTGGATCCGTAGTATTTGCCGGTGCTTCTGGTGTTTACTCGCAGGATAATGCCGGTTTCTTTTACGACAATACAAACAAAATTTTAAGGATAACCGGGCCTAATAATAATGTTGGTGGTGCTGCAAGTGGACAGTTGCAGCTAAATAGTTCATCTGCGTTTGGGCAGGATATCGGGCCGGATATTGCGTTTTATGGTTTCTATGCACCTGCTTTAAGTACGTTGTTTGGGCAGATTGCATTTCGCAAAGAACTGCCTACAAGCGGGGTTCAAGGTGCCTACTTTCAAATCGTGGTGACTGGATCCGAAAAATTACGAATCAGTTCAATAGGTGCGGTTACGATCGGCCAAAATACCGCTTTGGGTAAAGATCCTTTAGGGGTGTTCCATGTTACGGGGTCAATGGCCAATAGCGGTACAAACCTGGTAAGGGGTATGTTATTGGATACGGGTATGCGTAACGATAATAGCAATCAGCTTGATATAGGACTTGATGTTAACCCGGTATTCACGCAGTCAAATACAATTGTAACTGCCTTAAATAACGCGACATTGACCGGCGGCGCTGGGTATACAAACGGATTTTATCCTAATGTAGTTATTAGTAATGGGGGTACCGGTGTTAATGTTGCGGTTGTTGTTGCCGGTGGCGTTATTGCATCGGTAATCCTGCTGTATTCCGGATCCGGATTTGCACCCGGTAACGTATTGGTGTTTTCCGGTTCGCCGGTAGGTCCTGGCGCCGGTTTCTCTATACAGGTGCTTACGGTTGGTTCCGGTAATCCTTCGCAGTTGGTTGCGCGTTTCTCTGCAAACGCCGCATTGTCTATTCTGCCAATGGATCGTACAGTAGTCCAAATTGTTAATGCTGACGGCTTAAATACCCGGCTGCTGATAGAAGCGTATGGAAGTACAAACGGCCTTTCTCCTGTAGGCGCTAATTATTGTTCTTTATTGATGCGTAATGCAAGGGGAACCGGGGCGGCTCCTTCGGCCCTGCTGCTGGGCGATATCTTAGGGCAATTTGTGGTTAATGGTTACGGATCCAGTGCTTTTAGTGCGCTCAATATTCCGATTATCAGATCTGATACCACTGAAAACTGGACAGATACAGCGCGTGGGAATTTAACCCGTTTCTATAATTTCTTTAAAGGATCTCAAACGTATGTGGAAACCTTACGACTGGAGGAGGGCAACGTTAACGCCGGTTGTGATGGGGTGGCCACAACTTCTCGTTTCCAGGTTTCGCAAAGTACGCAAGGGCCGGGGACGGTTTCAACGGTGGCCGCTGCTTTGAATGTTACGGGCGTTAACACGCAGTTTTTTAATACCTTCCGAGTGGGTGATACTATAACGGTAAACGGGGAAACAAAGATAATTGGATCCATTACAAGTAATACGCTCATGGCGGTTACGGTTAACTGGGCCGGGACAAATAATAATTTTGTTTACTCGTTGGTAGGCGGTACCCGGTTTCAAATTTTCGGTAACGGTAACGGGTTTTTAGGGCTTAATTTGGGCATAGGTACGCAACCAATCAATAACATACCATTAGCTATAAGTAGTGCGAATGGGGCTAATATTACGCAATTTAGAACTGCTGACCAGGTGACAGATACAGAGGTTGGCCGGTTATATTGGAACGGTACGGTTTATACTATAGAGGTCATTAAAACAAATGCTGGTATTCAGCGGGATTTGAATTTGCAAAGTGGTGGATCTGCAATCAGATTGTCGGGCCTGGCTAATACGGCGACATCTTCAGGTATTGAGATGAGGCGGGACGCGACCGGGGTAACTAATTTGTTTGTTGTGGCAAGTTCGTCCGTACAGGGAACCGGTTTTCAGTCGGTTTGGGCTTGTTTACCTACAATAAATCAATCAGCTGGCGGTGCGGGATATAGGGCAGCATGGATATCTGTTTTTGAAAGTGGCTTGGGCGGAGGTTTAAAGTATTTATTCGATTTTGGAAAGAATACCGCTGCTAATGGAACCGGCACTCATACCTCATATTTTTATGGTGATAATACCGGTAATTTTTATTGCCGGGGATCTGTAACGACAAATTATATTGATGGGAATAACGCAAACGCTTTACCTATTTCCGGCGTGGCCGGTGCCGGTGTTGGTGCTGGTGGATCTATTTTTGTTGGCGGGACTAATTTGCGCGGATCCATACAGATTTTTATAACTTCTGTTGGCCTGGCTAATAGTACATTGTTGACAATCATTTCAAATCCCACGCTAACGAATGCTCAATATATTACCTTAACGGCTAACAATGATAAAGCCGCGT
>JAZKCG010000055.1:0-4917 GCA_040388175.1 Bacteroidota bacterium | reverse complement strand
TCTAATCACAAAACAAATACTTTTTTTGTTCCCCCACAAGAATTCTGCTTGATCCGGTATATAATAGTTTGAATTTATCGGTTTGTTGTGCATAGGCTACAAAGCATATCAACAACAGCATTAAAAGTGATAACTTTTTCATATTTAAATGTATAAATTTTAGGAATATTAAGGAAACAAAAAACCCGATCAAATTGACCGGGTTAATGCAGTGCGGAAGAAGGGACTCGAACCCCCACGCCGTGAAGCGCCAGATCCTAAGTCTGGTGCGGCTACCAATTACGCCACTTCCGCAGTTAGGATTTTAAGAGTTGCAAAGATAGATTAAATTGACAGAATACGAAACCCTAATTTAAACTTTTTGTTAAGTGGCTTAGTCTTTAGTAGTTATATTTTCGATGTTTATTACTGGCGCGTCGCTGCTACTGGTTATAGATCTGGTAAACGCCAATAATACTGCGCCCTTTGCCCACCAGCACATTGGTTATCTTCTTATCCATCATTAAAACCTCTACGGTACTTACAAATTCGTCTTCATCAACAATGATGGGGTTAACGGTCATCATTTCCTGAACGGATAGTTTAGCAACATCAGGGTTCTTTAATAAAGAACGGCGAAGGTCACCGTCGGTAATAATGCCTTCAATATTATTGGGGTGGCCTACTATCACCATACCTAATTTACCTTCAGACATCTTTAACAATACGTCTGTAAAGGAAACATTGGTTTGTATAAAGGGTAAATTATCCGTGCGCATCAGGTCCCTGGTGCGGGTCAGTAATTTGCGACCCAGGCTGCCGCCGGGATGAAACCTTGCAAAGTCTTCTTCTTGAAAATTACGTGACTCCATTAAAGCAATAGCCAACGCATCGCCCATAACCAATGCGGCTGTGGTAGATGAAGTTGGCGCCAATGCCAATGGGCAAGCTTCACGTGTAATTGCAATATTTAAATGATGATGACTATTTTTAGCTATAGTTGAAGTTAAATTTCCTGTTATGCTGATAATGAGATTCTTATTCCATTTTAAAAACGGTATAACCTTTAACACTTCATCTGTTTCGCCTGAGTAAGAGATCAGTATCACAGCATCATCAGTTCCTATAATCCCCAGATCGCCATGAAAGGCATCGCCCGGGTGAAGAAATAAACTTGGCGTACCTGTACTTGAAAAGGTAGCTGCTATCTTTTTGCCAATAAGTCCTGATTTACCAACGCCGATAACAATAACCTTACCGGTGCTGTTCAGCAAAGATTCCACAACAGTAGTAAAAGTATCATCTATCAATCCTGCAACATGCTGCAGCGATTCTATCTCGACCTCAAAAACTCTTTTGGCAATATCCTTCATAGTTTTATAGTCAAACCTATCCTATTAACGGTTTAATAACTTCTTCCAGTTCGTGCAGCTTAACCATGTTAGGGCCATCGCTTAACGCATTGTCAGGATCAGGGTGAGCTTCCATAAAATAACCATCGGCACCAAAAGCTTTAGCGGCAAGGGCCATCATAGGTACAAAGGTGCGGTCGCCGCCTGTTTTGCCACCCGCGCCGCCCGGACGTTGTACCGAATGCGTACAGTCCATACAGATGGGATAACCAAAGGCTTTCATATCATAGATGTTTCTGAAATCTACTGCTAAGTTATTATAGCCGTACATGTTGCCTCGTTCGGTTAAGATCACCTGACTATTACCGGCCTCAACAACCTTTTGTGCCGGATAGAACATATCCTGGCCCGACAAGAACTGTGCCTTCTTAACGTTAACTATCTTACCGGTAACCGCTGCTGCTACCAACAGGTCTGTCTGGCGGCATAGAAACGCCGGGATCTGCAAGATATCAACCACCTGGGCAGCTATGGCTGCCTGGTAGGGCTCATGGATATCAGTAGTAACCGGCAGATTGAACTTCTCTTTTACATTTTGCAGCATTTCCATGCCTTTTTCAATACCCGGCCCACGATACGAGTGTATGGACGTACGGTTAGCCTTATCAAACGACGATTTAAATACCACCTGTATAGGGTACTTCGCCCCTAACTCGGCTACTTTATCAGCAACGGTGTAAAGTAGTTCCTGGTTCTCCATTACGCATGGGCCCAATATAAAAAACGGCTTCTGCCGCATCTGTTCAAACAATGCCATGGTGCAAAGATGAGAAATTTTATGTTAACACAAGTCGCGTAGTTATCGCATTTAACTTCGTAAGGTGATCCAAATAAAAAAGCGGAGCACATGGATCACTGTTTTTAGTTAATTAACTGTAAATAAATATTTTAATAAATTTAGCGGATCACTTTGGATCACTATAAAAACTTTAAGTAAAATACTTATCTATATAAATATAAATGCCTTATGTGTTTTTAGTAAAAAAATAAAATTTAGAAGGAATCATCAATTTCGGATCACTTTAATGAACATTTTTTTGTGTCGACAGGAACTTTTCTACCTGCTAAAAATTATATACTTTTAGCAATCACATGGAAGACAAAAACAACAAAAAAACCATCTGGGCATGGTGTATGTTCGATTGGGCCAACCAATCGTATAATATGGTGATCACCTCTACTATTTTCCCGGCATATTATGTAGGTATTACCGCAAACACTGTCTATGGTAAAAACATGGTCAGTTTTTTTGGGCATAAGTTTGTTAATACTGTATTGCAAAATTACATTTTAGCGGTATCGTACTTGCTCATCGTACTTACATTACCCATACTGACTTCTATAGCAGATTATCGCGGCGCTAAAAAATTATACCTGCAATTGTTTACCTGGGTAGGCGCTTTAGCCTGTGCAGGCTTGTTCTTTTTAAAAGAAGGCGGGCCAATAGAGTTTGGAATGATCTGTTTTGGTTTGGCTACCATAGGCTATTGTGGCGGCTTCGTTTTCTACAACTCCTACCTGCCGCAAATAGCTACATTGGACAAACAGAATGATGTAAGCGCAAAAGGTTTCATTTACGGATTTGCCGGCAGTATCGTGGTGCAATTGGTTTGCTTGGTAGGGGTACTGTTTCATGATTCATTTGGAATCACCGAAGATATGGGTGCACGTATCTCGTTTATCATTGTTTTTTTATGGTGGATAGGTTTTGCTATTATCCCTTTCAAAATTTTGCCTAAAGGCCAACCTAATGCCGGATCGCATAAATTCAATGTAATTACCGGTGGGTTTAAAGAGTTAGCTAAAGTATTTGGTAAGATCAAAAATATGCCGTTAGTGAAGCGGTTTCTGCCGGCATTTTTCTTTTACTCGGTAGGTGTGCAGACCATTATGCTGGTTGCTGCCGAGTTTGCGGCAAAAGAATTACACATGAAGGACGACGATCTGATCACTATTATCCTCATTATACAAGTGGTAGCTATAATAGGCGCGTGGATAACATCCATAGCATCCAACAAATATGGTAATACAAAAGCCCTTATAGTTCTGGTGGTATTTTGGACGGTAACCTGTTTGAGCGTTTACTACATATCCAATCAAAACCAATTTTATGTAGCTGCATTTGCAGTTGGGATAGTAATGGGCGGTGTGCAATCGCTTTCCCGTTCAACATACGCCAAATTATTGCCCGAGAATATTCCGGATACCGCATCATATTTTAGTTTTTACGATGCGACAGAAAAACTTTCTATTGTAGTTGGCCTTGCTGTATTTGCCTATGTAGAAGATCATACCAGCACTATGCGTAACTCTGCATTAGCATTAGATTGCTTCTTTGTGGTTGGATTAATCTTATTAATAGTCTTGTTTGTAGCTGAGAAGAAAGCGAAAAATGCACCAACAGTAATACTCACTGAATAACAGCTACTACCATAAGGTACGCAACCCTATAGCTTGATATTGATGAATATACTCATCCTTGCTCACAAGGATAAGCTCACGCTGTATAGCTTGCCAGACCAGCATTCTATCGAAAGGATCTTTGTGGGCCTGCAAACTTAAATTATGATAGCTTGAACTTTCATCAGGCAAAAGCGGAATTAGCTGGAATCCTGTTTGTAAAGCTAACTTGGGTAATTCTTCTGGTAAAACACCTTCTAATTTTAATTTACTTATTGAGGATTTTAAAGATATCTCCCAAAATGTAATTGAACTAACGAATATAGTGTTATCGGCATTTTCAATGGCCTGTTGAATTAATGGTGACAGTTTGCTTTTGTCTGTCAAAGTCCAAATAAAAGCGTGAGTATCCAACAGGTAATTCATAGCCCCAAAAACGCTTCTTCAGTCATTTTAAAATCAGGGCTAAAGGTGAATTTTGCCTTACCCTCTAAAATACCCAGCTTTCGTTTAGTTTGCCTGGGTAATTCGGGTAGAAAATATCCTACTACTTCCTTTTTCTTGCCAAAAGTTACAGCGATCTTTTCGCCACCTTTTACTTGTTCAAGCACTTCAGAAAAGTGAGTCTTGAATTGGCCCACGCTCATTGTTTTCATATATTTAAATTTGTCATATCAAATATAATCATATTTGTCAAGTTGTCAAGAAAATAATATGACTTTTCTAATTCGACATTATCTATATTTGATTTGTGATATCAACAACCTTGCTTATTTCAATAATAGGAGCAATAGCCGCCATTGCTGTCTCATTAATAGGTGCCTTATATGCAAATCGAAATAACATAATGTTACAAACGAGGAAATTAAAAGAGGATCACTATGTTTCTTATATTGAAGCACTACATAATCTTACTTCTGATAACTCAAATAAAGTAGTTATTGAAAAATATGTTTTTGCAAGAGACAAACTTTTTATAATCGCTAATCAGACGGTTATTGAAAAATTATTACTCTACGAAAAAGAGGCAGTGGGTAAGCCAAATGATTTACATGATGTATACTTGACTGAACTAATTAACTCAAGTTGCTAGTTAAAAGATATTAAATAAGTAAGCATCATAAAG
>JAZKCG010000054.1:0-47760 GCA_040388175.1 Bacteroidota bacterium | reverse complement strand
TCTTCGCTTTTACTCTAAACAAAATAATACCATAACTAACAACTTGAGTTAATTACTTAAAACAGAAATTGAATGATCTTTAATTAAAGATCATTCAATTATTTTTTTACTGCGGCCAAGTTTTGAAGGAAAAGCTTGGCATTTAATCCGCTTTCACGTATCACCTTGTTATAATCGTAGTTAACCTGTTTATAGAATACAGAATTAGGATCAAGTGTAAGGCTTTTTAAAACTAATGCGTACATATGGATTTTTGAAAACTTATATCCATACTTTGTGGCAATATCATTAATTGTTTTCATCTCTGTAATAACCTGGCTTTCTTTAGATGTGTTTATTAACATCTTGGTTTTTAAAGAATGAAATAAAATTTTCATATAAGGTGTTAGCAGATCGTCTCTTTTCTTGTAAGTTGCAGAAACAGAATAGTATATATCAGTAACCTTATTAGCCTCGCCTAATACAAAATAAGCATTAGCAGACATAAAATTCATAAAAAAACCATATTGTAAAGCGTTTTCTTCCAATGTATCAGTCTTGTAATTTTTCTTGAGAAAGGAAATGAAATTAAGAGTCTTTTTAGGGTTATTGCACAGTAACAATGTATGTAAACCTAAAAGATAAAGAATATCATTAGAGGCAGTTTTGCTTAAAACAGCCGTGTTTTTAGCATTAAAATATAGCTTCGTTATATCCCGTAATATTTCAGTTTTAATAATCCCATACTTTAAATGATAATATATGGCATCTAAACAGCCTAAGGGGTTTATTACAAATGATTCGTAGTCGGTTTTAGGAAACGCCTTGAGTTTTGCCAGTGTAGTTTCTAATTCATGGATGTCAAGCTGTATGATAGCTATAACAGAAAGTGCAGTATTGATGAGTATTTTTTTCCTGTTAGGGAGATCAAACTTTAATAAAATGTGTAAGAACTTTTTATAATCAGCTTGTATTAGTTCTAACCCAAAGAAGTAATCAAATAGTTTTTCACTTAAAGAATGCTTGAAATATTTTAATAAAGCTTCATTTCTGATATTTGAAGAGTATTCTTTTTCTAATACTTCACCCAGAAATGTTATTAATTCTGATTTTTCATTATTGCTTAAATTTACTTCAGTAATATATTCAATGTTTTTTAGTTGGCCGGACTTTATAGCGTGTATAATACACCATTTTAATATATTTAGCTTGTAAGGGTTGTCTTCAAGCAGGTTATTTATCGTTTGTACCAGGTCAATATCAAATAGATTTCCGTTGTTATAAAGCAGTATTTTTGAAATACTATGCTCCATGTAATTGTCATTCCCAAATACAACATATGCATTGTACAGGTAATTATTACTTTCATTAAGTTCCTTAATAAAACCAACGCTCAAAAGTTCCTGATAGGCGTGGGTGTGCTTTTTTATAAGGTTACTGATCTTTAATTTATTTATGTGATAATTTTGGTTTGGTATGTCTAACTCTTCTACCAAACTCTTTATCAACAATATTTTTTCGGCAGAGTGATATCCAAGATATACCTTATTATAAATGAAGGTTGAAATTGTATCATAAAAACATAAGTGATCCGCATTGCTTAATGAGAAGTTCTCTTTATGTTGCTGGTAATAGAATTGGAAATATAACGGGTGATTAAAGTTCTCGACCACATCAACATCCAAGGTATTATCTGCCCCTGGTTTGATTTTTTGGCAAAGCTGTTTAATCTCGTCAAGACTAAACAGTGGTACATTGGTATGGTTAGCATCAGTAATGCCTGTAAACCAGATGTTATTGCCTATTTCCAATTCATACCTGTTATTGACCCATGTTGATGAGCGGGTAGTCAATATTAATTTAAACCAATCATGCAATTTATAAAAAGAAAAAATATCAACAAGCTGGTTAAGTATTGTTCTAAAATGATCACCCTTAAACATATGCTCGTCAAAGCCGTCAATTATGAGGTAAAATTTACTGCCGCCCCTTTGTTTGATATCTAATAATACATTAATGTCATGATCTGTATTGTAGCCAAGTAGAGCCAGCATCCAATCGTGAATATCTCTGCCACTAACTAACACGCTCATTATGGCGTTACTGCTAAATAATAGTACTATATCATTGCTATTATTTAATTCATCAATGGCGATTTTTTTTTCTGCCCATTGGCAAAGCGCAATTGTTTTTCCATACCCGGCTGGTGCGGATATTACAGTACCGGTATGCCCCGAGCTTATAAATTCATCAAAATGATAATCGATAAACTCCCTGTCGATGGTTTTGTTATACGGTATGCCAGATTTATTTTTTAATGTTTGTAGTGTAAACTCAGTAATTTTGCTGGCATTTTGTTGAAGCAGTTGCCAGTTTAATTCTTTGTTAGAATTTGTTAGTATTTTTTTTCCCTGTTTATTACAAAAGTCATCCCAACTTTTATAATTGCAGTATTTGGCTAAAACATTTAATGTAAATAATGATGGATTGTATTTGCTGTATGCAAAGCCATATATACGTTTAAAGGTAGTTTCACTAATGCGATTACCGTTCTTCTTAAACACCCTGTCTGACAATGCTCTGCACTCTGAAGGGAGAATATGGGTAATTCCTGCATTAATAAGCAGTATCTTTTTTAATTCTTCGTATTTGGGTAAAGAAATTTTACTCATTGTAATTTCCCGTTCTTATCTAACAATTTCTTACCATTATTAATTCAATACATTGATTGATAGTAAAGTCGGCTGATATTGTATTTGGTATAATTGTTTTTCCGGTTTTGTAATAAACTGCAATTGATTGAAGTTTATCTTCCAATATTTCGTATTGTGTTTTCGTTTTAAACCCAAGTGTAAATAGAGTTGTATATCCATTTAGATTATAGGGTTTCATTGTTGTCAATCCACAAGTATTTAGTATTTCCAATTTGACATGATTGGTGATGTATATCACATTCGTATGCATATTGCTGCTATAATATTATACAAGATATAATATTATAGCAATATGTAGGTTTTAACATCTATTTGGAAGATAAGTAAAAATCTATAATAACATGTAAGTTTATTTAACATTCTAATATATGGCAATAAGTTGTTTTTTTGTGAACTATATTTTATTTAAAGTGCATTTATATATTGAAAAATTTCCTATTAAGAAAATCCACGTATAAATACCTGATTTTAAAATCGGGTATTTATACGTGGATAAAAATATGCCTAACTGATGGAAAAAAGGCTATGCTTTATAGCAAATAATACCAGGCCTGCGGTATTGCGACAGCCGGTTTTTGTCAGTAAATTAATTCTATGCCCCTCGATGGTACGGGAACTTAAATGTAATTTTTCACCAATTTCTGAGTTGTTGTGTTCCTTGCAGATAAGTTCTAATATTTGTTTTTCACGACTTGTTAGCTTTACTGATAAACTATCCAGGTTTTTTTGTGCCCGGGCTTTACTATTGGCATTCTCTTGTATTGCCTGAAGTACTTTTTTATTAAAATAGAAACCGGTTTTATAAACGGATTGAATCGCCATTACTAATTCATCCTTATCACAGTTTTTTTCAAGGTATGCCGATGCTTTTGCATGGATCATTTGAGCTATGAGGGATGGATTGATGTGAACAGAAAGAATAATGACTTTTATTTGAGGGTAATGGTCATGCAGGTAGCCGTTTAGCTCGATACCATTCATACCGGGCATATCCATGTCTACTATGG
This sequence comes from Bacteroidota bacterium, assembly GCA_040388175.1. Classification (GTDB taxonomy): domain Bacteria; phylum Bacteroidota; class Bacteroidia; order Sphingobacteriales; family Sphingobacteriaceae; genus Mucilaginibacter. Next base: position 44,060 of record JAZKCG010000054.1, on the reverse strand, counting down.
CAATATAAGTTTGGCTTTTTGTTAATCCTGGTAAGCTGGCTATAAAAGAATCACCTCCTTCAAAATCTCCCAAAAGTTCAAGCTGTTCAATGCTGTTAATTAATAAAGCAAGGCTTTGTCTGAATAGATTCTGATCATCAATAATAAATACTTTTATTTTTTCCATCCGTGTAAAATAATTAAGTTAACGGATAAGTTATTTTTATAAAAAAGCCAGCCGACGGTTTCGTTTCAATTTGGTACTTAGCATTTATTACAGAAAGCCTGCTTTCAATATTATGTAACCCAATACCTTTATTAATTTGATTTGCATCCATCCCTATACCATCATCTGCATATTCAATTATAAGTGAATTATTTTCAGTTATAAAATTGAGTCTTGATTTATTGGCTTTTGCATGTTTTATAGTATTGTTAAGCAATTCTTCTAAAACACGGTATATGGCTGTTGCAACAGGTAAGCTCAATTTTTCTAAAAGTTGTTGGGCATTATTATTAAAATCAATTTTTAATTTATCAGTCTGATCAATAATACTGCAATGCTCTTCAATGGCAAAACTTAACCCATAATAAGTTAATGAAGTGGGAGAGAGATTATGCGATATATGCCTCACATCGGTCATCATTTTATCAATGATGCTTTTGCTTGATTTTATAAATTGATGATAGTGATCGTCCGGTGTTACGGGCTTAAACATTTCAATGATCAATCTTAAACTTGATATTGCAGCGCCGACATCGTCATGCAGATCACGGCCAATACGTACTCGTTCAACTTCCTGCGATTCGATGACTACCTGCAACAATTCTTTTTGGTGTGTCAGTTGGGCCTGCTGCAGTTCCTGTCTGTTTTGCAGTAATTTATTTTGGTTGCGTATGTATATCAATATAAATGATACTACCATTAAAACCGTTGCAGCAGTAGCCAGGATTATTAATACGAAGATATTATCGGTTGTTGTCTGCATTTATAAAAGGCAATTGCAAATAATATATTTTCGGCTAATAGTGCTGTATCGTAGATTCCCCATATTACATTTTGTGTAAAGGTTGTGTCAGGACGGACAAAGTAATTTGTCGCCATAAATGTAAAAAAGCTACATGAATAAAAAATTAAAAAGGCTGAATTAACCCAATTAAGACTTAAGTCAACCCATTTATGTTCATTATCTGTTTGACTTTGTTGATTAAAGTACATAACACTGTAACCAATAATAAAGATTGATTCTAATGACCGTGTATACGTGTTTAATTCCAATTTTATATTATTTTGGATAAAAAAGAAATTAATAAGACATAATGTGCCAAATGTTACTACTAAAGGGGGAATTATTTTGTTTACTACTCCTTTAAATTGAACATTATAAAACCAAGAGATAATTGCAAATTCAAATATTGCGTAAAAGTGAAAAACAAACAGGTTGGAGATGCGGTGAGTTGCTAAAATATGATTGATGAAATTTAGAGTTCCCGTAAAAACATTAAACAGCAGAATAATTTTTAATGACTTATCTAAAGATCTATATTTTATACTGCCCCAGACTATGGGAAGCAAAATACTTGCCGGGACAATAAACATATTATAAATATAAAAGATCATTAAAAAATATTTTGTTGTAAAAAAAATAGGAATCTGATATTTTGTCAGTACTATTTTCCGTGCGGTGGTGTTGTGCGATACGGAGGTTCAGGTTGACTTAGGTCATAGATATTGCTATCAGTGAAATCATCTCCAACTCCCCCATGTTTATCAGGGCCTATATAAGGTTTTATTTTTCCGTCAACAATAGGTATAAGTAAAATTTGACTTGTTGCCGGATTGTTTGGATCTGCAAGGCCAATACAAACTTTTACAGCTTCGGCAGTAGGGTTAGTTTTAAGTAAGTCCTGAAATGAACTAATAGGCACGTAATATGACTCTACGTTAAACTCCTGTTTGGATTCTGCCAGGTAAGTCTTCCAGTTTTCAGTCATTTTCATTGCATCAGGCACGGGGACAGTTCCGTCTGAATCATAATTTTTTTGATCTTTTTTGCTCATGATTACATTTAATTTATGTTAATACTACTACAATAATATGCAATAGCTTAAAATCTTATTCACTCGATTTTATTAATGAACAAAATGAACGGAATTTACTATTTGTGAACAAAAATTGTAAAATGAAATAATTCGCCCGTATTTAAGGGTTATTATTATAGCGAAAAGATGAAAGATCTGGCTTTTCTGTTTAAAAGATGATCACAATAGAAATAATTATTTTAATTGTAGATAAGCCAAAGCAGCCAAAGTGGCGCCAAGTACCGGGCCGATAATAGGTATCCAACTGTAAGCCCAATCGCTTTTGCCTTTACTCTTTATAGGTAAAATGGCATGCATGATACGAGGGCCAAGGTCACGTGCCGGGTTAATAGCATAACCGGTAGTACCGCCTAATGAAAGGCCGATAACCCAAACAAGAAACGCTACAGGCAATGCACCCACAGAACCTAAACCGATAGGCGTTTTAGTAGGAGTGATCTCAGCCCCGGTTACATAAAATACCACAAATATCAGCACAAATGAACCAACTATTTCACTGGTGATATTGGATACATAATTACGTACTGCAGGCCCGGTGCAAAAAACAGCTAAAACAGAGCCCGGGTCATTAGTTCGTTGAAAATGGTCATAGTACATCAACCACACCAAGAAAGCCCCCAATGCGGCCCCGATAAGCTGTGCAATGACATAGGATAATACTTGCGACCATGCAAACTTACCGGCTATGGCCAGCCCAATAGTAACAGCAGGGTTTAAATGGGCGCCACTATAAGGACCGGCTACCGTGATACCCACAAAAACAGCCAAACCCCACGCGGTAGTAATTACCATCCACCCGCTGTTATTGCCTTTGGTGTCTTTTAAAAGTACATTGGCCACTACACCGTCGCCTAATAATATAAGTAACATCGTGCCGATCAGTTCGGCCATAAATGGAGACATCGTTAATAAATTTGGGTTTAAAAATTATGTTATTAATGCAATTTTGGTTATTCAATATCACTGCTCCAGGCCTGCACCGCTTTTACAGCACGTTTCCATCCTTTAATACCGAGTTGTGCTTCTGGCGAACCGGTTATCGGCTCAAACACCCTCTCTGCTTGCCATAGTTGTTGAATCTCTTCCTGGTCTTTCCAGTAACCAACCGCAAGGCCGGCGAGGTAGGCAGCTCCTAATGCTGTAGTTTCAACCACATTGGGCCTTATTACTTTACAATTAAGCAAGTTAGCCTGAAATTGCATTAACAGGTTATTAGCTGTGGCGCCACCATCAACCCTTAATTCTTTGATAGCCATACCTGCATCGGCTTCCATTGCTTTTAATACATCCATGGTTTGATAAGCGATAGATTGAATTGCTGCCCGCGCAATATGTGCGTCTGTGCTGCCACGGGTAAGGCCTACTATGGTACCCCGTGCTTCAGCATCCCAATAGGGGGCACCTAAGCCTGCAAAGGCCGGTACAAAATATACACCGCCGGTGTCCGGAACGCTCAATGCCAACTGCTCAACATCAGCAGAGGTTTTGATAATGCCTAAGCCATCCCTTAGCCATTGTACCGCGGCGCCGCCAATAAAGATACTACCCTCAAAAGCGTATTGCACTTTTCCGTTAATCTTCCAGGCAATGGTGGTTAATAAATTATTTTTTGACGCGATAAATTTATCGCCAATGTTCATTAGCATAAAGCAGCCGGTACCATAGGTGTTTTTTACCATGGCATTATCTATACACATTTGCCCGAAAAGAGCAGCGTGTTGGTCGCCGGCTATACCCGCTATCGGTATTTTGGAGGCAAAGATTGTAGTGGCCGTTTCACCGTATATTTCGCTGCTTTGTTTTACCTCGGGCAACATACTGGTAGGGATACCAAAAATATCCAACAGCTCTTTATCCCATTCCAGCGTTAAGATATTGAATAACATGGTACGGCTGGCGTTAGTAACATCAGTAACGTGTGTACGCCCCCGGGTAAATTTCCATACCAGCCAGCTGTCTACTGTGCCAAAGGCCAGCTCGCCTGCTTCTGCCTTAGCGCGTGCTTCTTCAACGTTGTCTAATATCCATCTGATCTTTGAGGCCGAAAAGTAGGCATCTATTACCAAACCTGTTTTTGAACGAATCAGATCGGCGTACCCATCATTTTTTAACTGGTCACAAAAGGCTGCAGTGCGCCTGTCCTGCCACACTATCGCATTGTAAACAGGTTCGCCCGTAATACGATCCCAAACTATGGTTGTTTCCCGTTGGTTGGTTATACCGATAGCTTTGATATTTGTACCATTGATACCCATTTTGACCGTTGCTTCAGCAGCAACACTTGCCTGGGTGGACCATATCTCATTAGGATCATGCTCTACCCATCCCGGTTGAGGAAATATTTGTGTAAATTCTTTTTGTGCGACCGACCTGATCTGTCCATTATGATCAAATACAATAGCACGCGAACTGGTAGTCCCCTGGTCAAGGGCCAAAATGTATTGTTCCATTATTGGGTATTTAGTAAATAACTGGTGGCTTAAATATACAATATATTTTAAATGCAAGCCATTATTACAATAAATACGCCTTTGCCAGATCAGTAAAAGTGTCTGTTTGTTTTTTTTGCCAGTCCTTGTCTCTCTGTAATTCTGTAGCCATTAATTCGGCAACAAGTTTAGCAGACTCAATAGCTGCCCGCGCATCTAAAAACAATAACCTCACCCGACGGGCCAGTACATCTTCTACTGTACGGGCCATTTCTTTCCTTACGGCCCAAATTACTTCGACCTTTAAATAAGGATGATCCGGATGTAGTTTTTCTCCCCATTTAGGATCCTGATCAATTAAAGCAAGCAGATCATTCTTGTCACTACCATAAACATATAAATGATCTTCCCAATTGGTCGTATTTGTGCATCCATGAACCGGCAGATCTTTAGTCACACATGAATGATGTGGCAATCCTGCTGTTTGTATGGCCATATCTACTGTATCTTCTGCCATTTGGCGGTAGGTCGTCCATTTACCACCTGTAATGGTGATCAGTCCAGATCCGGAGACGATTAGTTTATGACTGCGCGATATTTCTTTTGTTTTTGAAGAGTTATTGTCTGACGAAGCCAACGGGCGCAAACCCGCGAACATACTTTGCACATCATTACGTGTAGGTTTTTTAAGGAAATATTTGGCTGCTGTGTTTAATATAAAGTCGATCTCTTCCTGTAAAGCAACGGGCTCGAGGCTATGCGTATCAATAGGGGTGTCAGTTGTACCTACAACTACTTTATCATGCCAGGGCACTGCAAAAAGCACCCTGCCGTCATCTGTTTTGGGTATCATTAATGCATCGTTGGCCGGCATAAATGATCTGTCGAAAACCAAATGTATCCCCTGGCTTGGCCTTACTAAGGGCTTGCTACCTGGTTTGTCCATTTGCAACACGTCGTCAACAAAGATACCTGTGGCATTGATCACCACTTTTGATCTGAATTGATGGTTTATGCCGGTTTCCTGATCTACAGCAGTAAGGCCAGCTATTTTTTGCTGGTCATTTTTAATAATACCTGTGACCCGGAAATAATTGAGCACTGTAGCGCCTTGTTCTACACAGGTTTGTGCAAGGTTTACAGCAAGCCGCGAATCATCAAACTGGCCATCATGGTAAACCACACCGCCATACAATCCTTTTGGATCAATGCTGGGCAAACGGTCAAGTAGTTCTTTTTTGCTGATATGTTTTGTACGGCCCAGGCTTAGTTTACCTGACAACAGATCATAGATACCTAAGCCAATAAAATAGTAGATACGTTCCCACCAATGGTAGTTCGGGATAATAAAAGACACGTTCTTTGCCAGATGTGAAGCATTTTTAAGCAGGAGCCCACGCTCATATAAAGCTTCGCGAACTAAACTGATATTACCCTGTGCAAGGTAACGCACACCACCATGAACTAATTTGGTACTTCTGCTTGAGGTGCCTTTTGCAAAATCGGCTTGTTCTAACAATAAGGTTTTATAGCCCCTTGAAGCCGCGTCTAAAGCAGTACCGAGTCCTGTTGCACCGCCTCCAATTACTATTATATCCCACTCTCGTTCAAAGTTGGGTAGCGAACGTTTCCCCTCGGTAGTCATAGCTGTTAATTGTCGTCGGTCTCTTTTAATTCGTCTTCTTTTTTGCCTTTACCTAAATGTACTTTGGGATTTTCCTGGGTACCGGTAATGGTCATTGGTATACCAAATATACCTAAAGGTGGCAAACCTAACCTAAATTGCAGGTTTAATTTACCATCCAGGCTAACCTGCCCTTCAAACCTCGGTCTAAAACCTGCAATGCGCATTTTTGTACGTTCAATAGTGATAATATTGTTAGCGATAGTAGTTTTTATATCAACCTTTGATACATCACCTCCTTTACCCAAACTATCTCTACCTGTTTCTTTACCAACGGCACCAAATAGCTTAAATCCTTTTACTTTAACATTTTTTATGGATAATACACCGCCACCTTTTAATGAAGGATAAACCGGTTTCATATCGCTGTTTAATCGACCACCTAATTTATAATCTAACGATACTATCCCTTGCGCTGTAGCAGCTGATGATGCCATATCATGGAAAAGTTTGATTTCGCGGTAGGCCCTTTGGATATCAAAATCTTTAGCAGTGATATGATAATTAAAAGCAGCTTTTTGCGGAGTGATACTCTGATAGTCAGCATCCATTACTACCGATGTGCCTATTAAATTAAAACCGGTTTGTTTTAAAGCCAGTTGCCCGTTGTTAATGGTCATCTGGCCTTTAGCATCATTAAGTACTAAGCCATTATACATTACCTTTTTTACATCAGCGGTAAAATTCAAATTCAAATTAGACGGAACCAAAATAACCCCTGCAGGTGATTTTGCTGCTGTTTTTTGTTGCTCGTTCTCGCCGTTGTCTGCAAACACCATAAAATCATCGGCAGCTATCAGGTTGCTTTTTAAAGTAAAGTCGCCTTGTAGCGGTGCATTTGATTTAGTGGCATAATCAATCACGTTTGATAATGCACCGTTAAGGACAATAACAGAACGACCATATTTAGCAGTGAAGCTATCAAACTTCATTTTATCCTGATCAAAGCTAAACAGGCCGGTCTTTATCAGGAACCGTTTAGGAAACAGGTCAGAGGTTAATACCAGGTCTTTTACCTGCATCGTGCCTTTATTGTCTAACAGGTTATAACGCCCGGCAGTAGCATCACTTTGTTTACCTTTTAAAGAAAAGTTAGTAGTGATCAGTCCCTTAACATTATAACCGTTTATGGCAAATACTTTATAAATCTTACCAATATCAATCGTCCCTTGCGAGCTGAGGCGGTACTCCAGGTTATCAAAATCACGCAGGTTTGCTTTTACCGTAAATGGTTGATCCTCGAAGTTAAACGAAATAGGTTTGATGATGATCTTAAGCCCTTTTAATGAGCTTGTAGTATTAATTACCGCTGCACTAACCTGAATATCTTTAAGCGGATGAGGGTAGTATTTGGTTTGTACATAACCATTATGCAATTCAATATCAGCTTTGGTTACCGGAAACATCCTTTTGGCCGGGATATATTTGCCTTTGGTTTGAATGTTGGTTACAATATCACCCCTTATGTCCATTTTATCCAGCGGATAGATCTTCTTTATATCATCCAGGTGGAATTTCATATCTATGCCACTGTTCACAAACACACCGGCAGAATTACTTACATTAAAATAGCCCTTTATGTAGTTATTGAGTGCAGTGATATTGATGTCATTTATTTGCAGTTTAGCATGTTTGATGTTATTGTCAGGACAATCAGCATCAATATTAAAGCTCATATGATCTATAGCTTGCGGCAACTTGGTATACTTAAAATAGCCATCTTTAAAAGACGAGCGCAAATTGAATTTAGGTATACTGCTAATTACGGTATCAACGTGCCTTAAACCTCTTTTTTGTATGGAAGTAGCATATTTACCATCTGCTAACAGGTGTAAAGAGTAGCGGCCCTTTATCATAAATGGTTGTACACCAAAAGCGGTTCCCCATTTTTCAAGGTCCATTTCGGTGTTTACTTTTGCATAAACATAAGGTGATGTCAGTCCTTTTACTTTTAATACGGCATTGAAATAGTCTTTATCAATATTAAAATGCAGCGAATCAATATTTAACTGCATACTATCCGCATTAAGGCCCGGTACCTTGGCATTCATATTCAAATACAAATTTCTTACCGGCGATGGTGTGCTTTTACTGGCTACATAACCATCTTTTATTTTCATGCTGAAATTAATATCAGGTTTGATATTCTGTGATGCGATATACTTCCCTGTAAGAGATAACAGAATATTCCCGGTACCATTAACATCCATCTTTTCACCCCATTTAGCATACTCGGCAGGCATAGCGGTGAAGAGATCGCTTAGGTCTTTTTGGTTTGAGGTAACTTTAAAATCCATGTCATAACCATCCTTTAAAAACTCAAATCTGCCTTTAAAAGCTACAGGCAGTTGGTTGATCATCAGATCGTTTTTTTCAAAAATAAAGGCTAATGATTTAGTGTTAATAGTAGTCACCAGATCGGCATTCACCTTTTTATTAACCACGTAAGCCTGATTAGCGTATGAAAAATCAATTGATCCTATTTCTGTATGTGAGTGTAGGTCAAAAAGGTCTTTTGCCAGGTCGCCGCTACCTTTATAGCTAAAATCACGGGCATCTATCAATACCGGGATAGACCGGTCATTATATACCAGGCGGCTTTGCTCTACTAATATTTGGTCTATCCCCAATGAAGCACTGCTGGTATCTTTTGCAGCTGTAGTTTTTGGAGTGGATTTATATACATCATAATTGGGCTTGCCGGCACTATCAACCTGAATATTGATCTTAGCCTGGTTTAAATATATTTTGTTGATATTGATCTTATTTTTAAAAATTGAAGTAAGGTCAATAGCTAACGATATTTCTTTAGCAGCCACCAATGTGTCTTTTTGAAAAGGGGCACTTCCTTTCAGTGAAAAATCATTCAAAGTAAGTGTGAGTGAAGGGAACCTTTTAAAAAAAGATAGACGGGTACTTGAAAATGAGAGTTCGGTTTTTACACTGCCGCTTGCCCACTGTTTTATTTTATTAGTAACAGTTTCCGGGAACAAATAGGGGAGCAGAAACATTAACACCAATAAACTAACTACAGTTATACCGGTTATCTTAAGCGTTTTAAAAAGGATCTTCATGAAATTATAACAATGCGCGGCTAAGATAAGCAATATTAAGTACTACCAACCTTAAATAGGGCAGCGGTAGTTACCAACTAATATTTTTAGTCGCCCAATACACGCACTTCAACCCGTCTGTTAATTTGGTGCTCGGCTTCTGTGCAATGTTCGCCTTTGCCGCAATTATTGAGTAAGCGGGTGTCGCCATAGCCACGGGAAACCAACCTGTTTTGAGCAATACCCTGTTTAACTAAATAAGCCACTGTAGAGGCTGCCCGTCTTTTAGACAAATCCATATTATAATTGGAAGGTGCGCGTGAATCTGTATGAGCGTCTATTTCAATACGCATGGTTGGGCGCTGTTGTAAAACATCTACCAGTTTATTCAGTTCGATAGCTGCATCGGGACGGATATTCGACTTGTTAAGATCAAAGTATATGTTGTTTAAAACAAAACTATCACCTTTTTTCATGGTTAAAAGCGGTGATGGTGCAATTGGTTTTGGAGCAGCAACAGGTTTGCTCACTTTAACAGGTATGGATGCTACAACTAATGGGGGAGTGTAACCAAAACTATAAATATCGTCGCTGCCTTTTCCACCTTCGCGGTTTGATGAGAAGTAACCACTTAAACTATCGCGCGTGGTAAAACAAAAATCATCGCTGGTGCTGTTTACCGGAAATTTTAAGTTTACCGGCTTGCCCCAATCTGCTTTTTCGCCCTTTGCTTTAAATATATCCATACCTCCCATACCGGGTAATCCGGTTGATGAATAGTATAATGTATTGTCTGCACTCAAATTCGGAAATGTTTCCTCTTCTTTAGTATTGATCACTTTACCACAATTTATCGGGGTGGACCATTCGCCATCGCTTTGTTTTTCGCAGTACCAGATATCTGTACCACCTTCTCCGCCAGGAATATCCGATGAAAAGTATAAGATTGAACCGCTTTTTGACAATGCAGCATGTCCGACAGAATATGATTTAATATTGTTGTATGGGAAGCTTTTAAAAATAGCCCATTTGCCTTTTACCTTAGTAGCTATTATGAGTTGAAGCCGTCGTGTGTATAGCCTTTGTACACTGCCTTTAGATTTTAAATCAACAGATATCTGCGACTTAGGAAGGGTAGTGGTTATAGTGATATAAGCAGTGTCGCCAGAATTAGTAAAAACAGCTGGCCCAATATGATAATCGCCATTAAAAATAGGGTTGCCCTTAGTATTTAGTTCTAATAGTTCTGCTGTGTCTTTAATGGCATGGAATAGTTTAAAATAGCCGTCACCATCCCGGTTATCTATTTGCTTTTTCTTGTTGCTTATTTTTCGGTTAGATGAAAAGACAAAGCCAATACTATCATTGTGTGTAAGACCCCAATCAGATGATTTACTATTAAACTTGGGCTCGTTTTTAATGGTGAATGTGGTAACTGGTGATTTCATCCATTTTTCGGCCGAGTCGCAAGTTGCTAACTTAAAAGGAAGTTGTTCTGTGTTTTCTGATTGATAATAGATTTTGTATTGTTCTCTTGCTTCTGTTATTTTTTTATTTCGTAACAGTACTTCGGCATAATAATAACGATCAATGATTGCAGCCTCATTCATATCAACTACTTTCTTATACCATGTTTCTGCCTTTTCGTAATCATTTATTAACCGGTAACAATCGGCTACACGTTCAACCGCGTGAGTTGTAGGGTGGTTTCTGTTAGCAAGCTTTAGGTAGATATTTAAACTTTTAAAATACTCATACCGTTCAAAAAGCTTGTCGGCTATCATTATTTTATTAGGCTGCTCCTGCGCTTTAACCGTAATGGCCAGTGTAATTATTAATAGGATAAGAATAGTTGCTTTTTTCATACAATCATCTTAAAAATAACGCGGGCTTAATATTCTGTCCTTTTTCCGTGCAAAACCTACCGTTAGTGAAATTTCATGCGATGCGCTTTGATATCCCTGAATTTTAGCTGTGCTAAAATCATACGAGTAACCAAAGCGTAATAATGGAGTTATGTTAACCGCTATTATTCCGGTAAGCGCGTCGTTTCTATTTAAATCGTTTTGCAGGTGTGGTTTATTCCACAGGGCTACACTTTCGCTGTATGAAGCACCAACCCAAAGTATTTTGTTAAAAAGGAAATAACTGGCTGCTGTTACATTAGTAGGCCCTTTAAAATCTTCTTTAAGCAGAACCGATGGTTTCCAGTTTATAACAAGTGAAACAGGTATCATAAAACCGGTAGTTACATACAGGTTTCTTACCTGAGAAATAAAAACAGAATTGGGGTCTAAACCAGCTTCTGGTATTAAATTAAGTACTGATGCCCCCAGGTAAAATCCCGGTGAATAGTAATAAATGCCTGCCCTGAAATCGGGCGTAAGTTTACTGACAGTACCGGCGGGTATGCTACCATCTGTGGTATTAGCCGCATTAAATAAAGCGCCATTTATACTATACTGTATCACACCTGCACCTATCCCAAAACATAAACGTTGGGAGTCATCATTGTTTAATCGTATCCTGTAAGAATAGTTTGCATAAACAGACGAGTTGTTTTCGGGGCCAAGCCTGTCGTTAGTTACCAATAAACCCAAGCCTATATTTTTACTTGCGCCGTCGGTAACCCCATCTATTGATAGTGTGCTTGTTTTTGGTGCTCCGTCAACACCTTCCCATTGTAAACGGCTACTTAAATTTATTGTCCAGTCTTCTTTATATCCTGCATAGGCTGGGTTTACTGCTAAGCCGTTAAATATGTACTGACTTAACTGTATGGTTTGTTGTGCATAGGTTTTACTTAAACCGAATGCTGCCAATAACAGGATATATTTTTTCAGGCCCTTCATCGCGCTAATGTTTTAAATATATCCATCCCTTAAATACCCTGATAACGCCATTTACTTCTTTACGGTTAAGCAAGTAATAATAAGTTCCATCAGCTAAACCTTCGCCGGCCCAATTATTTCCATAATTATCAGAATGATAAACTTCATTACCCCAGCGATTATAAATAGATAATTTGCTGCCGGGATATAACTCTATGCCCTTTATTATTAAAACATCGTTTTTACCATCACCGTTAGGGGTGATGATGTTAGGTGTGTCAGATCCTTCTGATGATACATTAACAGTAACTGTATCAGCACAGCCATTTGCATTGGTGAAAATGAATTTATAAGCACCAATATCCGTTAAGCCCGATATGGTTGTTTTGGCGCTTGCAGGAGCATTTATTTTAGCAATGACAGGCGTTATACCTAATTGCGACCATGTGCCGGGCATATTTGCTGTTAAAGTAACAACCGTATTTTTGTTAACCAACTGATCTGCACCGGCATTCGGAGGTGCCAAAAAGCTGGTGCTATTGGTTTTAATATTATTACAACCTACACCTGATGGAAACGCATCGCACTCTGCCGATGCATCAGTAGGTAAAGCCGCATCCGGGTTTGTGGCATCGGAGTCTGTAACGTCTGCCGGACGTAAAATACTGGCAGTCACATCAAGCGTAGTTAAAGGTGTGCCGGTAACTTTGCCGGTAATGGTAAATGTCCTTACCGAGCCATTTTGCATATCAAGTATGGCCTTGTATAAATTTGTTTTGATTGAGTCCACAGTCACAACACTTGTGCCTGTAGTAGCTGTGCTTGTTGCAGTAACGCCCGTTAATTCTTTTGGGAAATTAAATAAGAAAGTTGAACCGGTAACGTCGCTTGGTCCATTATTTCTTACAACTACTGTATAATTAACAGTTTGACCAACACATCCGGATACAATATCAGGAGTTAAACTTATCACTTCAAGGTCTGCTTCCTGTATAATAAAATTAATTGTGGTATTTATGGGTACACTGCTTACATAGGCCCAGGTATCCATACTTCGGTTATTGCCAAAATCATTTTCGTTGGTTTGGTCTAATGTAATACTTCCCCATTTATGTCCATTAACCAGGCTGTTAATACCTGTTAAGTTTTTTATGGGAGATGATGGGGTACCTGTCAATGAAATCTGGCTGTCATCCCAGTAAACTGTATAATCTGGTGCGCCGCTACCCGTGGTTCGGGATAAAATAATACCGTTAGCATTACGTTCTACATCAAAAAATGGAAAATGCACTTCTGCACTAAATATAGACAGTGTAATGTTTGCGGTGTAACTTACAGTTCCGGCAGGGATCTTATTACCTAAACCATCTAACCCATCCCAAATAATACTGTTATTACCGATGCTAACGGTACCTGTAAGTTTGCGGTCGATTGGGTCTGTAAATACGCCATTTTTATCAACATCAATAATTGTAGTATAACTGCCATTATTGGTAGACGTAAAAGTAATTATACCGCCTAAAGGTGCCGTTCCGGTTTTACCTTTCGTCCCTTCTATACCGATAAAATTAACCGCACTGATACTTGGCACAAACGGAGGGTTAATTAACCATGTACTGCCCCCACCCGGTGTATTGGCTGTTGCGGGCAGGTCAGCAGCGGGTGTATTGAAAAATATTTTATGGGTTATATCTGTTTGAGTATCGGGCGATCTTGGGTCCTGCACGTTAGGTCCGTTAGTGGTATTTGCACTTTTATAACTCGCCGCACCCGAGCCATCTCTCAGGCCTTTATTATTCGAGAAAAAAGAAAAGCCATTTCCGGCCTGTCCATTATTATCAAGTACATACTGGTAGCCGTCTTTAGTAAGAATGTGCATAATGCCATTAAAACCGCTGCTAAAAGTGCTTAATATGCCTGAAAATATATTAGTGAATACTCGCCCGGTTAAAAATGAGGTGTTAGTAGTATTACGGACTGATATATCAAAAGCCGCAATATAAGGACCTGCGGGTTGAGCCCAGATACCACTCGCGACTTGTGGGGTAGGATTAGCTTGCTCGTCGGCATTGGTGCCGGGGGCAATAAAATCAATTTCCCATATGCCTTCCTGCGTAGCTGTTACAGTGCGGGTGTATGGCGTATAACCACCCACATTAGGCAAAGGTCCGGCTACTTCCTGGCTGCGGTTGGTTATCAATCCTACCGTTGTTGATGTGCCGCTGGTGTAAATACTACCATCTGGCGCTCTTAAGTTAATAGTGCCGGAATTTATACCTTGTGCGCTCGATCCTACATAAATGGTTTCGCCCGCTTTTACATACACTTTCATAGTACCCAGCGTAGGGAAAGGGAAGGAAGTGGTACTTGTATAACTTGATAAAAGAAATGCACGGGCACCGCCGTTGCTGGTTAATTCTTTACTGCCTTCTGCCTTGGTTTTTTGAGGAAATAAAAACAATAATAGCAAAATGTGAATAAAAAACGTTTTCCTCAAAGGAAAAATCGTGTTAGTTGTAATATTGTTTTTTTTTAAGGCTACAGACGGCCGCATCGTTAAAGGCTAATGGTTTAAAACTAATTATAAATATATCAATATTTATAATGTTATGGTGCTTTGTTTTATAAATAACTCATATACAATGTTCTTAATTATTAGCATATGTGGTTGGAAATCATAAGTTATGAGCAAATATACATTGCTAATAAGTTAATATAGTTTGTGTTTTTAAGAATTCAATATTATTCTATCTTTTTCATTTAGTGGGTATTTAACTTTAGATTGTTGATAGCGAATTATGAATCGTATTGTTGGGCTAAATTGTGTAATAAAATATATTTTAGCGGTTAGTATAGCTTTTTCAATAACTGTTATTTGTTTATAACAATTATTTTGCTGTACTTCGGTAATACCAATTTATATACTAACTATCCTATTTATACATGAACCATTTGTCTGTAAGCGATTACATTGTATTTGTTATTTATTTTATTGTAGTATCTTCTTACGGCTATTGGGTATATCGCAGCAAGAAAGCCAAGAATGTTGATACTAAAGATTATTTTTTAGCAGAGGGCTCATTAACCTGGTGGGCAATTGGTGCATCTATCATAGCATCTAACATATCGTCAGAACACTTTATTGCCATGTCAGGTTCGGGCTTCGCAATGGGTTTGGCAATAGCCAGTTATGAATGGATGGCAGCGGCAACATTAATTATTGTAGCTATATTCATTTTACCTATCTATCTTAAAAATAAGATCTATACCATGCCGCAATTCCTTTCGCAACGGTATAATGATACTGTAAGCGGGGTTATGGCCGTGTTATGGCTACTGATCTATGTATTCGTTAATTTAACATCCATTTTCTTTTTAGGTGCGTTGGCTATTGAAACCATTACGGGTATCGACTTTAAAATATGTATAGTTGGTTTGGCCATTTTCTCGGCTATCATTACGTTAGGGGGGATGAAGGTAATTGGTTATACTGATGTTATACAGGTTTTTGTATTAGTAATGGGGGGCTTAATTACCTGTTATATGGCACTGCATTTAGTGTCAGAAAAACTTGGGGCTAAAACCGTTTTTGATGCTCTGCCTTTGTTAAAAGACCAGGCATCAGATCACTTCCATATGATCTTTCATAAAGGTGATAAATATTATAATGATCTGCCCGGTATAGCCGTTTTGGCCGGTGGCTTGTGGATAAACAACTTAAACTATTGGGGGTGCAACCAGTATATTGTACAGCGCGCTTTGGGTGCAGATATAAAAACCGGGCGTAGCGGTTTGATATTCGCGGCGTTTTTGAAATTATTAATACCGGTTATAGTTGTTATTCCGGGTATTGCCGCATATGTTTTGTACCAGCATGGCTATTTTCATACTGAAATGATGGATGGTAACGTTGTTAAACCAGATCACGCTTATCCTACATTAATGAATTTATTGCCAACGGGACTAAAAGGTTTGGCTTTTGCAGCCCTTACTGCGGCTATTGTGGCTTCATTAGCAGGTAAGTGTAATAGTATAGCCACCATTTTTACCTTAGATATTTATAAAAAATACATAGGCAAGAACGCGTCAGAACGTAAATTGGTTAATGTAGGTAGATTAACAGTAGTTGTTGCATCTGTAATAGCTATGATGGTAGCGCCAACCTTACGCACTTTCGACCAGGTTTATCAGTTTATACAAGAGTGGGTGGGCTTTATTTCACCGGGCATATTTGCTATATTCTTGCTAGGCTTCTTCTGGAAAAAAACAACATCAAGAGCAGCTTTGGTATCAGCTGTTTTAGTAATACCGTTGTCGCTTTTGTTTAAATATTTGCCGGAGATCACCCATGGCGGTATCGAGGCGATCCCGTTTTTAAATCGCATGAGTTGGGTTTTTGCCATTATTATTGTACTAATGATAGTAGTTACACTTACAGACCCTGAAAGTAAGGATAATAAAAAGGGACTTGAAATTGATTCAAGTATGTTTAAAGTAACTCCCGGTTTTATAATGGCATCAGTATTAATATGCGGTATTTTGACTGCGCTTTATACAGTTTTTTGGTAACTTTAATTAAATAAACAAAGACATGGAAAATCTAAATGAAAATGAGCTGTCCCCTTTGGCGAGTTTAGACGTCTGGGAAGACGATGTTTTAAAACGATATCCTGAAACCGGCCCTGCTAAAAAGAAAGAGGAGTTTAGGAATTATGACTCCCCTGAAATTGATGGCGTACGAGAGTTTTACAGGCTTAACCATAAGTACCAGACCTATGATAACGTGCTGGCAAAAAAGGCAAACTTCTTAAAGTTTGATAAGAAAGAAATGCCCTGGTGGCAAGCCATGGAGTATCTAAATACTTTGGTGGATGATTCTGATCCGGATATTTCGCTTGATCAGTTGCAGCACTTACTGCAAACAGCAGAAGCTATTCGTGCCGATGGTTATCCTGATTGGTTTATATTGACCGGCTTTATCCATGATCTGGGTAAGGTGCTTTGCCTGTTTGGCGAACCGCAGTGGAACGTGGTAGGGGATACCTTCCCGGTAGGCTGTGCATTCTCTGATAAGATCGTTTATCCTGAATTTTTTGCAGCTAATCCTGATATAAAAGACGAGAGATTCAATACTAAATATGGCGTTTATTCGCATCATTGCGGTTTAGATAAAGTACAAATGTCATGGGGACATGATGAGTATTTGTACCAGATCACCAAAGACTATTTGCCTGAGCCTGCTTTGTACATGATCCGTTACCACTCGTTCTATTCACAACATCGCGAAAATGCCTATAACCATTTGCTAAATGCACATGATAGGGAGATGTTTGAATGGGTAGATAAATTTAATCCTTATGATCTTTATTCAAAAAGCCCTAAGGTGCCGGTTGTCTCAGAACTGAAGCCTTTTTATGAGGATCTGATAGCTAAATACTTGCCAGCAACGGTTAAATTATAATCTATAATTTTAAGAGAAGAGCCTTTCAATTAGTGAGAGGCTCTTTTCGTTTCAATAGATCCGTTTTCAATATATGGGAATAAAGCGTTACTTGTTATTTCTGTCTTTATTAGGCACATTAGGTGTTAAAGCACAAAATGCAATAAAGCAACCAGCGTATCGCGATCTTTATTCGGACACATGGGTGGCAACCGATGCATTGGGCAGAACCATGCCGCTGATCAATTTAGCAGGCCCTGTTAAGACAGATCATAAAAGGGTAGTAGGTATATTTTATATTACCTGGCATAGTGATAATCTCGCTAACATGAAAAGCCCGTATTCGGCAGATGTTACTAAGGTTTTAGCTGCCGATACAAACGCCCGCCTTGATGCAAAAAATCCGCAATGGAAAGAAGGTTCTTATCATTGGGGTGAACCCGAAATGGGGTACTTTTTAAGTCGGGATGAATATGTTATCCGTAAGGATATGTCAATGCTGTCAGATGCCGGTGTTGATGTATTGATATTTGATGTAACCAATGCGGTTAGGTATTGGAACGAATGGGAAACCATCTTCGCCGTAATGGAAAAGATGAAAGCCGAGGGCAATAAGGTGCCTCAATTCTGCTTTTGGGCTTACAATGGCCCTGTTATAACCGTAGTGCAGGATCTTTATGATAAGATCTATAAGATCAATAAATACCAGGATCTATGGTTTTATTGGAACGGTAAACCATTATTGCTTTACAATGGAACCCCACAAGCCAAAGATGCTACGGGTAACGCCCAGCCAAACCCTAATCCGCATTACGATGAAGCGGCGTTGTCTGATAAAAATAATCCGCATTATGGTAATAAAGATTATACCGATAAATTATACACCGACTACACACAAGAAGTTAAAAATACATTTACCCCACGCAGTATGTGGTGGGGCTATTATAAATGGGCCGGTAAACGCTATGTAGGTACCGAAGATAACTGGAGTTTTGGGTATGATCTTGGCGATAAAAAAGTACGTAGGTTAAATCCCGATAGCCTGATGGCAACCCATAACGGCGAGCGCGAAGAAATGGCGGTAACACCAGCGCAACATCCATCAAGTTTGGTGGGTAAATCATGGTCGCGGGCAGATGGTGAACCGATGTTGGATGCACACGATATGCCTTTGGAAACCTATCTACCCTGGTTAAAAAAGAAAGTGGCTCATCCCGAGGGATATGGTATTTACTTTCAACAACGATGGAATGAAGCATTAAAAGCTGATCCATCATTCCTTTATCTAAATGATTGGAACGAATGGACAGCCGGAAAATACCAACCCGATGCAGGTAAAACGTTTAACTTTATGCGCCGTAAAAACTCTTACTTTTTTGTAGATCAATATAATGCAGAGTTCAATAGGGCTATACAACCTATGAAAGGTGGTTATACCGATAACTATTATATGCAAATGGCCGAAAATATACGGCGATATAAAGGAGTAAGGCCTATCCCACAACTTGAGGGTATGACGCCTATTAAAATAGACGGATATTTTAAAGATTGGAATGTTATAAAAACAGAATATCGCGATACCCGGGGAGATGTCGCACATCGTGATTTTAATGGTTATGGCGGTTTGCATTACACAGATACATCTGGCCGTAATGATATTATAACCTGTAAAGTAGGAGTAGATAATAGCAATGTATATTTCTATGCCGAAACCGATCAGCAGCTATCAGCATCAACAGGGAAAAACTGGATGCTGTTGTTAATTGATGCTGACCAAAATTCAAACACAGGCTGGTATGGTTATGATTTTATGGTCAACAAAAAAGTAATCGACAGTAAAACAACCACGCTAATGCGCTACGATGCCAAAGCTCCCGGCGACCATTGGGTTGAAGCAGCCAAAGTTAATTACCGCTATAAAGACAATAAACTGGAAGTTGCTATTCCCCGTAGCTTGCTTAAACTTAAAGGGAATAGCTTGACCTTCGACTACCATTGGAGCGATAACCCTGATAACTTGATTGATCCTATTTCATTAAGTACCAGTGGCGACAGCGCCCCTAACAGGCGATTTAATTATAGATGTATCTGGAGACAATAAGTATTATATATACCCCTCACCAGGCAATCGCCTTTAAAGCTTTACCCTTGGGATAGTTTTGCGTATCAAACTGCACAGTTTACCACACTTATAACACCTTTAATCACACGCTATCACAGCAATTTTACCCTATTTCACAGCTTATCACCCATTATTACAGCAAGTATTTAACTTAAATTGCTGTATATAAGCGCATTGTGTAGTAATTGAATTTATGCGTGTGGGTTGGATTGCGTTTCCCGCAAAATACGTCGCCTTAACAGCGTTTGGGCTTACACAAAAATACGAAAAATAAGTTAAAAAATTTAGGTTAGCGTATAGTGAGATCGCTTTTAAAATTTCGGCCAAAGCCTTAGTTGCTTTTGTTAGTCATCCGTTCCAAAAATGGAACGGCAATGACCAAAATTCATTGCCGTTTGGCTTTAGCCAACGGTCAGTTGATAAGAAAAGAACAGGCTTTAGCCCAATATTGAACATTATACCCTGTTTTAACTTAAAAGCGATTGCCCTGATACAGCTCTCTTTTATGCAATTTTAATGCTGACTACACTTGCTCCTAATGTAGCATGTGTGGCGTGTAAACTGATAGTGCCTAAGCTTTTTGGCTTTGCTTTTACCCATATTGCCGCAGCGCCGCCACTATCATTAAGATCGAATGGGTTATCACCTACAATTATACCCGGACCATCTATATTGAATGTAACGCTACCACCCGCGAAAGGCCTCGCAGCTCCAAATTTATCAAGAACTCTAAATACAACTCTTGTTGCGTCTGTACCATCGCCAAGTATTTCTTTATCATCAGCAACTAATGAAAACTGATCATGGCTTGAATTAGATGAGAATGAACGCGAACAAACTTTAGCATCGCCTACATAACCATCTATTCGTAGTTCAGTTGGTTTGGTGTTAAATTCAAGATCTGCAAAAAATGGCGCATGTTTTAGATTGGGATAGTTTTTAACATTGGGTTTAATACTTGAATAGCTTTGATTATCAACAAACAACTCTAACCGCTCGCAGTTGGAGAAAATAGCTACGTGTTTTCCAGGGCCATTAGGCGATTTAGGCCCAAAGTCCCAATAAAAATTAGGATGAATTACCGGTTTTGTTTTTGGATCGCCCTGCGATAAGTAAAATGATGCACCTAATTTGGGTATCCTGAAAACATCAGACACCCCCGGATATTTTACATTATGGTATTGGTTAAGCAAGCTCGAATACTCGAAAGCGCACCATGCTATCATCCCGCAATTGCGCGGGTTACCGCCCGATTTGCTATGTGCCTGGGCGTGTGCAATGGCCTGGTTAGCCTGGATATTAACTTCGGCTTTACGACGATAAAAACTATTAAAGTATTTACGGTTGGGGTAATTGTATTGGCCAACTGCCTCGGCAAGCATATAAGGATAGCCTTCGATAGGAGGAAGTATGCCTACACTGCCATCTTCTTCGGCATGGTAATCGTCAAAGGCAAAAACCTCTTCATGCCAGTTTTTCTCCCAATCCTTTCTTGTATCAGGCGTTAACGAACCCGATGTAGGACGCGAATCATCTAGTGATTTTGCGATCTCACGCGTTTTATGATACAATTCTTCATTACTGGGCGATTCATTTACTCTCGTCCCCCAAATAATAATAGAAGGGCGATTACGGTCACGTATAACCATATCTTTCACGTTTTGAAGTAGTATCTCTTTCCACGGATCATTGCCGATGTATTGCCATCCAGGTACTTCTTCCCATACCATCAGGCCTAACTCATCGCAGGCATCTAAAAAAGCGTCATTCTGCGGATAATGTGAGCAGCGTACTATGTTGCAGTTGAGATCATACTTTAATATTTCTGCATCTTTACGCATAACCCGTGCCGGCATGGCAAAACCTACGTAAGGGTATACTTCATGCCGGTTTAATCCGAAAAGCTGCAATCTGCGCCCGTTAAGAAAAAAGCCATCAAGCTTAAATTTAGCATCCCTTACTCCAATACGTTTACTGTAATTGTGTAAGAGTTGGCCATCTATTAATATTGTAGTAACGATGTCATATAATTTAGGATTATCTACATCCCAAAGGGTAATGTTATTAAGGTCAGATAGCGTTAATGATGCGGTTGTTTCACCTGCTTTTTCTATACTGATAGTTTTTTCTGCTTTAGTAATTATATGGTTGCCATCCTTCATTTCAACCTGTACATTAACGGATTTACCGGGTAACAAGGCGGCGTCTATGGTGCAGTTAACTTCAATTCGGCGGTTAGTAGTTAATACATCTACCGGCTTGGCAAAAACATCATTGATGAAGATTTTTGGAACAGCCTGTAAACTAACCGACCTATGTATGCCCCCAACTTCTAAATAATCAACACTTGGCGCACCTTTTGATGAGCCATCAGGAGGTACATTACTCCATCGGGAATCTACAGCCACTGCCAATACATTACTTCCATCTTTTAAAAAATCAGTTATTTCATATTGAAATGGTAAATATCCGCCTAAATGCTGCGGTAATTCATGCCCGTTTATGTAGGGTGAAGCATTGGTCATCACTCCATCAAACTTTAAGAATATACGCATACCTTTCAGCTTGGCTGGAATAGTAAAATGACGGCGATAGATCCAAACGTCCTGCCAGCTTTTAACATCCCAATCCTGCCATGAAAGGTCGGTAACAGCATGGGGTAGGGTAATTGGTTTAAAGCCGGTATCGTCAAAACCGGGTAGCTTGCTGTCTGTAGTAAATTTACCGCCGAATAACCAATCCTGGTCTAAAGTTAGTTTTACTACAGCCGCACCGTGTTGCCCTGATGGTTTATGAGCTAAGCAGCCCAATAAAGAACCCGAACTTAAAGCAATTGTGCCAATGGTACAATTTTGTATAAAATTCCTTCTTGAAAGCCCATAACCGGGGTTTAAGCTTTTTTGATCGTTTGCCATTTTGGGGCCGTTATTTTGGTTAAATTGGAACAGGGCATAAGCAATGCCGGTTTACAATCGAAAAATAAATATTATAATCTAAATTTGGGAATAATAGCCTTGTTGTTACAAAACAAAAAGCAACTTGAAAACAGACTAATGCGTACTGTATACTGAAAGCCGAAACTTCAAATAAAATAGGTTCGCCAACAAACATTAAAACATAACCTACAGTTTAATAACTACAAACAAAGCACATTATGAAACTCAAACATTTCCTTACACTTTTAACAACATTTAGTATTTTATCGACTAACGCGCAGCGCGCAGCGCCTGACCATTTCGATACAAAAGGTGGCGAATTAACGGTTCAGCCTATAAACCATGCTACGCTGGTATTGAGTTATCAGCATAAAAATATCTATGTCGATCCAACCGGTGGGGCTGATGCTTTTAAGGGCCTTGCAGCCCCGGATATGATACTGATAACCGATATTCATGGTGATCACCTTGATCCTAAAACATTGGACGCTGTTAATACTACTCACGCTACACTAATCGTTCCGCAAGCGGTGGCTGATAAATTACCTGCTACTACTGATAAAACAAAATGGGTGATCCTTAAAAACGGCGAAACAACTAACCAGGGAAATATAACCATAACTGCTATACCTATGTATAATCTACCCGAATCGCCAACAGCTTTTCATACTAAGGGCAGGGGTAATGGTTATGTTTTAAAGATAGGTGGTAAAAGTATCTATATATCGGGCGATACATCAGATATCCCCGAAATGCGTAATTTGAAAGGTATAGACATTGCTTTTGTATGTATGAACCTGCCATATACTATGGATGTTAAAACAGCTGCCTCTGCCGTAATAGCATTTAAGCCAAAGGTTATTTATCCGTACCACTATCGCGGCCAGGATGTTAACGAATTTAAAAGCATAGTTAACGCTGGCGATAAAAATATTGATGTTAGGTTAAAAAACTGGTATCCAGCTACTAAATAATAACTAAGTGTAAAACAAAGCAGCTTATGTGTAGTTGATACTTTATATTAGTTAAAACTTTTTTATCACAATTTTAAATCATAAAATTATGGGAATGTTAATGCAAATTTTATTGGGCGGCATAGCAGGTTGGCTTGCAGGCAAGGTAATGAAAGGTGATGGCTACGGTATTATTATTGATATCCTGCTGGGCTTAATAGGCGGTTGGTTTGGCGGTTCTGTGTTAGGCTGGCTGGGTATTCATGCAGGTGGCAGTATCGGTTATCTGTTTACTGCTTTTATCGGCGCTGTATTGTTGGTATGGATCTCAAGGCTGATAAGGGGCAAGGCTTAATAAAACAATATCTTGCACTATGCTGGATTACCTGCTAACCAGAGTTAGCGTTTTTAGATATGTATTACGATGCCGCTGATCATTAATGACAATGATCACGGCATTTGTTTTTTATTAATAGGATATATCGTATCGTATCCGATGGATTTGCCACTTGCGACGGGGCTTTGCTGTAAGATAATAACTGTAGGCGCAGCTGGTTTTTTTGCGGTTGAAGGTATTTGCAGCGTACCAAAAACAATACTCAAAATCAATGCTATTAAAAAAGAGCCAATTTGCAGCATCCCCGGAAATCTTACATTCATAGTAGTGATAGTTAATTTTGCCGAGCCCTTGATGGAGTCAAGATTGCCGGTTAAGGACATTAAACGCCAGATACCGGCAATGATGGAAAGTGTGAATAATCCCTAGGAGATAATCAAGAGCTTTGAGTTAACTAACGACTCGTTTTGTAAAAAAGTTACTGTAAACGTTATTATACCGGTGGCCAGCGCGATAAGCTGCTTGGTGTAATCAGCTACAAAATCAAACGCTTTTTTCTGAGGTTCTGTCATAGGTCATTAACAAAAAGGGTCAAGTGGACAAAGTGAACGCAGAAAGTCACGAAAACTATTAAAATTATTTATTTCTTTAATGCCCGCATACCTGATCTGGTTTAAAAGTTGTCCGGTAGCATATTCCAATCGTCTGGGATATTGATCAGGCGAAAACCTACTGTTAATTGCTTCTGCTCCCCCTAAATAAAATTCCCTAAGTTCATCCTGATCACTGCCCGATAATGAAATACCAAGGTCAGAGATATCTTGAACAAGTTGATCAAAGCTCAGATTATTTGATCTGTTTTGTTCAGCGGTTTCCCAGTAAGTAGTATCTGTTGTCATAGTTCTTAGAATTAGGTAAGTCTAATTTAAGAGTTAAAATTCTAATAATCAACATCTTTTAAATTTACCATAAAATGGTGACGGATAATAATTCCTCTCTAAAAAATATATGAAATAAAATTTGCGTAGTTATTTGACTACATGTATATTTGTAGTCAAATAACTACATAATGAATTTAAGACGAGATGTATTTCAAGCCATAGCAGACCCAACCAGGAGGGCTATATTACTATTGGTAGCTTCGCAAGCCATGACAGCAGGAGCCATAGCCTCAAACTTTGACACTGCAAGGCCGACGGTTTCCAAACACCTGCAAATACTTACAGAGTGCGAATTACTTAAGCAAGAGCAAAACGGCCGGGAGATTTATTACCATAGTAATGCAAAAAAAATGAAAGAAATAGCAGATTTTATCGAACCATTCCGCCAGATGTGGGATGGCAGGTTTAACAAATTGGAAACTATAATGAAAAACTATCAACCTAAAAAATAAAAACAATATGGAACTGAAAACAAAGATCAATGCCTTGGATGGCCAACAGGACCTGATGATAACCAGGGAGTTTGACTTATCGTTAGAATTACTTTTTAAAGCTTACGTAGAACCCGAAATTATTGAACAATGGATGGGAACCAAAGTGCTTAAATTGGAGAGTAAAAAGCACGGCAGTTACCAGATTGAAACATGTGATGCAAAAGGAAATGTAGCATTCAGGGCCAACGGGGTTATCCATGAATTTATTCCGAATCAAAAGATCACACGGACATTTGAAATGGAGAATACACCATTTGGCGTTCAGTTGGAGGTTTATGAGTTTAAAAAACTTACTGATGGAACAAGCAAACTAACGATGCATGTAATCTATGAATCGGCTGTGCAGAGAGACCAGGTGTTGAAGTTACCATTTGCTCAAGGTATCAACATGGCACACAATAGAATTGAGGAAATATTAAAGACTTTTTAATAATTAGAACAATGGAAAAAAGAAAGACTATCTGGTATTGGATAATTACGGCAATATTATCCTTTTGTATTTTTTCGGGAGGATTGGCACAGGCTTTCCAGGTAAAAGGAGTGATGGAGGGTTTCAAACCATTGGGGTATCCAACTTATTTCATATCGCTTATTGGTGTTTGGAAAGCATTAGGCATAATCACGATATTGATCCCTAAATTTAAGTTACTTAAGGAATGGGCTTATGCAGGGATATTTTTCACTATGACTGGCGCCGTCATTTCGCATATAGCCAGTGATAATGTTTCTGTACAAATAATTGCACCTATAGTGCTGGCTATTTTTACGATATTATCATGGTATTTAAGACCGGCAGATAGAAAATTAGTTAACAATTAACACTGATCTATGTATGAATCCTAAGGTTGATTTTTATTTCAATAAGGCCAAAAAGTGGCAGCAAGAACTGGAGAAGCTGAGGCAGATCGCTCTTGACTGTGGATTGACCGAGGAATTGAAATGGGGTTGTCCTTGCTATACCCTTAACAAGAGTAACATCGTTTTAATACACGATTTTAAGGAATACTGCGCCTTCCTGTTTTTCAAAGGGGCTTTATTAAATGATGCTAATAACATCTTGATTCAACAGACCGAGAACGTGCAGGCGGCACGGCAGATCAGGTTCACCAACCTTATGCAGATCATTGAGCTGGAGCCTACTCTGAAAGCCTATATCTTTGAAGCTGTCGAGGTAGAGAAAGCCGGCTTGAAGGTCGAGTTGAAGAAAACCAAAGATTTTGCGGTGGTTGAAGAGTTTCAGCATAAATTAGATGCTATCCCTGCTTTAAAGGCTGCTTTTGAGTCATTAACACCCGGACGTCAAAGAGCTTACCTGATGCATTTCTCTGCCGCCAAGCAAGCTAAGACCCGCGAGGCGCGGATAGAGAAATATATGCCTCAAATTCTTAATGGGAAGGGGCTGGACGATTAGTATATTTGACGCATTATATTGATCACACAGTCACATCTAAATGAAACAAGAATTAGCTGCCTTACTAACATCTTTAAAGCAAAACTCATCAACTTTTAAAGAAGTTATTGAATTTATAGAGACCTATTACCAGCATCATCCTACCGCATTTAAAAATGGCGATGCCTATAACGAAAAAACGCAAAACCAGGGTAGTGCCAAAGTGTTTACTTTCGCCCAACTTAATAACTTAAGTGCCGAAGATACCCTTTACCTATTTGCAGAACACTACCAGGCGGTGTTGGCTACTCCGGATGCTACAGACCATCAAAACATCAGGCAGTTTATGGCAAATGGCTGGACAGGGATTGCTTTTGAGGGTGAGGCTTTGGTAGTGAAATAGAACAACAATTTTCTGCTCGATCTGCCATTAGGTGATCCACTTTTAAAAGTGGATCACCTGGATCACCAATTTTTGTTATCTGTTTTAAAATCAATATTTTAGCAAAATAAGCGGATCACTTTGGATCAGTATAAAAACTTTAGTTTATCGTTGTAAATAATTGTATGTTAAATATTTAAATGTTTTTATGAAATGTTCAAATATTGGAGCGGATCACCAAAAGTGGATCACCTTTTTTGCTGACCAAACACATAAAAACTGAATTCTATTACTGAAAAAATGCACCCACTTATACATCATATTAAAAAAATAACATCCGGCACAGATATACCTGGGGATGCTGTCTTATCATTTTTTGAAACCGGGACATTTAAGAAGAAAACTATTTTACAGGAAGAAGGCAAACGCTGCACATCGTATTATTTTGTGGTGAAGGGCTGCCTGCGTTTGTACTTTACAGATCATAACGGTGCCGAGCAAACCCAACAATTCGCCTTAGAAAACTGGTGGATGACCGATCTGAACGCTTTCCGGTCAGGGCGGCCATCGGCTTATACTATCCAGGCTTTGGAAGAAACCGAGGTGCTGGTCATCACCGCTGCCAACTACGAAGCGCTCCTGGCAGAGTTCCCGGTTATAGAAAAATATTTCAGGCTGATCTATGAGCGGGCCTATGCCGCGTCTTTACTGCGTATCCAGATGATCTCCCGGATGCCCAAGGACGAGTTTTATGAACTGTTCAGGTCTAAGTACCCCGAGTTTATGCAGCGCATCCCACAGAAGGTATTGGCATCCTTTTTAGGGTTTACACCCGAGTACCTGAGCGAACTGCGTAAAAACGTTGCAAAAAGGAAAGAATAAACCATGACCGAGCAATTATATCAACATATCCAAAAACTCGTTCCCGCTTTTACCGTAGCGAAAGAGCAGCTAACGCCGTTTTTGCAAACCAAAACTGTTAAGAAAGACCAATTGCTGCTTAAAGAAGGGGAGGTGTGCGATACCATTTACTTTGTTAACAAGGGCTGCCTGTACCTGTTTTATGAGGATAAGGGAGAGAAACAGGTGATCCATTTCGCTTTGGAAAACTGGTGGATAACCGACTACAAGACCTTTGCCGATGGTAAACCCGCTGTTTATGCGATAGCAGCAATGGAAGATTCGGAGATCACCTGCATGAGCAGGGCCAATTATGACGCACTGCTATCTGCATATCCTTTACTGGCCCTGTATTTTAACAAGATCCATGAACGGGCCTATGGCGCGGCATTATTTAAACAGAAGACGTATGCTACCGTATCAAAGCCTGATTTTTATCGTCATTTTAGAAATACCTATCCCGAATTGATCCAACGGATCCCTGTCGCTATTTTTGCTTCTTACATGGGTGTTTCGTTAACAGATTTAAAGACCTACCGGGACCTCTACATTTCTTAAACCAGCTTAAGTTTTCGGGGATACGATCTATCCATCTTTGTATTATTAAATCACTTAAATAATACAGATCATGAAAATAGTTGTTATCGGCGGTACCGGCCTTATTGGTAGCCAGGTTGTTACGCTATTACAAAGCACCGGGCATGAAGTAATTGCCGCTTCGCCCAACACCGGTGTAAATACCTTAACCGGCGAAGGTTTACAAGAGGCGCTGCAAGGTGCTAATGTTGTTGTCGATTTATCTAATTCGCCCTCATTCGCGGATGACGATGTGATGCATTTTTTCACCACATCAAACCAAAACCTGTTACCTGCAGCAAAAGCGGCAGGGGTACAGCATCACGTAGCCTTATCAGTAGTCGGCACGCAAAAACTACAGGCCAGCGGTTATTTCCGTGCCAAACAAAAACAGGAAGACATGATCAGGGCATCTGGCATTCCGTATACCATTGTTCATGCAACGCAGTTCTTCGAATTTGCCGGTGGTATCGTACAAATGAGCATGGCCGATGGTAAAGTAGTAGTGCCGGCCGCCAACATTCAGCCAATAGCCAGTAAAGATGTGGCAGCCTATATGGCCGAAACAGCATTAGCCCAACCTGCTAATAAAATATTAGAAATAGGCGGCCCCGAAAAATTCGATATGGCCGCATGGATAACACAATACGTGCAGGCAACGCATAAAAATTTAGAGGTGATAGCTGATCCGAACGCCCTGTATTCCGGAGCGCCAATTACTGCCGATACTATAGTGCCCGAAGCTGCTGTTTTCTTAGGTAAGGATCATTATGCGGATTGGATAGCGAAAGCTGAGAATCAGAGATAAGGTGAGTTTCAATTCACAATAGATAGATCAGTTACTTTACTTAAGTAGCTGATCTATTACTAAATTTTAAAGATTGTATGCATTGCCACCAGTAGCCTTTGCCGTACTTGCCTGCCTGAAATACTTGCGCCAACTCGAGGGACGCCATAACCGTTGCAATGAAAGCGGCAATGCTCTAAACATCGCCGAAAGGCTGATGGATCAGATACAGGTCAAGGTATTCCAGTTGCAGTTTAGCCAGCGAGGCTTCAACCGTTTTTTTTTTCATAGCCAGCATCCGAGATTCAAAGCTTAGTGGTCAAAAAGATATCTTCTCTTGCAACACCACTTTTTTTGATGGCATTACCAACTGCCTCCTCGTTGCCGTAAGCGGCAGCAGTGTCAATTAACCGGTAACCTGTTTGGAGTGCGTCTAAAACACTTTTTTCACATCCTCCGGGTCTTTCATTTGATAAACCCCGAATCCTAAGATGGGCATTTCAACTCCATTATTTAAAATAACATATTTCATAGTGTAGAAGTTGCAATTTCTAATGTTCTCTTTTTTATTTAGTTACCTACTCTTTTTTGTAAATGTTCCGGATAGCGTGCGCCTTCAATTTGAATTTTCGCGGCTGCATTTTCGATCTTAGATAGATCAGTTGCGGTCAGTTCTATCTCCACCGCGCCCAGGTTTTCTTCCAGGCGATGTAATTTGGTGGTTCCGGGAATTGGCACGATCCATGGTTTTTGTGCCAGCAACCATGCCAAAGCGATCTGTGCAGGTGTTGCTTGTTTCTCTTGTGCGATACTGGCGAGCAGATCTACCATAGCCTGATTCGCTTCCCTGGCTTCGGGTGAAAAACGGGGTACTATATTTCGGAAATCAGTACTATCAAATCGGGTATCCTTGTTGATCGCTCCGGTAAGGAAACCTTTACCAAGCGGGCTAAATGGAACAAATCCTATTCCTAATTCTTCCAGCACTGGTATGATCTCTTTTTCAGGCTCTCTCCACCAAAGCGAATACTCACTTTGTAAAGCGGCCACCGGTTGCACGGCATGTGCTTTGCGGATAGATTGTACACCTGCTTCAGATAGTCCAAAGTGTTTTACTTTTCCTTCTTGTATCAAGTCCTTAACCGTTCCGGCTACATCTTCCATCGGTACATTCGGGTCTACGCGGTGCTGGTAAAACAGATCGATCCGGTCTGTTCTTAACCGTTTTAAAGAAGCTTCTACCACTTCGCGGATGCGCTCCGGCCGGCTATCCACGCCTTTGCTGGAATCACCATCCTTAAAACCGAATTTTGTAGCAATCACTATTTTATCACGATAAGGCGCAAGCGCTTCACCTAATAATTCTTCATTCTTAAACGGGCCGTAAGCTTCGGCAGAGTCAAAAAAGGTTACGCCTTGCTCAACCGCTGCATGTAGTAGTTTAATAGCATCCTTGGTATCTGTTGCCGGGCCGTAACCAAAACTTAGTCCCATACATCCCAGTCCCAAGGTTGATACTTCCAGACCGCTGCTTCCTAATTTTCTATATTTCATAATTGGTATTACTTAATTGATAATACAAAGGTCAGCCTAATTTTACAACCACTAGTTATACCAATTACAGTATTACCTACCATTATTACTGATTGGGACTACCTGATAATAAAAACAAGTAACTGAAGGGTTATCTTTGGATAAGATTTAACGAAAGCTAATGGGAAATGTATTAATGATTGACACAATTGGTCAATATAGCGCATTAAATAATAATGAAACTCTGCATCCGCTGGTTAATATTGTTGACCTCTCGAAAGCAGATAAACGGGTGAACCGCAAAAGTAATTACGGCTTTTACGCGGTGTTTCTGAAAGAGATCAAATGCGGTGATCTACATTATGGTTGTAACTATTATGATTACGAGGAAGGGACACTCGTATTTGTAGGCCCCGGGCAAGTGATCGGTGTAGAAAATAATGGTGAACTATACCAGCCTAAAGGCCAGGCTTTAGTATTTCATCCGGATTTGCTCAAAGGCACTTCTCTTGGCCGACACATAACCGACTATAATTTCTTTTCTTACGACGTGCATGAAGCCCTGCACTTATCAGAAGCCGAGCGAAAGCTAATTTACGATTGCTATGCTAAAATTAAACACGAATTGGAGCAGGGTATTGATAAGCATAGCAAAATGCTGATTGTGAGTAATATTGAATTGTTACTCAATTATTGTGTTCGTTTTTATGACCGCCAGTTCATCACCCGTGAAAATACCAACAAGGGGATCTTACAAAAATTCGAAGAAATGCTGAATGGGTATTTCAACTCTGATAAGCCTAAAGAACTTGGCCTGCCCTCCGTTGGCTATTGCGCCGACCATTTAAACCTCTCAGCGAATTACTTCGGCGACCTGATCAAAAAAGAAACTGGTAAATCGCCGCAGGAATACATCCAATTGAAAATAATGGATATAGCCAAAGAAAAGATCTTCGACCCCAACAAGTCCGTGAGCGAGATTGCTTACGAGTTAGGTTTTAAATACCCACAGCATTTCAGCCGGTCGTTTAAACAGCATGTAGGGTACACACCCAATGAATATCGAACACTTAACTAATTATTGTTAATTATTTATGACGCTGTTCACTTTCTTTAATAAATTTAACTATCAATAAATCCCTTCCAAATGTTTCAATACAGTCCCACGTACCGCGCGATAGGGGTGGTGCGGAAATAACATTGACCATAGGTTTTTACGGATCAAGCATATTTTTTATTCCCCACAAAGAATATGCTTGATCAGCGCTGGAGTAGAACCGAAATAGTTTAAAACAACAAAGCCTGATATTTTCATATCAAGCTTTTACGCAATGTCACAAATGCCCTCATATTAGTCCCTATTGCAACCAAGTTCGCACATTTCGTTCGTTTTTATCCCTATATTAGAACATGACAATAACCGACTACATTGAAAGTGCGCCAGCGGAAAGACAGGCAACTTTAACCAGCCTTCACGAAGTGATCATAGCTAATGACCCATCTGTAATTGCAGTAGTGAAGCCGATGATGGGTAAGGATATGATCTTATACGAGGAGCGTTGTGTGATGAAATATGGGTTGGCCAGTGTTAAAGCGCATATGTCATTGCATTGCCTGCCAATGTATATGAACCCTGCGCTGCACACCAAATACGAGGCGCTGCTGCCCGACGCCAAATTTCAGAAAGGTTGTATAAATTTTACAGACGGGGCAGCCCTGCCGCCGGATGTATTAGCGGCGTTGGTTACAGAATGCGCTGTTATCAATATTGCAGATATGCTGGAAAAACGCAAAAAGAAATAAATCAGGCGAATCTAATTTATAGCCAATGGTCGGTGTTTTACCGCATCATATATTAAATATCAGGCTTTGTGTCAAATGCCCTCCTATTATGTCAAAATTGGATAAACCGGGTAAATGCCCTAACTTCGCAGCTTATTATGCACAAAAGCAAAAATAAATATCATCAAAACAGATCAGGCCTGGCATTAGGGTTATTGATCTTATTTGTGGTGCTTACTGCATTGTGTCCTGTAAAAAGAATATTTTTCAGCTCAGTAAGTACTCCTTTAGTGCATCAAAAAGCTAAAGTTACTTTTGAAAAACAATCGCCAAAGATGCAACAGTTTAAAACGGTTGCCACAGGTCTTTGCGGCCTGTCCTACGTTACCTTCAAAAAAACAATCATCCATAAACCGTCGGTTAATGTTGATCTTGTCGCACTGGCTTCACTAACCCTTATTATACTGTTATTATTCAAGGCTTCCAGTCTGCGTGTTGAGTCTGTTCCTGTCTCAGCTAATTATCAGTTTACAACCTCCACACCGCTTTTTATCCGCAATCAGCTTTTACTGATCTAATCTTTATCTGCTTACCTTAAGGTAAACATTCCTTCCATTCAATTTATTTTAAGAGCTTTGGTTGTTAAATAATGCTCGTTTTAATCTACAATAATTATGATCAAGCCCGGTATTTATCTTGCCGGTCTGTTGATCCTTAAAATCAAAAATTAATCATTAAATCAAAATATTATGAAATATAAAAAGTTAATCACCTGGTCTAACGTAACTACCGTTGTATTAACCCTGTTACTAATTGTTTTACTAATAAACCCGCAAGCAAAGGCGGTCATGATTGAAGGGTTGATGAAAGTTGGGTTGTTTAAACCTCCGGTTGAAAATACTGAACCTGCTAAAGTAGTTAGCGGCGGTGCAAATGTTGCACCAGGCTTATTGTTGACAGATCCCGATGGTAAAGTCATTAATACCAAAGATCAGCAAGGCAAAGTTTTATTTATCAATTTCTGGGCAACATGGTGCCCGCCCTGTATTGCAGAAATGCCGTCCATCAACAAGATGTATGCCCGTTATAAAAACAACCCAAAAGTGATGATCCTGGAGGTTGACGTTGATAGTGATTTTAGTAAATCGGTACCCTTTATGAAGAAGAATAAATATCAAATGCCGGTCTATAATATGGCAAGTGAACTTCCGGAGGGTTTTTTATCGAGTGCAATTCCTACAACGGTCATTATTGATAAAACAGGAACGGTGGTTGCCCGGCACGAGGGTGGGGCAGACTATACTGACAACGGTTTTTATAAATACCTGGACGGCCTAATCAGTAAATGATCTGTAATTATAACTGCCTTAAATAGCTAATGTCACAAATGTCCTGTTATTTGTCACGATTGCACCCTTTTGCATATATCTCGTCCGTTTACCTTTGTACAACATCAAACTAAAACAAAATGAGAAAGATCAGGATTTTTGAACATATCTCGCTGGACGGCGTGATAGAACACGGCGGCGACTACACGTATGGCGGATGGACGACACCGTACCGAACCGCGGAGGGGATGGCTATGCTTTTGGATGCATACGGTACCAACTTTGACCTGTTGCTTGGCCGTAATACCTACGATTCCTGGTTGGGTTACTGGCCAAATGCCGGCGACTTCCCGATGGCGAACGGTATAAATAGCGCTACCAAATATGTTGCTACCCACAGGCCCGATAGCCTGGAATGGGGGCCGGTAAAAGATCTGGGCACGGACATCATAGAAGGGCTTCGCAGCCTCAAGTCGACAGACGGCCCTGACCTGGTTCTTTCGGGAAGTATATCACTAACGTCTGTACTGCTCGACGCGGGATTGATAGATGAGGTTATCTTGATCGTATACCCGGTGTTGCTGGGCAAGGGCAAGCGCCTTTTCACAGACAGCTTTAACGCGCGCAAACTCGAATTTGTTAGCACATTAACCACGCCAACAGGCGTGCTGCTTAATACTTATCGGCACGTTGGGGCATTACATATGTCTGCTGTCTGAAAATGAAATAGGAGCATCTTCTGCCGGGAATATGCAGTAATTGTAACCTTTGTACTCAGCTAAAAACTGTAAGGCTCTTTTGTTTGGGCCGTGTATTTCTCTCTTATTCTATACTTTTCCCCTTCATAGCGTGGTTGATGGCATGGTCCATTAAACGCTCAGCAAATGGGCGGGTAAACTCGTTTATCTCGTCTATTTGCTTAAGTATAGCATCTTTTTCGCCGGTTGCCAAAATGATTTTAAGATCAGCAATGTACTTTTCTGTAGCTACTAATTCTTCTGCTGACAGATGAGTGCCGTTTTTCTGAATAAAACGTTCAACCACATAAACCGTTTGCTCGCCTTCTGTACGCGCTTCTATCAGCATACGCTGATTTACATCATCCTTAGCGTGGGTAATACTGTCCATCAACATTTGCTCTACCTGATCGTCTGTAATACCATAAGTTGGTTTTACGTCGACTTCCTGCTTAACACCGGACCGAAGTTCGATAGCCTGTATCTTTAAAATACCATCAGCATTCAGCAAAAAGTTAATATCAACCTTTGGGAAACCCGCAGGCATGGCTGGTATACCTTTTAATTCAAATTCTGCCAGTTTACGGTTTTCCTTTATCAGGTCGCGCTCACCCTGGTAAACAGCAATTTTCATATTAACCTGGCCGTCTTTAGATGTGGTATACTGTCGGCCTGCTTTAGTGGGTACTTTACTGTTACGAGGAATGATGACGTCCATTAAACCACCCATGGTCTCAATACCTAATGATAACGGAGTTACATCAAGCAATAAAATATCTTTACGGTTGCCGGCTAAAATATCAGCTTGTATAGCTGCACCTAATGCAACTACTTCGTCGGGGTTAACTTCGTCATGTACGGGGCGTTTAAAGAAATCGGCCACCATTTTTTTTACCAAATTGGTACGGGTTGATCCACCTACCATCACCACTTCATCAATTTGTTCAATGGTTAATTTGGCATCGCGTAAAGCGTTTTCACAAGCGGTAATGGTTTGCTGTACTTTGGGTAATATCAATTGCTCAAAAGTGTCGCGGTCAAGGGTGCACCAAATATCGCCAACCTTCTCATTAAATAAACTCTGGTGGCTGAACGCTTTTTTAGCTTCTTCGGCTTTTAAGCGTAATGCTTGTGCTAACTCATGGTTAGCTACCAGTTGGGCCCTGTTTAGTTGGTTTTTCTCTATCCAGTAATCAACGATAGCCCGATCAAAATCGTCGCCACCTAAAAACGTATCACCATTGGTTGACAGTACCTCAAAAATTCCGTTCTGTATCTGTAGGATAGATACGTCAAACGTACCTCCGCCTAAGTCATAAACCGCTATAGTTTTTGTTTCTTCGGGGTTTAAGCCTATACCATAGGCTAAACTTGCCGCAGTGGGTTCATTAACAATACGCAACACATCTAGCCCAGCCAGCTTACCGGCATCGCGTGTGGCCTGGCGCTGCGAGTCGTTAAAATAAGCCGGGACAGTAATTACTGCACGGTTAACCGGGGTTTTTAAAGCATGTTCGGCGCGGGCCTTTAATTCTTTTAATATCAGGCCTGATAATTCAATGGGTGTATAGAATTTATCGCCTACTTTTATTTTTACCAGGCTTTCGCTATCATCGTCAATAACCTTGTAGCTAAAAAGGTCCTTATAATTTTCTATGTCTTTATAACTGCGGCCCAGTAATCGTTTAACAGAAAAAATGGTGTTTTGCGGGTCGGTTACCAGGTATTCTTTTGCTTCGTTACCCACGGTAACATCGCCGGTTGGGCCAAAATGTACAACAGAAGGTACCAAAACACCTTTGCCGGTATCATTAATAACCTGCGCGTTTTTATCAGGATTGATAAAAGCCACCAACGAATTGGTAGTACCCAGATCAATACCTACAATTATTTCTTCCTTTTGTATCGAACCTGTTGCAAGGTTAATAGAAACTTTAGCCATTATATATTGTTAACAAACGGCAAATGTACTCAGTTTTAATGCATGGTATGTCATGTTATTGTGAATTGCATTATTTGTTTAATTATTTTGCAAATTGCAAGACTTTTTATGTTAATTGACAGGATTATAATACCCCGCTTCCTTTTTTTATTTGTTCTGTTAATAAGTAGTACTATTATTACTTATGGGCAGACATTCGGCGGTAATCCCCCGTCTATACAGTGGAGGCAGGTAAATATACCGGCAGCCAAAGTGATATACCCTGCAGGGCTGGATTCGACCGCAATACATATAGCGGATATTATCAGGCGCATGAATATTGCTACTAAACCAACTATCGGCAATCAGCAAAAACAAGTTAGCATAGTATTACAAAACCAAACCATTATATCAAATGCGTATGTAGGCTTGGCTCCTTTTAGAAGCGAGTTTTATCTAACACCAGATCAGAATAGTTTCGAGATCGGCAGCCTGCCGTGGTCAGAACAACTGGCTATACATGAGTTCAGGCATGTGCAGCAATACAATAATTTTAATGTTGGCTTTTCAAAGGCCTTGCATACTGTATTTGGCGAGGGGGGGCAGGCCCTGGGTAATGATCTTGCCATACCCAACTGGTTCTTTGAAGGCGATGCAGTATACAATGAGACCTTAGTAAGTAAACAGGGCAGAGGGCGCTTGCCTTATTTTTATACCGGCTATCGCGCGCTTTGGGAGGCAGGCAGAAACTATAGCTGGATGAAGCTGCGTAATGGCTCGTTAGTTGACTATGTTCCTGATCATTATCCTTTAGGCTATATGTTGGTGGCTTATGGCCGCGAAAAATATGGTAACATATTCTGGAAAAATGTTACGCAGGATGCGGCAGCCTATAATAGTTGGGTTTACCCTTTTCAAAGTGCAGTTAAAAAATACTCGGGTACAAATTTTACACATTTTAGAAACGATGCCCTGAACTATTTTAAGCAGCAGTATAAAAGCGATGTGCCTTATAAGGCCAATAAAGACCAGCATTTTATTGCTGATGAGAAATATCCTGCTTTTATTGATGATAATACACTTATTTATCTAAGAACAACTTATGACCGTAGGCCTGAATTTGTAATAAAAACAAGCAGGAATGAAAGAACAATAGGGGTGCGTGATATCAGCATTGACGATCATTTTAATTATAGCAACGGTAAAATAGTATATGCCGCCTACAAACCTGATATACGCTGGGGATATCGGCTTTATAATGAATTGGTAATATTGGATGTGAATACCGGTAAGGAACAGCGGATCACCCGTCAAACAAAATATTTTTCGCCAGCATTTAACACCGATGGCCAAAAGATAGTCGCTGTTCAGGTTGAACCATCTGGTAAAAATGAGCTGCATATATTGAATGCACATACAGGTAAGCTGCTATCAGCTTTGCCCAATAAAGCTAAATTGTTTTATACCTACCCGCGGTTTTTTGATAACAACAGGTTAGTATCGGCAGTAAGAAATTCAGAAGGTCAAATGTCTTTGGCTATAATCGATATTAAGACAGGTAATAATAAATACTTGTTGCCATTTACTTATCAGCCTATAGGTTTTACGACGGTAAGCGGGGGAATGATCTATTTTTCGGCGACATCTGGAGCAAATGACCGTTTGTTTGCGATAAGAGCGAGTGACGGTAAATTGTTTGCGATAGATAATACTAACACCAATAAATACCAACCAACAGCCACCGCAAAAAAAATGGCATGGGTAGAGTTCACCGCGTTTGGCTATCAGCTTCACCAGGCTGATAATAATATTAACAGATGGATTGCCTTGTCAAATAATAAAATCCCCGGCAACTTAAATGATTTTAAAATAACTACTTTAAAGAGGGATTCATCCGCAGATCTGTTAGATAAAATAAGCAACAAGCCATTACCTGTAAGTAACTATAATAAACTGTATCATCTGTTTAACTTTCATAGTTTGGTGCCTGATTTTAGTGATCCTAACTATACGATTACCCTACAGGGCGAGAATGTGTTAAGTACTTTTCAGTCGCAGTTGGTATTTAACTATAATCGTAATGAAGGTTATAAAGAATTTGGTTTTGATGCAGCATACGGTGCTTTGTTCCCTTATTTAACTGCTGGTTTTGATTATACTTTAAGCAGGCGTGCACGTTATCAGGGTGTTAATGTATATTGGAATGAAAGAGATATATACACAGGTTTTCAGGTTCCGCTTAATTTGAGTAGCGGGAAATTATTGACCGGTTTGAGCGCCTCCAGTTCCTTGCATTTTGCCAATACATCGTTCAGAGAGAAATATCAAAAGATATTAGATAAATCTTATTCTTATTTAAATAATACCATATCATTTAACAGCCATATTCAGCAAGCTAAACAAAATATATATCCACGATGGGGGCAAAACATCACGTTGAATTATAAGACTACTATCAGTAGTTTAACAGCTAACCAATTTCTGGCGAATGGCTATTTTTACCTGCCGGGATTTTCTTTGAATCATAATCTGGTAGTTAACCTTGCCTATCAGGAAAAAGGACAGGATAACGTGATCAACTTTTCTAATAATTTCCCGTTTAGCAGGGGATATACCGCCGAAAATCTGCATAGCCTTAATAAAGCAGGAATTAACTATCATTTCCCGATAGCTTATCCCGATGCAGGTATTGCTAATACCATTTACTTTTTACGAATAAGGGGTAACGCATTTTTTGATTATACGCAGGGAAGCTATTATTACACCAATAATAAACTGGTAAAAAGCAATTTCAGATCTACCGGGGCCGAATTATATTTTGATACCAAATGGTTTAATCAACAACCTTTAACTTTTGGTATACGGTATAGCCATTTATTAGATAAGGACCTGTTTGGTGGTAATGGCTCTAATTTGATCGAGTTAGTATTACCGGTTAGCTTTTTTTAGCATTTACTAAACACTGTTGGCGTTTGCTATTACTTGCTTTACTCTTTCCAATCCGGTTATTTCAATAGCATATTCGTCGGCATAGTTGCGGCCCATTACAATGTGGTCATTAAAATATTTCATGTGGCTTTTTTCGCGAATCAATAAGGTGCCGTGTACTTCGGTTAACCCTGTGGCTTGAACAAGATCGGCAACATTACTTTCAGATACGCCACTGCCGGCCATAATGTTAATGCGGCCCGCGGCTTTTTTCACTAATGCGGCAATAGCATCTGCACCATCCATAGCTGTACTGTTACCGCCCGAGGTGAGTATGCGTTCAAAGCCCATGTCAATGATCTCTTCCATGGCTTGAAATTGGTTGGCGCACATATCAAAAGCCCGGTGAAAGGTGGCACCTATTTTGGCTTGTTTAGCCAATTGGATCAATTGAGTGCAGCGTTCTTTATCAACAGAGCCATCAGCTTTTAGAATGCCTATCACTATACCATCGCATCCTGCTTCAATACAATACTTAACATCGGTAAGCATGGTTTCGAACTCTGTATCGGTATATAAAAAATCGCCACCACGCGGGCGTATCAGTACGTATAATTTTATTTGGAGTAATTTGCGGGCAGCGGTTATTTGTCCCGGCGATGGGGTTGTACCACCGGCATATAAATTATCGCACAACTCAACCCTTACGGCACCGCCGTTCTGCGCTGCCAGGGCAGATGCAACTGAATTAGCACAAACTTCAAGAGAAACCATATCCAATTCTTAGTCTTTTACGGTGTCATAAAAACTATTACCCGGGATGATGAGATCCTGCTGTTTAGCATCGCATACCGCATACGTAAATCCTTTATGTAAGGCGTATGCGCCGTGTTCGCCTTTTTTATTAATAGCTAAAAAACCAACTTGTATCTCTTTTGATACTTCGGG
Source organism: Bacteroidota bacterium (assembly GCA_040388175.1). GTDB lineage: Bacteria > Bacteroidota > Bacteroidia > Sphingobacteriales > Sphingobacteriaceae > Mucilaginibacter. Next base: position 3,546 of record JAZKCG010000054.1, on the reverse strand, counting down.
CTTCCTTTTGATAATTCGTCTGCAGGCTTCTTTACAAGCATCTTGAGGTGTATAGCCCTGGCGCATCAATTCGACCACCAAAAAACTCCCTACATTACGTATCACTTCTTCTCCCACACCGGTTGATGTAGCGCCGCCAACTTCATTATCAACATAAAGCCCTGCGCCAATAATAGGGCTATCACCCACACGGCCATGCATTTTCCAGGCCATACCGCTTGTGGTACAAGCACCTGATATATTGCCTTTAGCATCAATAGCCAGCATACCAATGGTGTCATGGTTGTATTTACCACCGGGCATTTGGTTCTCGCTGTTCATTATAGGTTTATATTCATGTTTTACAAGCCACTGTTTCCAGGCTTTTTCAGATTCGGGCGTTAATAGTTTTTCTTTTTTAAAGCCTTGTTCTATCGCAAATTGGCGGGCACCATCGCCTACTAATAAAACGTGCGGCGTTTTTTCCATCACCAATCGTGCTACTGATATGGGGTGTGCAATATTTTCCATTCCTGCCACAGCTCCGCAGTTGCCTTGTTCATCCATGATACAGGCATCCAGGGTAACATGCCCGTCACGATCGGGGTATCCGGCCCTGCCTACGCTATGATTATTCATATCGGCCTCTGGTATCTTTACACCCGCTTCGACCGCGTCCAAGGCCCGACCACCTTTTTCTAATGTTTTCCAGGCTTCTTTATTGGCTGCAACACCAAAATCCCAGGTGGATATCACTATCGGGTAATTTGAAGCAACTGCATTGTTTAAAGCTCTTTTTGCAAAAGATGATGCAGAGATAGCTGTTAATGAAGCGCTTATAGATGATACTTTAATAAACTTTCGGCGGTTGTACATAACGCAATATAAAATGGGCCAGTTAGGTAGTATAATATGGAGTAATTATAATAATAAATGATCAATTAATCAGCAGTTGGCTATTCAAAATTTGCACCGCAGTCATGACAGTTCCATGTACGGTGCAGGTGCACAGGATATACAGAAAGTACGGCTGCTAATAAAATACCAAACCAGTTCTTTTCAACAGAGGCTGGGCCATAGTGCACATTTTTTGAATGACAGTGAGGGCAGGTTATTAGTTCTTCTTCACCGGGCTCTATAACTGCATCCTCTGCCAGTATTTCACGGCATTTTTCAATGTCTCGCTCAAATACTTTTATTTTGACACCGCCAATGGCCTGGTTGTAAAATGGGTTAGCTGCCAATGTATTCTCATCGGCAATAAAACAGGATATACCATTAGCTTCCAGGCGGCCACGGATAATCTGGGCCAGCATAGGGTCGTAATAAGATTCGAGCGTTACAATTTTGTCTTCCATAAAAACCGGTAATGTTTATCTAATGTAGTTTGTTTTTTTTAATTTGGCTGTAATGAATCGCATCGACCGTATATCAGCTATTTTGATCCAACTACAATCGCGCAGGGTAGTTAAAGCCGCTGATATTGCCGTACGTTTTAACATTAGCCTGCGTACTGTTTACCGCGATGTGAAAACGCTGGAAGAAGCTGGTATACCCTTAATTGGTGAAGCAGGGGTAGGTTACTCTATCATGGATGGGTACCGTTTACCACCAGTGATGTTTACCAAAGAAGAAGCTACCGCGTTTTTAACTGCCGAAAAGTTTATAGAAACTTTAACTGACAGATCAACATCTGCACATTATAAATCGGCTATGTATAAGGTGAGAGCGATTTTAAAAACTACCGAAAAAGATATGCTGGAAAGCATGGATAATAGGATAGAGGTTTTAAGAACTGTAAACGTACCAGAAACAGCTAATACTGATCATATCCAAACCATATTAACCAGCGTTGCTCATAAAAAGGTACTGGCGCTAAACTATTTTGCACAGCACAGTCAGGAGCATACCAAAAGATATGTAGAGCCTGTAGGGATATTTTTTATGAGTGGCTACTGGCATTTGATAGCCTATTGCCGTTTGCGGAAAGACTATCGTGATTTCAGGGTAGACCGTATAAAAAATCTTGTAGTTACTGACGAATATTATGCGGACGAACATCCCGAACTAAAAGACTATATCTCCCAAAAAACAAAAGAAAAGGTTTTAGAAGCTGTAGTTGTTTTGGTAGATAAAGGAATACACTCTCACCTTGAAAATCAGAAATACTACAGCGGTTTTATATCTGAAAAATCGGTTGGTGATTGTATGGAAATGACATTTCTGACCGAATCTTTAGAAGGTTTCGCCCGCTGGTACATGATGTATGGCGAACGTGCCGAAATAATAACTCCTGATAGCCTGCGGGACAGGGTAAGGGAACTCACCGAAAAACTATTGCAAAGAAATTTCTCGTCGATAAGTTATTAAGCAAAACGCTGGGGACTCACCCCGCCGACGCTTCGCTGGGCGACCCTCTCTTTCGCAAGCGATAAAGAGGGTTATTAATGGGTGAAAACAAAACCCTCTTTCCGCCGAAGGCGAAGAGAGAGGGGGGGCGAGCGAAGCAAAGACCGGGTGAGTAATTTTCATTAGATTTATTCAACCTACTGACATAGGGCTGTCAATAACTGGTCGTAGTTTTATGCTATTAAACAATTAACAGCATGGAAACATCACCCCGGTACTGGATAACCGTTGTATCAAAAGATCATTTAGCCAATGGCATAGCCGGTGGGTTTATGCAAGCCAATCATGGCAAGGCAGGCCCGTTAAAACGTATCAAGGCCGGCGATTGGGTTATATTTTATTCGCCCAAGCAAAGTTATAAAGGTAATGAGCAATTGCAGGCTTTTACCGGCATAGGGCAGGCTACCGATGATGAAATTTATCAGCATAAAATGTCCGAAGATTTTATCCCTTACCGACGCAATGTGCAATTTTACGAATGTGTTGAAACCCCCATTGGCCCGCTAATTGATGACCTTAATTTTATCCCTAATAAAACCTCATGGGGTTATCCGTTTCGTTTTGGATTTTTTGAGATCATGGAGCATGATTTTGAATTGATTAAATCAGAAATGTTAAAATATCACCCAATAGAAAGATATACACTAAACATAAATCTATAATAATTATGACAAGCATCAGTTTAAAAACCACTATCAGCATTAAAGCACCTGCGGCCAAAGTTTGGAAAGCATTAACCGATGCCGAAATTGTTAAGCAATACTTTTTTGGTACCCAACAGCAATCAGACTGGAAACAGGGCAGCGATATTGTATGGACCGGCGAATGGGACGGTAAAACCTACCGTGACCACGGGAAGATATTAGATATCATACCCGGTAAATATGTAAAATACAGCTACTGGAGCAGTATGGGTAGCACCGAAGACAAACCCGAGAATTATCAAAATGTAAGTTACGATCTTGCCGAGCAGGATGGACGCACCATATTAACTATAACCCAGGATAACATAAAAGATGAAGCAGCCAAAGAGCACTCAGAAAAAAACTGGCAATACATTTTTGGCGCAATGAGGGATATGGTGGAGAAGGGTAACTAAGATATTTTTGTCATTGCTGTAAGGGTTAGGTAATTCGGTAACAGAATTAGGATTTATTT
>JAZKCG010000053.1:69852-78342 GCA_040388175.1 Bacteroidota bacterium | reverse complement strand
TAGAATAGGAGTTTCCTAAACTCTAGATATGAGTTCGATTCTCGTCGGGACCACTTAAATCAGTATCAAAACATGATAAAAGCCTGCAAATCAAATTATTGCAGGCTTTTGTTTTTTTGAAAAAGGGAGTAAAATTCCCGTTTTGCTCCTATAAAAGATGAGTAATATGAGAGTACTTTTCAAAAATAGAATGTACCCATCAATATTGAAATAAGTTGCTGTCAATCAGTATGTTTCACGGCGAAATATCTTGATTCGAAAGGGTTGCAAACATAAGTTTGTCACCCTTTAAAAAAGTAATATTATGAGTACTAATTTCAATCTGTTCTTTTACCTTAAAGAACCTAAATGTTACAAAACCGGCCCTGTCCGTGTCTATTTAAGGATTACTATCGATTGCCAGCGGTCTGAAATTGCTGTTGGAAGAGATATCGATCCATTTCTTTGGGATCTCGAAAAAAGGTGTGCAAAAGGCTAAAAGATTGCCATAATCGAGTTTTGACTTTTGGCCTTTAGTTTATCTTAATTGAAAATTAAGGCCTCGTATACATGTAACCGTTTCTCAATATTTTATATAAACGATTAGGGCGGCTAATTAATTTACCCCGAAACAATTATTCGTTTATTTAAACTTCATTTGTAGATTTGTTTTCAACGAGGCCAAGCCTTATCAAAACATGGATCGCTTATATAAAGAATACAAAATCTTAATAACAGATGATCATCTTGTAATACAACAAGGATTAAGTTTTATGATTAAAGATTTTTTGCCTAAAGCCCTCCTATCCTATGCAGGCAATTTAGAGACTACACTTACGTGCCTAAAAAAAGAGAAGGTAGATTTGTTGATTCTGGATATTAATATGCCCGGGGGAAACAATTTCCAAATGATCGAACGAATTAAGGAAGTACAATCCGATGTTAAGATTTTACTTTTTTCGGCTTATGGCGAGGACATTTATGGCTTGAGATATCTTAAAGCAGGAGTTAATGGTTATTTAGAAAAAAGTGCCCCCGAGAAAGAGATTCAGGAGGCAATTATCCGGGTTTTGGTAAAAGGAAAATACCTGGGTTCGAAAGTTCAGAATCAAATGATCGATAACTTTAATTCTAAACTATCTGGCAGCTCTTTAGATCAACTGACCAACAGAGAGTTTGAAATTGCCAGTTTCTTAGTAAACGGTGAGCGGACCAGCAGCATTGGCCAAAAACTTGCATTAAAAGTTTCTACTGTAAGCACGCATAAAAACCGGATTTTTCAGAAATTAAATGTTACGAATGTGTCGGAATTAATTACTGAATTCAAGCTTGATTTTGAATAACCCCTAATGACTGTTAATTAAGGTTAGTTTGATAATTGTACCTTCATCAGGTGCACTTTCGGCTTGAATTTTCAACCCGGTTTTAGCTGCAAGTTCTAAAACCATTTTTAAGCCAAGTCCATCAGTATTTATGAGATCGCTCTTCCCATTTAACCACTTTAGAATATCCTCAGACATCCCGCGACCTGTATCCTGCAGGATTAATATAACAGATTTGTCTTTTTTTAAGACATCAAAGGTTACCGTTCCGTTAGAGCAGTACTTTAGGGCATTATCTATCAGATTGTGCAATATTACCGATATGATAGTTTTATCGGCATCAATATAGATGTCAGCTCTGATATTATTTTGGATAGCTATATGATTATAAGTAATGATTTCCGAAAAAATATTGATTTTATCTGTTATCAATAATTTTAAATTAATATGATCATTACGTATTTCGTTTTCGTTCAGAAAAAGCTTACTATAATTTAAAAGGTTATCTGTGAAATTATACATGCTGCTTGCAGAAAGATAAATAGCGCGGATACCTTCCTTAACTGAGTCTATAACTTCATCGGTTTGATATAGTCGCTTACCAGTAAGCACCAGGTACCTTAGTGGGCTTTTAATGTCATGAGTAATAGCGGCAAGTAATCTTTTTTGAAATGTGGTTTGTTGTTTAAGTAGCTGTTGCGATTCCTGTAGATCTGTAATACTTCTTTCTAAATCAATTGTTCGTTCGGTTATTAACTTTTCAAGTATTTCGTTCCGTTTTACAATGATCCGTATTCTTGCTTTGTAAATAAATATCAGGCCTACAGTAATAAATAGAGCTGCGCATCCATAAAACCACCAGGTTTGATAATAATAAGGACTAACAATGATTACCATGTTATGATAGGCGAAATTGGTATAACCAAAGCCATTTGATTTCCTGATCAATAGGTTGTGTGTCCCGTAAGGAAGCGTAGTGAAAATAATAATTTGATTGGTATTTACTTTAGTCCATTGGGTATCATTTGCAAATTTATATTCGAAACTTAAATTATTGGGGTGCCCAAAATAAGGAGAAGATATAAATATTTGAAGCCTGGAAAAATCTTGTGTAGTCTTAATAGTATCCTTGATTCCGGCTTCTTTATCATCTTTCAATATCCTGTCAATGTAAATAGCTTTGTCCGGAAGTTCAGGGTGGATAAGGATTGGATTAAACATTACCGAACCAACCAAAGATGGAAATGTAAAAAAGCCATTTTTTAATATGGCCCCACAGGGCTGGCACCCTCCATTAAATTCATTGGTATTGAAACCGGAATCCTTGTCGTAATACAAATAAAATACTTCTGACGTTTTATGTTCACTATAAGCTAAAAGATCGTTAATTGCTACCCTAAACAGGCCTTTATTGGTACTGATCCAAAAAAAACCTTTTGAATCTTCAAGGAAGCAGTGCGCATTGTTTAGATACTTTTGCTCATCTAAAGGCATCTTTGTTAAAATGTTGTCCTTGTACAGGTAAAACCCATCGCCATAAGTACCTATCCACATCTCTTTATTTCTGGTATAAATACTGCGTACGTGCACAGTAGCTAATCGTGGGATTAAAGACAGCCTTTTAGTAATCGAATTGTAACAATATAACCCATTTGGCGTTCCTATCCACATTACTTCATCTTTCAAATAAAGGCAGTTCGCGTCTTTTACATGAGTAACAATAGCCGGTGGTAGATTGGGCCCTGATAAATTTTTAGAATAAATACCATCAGCTGTCCCAATCCACAAAATATTATGCTTATCCAGATAAAGACTAGCAAGGTTTTGTGGGAAATTATAAGATTGTAACAATTTGTCGCCTTTTGGCGAAAATTTATAAATTACACTATCTTTTTGTGTCCATATGTTTTTATCTTGATCTATAACTAATGAAAAACCGTTGCTGTTTTCCTTAATTAATGGCAGTTGTAATTCTTTGTCATTTGTAGATACTAAATCCCCATTTGCAAATAGCACAGTATTATCGCTATATGGAGACAGTGCATAAGTAACGCTATTGTTTGGGTACATTAGAAGGCGGTCTGCGCTGAACAGATGGTATTGCAATACAAATAACCCCTGCGTCATACTTCCTAAAAAAAGTCTTTTATTGATAACATCATAATAGGTTGTTATAATTTGTTTACCATTAAAATCAAAATCATTAAGTATAAGTTTAGTTTCTAAACTGTCTTTTCTGACTTGAACCAGGTATAAGCACTTATTCAGGCAAATAAATACCTGGTCTGTATTGCTGTTCCAGTAAATTCTCAGCTGCTTATTCTGCAGATTTTTTTCTTTTACTATATTACCCGTTAATTGTACCTGTTTTCTTCTCCCATCATTAAACATGGTGAAGCTTCCTTTTTCATCCATATAAAACAACACTTTATTTGAGACAAAAAACACGCCTCGGCTATTATGTTTAAAAGGGATAGCAAGTGTTTGTTTATTGTAATTGAAAATAAGATTGTCTTTGGTTACCGAATAGTATTTTTCTGCAGTGGTTTGGATAATAAAATTTTCAAAATGGTAAATACTATCCGGGTCGGGAAGTTCTTTTGCAATTTTACTAAAGGATTGCGGGATAGGGAAGATCTTATGATAAAGTATCGGTTTCGAAATAACGTGCCCATCCTGGATGGGTATAAGCTCGTGATATTCGGAGCATCCATATAAATCTCCGGTACTTAGCTGCCGCTGTATATTTTTAATCCGATTGGAACGGGCATTAGTATAAGCTTTATCATATACAAAAAAACTACTTCCGTCAAATCTTGTCAATCCGGCTTCTGTAGCCAGCCATATAAAACCACCGTCGCCCACCGCAATTGATTTTACACTATTTTGGGGGAGCCCATTCGCATCTGTATAGTTCTTTACAGAATAGGAATCGGTATTTTGAGCGTGACCCGCTAATGAAGAAAAAACAAGACAGATTAAAATTATACGGTTCATTAGTGTCTCGGCAAGGTTGTCTTAATAATTGTGACAGATAGCTTCAGAACTTTCGAGGCCCTGACGCTGATCATTTAAGTTTGTTAATAGGGGGGATTTCTTATCCGCTTAATAGATAGCCCAATTTTGTTGAACCACAGGTATATAGATTTCCTAATAGCTATAATTAATCTATTTTAATTAGGTCACACCAGTAAAATTAACCTCAATTACTTTATTTAATCTCAGCCTCTTTCCTGTGTTTTTAAACTGCCCCTAATCTATTGAATTATTTAAAATCTTTTACGTGTTTTTTAGCCTTTCTTCTGGTAATGTTTGTAGAAATAATTCTACTACTCAATAGAACTATCTCTACAATTAATTAAGTAACCTAAAGTTACATTTGACCTATCTACCGTTAAATGTATTTATCAATAATTAATAAGCTAATTACTGCTCTGGCATGCATGTATTTCTGAATTGCCGCTTTCTTTCTCCCCTAATTATGTTCTGGATTATTCAAATAAATGGCGCTCACTATAATTTATGTGCTTTGCTATAAGTTTCGATCTATTATCTCGCTATTACAATTCCATATACCTAACCGTATGAAACAATTTTACAAATCCATCATTTTCGTTTGTTTTACCTATATCTTGTTATTATCGGGTTTTTCGGCCTACGCTGATGGTTCAAAAGACCTATATCCTAATACCGTGCGCGGCCAACGCTCTTTTTTAATGAGTTCTTCAAATACAACTACTGCCGGTTGGCCGTTTATGCAGATCGCCACGCAGTATGTTTATGCAAAGGCAGGCGAAACAGTTGCCGCCGCTTCAAGTGCACAGGGCATAGGATTTGGGGTTATCAGACTGACCGCACCCGACGGAACGATATATTCATCAACAGTCGGCGACGTAATTAATGGCCATATTGATAATCGTACCCAGGAGTTGGCCGGGCCAAATGTGGGTGCTACCACAACCGGTTATACACCGTTTACACAGTTGGTTTCCGCAACGCAGGCAGGAATTTGGAAAGTGGAATTGCTGCCAACGAGAGTTGTATCGTCAACTGTTGCTATCAGTACGGCGGGAGTGGGTGGAAATGCCAATGCAAACTGGAGCGGACAAAATGCCAATAGCCATGCAATTCGGGCATGGGACATATCCGTGATAGGAACTGACGGTGCAGCACTGATTCCCGGTAGGGCATATACAACAGTGATGAATATGTATAACGCAGGCAATTATTATTCATCAGTTTATGTACTTACAAATGATGGTTATGTTTACCAGGTTAATAACAATGGTATACAAGGATTAGGCTTTGCCTATTTTGTCAACAACAAAGGGATCACGGATGATAGCAGCGACGGCGCAAAACCAATATATAAAAGTGTTCCCGTACCAAGTGGCATCGGTTTAACCCTCAATATCAAAGATCCGAGAAGTGCAGATGGAATATCGTCTTTTACACATAAAATATTTTATACCTATCCCGATTCGGGTATGCCTGCTTCTTCGCCATATTTTGGAGGTACTACTTGGCTTAGGGCACCTAAAGTAGTGCCGGCAGTGAGTGGCATCACTGTTAACGGAATTGAAGGCACCGTTGGACAGGTTAGTAGAAAAGGTGCTACGCTTAAGTTCAATGCCAATATGGCCGGCGGGTACCGGGTCAGTTTAACGGGCCCGGCTCCATTTGTGGCCCGGCAGATTACGGGCTCGGCAGTTGCCGGAAATAATACTGTATTATGGGACGGAAAGGATGGGGCGGGCGCTTTTGCGGCCCCGGGTAGTTCCACCATCAATGTGAGCGTGATCTTACAAGGTGCGGAGGTGCATTTTCCATTTCTTGATGTAGAAGACAATGTACTGGGAATTATCATCGAACAGTTGAATGATGATGGCTCGAAAAAACCAGGCGGAGATTTTGTTTATTGGGACGATAGTAATTTTCCTGCCGGGGCCACGGCTTCAAACCCGCAAATTAACGGGAATAGTGGTTCGGGGATTTCAAGCAATATCAATGGGCATAAATGGGGAAATCTCTATGGAGATGTGAGAGCAATGGATACCTGGACCTATATCCTGGGAGATGTCGTTAGCCAGAATGCGCTTGTTACTACAAAAGTAGCAGACCTGGAAGTACCAAGTATAACTCCCTCATCATCTACTGTAACTGTAGGCGGAACGGTCACTTTTACGGTTCCGGTTGTTAACCATGGCCCCAGTGATGTAACGGCGGCTCCCTTTAAATTCAAATTGCCTGCGGGCCTTACCGTGGCAAATGCTACTACGGCGGCAACTTATACGACAGCGTGTGTAGGTGCTGCTGTTAAAAGTGCGGCAATAGACGCTTCAGGAGATTATACAGCTTTGCTTGATCTATCAGGCAATAATTGCACCATCGTTTTCACGATCACCGCAACGGTAAATCCGGCCGTCATCGGGAATAACCTGAATGTCGAAGCAAGCATTATGCGCCCGCCGGATGTGACCGATCCTGATGCGACAAACCCGGATCCTTCGGTACTCCCGACAGACCCCCATATAGAATGTTTGAACGGTACCGCTACAGAGGGATGTAATAACATCAAATATAACCTTGTCACCGTGATCCCGGTGCCCCCGGTTTCCGGCGGGGACCAGATAGTCTGTCAAATTATTCCTATACAAACGTTGACAGCAACAGCAACGGCTCCCACCGGTTATACTGTAGTGTGGTATGACGCGGCTATCGGCGGAAACGTAGTTGCATCGCCTGCATGGAATTCAACCGGCACCAGGATCTATTATGCGGAAAGCACGAACGGAACTAACGTAAGTGCAACCAGAACAGCGGTAACGTTAACCATAAACGCTACTCCGGTATTGATCGTTACCAACCCTGCACCTGTATGTGCAGGCAGCACGGTAGATCTTACTGCGCCATCTGTAACATTGGGAAGTACCGTGGGACTTTCCTATACTTATTTTACGGATGCGGCGACAACAATTCCTTTAACGTTACCAGGCCAGGTGGCTCAAACAGGCACTTACTATATTAAAGCTACAAGTACTGCCGGATGCACAACTATTTCACCCGTAAATGTTTTTATCGTTACCGTGCCGGAAGTGACAACTGTTCTGCCTACCTGCATAATTGCAACGGGCAGCTTAACTGTTAATTCTCCGCTTGGCGCCGGAATAGATTATTCGATTGACGGTACCAATTATCAAAGCGCGACGCTATTTAACAACTTGATTCCTGGCACCTACAATGTAACGGCAAGGAACCAGGCGATAGGCTGTATAAGCCCGGCTAAAACAGTCACCATCAATCCAAATGCTACCACGGCAACGCCAGTGCTAACACAGCCTGATTGTAACGTGGCAACGGGTACCATTACATTTCCGGTGGATGCCGCATATCAATATTCTATTAATAACGGGAGTACGTTTGTAGCAAACAATGTATTTAGCGCCCTTGTACCCGGTACTTACACCGTAAGGATGAAATTAATAGCGACAAGCTGCATTGCAGATGCCATCAACGTGGTAATAGCCGCGCAACCAGCAAGACCCACAACCCCGGTAAGCGGCGGAGATCAGGTGGTTTGCGCCGCAACTCCAATTCAAACATTGACAGCAACGGCTACTGTAAGTGCGGGCAATACGATTACCTGGTATGATGCCGCTACCAATGGTAATGTGGTGAGCAGCCCTATACTGAATGCAATTGGCACCAAAATTTATTATGCCGAAACAAGTAATGGCACCTGTACCAGTCTGACCCGCACTCCGGTATTACTTGCCATAACAGCAAGCCCTGTTATTAATAATATAGCAGATCAAAATTCATGCGGGCCATTAACACTGCCGCAAATTACGGGCACTAATTTATCAGGCAATCAGGCTTATTATACTGCGATCAATAAAGGCGGTACGAAGTATAATCCGGGAGATGTATTCAATACGCCCGGGCTAACTACTTTGTATGCGTATGATGAGATTCCTGGTGTAGTTAATCCGGCTGATTTGGGTACTAGATTGGCGCTGTCAGTGAATGCAACTTATAATACAGGAACAAAACTAACGGACCTGCTTTCTTCAACTGATTACGGGTATGTTGGTGTACCCAGCATAGCCCCGAACTTTACAATTTGGCAAGGCGGCGCACAAAGCTTTTTAATTCCCAGGGCCGCTGGCAAGACTTATGAAGTGTTTAC
>JAZKCG010000053.1:50594-69842 GCA_040388175.1 Bacteroidota bacterium | reverse complement strand
CAGGCCAAACATCACTGCCTAATGGACAGTCGATTACGGGAAATGTATTTGTTTCCATGGAGATTACTTTAACGCCCCAAATAGCAGCAGAAACGGGAAATACCGGCCGCATCAGCATTGTCAATACAGCCACCAATAAGGTCCTCTACGAAACACAATTGAGTGATGTGGCCAGGCGAGCCATAATTACACCAAAAGTAGAAGGTATTGTTTCGGCTACAGATCTCCAGGCCGGGAACATTAGCATTTTAGTGGCCTTGAAATCTACCGGAAGCAATCTTTGGGTGGCAAATAACCTTATAGTTACTTACAGATCCGTGTTACCCACTTGCCCTGCAACCCAAAGCCTGAAGGTAACTATTAATGCCATACCAACCGCCCCGGTAACCGGCGGCGACCAGGTAGTTTGCGCGACTAATCCAATTCAAACGCTAACAGCCGCTGCTACCACAGATGCGGGCAATACCATCACCTGGTATGATGCAGCAACAGGCGGTAATATAGTTGTAGCGCCAACACTGAACACCGTAGGCACAAAAACTTATTATGCCCAATCGAGTAATGGCACCTGTACCAGCCTGACCCGTACAGCGGTTACGCTCACTATTAACGCAAGCTCTGTAGCCCCTGTAAGCGGTGGCGACCAAATTATTTGCGCAACTGATCCAATCCAAACCTTAACAGCGACTGCTACTGTTGATGCGGGCAATACCATTACTTGGTATGATGCCGCAATAGGCGGAAACATAGTTACGATGCCAGTGCTGAATGCTGTAGGTATAAGGACTTACTATGCAGAAGCTGGCAACGGCACCTGTACAAGCCTTACCCGTACATCGGTTACGCTGACTATTAACGCAAGCCCTGTAGCCCCTGTAAGCGGTGGCGACCAGGTCATTTGTGCGATCGATCCAATTCAGACATTAACTGCCACCGCTACCACAGACCCGGGCAATGCGATTACCTGGTACGATGCAGCAATAGGCGGAAATATAGTTACAGCGCCAACGCTGAACATTGTAGGCACAAAAACTTACTATGCAGAAGCGAATAATAGCACATGTACCAGCCTTACCAGAACAGCAGTTACCCTGACAATCAATGCAAGCCCTATAGCTCCTGTAAGCGGCGGCGACCAGGTAGTTTGCGCGAGCAGTCCGGTACAAACATTAACTGCCACCGCTACTGTTGGCGCGGGCAATACGCTTACCTGGTACGATGCGGCGATAGCCGGAAACATCGTTACAGCGCCAACACTGAATACGATAGGTACTAAAACTTACTATGCCGAAACAAGTAATGGTACCTGCACCAGCCTTACCAGAACCCCGGTAACATTAACAATAAACGCAACTCCTGTATTGAGGGTTACCAACCCTGCACCTGTATGTGCAGGCAGCACGGTAGATCTTACTGCGCCATCTGTAACATTGGGAAGTACCGTGGGACTTTCCTATACTTATTTTACGGATGCGGCGACAACAATTCCTTTAACGTTACCAGGCCAGGTGGCTCAAACAGGCACTTACTATATTAAAGCTACAAGTACTGCCGGATGCACAACTATTTCACCCGTAAATGTTTTTATCGTTACCGTGCCGGAAGTGACAACTGTTCTGCCTACCTGCATAATTGCAACGGGCAGCTTAACTGTTAATTCTCCGCTTGGCGCCGGAATAGATTATTCGATTGACGGTACCAATTATCAAAGCGCGACATTATTTGACAATCTGCCTCCTGGTACCTATAATGTTACGGCAAGGAATCAGGCAATAGGCTGTATAAGCCCGGCTAAAACAGTCACCATCAATCCTAATCCTACCACAGGAACTCCTACGGTATTACAGCCCGATTGTGACCTGGCAACGGGTACCATTACATTTCCGGTGGATGCCGCATATCAATATTCTATTAATAACGGGAGTACGTTTGTAGCAAACAATGTATTTAGCGCCCTTGTACCCGGTACTTACACCGTAAGGATGAAATTAATAGCGACAAGCTGCATTGCAGATGCCATCAACGTGGTAATAGCCGCGCAACCAGCAAGACCCACAACCCCGGTAAGCGGCGGAGATCAGGTGGTTTGCGCCGCAACTCCAATTCAAACATTGACAGCAACGGCTACTGTAAGTGCGGGCAATACGATTACCTGGTATGATGCCGCTACCAATGGTAATGTGGTGAGCAGCCCTATACTGAATACAATTGGTACTAAAACTTACTATGCTGAAACAAGCAACGGCACTTGCACCAGCCTAACCAGAACAGCGGTAACGTTAACCATAAACGCAACTCCGGTATTGATCGTTACTAACCCTGCACCTGTATGTGCAGGCAGCACGGTAGACCTTACTGCGCCATCTGTAACATTGGGAAGTACCGTGGGACTTTCCTATACTTATTTTACGGACGCGGCGGCAACAAATCCTTTAACGTCACCAAGCGCGATTGCCCAAACAGGCACTTACTACATTAAAGCTACAAGTACTGCCGGATGCACAACTATTTCGCCTGTAAATGTTTTTATCGTTACCGTGCCGGAAGTGACAACGGTTCTGCCTACCTGCATAATTGCAACGGGCAGCTTAACTGTTAATTCTCCACTTGGCGCGGGAATAGATTATTCGATTGACGGGATTAGTTATCAAAGCGCAACATTATTTGACAATCTGCCTCCTGGCACCTACAATGTAACGGCAAGGAACCAGGCGATAGGCTGTATAAGCCCGGCTAAAACAGTCACCATCAATCCAAATGCTACCACAGGAACTCCTGTAGTAACACAGCCCGATTGTAACGTGGCAACGGGTACCATTACATTTCCGGTGGATGCCTCATATCAATATTCTATTGATAATGGGGGTACGTTTGCAGCAAACAATGTGTTTAGCGCCCTTGTACCCGGTACTTACATCGTAAGGATGAAATTAATAGCGACAAGTTGCATTGCAGATGCCATCAACGTGGTAATAGCCGCGCAACCAGCAAGGCCTATAGCCCCGGTAAGCGGCGGTGATCAGGTGGTTTGCGCTGCAACTCCAATTCAAACATTAACAGCGACAGCTACG
Source organism: Bacteroidota bacterium (assembly GCA_040388175.1). Classification (GTDB taxonomy): domain Bacteria; phylum Bacteroidota; class Bacteroidia; order Sphingobacteriales; family Sphingobacteriaceae; genus Mucilaginibacter. The sequence goes on along the minus strand of JAZKCG010000053.1, from coordinate 66,771 downwards.
GTGGGCGCGGGTAATACACTTACCTGGTACGATGCGGCTACCGGTGGTAATGTAGTAAGCAATCCTACATTGAATACCATAGGCACAAAGATCTATTATGCCGAATCGAATAACGGCACCTGTACCAGCCTTACCCGTACAGGGGTCACGCTAACCATTAACGCAAATCCGATAGCCATAGCCGGAACCCCACAAACTCAATCCAATTCCGGTGTATTTACGTTAGGGGCCACGTCCGCTATTGCTGGTGCGATAGGAAGTTGGAGCGTTGTGTCCGGAACTCCGGCTGTCGCCGTTTCTGATATAAATGACCCGAACGCCACAATGTCGCTATCTCCCAATACTTCGGTAACGTTAAGATGGACGGTAACAACCGGGTCATGTTCAGCTACTGACGATGTTATATTGACTTATACTTCAAGTACATTGCCATCAGGCGGACAGGTGGCATTAGTAAAAACAATAAACAATGCCGGTACAGGTGCAAACGGAGCTTTTAGACAAGGAGATGAGATCCGATACCTATTCGTAGTGACCAATACCGGCAACTTAACGCTGACCAACATTGTGATCAAAGATCCGATGATCAGTAATCAGGATATATCTATTTCGGGTATCCTGGCTCCCGGAGCTCCAATAACCTACACCGCAAATTATAAAGTAACCCTGGCAGACGCTGCCAAAGGCCAGGTTAGTAACCAGGCTGTGGTAACTACCTCCGACCCGAACGGTAAGCCAGTAACTGATCAATCAGGTACAGATCTGACTAATGACGTTGCTACAACAACTGTCATAGAAAACCTGTCGCCCAAAGCGACCAATGATAGTGGATCAACAGAGTCGGGTAAGCCTATATCCATTAATGTCGTAACTGATGATCTGGCGGGGAGTGCTCCTTTGGACCCTTCAACTATTGAGATCATTGATCAACCATTACACGGTACATTAACAGTTAATGCGGATGGCACAGTTGTTTATACCTCTGCAAAGGGATATATCGGAACAGACGTATTTACCTACAGGGTTAAAGATATCAATGGAAACTGGTCTAACGTGGCGTCAGTCACTATTATTTTAAGCAAAGTGACGCTGACTATTCCAACGCTGTTTTCGCCGAATGGCGATGGTGTTAATGACACATTCGAAATCCGCGGCTTAGAGCTTTTCACAGAAAGTGAGCTTACCATCGTCAACCGGTGGGGTAATGAGGTTTATAGATCATCTCATTATAAAAATGATTGGATAGGCCAAGGGCTAAATGAGGGAACCTACTATTATTTACTGCGGGTAAAAGCAAACGCTGGTAGCGAATGGCAGGTATTTAAAGGCTATACTACACTAATCAGGACATTTAGAAAATAAAGCAGATCAGTATAAAGCAGGTTGAGAACACCTTTTTGACTTAAACTAAAAGAATGAAAAAGATATTTATATTTTTTGCCGTACTACAACTGATCAGCACGCTGGCGCAGGCGCAGCAGGACGCACAGTTTAGCCAATATATGTTTAACGGGATATATATTAACCCTGCATACGCGGGTTATAAAGAGCAGTTGAATGTATCGGCATTTTACCGGAACCAATGGACTGGTGTTGAAGGAGCACCCAGAACCACTTCTATTGCAGTTGATGCGATAGCGAATGATGGAAGAGTAGGGCTTGCCCTGCAACTCTCGGATGATGAGCTTGGCGCGCAGAGAAACCTCACGGCTTACGCCAATTATGCCTATCGCATAAAAGTGAATGCAGACGGCACGTCAACACTTGCCTTAGGTTTGGGTGTCGGTATGGTGCAGCTTGGTATAAACGGAGCTCTGCTAAACCCGAATGATCCGGAAATGTATCAGCCTGTTGGTATGCAAACCAGCGCGGTCCCTGATGCTCGTGTAGGCATTTATTTTTCTAACAACTATTTTTATGCGGGGCTTTCGGCTGATAATTTGGTTGCTCAATATTTGGATAAAGGCCGTTATCAATTTATCCCGCAGCCGAAACCTCATATTTATCTTACTGCAGGAATGCTGGTTCCCTTATCGGAAGATATTCAGCTAAAGCCATCCTTTTTATTGAAAGATGACCGGGCCGGGCCGACCAGTCTGGATCTGAATGCTTTTATTATCATGGGGGATAAGTTATGGCTAGGCGGGGCTTACCGAACGGGTGTTAAACTCTACAACAAGCCCTATTTGCAAAATAGCCTGCAAAGTCAGAACTCTGCAATAGCTGCTATACAAATTATGGCATCAAGTAATATCCGAATTGGTTATGCTTATGATTTTTCGATAGGCCCGTTACAAGGTTATAGTGGCAGCACGCATGAAATATCCATAGGTTACACCTTTCCCCGCAAAAACCAAAGAATGTTAACCCCGAGGTATTTTTAATGGAATTTATATGCTTAGGAAATATGTAATCATTAAAGGCCAGCCGATATTGTTTTCTACAGAAATCATCCATGCAGACGTGGTTAGCAAGGTGACGGATGTGGAAAGTGCAGGATTTTTTATCATAACTAATGGCGATAAAGATAAAAAAATCAATGTGATGTGTTTAGGGGAGAGCGTGTCGCTGGCTATCAATAGCAGGCCCGAAATTGACGAAGAGATAATTAAAGAATTTTTAACATTAAAATATTAATACGGTGGCTGCATTTGCAATCATTTTAACTACGAGTTTTAAATTATCCTGATAACATGAAAAAAAACATACTCGGCCTTATCCTTACCCTAACCTTACTGGTTGCTATGCAAAGGCGGGTAAATGCCCAATACATCTTAAAGGAAGCAGATGCACAATATGAATTATTCAATTATGAAAAGGCTATAGACTTATATGAGCAAGCTTACAAAAAGAAAGCCACATTACATCCCGCAGAACGACTGGCAGAATGTTATTCATTTATACATAATTACAAGCAAACCGAAAGCTGGTATGCCATTGCCTCGGGGATGTCCGGTAGTAACATAGAAGACCATCTGGGTTATGCCAAAGCGCTGCAGAGCAATTCTAAATATAGTGAGGCCAAAATCGAATACCGCAAATATGCTTTGTTGAATAAAGCGGTAACCCCGCAGCAGCTAAGTTTATGGATGATGTCATGTGATTCGGCTATGGTATGGATGAAAAACCCCGGGTCGTATATCATTAAAAATGAAAAGACCCTAAACAGCTCACATTCAGATTGGGGAACTACGGTATACCAGGACAAAGTTGTTTATTCATCAGACCGAGATAACCGGAAAACGGATATAAAGTGGAAATCCCGCCCGTTTTTGAAATTTGACGGAGCCAAAGTACCCGATAAACAGATTTATGGCTGGACAGGCAACCGGTATTTGCGTTTATATAGCTTTGATAGCCGCACAGACAGCGCAACGTTGTTTCCATTGAACGCAGGCACTGAATATCATGTTGGCCCGGCAAGCTTTACTGCCAATGGCCAGGAAATGTATTTTACATTGACAAGAGTGCCGCATGATCTTCAATATACTAAAGATAAACCGGGCACTATTAATTTAGAGATTTATAGTAGTAAGAAAGAAGCGATGTCGGGAAAATGGTCCGCACCTGTCCCCTTCAAATATAATAACGTAAATGAATGGTCTGTAGGCGATCCGTTTATTACAGGCGATGGCAAAAGTCTATATTTTGCGTCCACAATGCCGGGCGGCAAGGGTGGAACAGACTTGTATGTTTGTTTCCGTGATGGTGCAGGCCAATGGGATAAGCCTATAAATTTGTCGGTCATTAATACTTCCGGTGACGAGCGAAGCCCGTATTTTGACGCGAACAATGATTTTTATTTCAGCAGTGATGGGTATGCAGGTATGGGTGGCCTCGACATCTTTAAATCAGCCAATAAAAGTGGAACATTGGGGAAACCGCGTAACATGGGGTATCCGGTAAATTCGCCACAAGACGATTTTGCCTATATAGCCACATCCGATACCTCCGGCTACCTGTCGTCAGACAGGATGGATGGAATGGGTAATGATGATATATATAGTTTCCATAAAAAAATAAGCGTTTTGATTTTCCAATTAGCGGGAATAGTATATGATAAAGAAACGCATGCCCCGTTAATCAATGCCCTGGTTAGTCTAAGTAAAAAAAATGGAAACAGACTGAAAGTTGAAACTGATGAAAATGGCGCTTTTAAATTCAACCTGGCGGCGGCATCTGATTATGATTTAACCGCTGAAAAAACAGCTTTTAGGAGTGATGAGGCAAAAGTTAGTACCCTGAATTTGCAGGAATCAACAACTTTACACCAAGATCTTTATTTAGCGACTATAGAGATAGATAAAGCCATCCTACTGGAAAATATTTATTATGATTTCGATAAATGGAATATCCGTGCAGATGCAGCTATAGAATTAGATAAGTTGGTGAAGATCATGCAGGATAACCCCACTATATGGATCGAGCTGGGCTCGCATACGGATAGTCGGGGTAATGATGCTTATAACATGACACTATCTCAAAAGCGGGCAGAATCTGCTGTGCAATATATTATCTCAAGAGGGATTAGTAAAAACCGGATCGAGGCTAAAGGCTATGGAGAGACGAAACTTTTAAACCGTTGTGCGAACGGAGTAGCATGTACTATTGCTGAGCATCAACTAAATCGCAGAACTGAGTTTAAAATTTTGAAACAATAAATGATGAGCTAAAGTTCGATATACAAAAATGTCAATTTGAAATTCGATTAAAGTAACGGTAAAAAAGATCGGGTTCGACCAAGGGAATGATTTAGGCTGTTGCAATTAATCTATATCAGAAAAAGCGGTGAGTAATTCGGTGAGTACGAAATTTAAATCACTATAAAATATTGAAAGTCAATTTGTTACGAATACAAGGATATTCTCGTCGGGACCACTAAAAGCCAGCAATTGACAATAATTGCTGGCTTTTTTGCATCATGGGGGATGATATAGCGGATAATTTTTTGATGTTATTTGAAGCACTTTGAGGGAATTCATTGATTCAATTTGTAACAAACTTTTACAGTCTTAAAACATTTTGATACCTATTGAAATCAAGGGGGATGTGATGTTTGTTGGAAAACGCTATTAAACCCTGCTACAAAAGTGAATAAGTCGTAATCAATTAATCCGGCACGCCTATAATATTTGCGATCTTTATACTAATTTATATAACCTGTATATTGTTGCATCGCCTTATATCATCAAAAATATTATAATTTTAAACTTTAGCGAATTAGCAGCAAATATGAATCAAGATAATAAAAGAATCTTCGGGCTGGACTTGTTAAGATTTGCAGCTATAATTTCCGTTTTATTAGTTCATTCCACCTCCGCTTTGTTTAATGAAAATCCTGTTGTCGGGATAGGAGGATTTTTAGGTGTTGAGTTTTTTTTTGTATTAAGTGGTATGCTGATAGGTACTATCATAATAAAAACTCATATAAAGGAAAAAGTTACAACTTTTTCGTCCATAAAAGTTTTTTGGGTAAGGCGATGGTTTCGAACCTTACCTAACTATTACCTGATGTTTATAGTATATTTAATATTAGCTTTTGTTTCAAAAGATCATCCGGATATACATGGTTTAAAATGGGTAGCTTATCTGTTGTTTTTACAAAATGCGACAACGCCTGAAATTAATAGTTTTTTTGGCGTCGCATGGAGCTTGTGTATTGAAGAATGGTTTTATCTGCTTTTTCCTATATTTCTAATATTGATGCAGGTTTTCTTCAAAAAGAAGTCTATCTCCTTATTAGCTACAATTTTTATTTTTATAATTATACCATTGGTGGGTAGGGTTATCTTATCATTTACCAACACTCTTGAATGGGATTCGGGTTTTAGAAAGATGCTTTTTTTACGTTTGGACAGTATTGCAATAGGTGTTTTAGGGGCATTTATTAACCATTATTTTATTAATTTCTGGACAAAAAATAAAAATAGGCTTTTTGTTTTGGGTACTATCTTGCTTGTTTCGTCATTTGTCATATCTTATTATACCTCGAAGTATGATTTTGCCAAACAGCCAAAAGTAGGCGATATCGGTTTTTTTGCGAAGACTGGTTTGTTTACCTTGATTGATATCTCAATTGCTTTGTTTTTACCAGTATTATGTGCCCTGCAGATTAACAAGTCTAACTATTTAGGCAAGATGGTAACTTTTATAAGTTTAATATCTTACTCATTATATCTTCTACATCCGGTGGTGATAATTCTTACAATTCATTTTTTGAGAAATGAAAGCAGAATAATTATGTTTAGTGTTATATGGATGTCGTCAATTATTGGAGCCTATTTACAGTATAACCTTTTCGAAATAAAAATGACATCACTGAGAGATCGGTTTTTCAAAAAAAAGCAGGTGGTCACTGTTACATAAAATCATTAAGCTGGTTGTTATTGTCACTGCATCATATTATTCTTCCAACCTGCTAAAAAATAAATCACCATAAAAGAGTTCGGATTTTGTAGTGTAAGGACCACGAAATGACCCACCGTATGCCAAGCATGGAAATAAAATTGAAAAGCCTTTAGATGAAATCTGGGGCTTTTGCTTTCAAGCATGGAGATTTGAACTGATGGTTTCTTGAGAATTATAAATTCCAACCAACGGGAGGATATCTTTATCTGACAGTTTGCTCAAGTATTTATAATTTTTTTTATTCTTATATTAAATTAAATCGCTGTATTTTAGATAGCCTAATTTTTACCCGCCTCTGGTAGAATTGTCCAGAAGGCAATACCAATTTATTAAACCCGACAATTAATAAGGAAAAAATGGAACAGCAAACTAATCAGCCATCGCCTGAAAACATCATGAAAATTGGCACCGGCTTTTGGGCCTCAAAAATTCTTTTAACTGCCGTAAGTTTTCAATTATTCACGAAGCTTGCCGAAAAGAAAACAGTGAAAGCCAAAGATGTAAAAGACATTTTAGGGTTTAAATGCACAGACAGGAATGTTTATGATTTTTTAGATGCTTTAACCGTGTTTGGGTTTTTAAAGCGAGAAGGTGTTTTGGATACAGCTATTTATTCAAATACTGTGGACGCAGATACATTTTTAGATAAAAACAAGCCATCATATATTGGCGGTATCCTTGAAATGATGAACAATCGTTTATATGAATTTTGGGGCAACCTGGGCGAAGGGCTGCTTACCGGGCTTCCGCAAAACGAAGCGAAACGGGGCGAGGATTTTTTCGGTTTGATATACAAGGACCCCGAAAAATTAAAGGAATTTACCAATGCAATGAGCGGTATCCAGATGGGTAATTTTATGACTTTTGCTCAGAAATTTGACTTCACAAAATATAAAACGCTGATTGATGTAGGCGGTTCGGCCGGGTTGCTTTCACTTATGGTTGCAAAGTATAACCCCCATATGCACTGTACAAGTTTTGACCTGCCGCCGGTTGAGCCTATTGCAAATGCCACCATACAGCAATTTGGGTTATCAGCGCGTGTAAAAGCGGCAAGCGGCGACTTCTTTACTATGCCAATACCCAATGCTGATGTTGTTGTAATGGGAAATATTCTGCACGATTGGGACGAAGAAAATAAAATAGCATTAATGAGAAAAGCTTACGACGCACTTCCCGCTAACGGAGCATTTGTAGCTATTGAGGGCATAATAGATGATGAAAGAAAGCAAAACGTTTTTGGTATGATGATGAGCTTGAATATGCTTATTGAAACAGGAACAGGATTTGATTACACATTTGCCGACTTTAATCGATGGGCAAATATTGTTGGGTTTAAATCAACCTCATTGCTGCAGTTAGCTGGCCCATCAAGCGCGGCGGTAGCACACAAATAAAGCCGCGTTAACATCAGGGTCAACTACTTTATAAGGTTGACCTTTTTCTTTTCAAGACAATTTTAGAACTTTTTTTGATGTTGCGATAATCGCCTCGTTTTGTTAGTATTGTGTATCATCTTATCAGTAAACGCGTAGGTGATAATAAAATTGACCAATATGAAAAAAGTAACCGGCCTGGGCGGCGTATTTTTTAAATGCAATGACCCAAAAGGCATGAATGATTGGTATACCAAAAACCTTGGATTACCCAGCAGCGAATACTGGACGACATTTGAATGGCTGCAGGTAGATGACCCGTCGAAGCAAGGATCTACATCCTGGTGTACGTTCCCTGAGAATACGAAATATTTCGATCCGTCTACAAAGCCTTTTATGATCAATTACCGGGTAGAAAACCTTGTTGCATTGGTGGATGAACTGAAAAAAGACAACGTGACTATTGTTGATGAAATAGCCGAGTATGATTATGGCAAGTTTGTACATATAGTCGACCCCGAAGGCAACATTATTGAGCTTTGGGAGCCTAAGGATGAATAGTGCAAAATAACAAGCATTTTATAAAAACCTCAGCCAGAATTTTCCTGGCTGAGGCTTTTTAATGCCGGTTCATTTATTACTAATAAACCAATTATCTACTGCCCTTCGTAGTTCGCTGAGATCGGGTTCGCTGTCAGAAGCCCAGGCAATTATTCCATCAGGTCGTATCAGTACGGCAGTTAAACCTAATTGTTCTTTCGCCCTGCCCGACACGTACTTCATTTGGTCGTACTCATCGGCTAAAGTTTGCAGGGAAGCATTGCTATCAAAATCAAGTAATACGCCTTTGCCGTCGTGCATTAACCCGCCAATAGTTGCACCATTCTCCAACTCAAAGTTCGGAACGCTGCGGCCTACCAGCGGGTGGTTTCCATCGAGGTCATAATACGTATTAATACCCCATACCCGTCCGGCAAAATAGGTGGCGCCATCGCGTGTGTCCATCAAATCGCGGATAATCGCGTTCAGCGCACGTGAATGAAGGCCAGGTTTCATAATAGCAACCTGCGCGCGCGACCAATCCAGCACTTGTGCCCCAATTGGATGACGTTCGGTATAATAACTGTCTAATAAGCCTTCAGGAGCTTCGTTATGGATGGTTGCCGCAAGCTTCCAGCCCAGGTTCATGGCATCGCCCAATCCAAGGTTAAGCCCCTGTCCACCCAATGGCGCGTGTATATGTGCGGCATCACCGGCTAAAAGTACGCGCCCGTTGCGGTAGGCTGTGGCCTGCCGTGCCCGGTCGGTCCAGCTGGTTGCGGTATGCAGGGCGCTGATAGTAACATCTGTATCAGACACGCGACGCAATACTTCCTGTACGTGTTGAAGCGTAATTGGCTTTTCAGAATTATGAAATGCGCCACCATCAAAGTCCTGTATCATCAGGTAGCCCGGTTGCGATTGCAGGTACATGCCTGTTGGTGTAATGTTTCGACCCGGATTGAGTTTTTCCGGATCGATCAGATCAACTTTTGTCGAGTAACCTGTAAACTCCGGCTCGGTCCCGGCAAATTCAAAACCGCCTGCCTTGCGGACAACGCTCCGGCTTCCATCGCAACCCACCAGCCATTTACCTTGAAAAGACTGGTCGCCCGACAGAACAGTTACACTATCTTCTGTTTGATAAAAGCCGGTAATAGTAATTCCGCGTTTGATTGTTACACCCTGATCCGCTGCCCGGCGAGAAAATATGGTTTCAAGTTCCTGCATTTCAGAAATTAAACTGGTTTCGGTCGAACTTGACAGGCGGTATTTCCACTGTGAGCGCTCAATATCACCCTCATGAAACGGAATGCCGGCGAAGTGCCCAACCTGGCGACGCGCCCCTTGCCCGGCGTTTTGGTGCGGGCTTTTAAGACGTTTATATAGTTCAAGTTCATTGAGCAAACCACGGCGGTAAAGCGCTTCAATAGTTGGTGCTGAGAGCCCTCTAATTCCGAAAGGAACCTGCTTCAATGACGAATGCGGATCTACCGCTTTTTCTAAAATAAGTACTGAGCACTTGGCCAAAGACAGTTCGCAGGCAAGGAACAAGCCTACAGGGCCTGCGCCCGAAATGATAACATCGTATATGGAATGATTTTGTGTTTTCATGGTAAATAATTGAAACACAAAATTCAATAATATTGTCGCGTCAGGATTGTATAAAAGCGACAAAATCGAGCTTCCTTTTCTTTGCCGCGCGCGCGAATGCTGCCGGTGTAGTGCCGCTGTAACGTTTAAACTCTCTGCTTAGATGCGGTTGATCGGTATAACCCAGCTCATGAGCTAAACCGGCAAGGTTAGATTCCGGGTGCATCCATAAATGGTTCCGTACCTGCTCAAAACGCATCAAGCCAGAAACATCTTTAACACTATAGCCGGAAGATTGCTTAAAGTTTCTTTCCAGTGTACGGACGGTTGCATGCGCCGCTGCCGCTACCCGGCTTACCGGCAGGGTGCCTTTTGCTCCGTTCATAGCAACTCCGGCTTTGTATAGCATACTACTGGTAGCAATTCCAGACCGTGCATCCAGGAAATACTGTTTTACCAAGGCCAGCGCTTCGGTTACCCTATCATCATGAATTAACTTGTTTAACGCAGGTTGAAGTGTTGCGATTGGATGCTCAAATGTACGTACCCCGTCTTTACCGGGCTGTAGGCCAAGTAAATCAAAAACGGTCCACGGAAAGCACCGGATACCAATGATCTCTAAACAGTTTTCGGCGTAAAAAATGGCCGGTTGATTGAGTAGTCCCATCATAAACGGTGACGGCAATGGTTGTAAGCTTCCATTGTTGGCGATGCTAATTGGGCTTCCGAAATAAAAAATAATTTCGGCATAGCCATCAGGTTGTACCTCAAAGTTTGATTCTTGTTCCACAAAGTCTCTTTTGTTGTGCCAAAAACACTTTATGGCATCTCGTAGCTCTTCAGGTGGTTCAAATTCTTGGTGCTGCATTTTTAAAGATAATATATTTCTAAATTTTGTATTATCGTGCTTTATATATTTAACTAACTATTTGTAAATATGGCATCGGGTTTTTTTGCAGTGTTAGACGATATTGGCGCTTTGATGGATGATGTTGCGGTGGCCACTAAAATAGCGGCGACCAAAACTACAGGCATATTAGGCGATGACCTGGCTGTAAATGCAGAAAAAGCCACCGGTTTTTTATCATCGCGCGAACTGCCTGTGCTTTGGTCTATCACAAAAGGTTCGCTGGTCAATAAGTTGATCATTGTTCCCATAGCTTTACTATTAAATGTGTTTTTTCCGATTGCTATTAAGATCGCCCTGGTTTTAGGGGGTGCTTACCTGGCTTATGAAGGCGTTGAAAAAGTGATCGAATACTTTTTTCACCGGCCCAAAGCCGCACATCTGGTAGTTGCAGGCCATGAGCAAAACGACCAGGATACCGAAAAAACAAAAGTCAGATCGGCTATAACCACTGATTTTATTTTGTCTATCGAGATCGTGATTATCGCATTAGGTTCTGTTACAGAAAATAGCCTGCCAATACAGATCATAACTGTTTCGGCTGTTGCGTTACTGGCAACGATAGGTGTTTATGGCATTGTAGCCATTATTGTGCGGATGGATGATGCCGGTTATAAACTCATCAAACGCTTTCCTGATAAAAGTATCTTTTCAGCTCTCGGGTTTTTACTGGTAAGGTCGTTACCTGTTATTATCAGGATACTGAGCGTTGTCGGCACAATCGCGCTGATCCTGGTTGCCGGTGGGATATTTGTTCACAATAGCGAATCACTGCATCATTTATTGCCTAACCTACCATCTATCATAAAAGAGTTCGCTATAGGATTGGTCGCCGGTTTGATCGTTGTCGGAATCATAACAGCAGCTAAAAAAGGGTGGTCGTTATTGAAAAGATGATACGTGGCCGGTGTTATTATCACCTCATCTTTATGGATAATTAAAACTTGGCCAGCAAAACCTCAATAAGTTTCTCATCGACCCTTAAACCAGCCTTAATAAAATCTTCAGCTTTAATATTAGCTATTACCGGGGTAATTGCCCTTAGCTTTTTTACCGCGTTTTTGTCTGCATTGATCAGCGACGTGTAAAGCAGAAAAGCTTTAAGATATTTGGGGCTTTTACTCAAGGCTGATACACAAAGATCATAATCCCGGGTTTCGCGCTCGGTTATAATTTTAGAAAAGTAGGTAGCCATGCCTTCTTCCAGGTAGTTCACTTCATTACCCTCCGTTTGCTCGACCGGCGAAATAAGGTGTACCACTTCATGCGACAATTGAAAGATACCATCTTTACGATCATCAAGTGCTTTGCGGTACAATTCTACCTGGAAGAAGCTTTTACCCGTTGTGGTGTCTTTGCTGTAAAGTAAGGTACGGGGTGCAAATTTATGATACGCCAGGCCAACATATCCATAGGCTATTTTAGGGCCGAACATTTGTTCGGCTTCTGCAAGATATTGGCATTGTAATACCTCATATTCCTGCATGTGCTGTTCCTGAGAGGTCATAATTTTTAGGCGCTGATATTCTTATAAAGATCAAATAAAATTATAAAATATAACTTCAGCTATTAGTAGCACCTTGCTACAAACTAATATCTACCGTAAATTTAACCCCGTATTTAGAAGCGCCCGGATTATTTAGGTAAGTAAGCCGCCTGATGCCGTCTATCCGTAATAATTTAAAGATATTCCCTATGCCTACGCCGGCTTCCATATAAGGGGTATTGCCTAACGCATAGGTTCCTGTAGCACCTGCTGCCGCAGCCGGAAAATCGTACAATCCGGTGCTTAACTTAGGGTTGTTCTCTGCACGTAAACCACCATACAGCGCCTTAAACGACAGGTATTCGCGCCATTTTAAATGTTTAATGAGCGGAACTTTATTTAAGAAAAAGCCCTTGAAACTTTGGGTATAGTTAAAGCCTACGTAATGATCGCTCACAAACTCTAAATAGTGCATCAGGTTATAAGCGTCAGGGTCATAAATAATAGCCTGGTTGGCCGGGGCGACATTTAACAATGGGAAAGGCAACTTGCTGACGGTTTGGTTCCCCAGTAAAGTAATATCAGCATAACCCAATTGCGACATAAATAAACGCTTAACAATGCTGGCCGTAAAACTGGTAAACTTGAATGATCCGTTTAGCACACCATTAAGGCCCTGGTTAACTTGCAGTGTATAAATAGGGTATTTATTATGTACTACCAGGCGGTCGTTAGTTGTTTGGTAAAGCTGTTCATGCGGGGCATACCGTAAAGAAAGCGCTGCCACACTGGTTACAATGCGGTCTACAGGCGTGTGTTGCGCGTTGTTCATCGTATAAGAAAGGGCCCCGGTAGCTTGCTGGTCGCGACGATTAAAGCCAATGTCGAACGAAAAATGGTTATCGAACTCCTTCATATAATCAACCTTATACGTTTGCGCGTAAAAATAATAGCTGTTGGTGCCGCTTTGGAACGATGACAAAGGCGACCGGAAATTACCGCTCGAAAAATTACTACCCGGCTGCGAAATATCGTACTGCTGGCTAAGCTTCAGGTAATTATTAGGGAAGCGGTAAAAAGGTGTTTTATTGAAAGAATAGTAAATATTGGCATTGTCTTTAAACTTATTGTCCTTAGTGCCATAAGCTATATAACCCTCAAAATAAATGGTTTTATTAAACTGGGGCGTAGTACGTCCACCTATTGCAAAACGCGATCCCTCCAGGCTGCTAAAAGCAAAAATGTTGTTAAGGTTAAATTGGAAAACTCCGGCATCGGCATAACCACTGGTAAGTGTGGCAGCCAGCCAGGTAGCCGTTTTAAACGACTTCATTTTTTCAAGCTTGACAACATTCTGATAAAAAAGCAGCTGTTTTTTAGGCAAGGTATCCGGGCGTTGCTGCTGCCAGGTACTATCGGGCCGGTTAAGGTCGGTCAAAACCTGCTCACTCTTGCCCTTGTAAAAGGCCGGATCTTTCGGTGTGTCGACTACATAGTTTGAATAATAAACAGCCCGCTCGCCAGCTACCCCAAAGCCTTTGTTCTTAAGGATACCAAAATCGGCTTTGACATCGCTTTTTGTAAGGAAGTAGCGTCCGTTAGGTTGTTTTTGGAAGTTAAGGCCGATATTCACCGTCCGAAGAAAATTAATATTGATCTGCCCGTTAACGTTAAGTTCGCAGTAGGTTACTGCATAGCGGCCATCAAGGGTTACCAGCAAGTGGCCTTCAAAAAGGATATCGCCTTTATTACGGGGTACAAAACTCAGTTCTACCAGGCTGTCCTTGCCGGTTCTGATCGTATCGGTAATAAAAAATTTATAAAAATCGGGCGAGTGATCTGCTATGGGGCTTAGAAACTGGCGGTTGATCACAAAGATATTATTCTGATAAATATCGATAGTATTACCGTAAAGCCTGTTGAGATACATATTAAGCCCCGCCGTATCTATGAACTTAATGATATTACTTTCTTTTTGCGACTCCAGTATCTGTATGGACTTTTCAGGGTCGCGGCGGTCATAGTGCTTAAACCGTTTTTCGGCGAGGTACACATCTGCGGATAGTTTGCCGTTTACGGTATCTATCATAAAACGGTAAGGCTTGAACAAAAAGGTATTGAGCAATGGCGGTGGGATACTAAACATGGTAAGCCCTATGCGCTCATATTGGTCATATTGCAGGTAAGCTGCGCTTTGTGCCCGGTTGGAGTCTTTATTGGCGATGATCCGGCGAATCAGTTCGACCGCGGGATTGCCCTTGTTACGATAAGGCTTGCTGCGGCCTCTTACAGATACTTCTTTCAGAACAGTCTGGCTTTTAGCCAGTTTGATTTGTACTTCGTTGATTGTTCCTGGCGCGATGGCTTTCTCTAATGTCTGATAACCTATGGCAGAGATGGTAACATGTAAAAAAGAACCCATGGCAGATAACTTAAACCAGCCCTGGCTATCAGTACTTGTGCCGGTATGGGTGTTAGTAAAAGTCACACTAACCCGCGACACAGGTTGGCCGGTTTCGGCATCAAGAACTTTTCCGCTGATACTGGTTCGCTGTGCAAAACAGCAAACAGATACCAAAAGGCAAGCGCAACACAACAAATATTTCCGGCTAAATAATATAAAAGTCCCCACCGATCTCAACAAATCAAAAAAGCTGTAACGTAATTATTGGTTAATAGTTCACATTTAATTGGGAAATATAATCGAAATATGTGTTAGGGGCAACTAAAGTGCAAACATTAGGTGTGATATCTTACTTTAATTATAGCTCATCCCATAAAAAGAAAAGCATCCAGCCAACTATTTGCCGAATGCTTTTGTAAAAAGTATATGTTGCGGATTAAACTACCCTGCCCATATAAGGATCAGTATATCCCGGTTTGCCAGTCTCTACACGGCCTGCAAATCTTTTCTCAAAGCCGCTAACTCCTTCAACCCGGATGGTAAAGTCATACCATCCCAGGCTTTTGGTAAGATCAACCGCAAAAGTTGATTTACCTGTACCCAGAACCACTTTTTTCTGTATGCCAGTTTTATAGGCATTATCTGTTAAAGTGATGGTATGCGTTTTCTTACTTCCATTATTGATGGCAAGCTCAATATTACCGGTCAATAGTTTTTTATTAAGGCGATTTCGTTGGTGGTTCAACTCGGTCTCAATTTCCGGCTCGGTATGCCCGCCTTTAAACTCGCGGTAAAAACCATTAGGCCCGTATAACCGCAAATGATAATGGCCGTCTTCAAATTCATTTATCGGCCATGCATCACTTAAACTATCGCCGGGTTTAACGGCGTATGTCCAGTTTCGTAGCGGGGTAAACGCATCGCCGTCTAAGCTTTTATAATTACCCGGTGCATAAACTATGAATGGCGAACCTGCCGCGTTACCCAGCTCGTTACCTGATCTTAATGTAATCTCGAAAGCGGTCTTAGCTGTATTTAACTTACCATCGGCATGCAACTGGTAAGGCAATGCGCACGATGGTTTAACGCCGCTTTCTTGTTGTGGCAAATGCGGTGAGTTATGCGGATGCTGGTTAACCTCGGCAACCTCTTGTTGCGACAGTAATTTAAAATTGGCGGGCAGGCCCTTAAATTTTGCTTTATGGATGCCCTCTAAAAAATTGTTCCTTATTACAAAGGCAGGAAGCTTACCGGCTTTCGCATCATTGGGCCTGAATACAGATGCCAGGTCGCCGCAAACGGTGCGCCTCCAGTCGGATATATTTGGCTCTACCACTTTCTTGCCTGTTTTATGCGATAGGAAATTCTCCAGGAACTGTAGCGTAGAGGTATGGTCGCAAACTTCTGAGTTTACCCACCCGCCCTTGCTCCACGGTGATGCTACGATCAGTGGTACCCTAAAA